>NZ_JBFUKH010000001.1:0-938376 GCF_056400965.1 Asticcacaulis sp. P4_H10 | reverse complement strand
GTCGACCAGGTCGACCTTGTTCATGAACACGACCAGGGCCGGAACGCCGACCTGACGGGCCAGCAGGATGTGCTCGCGCGTTTGCGGCATCGGACCGTCGGCAGCCGAAACGACCAGGATCGCGCCGTCCATCTGGGCAGCACCGGTGATCATGTTCTTCACGTAGTCGGCGTGGCCCGGGCAGTCGACGTGCGCATAGTGACGGTTGGCCGTCTCATATTCGACGTGCGCCGTGTTGATCGTGATGCCGCGTGCCTTTTCTTCGGGAGCCGCATCGATGTCGGCATAAGCCTTGGCAACAGCGCCGCCCGACTTGGCCAGCGTCATCGTGATCGCTGCCGTCAGGGTCGTCTTGCCGTGGTCAACGTGACCAATGGTGCCGATGTTACAGTGCGGCTTCGAACGGTTGAATTTTTCCTTGGCCATTTTTCACTTCCGCTGTCTTCGAGCGGACCTTCATTCGGGTAGGGGTTGAAACTAAAAGGGTATCTTGGAGTTGGCGGCGCGTACCACAGTCTGTGCTACGCGCCAAGTTCCTTTTTTGAGGCGCGCACCTTATCTAAAACTCCGGGATCGAAATCCCAATGTTTTCAGGGGTGCGCTTACCTCTTAGGCGTACTTCTTGATCACTTCGTCGGCAACGTGCTGCGGCACGGGCTCGTAGTGGTCGTACACCATGGAGAACTGCGCACGGCCTTGCGACATGCCGCGCAGGGTGTTGACGTAGCCGAACATGTTGGCCAGCGGCACGAAGGCATCCACGACGATGGCGTTACCGCGCATGTCCTGACCCTGGATCATGCCACGGCGACCGTTGAGGTCACCGATGACCGAACCGAGGTATTCTTCCGGCGTCACGACTTCGACCTTCATGATCGGCTCGAGCAGCTTGGGCCCGCCCTTTTCACGCAGTTCCTTGAAGGCTGCGCGCGCGGCGATTTCGAAGGCCAGGACCGAGGAGTCGACGTCATGGTAGGCGCCGTCGATAAGTGTTGCCTTGAAATCGATCAGCGGGAAGCCGGCCAGCAGGCCGTTTTCCTTGGCCGATTCCAGCCCCTTGGTGACGCCCGGGATGTATTCCTTCGGAACCGCGCCACCGACGATGGCCGAGTCGAACACGAAGCCCGTGCCGGGCTCGCCCGGTTCGAATACCAGCTTGATGCGGGCGAACTGGCCCGTACCACCGGTCTGCTTCTTGTGCGTGTAGTCGATTTCCGCCTTGCGGGTGATCGATTCACGATAGGCAACCTGCGGCGCACCGATATTGGCTTCGACCTTGTAGGTCCGCTTCAGGATATCGATCTTGATGTCGAGGTGCAGTTCGCCCATGCCCTTCAGGATCGTCTGGCCCGACTCGTGGTCGGTCGAAACGGTGAAGGACGGATCTTCGGACGCCAGCTTGGCCAGGGCAACGCCCAGCTTTTCCTGGTCGGCCTTCGACTTGGGTTCGACGGCGATTTCGATAACCGGCGCCGGGAATTCCATGCGCTCGAGGATGACAGGCGACTTGATCGGATCGCAGAGCGTGTCACCCGTGCGGGTGTCCTTCAGTCCGGCCAGGGCGACGATGTCGCCGGCATAGGCTTCCTTGATGTCTTCGCGGTTGTTGGAGTGCATGAGCAGCATGCGGCCAACGCGCTCTTTCTTGTCGCGCGTCGAGTTCAGCAAGCCCATGCCCGTTTCCATCTTGCCCGAATAGATACGGCAGAAGGTCAGCGAGCCAACGAACGGGTCGTCCATGATCTTGAACGCCAGAACCGACAGGGGCTCTTCGTCCGAAGCCTTACGGGTGACTTCTTCTTCGGTCTTGTAGTCGATGCCCTTGGTCGCCGGGATGTCGGTCGGGGCTGGCAGGTAGTCGACGACGGCGTCGAGCAGCGTCTGCACGCCCTTGTTCTTGAACGCCGAGCCACACAGGATCGGGTAGAAGGCGCCGGTCAGAACAGCCTTACGGATGCACTTCTTGATGACTTCGATCGAAGGCTCATTGCCTTCCAGGTACGCTTCCATCGCTTCGTCGTCAAGTTCAACGGCGTTGTCGATCAGGTACTGGCGGGCTTCGTTGGCCTTGTCGACCAGGTCGGCGGGGATTTCTTCGTCGCGATAGGTCGCGCCCAGGCCGTCATTGTCCCAGACAACCGCCTTCATGCGAACGATATCGACCAGGCCCTTCAGCAGGTTTTCCGAACCGATCGGGAACTGGATCGGCACGGCCTTGGCGCCAAGGCGGTCGCGGATCGACTGAACCGACTTGTCGAAGTCGGCGCCGATCTTGTCCATCTTGTTGACGAACACGATGCGCGGCACCTTGTACTTGTCAGCCTGGCGCCAGACGGTTTCGGTCTGCGGCTCAACGCCGGCATTGCCGTCGAGAACCGTAACGGCGCCATCGAGAACGCGGAGCGAACGCTCGACTTCGATGGTGAAGTCAACGTGGCCCGGGGTGTCGATGATGTTCAGGCGCTTGCCTTCCCAGAAGGCGGTCGTGGCGGCCGAGGTGATCGTGATGCCACGTTCCTGCTCCTGCTCCATCCAGTCCATGGTAGCAGCGCCGTCGTGGACTTCACCGATCTTGTGGCTCTTGCCCGTGTAGTAGAGGATACGCTCAGTGGTCGTGGTCTTGCCGGCGTCGATGTGCGCCATGATACCGAAATTCCGGTAATCTTCGATCTTGTGTATGCGGGGCATGGGGGAGCCTCAAAACGTACGGATAATGAAAAGGGGTCCTGCATCGGGACGCTTGTCCCAGATGCAAAGTCGCGGGCGGTTTAGCTCAAACCGCCCGCGCCTCAAAGCAAAATTTTCGCGACTGCAAACCGCAGGCTGTTACCAGCGGTAGTGCGAGAACGCGCGGTTGGCCTCAGCCATCTTGTGCGTGTCTTCACGCTTCTTGACGGCGGTGCCGCGGTTGTTGGCCGCATCCAGCAGTTCGCCGGCCAGCTTTTCCGTCATGGTGCTTTCGCCACGCTTGCGCGCAGCGTTGACCAGCCAGCGGATCGCCAGGGCGCGACGGCGGTCCGGACGGACTTCGACGGGGACCTGATAGGTCGCACCACCGACGCGGCGCGAACGCACTTCGATCGACGGCGAAACGTTATCAAGTGCCGCGTGGAAGGTCTCGATCGCGGTCGCGTCCTTCTTCTTGGCAACGAGGATATCAAAGGCGCCGTAGATGATGTTTTCAGCAACGGCCTTCTTGCCCTCGTACATGACGTAGTTCATGAACTTGGTGACAACCAGATCACCAAACTTGGGATCGGGCAGAACATCGCGCTTCTCTGCGCGGTGACGACGTGACATGTATTCTGCTCCTTACTTAGGACGCTTCGCGCCGTAGTGCGAACGGCGCTGCTTACGGTTCTTGACGCCTTGCGTGTCGAGCACGCCGCGCAGGATGTGGTAACGAACGCCCGGAAGGTCCTTCACGCGGCCGCCGCGGATCAGAACAACCGAGTGTTCCTGAAGGTTGTGGCCTTCGCCGGGGATGTAGCACACGGCTTCGATCTGCGAGGTCAGACGGACCTTGGCAACCTTACGAAGCGCCGAGTTCGGCTTCTTCGGCGTGGTGGTGTAGACGCGGGTGCAGACGCCACGGCGCTGCGGGCAGCCCTTCAGGGCCGGAACCTTGTTGCGCTTGGCCGGAACCTGGCGCGGCTTGCGAAGAAGCTGGTTGATTGTGGGCATCGAAACGATGACTTTCCGTATTGTGGAGACCTGTGCCGTTTGGCCGGAGGATCTCGGTTTTCATTTTGACAGTTCAGAGATCCAGATCCAGACAAACACAAAAGCCGCAACCTGCGCTATGGAGGTTACGGCGGGGACACAGCCCCTGCGAAGATCAGTATCCAGACGGGTTTTAACGCCCACCTCGAAAATGGTCTGGGCGCTATAGAGGAGCGGATGCGCTGCGTCAAGCGCGATCGTTACTGAACCAGCGGTTTGAGCGGGTCAACAGGTCCCATGATCTTAAACGGCCCCAAACCTTCGGGCTGCCAGGTCAATGCCAGGCTACCAGGCGGATGACCACTCACCCTGACAAAGTACCCTGTACAGGTTTCGGAACAGGCAATAACCGCGACATCGATAAAGCGATAGAACGTCACGTCGTCGATGTAAATGAAGTCAAGGCACTCTTCGATGGTGATCCATCTACCGTCCTGGCCGAATGCGACGAGCTTGATTAAGGTGAGCGCCGGGAGCTTTCGCTCGAAAATCTCTTCAGCCTGAGATTTAGCCACGGAAAGCGCCGCCTTAAACAATTGCGCAAATTGCGCCCTATTAATTGTTTTGCGCCTTTTGCCGCGCTCGACGCGCGTCCCCCTCCGCCATCAGGCTTTCTAACGTGACCTCTTCGAAGTCCTCTTCATCCAGTTGCCGGGCGCAAAGCAGAAGATATTCCCTCAGCATATCCTGCTCTATTTGATTATACCTCGGCATGGTGGCAACCTCCGTTTGCAAGCCATCATACCAAAGCGCATTTAATCGAACAGTAGCATAACGCAGCTATATTGCCGCCATGTCTGGACCGGCGCAGCCCATTGTTATCCGAAATCTCACGCCCCTGGTTGGCTGGATCTTCATGAGCATCTGGATGAGCGGGATCAGCGTGTTCACCTGGCTGTTCTTCCGCGACGGCGGCTTTCACCAGTTCGATCCCTGGCTGGAACGCGGCGTCATGGCGCTGTTCTGGGTGTTTGGCGTGGCCGGCTGTGGAGCCATGCTCGGCCAGCCGCTGACGTACGTCACCTTCACCGCCGGGACGGTCCATGTCGGTCAGCGCTGGCTGCTGAAACATCAGCAGGAAAGCTTCGCCATCAACCGCTTGTCCGCTCCGGAAATACACCAGCGAAAGGACAGCGATGGCGATCCCTATTACACTCTGGTCCTGACCGCAGGGGGCCGCGATATCGTCCTGAAGGAAGGCAACGACAAGCCGACGCTCGAGCTTCTGCGCACTCGACTTATTTCCGAGGCGCACTTCCAGCGGTAAGCACCACCGTCGCCTTGGGCGCCACGGTCACCGACACCTTGCCGGCCGACGGCGTCACCGCCCCCTGCCCGCCCAGCGCGTATTGATAGGCGCCCTTGGCATCGAGCGTCACCGTCTGCGGCTCAGTTGAGACATTGGCGATGACGACCGCCTGCTGCGCCTTGTCGGTGCGGGTGAAAGCGAGATACGGATCGCCCGCCTTTGATAGCAGCTTGAACGCGCCGGTGGCGATAACCGGGTGTGCCTGGCGCACCTTGTACAGCGAGGTGTAGTAGGCCAGCAAAGAATCCGGATCGTTTTCTTGCGCAGCCACATTAACGCCGGCGACATTGATCGCCACGTCGCGATAGGGCTTGCCCGTCGTAAAGCCGGCCGTCTTCGTATCCCCCGTCCAACTCATCGGCGAGCGCAGCCCGGGATCGTTGTGGACGCCGCCATTACTCATGCCAATCTCTTCGCCGTAATAGGCAAAGGGTGTCGCCGAAGCCAGTATCGCGATGGTCGCCGCCACGCGGTAATTGGCCCCGCCATTGACGCCGAACTGGTTGGTCAGCCGGTCGCCGACATAGGAGTCATGGCTTTGCAGCGCCAAAGGCGTCAGGTCGAGCTTAGGGTCCTGAAGGAGGGTGACGACTTCTGGCGCCACCATGCCCTTCTTGATGCCGTCAATCAGGTGCTGCTGCACGCCATAGGCAAAGGCCGAACAGGCTTCGAGATACAGTTCCCGGCCTTCCGACGCCTCGCAGATCAGATAGCGATTGTCGTATTCATCCATTGTCTTGCGCAGATCCATGATGAGCGCCGCATTGCCAGGATTGTTGAAGTAGGACGCCTTGCCGTCTTCCAGCAGCATGGTCACAGCATCGAGGCGCAGGCCATCCACGCCCTTGTTCAGCCAGAAGCGCATGCTGTCTTTGAGATAACTAACGACCTTCGGATTACGCAGGTTCCAGTCGGGCATCGAGGTGTCGAAGACGCCGTAATAGAGCCCTTCGCCGTCCTTCGCCGGCTTCCACGGATCGGTCCAGTAGGCGCCGGAAACGCCGCGCATCTTTTCATCGTACCAGCCGGGATTTTGATCAGCAAAGATGTACCAGTCGCGATAGGCGCTCGATTTCGATTTAGCGGCATCGAGGAAGATGGCGTTGCCGCTGCCCGAGTGGTTGATGACATAGTCGATGATGACGCCGACGCCGCGCTTATGCGCTTCGGCCAGGAATTCATCGAAGTCGGCCATGGTGCCGTATTGCGGATCGATGGCGCGGTAGTCGTTCTGCGCATAGCCATGGTCGTGGTCCTGGCTGGGGCCGATCGGCATCAGCCAGATGCCGGTGACACCCATCTTTTGCAGATAGTCAAGCCGCGAGGTCAGCCCCTTGAAGTCGCCAATGCCGTCGCCATCGCTATCTTGATAGGAGCGCACAAAGATCTCGGTGAAGGCGGCTTGTCTGTTCCACCCCTTGGGCAACGCGCTGGTCTTGTTGGTCACCGGCACGGGCGACACATCGATCGCCGCCTGGGCCGATACAGCCATAGCCAGGCACGCCGCCGAAGCCATCAGGCACGCACGCACGCGTTTACCAATCGATGAGAAAACCATGTCCGCAGTCCCTGTATTATGTGTTGGGACGACCCTGCCACTTAGCGGCAAGCCTGGCTATTGGAATACGTATTCCTGGACGGCTGAACCTTTCGCGGCAATTTCTGATCAGACAAACCGGCTTTACAGCGGTATCAATTAACCGCCGATAACGCGATAGGTGACGTGGACACCATCCCACGACGGCTGAAACGCCCACATCTGGCCACCGCGCCGACGAATGAAAGCCTCCTTGTCAGACAACCAGCGCAGCCGGAGTTTCGCCTCACCGTCAAAGCTGCCGATCATGCGCTCGCTGCCGAAACCGCCTTCGGTGTCCCGGAGCAATATCAGTTGCCGGTCGTCGGCCGCCATACAGGACACATGCACGATCTGCAGTTCATGGGCGCCGCCCGGCGAGGTGACCGCCGCGCCGTTGCTGCTATCGCACAACGGCCCCGTCCCGTGGTCGTACTGCCAGTAAACCCACGATACCAGCGCCAGAGCCAGTCCGGCAACCGCGAAGCCGCCGTACCAGTACCAGTGATGGCGCTCCTTGGGATGGGCGTAGCCGTGCGGAACATGGTGCGGAGACGCACCACCCGATCTCACTGCATTGGGTCCGGAACCGGACATGACGAACCTCGGTCGCCCGCATAAACACGGGCCGAAAATTGACGCTAAGGTCAGCTTATCAGTTCCGGCATTTCTGAAACGTTAAAGCGCCGGACGCGCCTAATGGTGCAGGGACACCTTGCGCGGCGGCGCGGCTTCACGGACCTCCTGTCCCGCCGCGACCTCCTTCAGTTCCTCGCGCGCCTCGGCAGCGACCTGGCTGAACTTTTCCTGGACCTCTTTCAGTTCCTCCTCGCTCATCTCGTCCATGTCGATCAGCGCCGTTTCAGCCGTGTCGACCGCCCGGATGAGTTCATCGAGCTTGAGCTGGATCAGTTTGGAGTCACGGTTTTGCGAGCTCTGGATCAGGAAGACCATGAGGAAGGTGACGATGGTCGTGCCGGTATTGATTACCAGTTGCCAGGTGTCCGAGAACTTGAAGATCGGGCCCGTCACCACCCAGACAACGATAACCATAACGGCCAGGAAGAAGGCGACCGGACTGCCCGTCCAGCACGACGTCGTCTGCGAAAAGCGCGTGAACCAGCCCTTGCTGTTGCCAGCATTCTCGGCAACCTCGGCTTCCGGCGCCTGGGCGCGCCTGCGTTTTGCGCGATCACGGCTGTTGGCTGTCTTGGCCTTCGGGCGGGATTTCGTCTTGGCGTCAGTGGTCATGAGGCGACAATGCCAGCCGCGCACGTAAGGAAAAAATCGCAGCGCGACGGGACTTGTATAAATTTCACGCCGCCCGGGCACTTATGGAAAATTTACAGCCGACGCCACAGTCGCCATTTCATCGGTATTTCCACGCGCGCATCCTCCCTGGATAAAAACATACAGGGAGCCCATCATGGACATTTACAACTATATCCGTCAGGACCACCGCAAGGTCGCAGGCCTTATGGACGAACTGCTTTCCATCAACCTGTCGGCCGTTCAGGAACGCATCTTCCGCAAGATCCGTATGGAGCTGAGCCTTCATGCCGAAGCCGAGGAACAGACCTTCTACAAAGCGATTCGCGAGGCATCCGAGCGCGCCGATATTGAGGCGCGCGTCGTTCAGGCACACGAGGATCACGACGAAATCCGCGAACTCATGACCTTTCTGGTCAACGAGTCGGTCGGCGGCCCGCGCTGGATGGAGAAGTTCGGTGAACTTAAACACGCCGTCACCCACCACGTTAAGGAGGAAGAGGTGGAGATGTTCGCAAAGGCGCGCCGCCTCCTCAGTGACGAGCAGGCCCGGCAACTGGCGAAGGATATGGCCAAGGTCAAGCAGACCATCCGGGTGCCGGAACACGAACCGACAGAATAGCCGGTAGATTCATCCACAGATTTACGCCGCTCCGGCCACCGCCGGGGCGGTTTTGTTTTACCCGCGCCCTTGCCCGGACCCCGCCTTCGTGACTAAATTTATCAGCGATAAGTTGCTTATCACTGATAAATTCCGTAAGCACATTTGTAATACCGACCTCCCATTCCATGAAAATCGATAAAACTGCTATAATCAGCGCCGCGCTCGACCTGCTGAACGAGGTCGGGATCGACGCGCTGTCGACGCGCGGCCTGGCCCAGCGGCTGAACGTCCAGCAGCCGGCGCTTTACTGGCACTTCAAGAACAAGCAAGCCCTGCTGACCGCTATGAACGCCGTCATGCTGCGGCTTGGCCACAACCACCGAGAGCCCTTACCCGGCCAGTCATGGCAGGCTTTTGTCCGCGACCAGGCTGTAAGCTTTCGAAAGGCCTTGCTGAAGTTCCGCGACGGGGCGCGCGTCCATGCCGGCGCACATACCGAACACGAAGACATCGAACAGATGGACCGCACGCTGCGCTTCATGACCGGCCACGGCTTTTCAGCCGCCGACGTCATGAACCTGGACATCGCCGTCCGGCGCTACGTCGTCGGCTGCGCATTGGAAGAACAGAATGAAGCACCACCAGCGGAAGCCGCCGCGGCGCTGGACGCAAAGCTTCGCCCCTACCCGGCCCTGACCTCAGCCATGGGCCATTATCGCCGCCGGTCGGACGAACAGCATTTTCTCGACGGCCTGGACTTGCTGATCTGCGGCTTCGAAGCCAGATATCCACAATGATTAGAATCCAGGACATCGACCACGTCGTTTTCAGAGTGCGCGACCTCGACAGCATGGTTGCGTTTTATACAGGCGTGCTCGGTGCCAAATTTGAGAAGTATCAGGAAGGCCCGGGCCTCTACCAACTGCGCGTCGGCACGTCGCTGATCGACCTCGTCCCGATCGATGGCAAGCTGGGCCAAATGGGTGGTGCTGCGCCGGGCACGGAAGGCCGCAATGTCGATCACGTCTGCTTTCGCGTCAGGCCCTGGGACGAAGCCGCCATCCTCGCCCATCTGAAACAGCACGGTATCGCCGGCGAAGTCGCGTCACGTTACGGCGCCGATGGCGAAGGGCCATCCATCTATCTCAGCGATCCCGAAGGCAATATGCTTGAGCTGAAAGGCCCGCCTACGGTCTCAGTCGCTTGAGCCCGAGATAGGCCACGCCCGCCGCAACAAGCGCCGGAATCGTCGCGCCCAGCGTCGGCAGAAAATGCGCGATGCCGTGGAAGATGCAGATACCGAATACCCAGGCCACGAAAGCCGGCAGGTTGATTACGCCATAAACACCATGCGTCCGGTCGATATCAGCCAGAACCACCTGACGCTTGCGAACCAGGAAATGATCGGTCAGCAGCACGCCGTAGAGCGGCGCAAACACCGAGCCAATAAGCAGCAGGAAGGACAGATACTCTCCGACCGGCACGACCAGCGCCAGAACCGTACACAGCAGACCGAAACCCAGCACCAGATGCTGAACACGCAGAGGCACGAGACTGGCCGTCGAAGTCCCGGCCGAAAAGACATCGGCAAAGACATTATCGGTTTCGTCGATCAGGATCATCAAGAGCGCCAGCCCCCCGCCCGCCGCTGCCAACGCCGACAAGAGCAGATCCTGGCCGTCGTGGCGCGCTGCCAGCGCGAACCCTGCGCCCAAGGCAAAGAACCAGATGTTCGCCAAGAGATAGCCAAGCGCCGTGCCTTTGAAAACCGATCGCGATGAGGTGCCAAACCGGCTGTAGTCGGCGATCAAAGGCAGCCAGCTCAGCGGCATGGCGACGACAATATCGATCCCGCCGCCCAGCGACACAGAACCGTCGCCTTTGTAATTGAACAGCTCTGCCAGATCGTGCCGCGACAGTAGCGTCCAGGTCAGCCACACCGCGCCCAGCAGGATCAGCCATATGCCGAACCGCCGCAGGAACTTACGCACAAAGCTCAACGGCCCCAGGACTGCCAAAGCCGTCGCCGCCAAACCAAACACGATCGTCCACACCACCGGCGCGCTGAAGCCGAAGTTCGATCCGGCCAGTTGATCGGCGGCATCGCGCATGGCGATGATTTCGAACGTCCCCCACCCGACCAGCTGGATGATGTTCATCACGGCCGGAACGGAAGCGCCGCGCACGCCAAGCGTCGGCCTGAGTGCCGCCATGGTGGCAAGCCCCGTATCGGCACCGACCACGCCGGCCAGGGCCAGCAACCCGGCGCCCAGCAGACTGCCGATGACAATGGCGGTCAGTGCGCCGACGAGCGACAGGCCCGGCACCAGAAACGCTCCGGCCTGAAGCACCAGCAGGCCGATGCCAAGGCTGAACCACAGCGAGAACGCATCGCCAGTGCCCAGGACGCGCTTATCCTGAGGCACCGGCACAAGCGGATTATAGCTGTCGGTCTCTTTGGACATGGTTCGGCCCCGAAGAATCGCAAAGCCCGATCGTGACCGAACGTACGCCATCCGACAAGTTGGGCGGCAAGTTTAGCGGTTACCGCCGATCAGGTCGCCAAACTGACCAAGGATCGAGCCTTCACCACGCGACGGCCCTGCCCCGCCGGCAGCTGCCATCATCCGGCCGGCCAGACGCGCAAACGGCAACGACTGGATCCACACCTTGCCCGGCCCGCGCAGGCGCGCAAAGAAGACGCCTTCGCCAGCGAACAGCATCGACTTGATGCCGCCGGCCTGGACCAGATCGAAATCGACCGTGTCGGTAAAGGCCGCGACGCAGCCGGTATCAACGTGCAATTCCTCGCCGGGCGCCAGGACGCGCTCAACGACCATGCCGCCGAACTGGACGAAGACCCAGCCGTCGCCCTCAAGCTTCTGCATGATAAAGCCTTCGCCGCCGAACAGACCCGTCATGATCTTCTGCTGGAAGGCGATGCCGAGTGATACGCCCTTTGCCGCCGCAAGAAACGCGTCCTTCTGGCAGATCAGGCGGCCGCCGATATCTGACAGCTTGAGCGGCAGGATGGCGCCCGGCACCGGTGCCGAAAAGGCGACGCGCGCCTTACCGTGGCCGTTGTGCGTAAAGACCGTCGTAAACAGGCTTTCGCCGGTGATCAGGCGCTTGCCCGCGCCCAGGAGCGATCCCATGAAGCCCTGCTTCTGGCCCGAGCCGTCACCGAAGACGGTGGTCATGCCGACGCTGGCGTCCTTCCACACAAAGGCGCCGGCTTCGGCGATGGCGCTCTCACCCGGGTCGAGCTCGATCTCGACGAACTGAAGCTCCTGGCCCTTGATCTCGAAATCGATGTCGTCGGCGACGCCCGACTGACGGTGGTGGGTGCTGGGGACGGCGGTTAACATGGGAATCTCCTGTTAGGTCGCCACAGATGTAGCGCGCCACTCAAAGATGAGAAGAGACTTTATGCCGGAAAGTGGAGTCACAATTTCGATATTGAACCGGCTCCCCTATCCCTCTATGACTCACAACAGTTCACCGGAGTGTCCGCAGGCCAATGCGGGCTGAGACGGGAGGCTTTTACGCCGCCTCCTAAAACCGCCGAACCTGATCCGGGTCATGCCGGCGAAGGGAGTTGGATACGCTTGCCGCCTGTAATGGGCAAATGAGCGCCCGCAATCTACGCGCATGATCCCTCGTATTATTTTTGCCCTACCGCTTCGCTGCTTGAGGGCTATTGAGGGATTACACAATGAACAAGCCCATCAAGGACTTACGTCCGATCAAGGTCGAAGCCTCGCCCTTCCCCGGCTCGAAGAAGGTCTATGAGCCCGGCGTCCTCTTCCCCGAACTGCGCGTGCCGTTCCGCGAAGTCGCCCTTCAGCCCGAAGCCAATGAGCCGCCGGTCAGCCTCTACGATTCGACCGGCCCCTACACCGAAGAGAACTTTGTCCCCCAGATCGACAAGGGCCTGCCGCGCGTTCGCGAACAGTCCGTGCTCGACCGCGGCGATGTCGAATTCATCGAAGGCCGCAAGGTCAAGCCAGAAGACAACGGCAATGTCTCGCCCGAGCGCCTGGCGCCGGAATTCCCCAACCTGCCCAAGGTCCTGCGCGGCAAGCCCGGCAAGCTGGTGACCCAGCTCGAATACGCCCGCGCCGGCATCATCACGTCCGAGATGGAATATATCGCCATCCGCGAAAACATCCGCCGCTCTCGGTCCGCCGAAGTCATCCGCGATGGCGAGGACTTCGGCGCCTCGATCCCCGACTTCATCACACCGGAATTCGTCCGCGACGAAGTGGCCCGTGGCCGCGCGGTCATCCCGGCCAATATCAACCACGCCGAAGTCGAACCGATGATCATCGGCCGCAACTTCCTGGTCAAGATCAACGCCAATATCGGCAATTCGGCCGTCACCTCCTCAATGGAAGAAGAGGTCGACAAGATGGTGTGGGCTATCCGTTGGGGTGCCGACAACGTCATGGACCTGTCGACCGGCCGCAATATCCACAATATCCGCGAATGGATCCTGCGCAATTCGCCGAACCCGATCGGCACCGTGCCGATCTATCAGGCGCTGGAAAAGGTCAATGGCGTCGCCGAAGACCTGACCTGGGAAGTCTATCGCGACACCCTGATCGAGCAGGCCCAGCAAGGCGTCGACTACTTCACCATCCATGCCGGCGTCCGCCTGGCCTATGTCCACCTGACGGCCAAGCGCGTCACCGGCATCGTCTCGCGCGGCGGCTCGATCATGGCCAAGTGGTGCCTGGCACACCACAAGGAGAACTTCCTCTACACACACTTCGAAGAGATCTGCGACATCATGCGCGAGTATGATGTGACCTTCTCTCTGGGCGACGGCCTGCGCCCCGGCTCGATCGCCGATGCCAATGACCGCGCTCAGTTCGCCGAACTGGAAACCCTGGGTGAACTGACGCAAGTCGCCTGGAAGAAGGGCTGCCAGGTCATGATCGAAGGCCCCGGCCACGTGCCGATGCACAAGATCAAGGCCAATATGGACAAGCAGCTGGCGACTTGCGGCGAAGCCCCCTTCTATACCTTGGGGCCACTGACGACCGACATTGCGCCAGGCTATGACCACATCACCTCGGGCATTGGTGCGGCGATGATCGGCTGGTTCGGCACGGCCATGCTGTGCTACGTCACGCCTAAGGAACATTTGGGCCTGCCCGACCGCAACGACGTCAAGACGGGTGTGATCACCTATAAGATCGCCGCCCACGCCGCCGACCTCGCCAAGGGCCACCCGGCCGCACGCGCCTGGGACGATGCCCTGTCGCGCGCGCGTTTTGATTTCCGCTGGGAGGATCAGTTCAATCTCGGCCTCGATCCGGATACGGCGCGGGCCTTCCACGACGAAACCCTGCCTAAGGAAGCGCACAAGACGGCGCACTTCTGTTCGATGTGCGGGCCGAAATTCTGCTCGATGAAGATCACGCAGGAGGTCCGCGACTACGCCGCCAACATGACCGACAACGAAAAGGCGGACTTAGAGGCCGCCACCGGCATGGCGCAGATGTCGCAGAAGTTCAAGGACATGGGCAGCGAAGTCTATATCCCGGCCGAGCCGGCGGAATAACCTACTCCGTCACTCCTCCCCATCGCTGCGCGACAGGGAGGAGTGACGGAGAATTATCCCGGCATCTTCGGGAACTTTGGCGCGTCAGGATCGAGGTGATCCCACGCGTGGCCTCGCGACGCGTAGGTCACGATCTGAGGCTGATAAAGTTGTGGCTCATCAAGGCTCGCGGGGCGAACGGTCAGGATGTCCGGTGTGGCAGCGAAGGTCATGAAGACGGGCGATCCGCACGTTCGGCAGAAATGGCGGATCTTGACATTGCCGCTGTCGCCGCGCATCTCAAAGCCAGTCGCTGTCTCAGGGGTAGTCACACCCTCGCTCGGGAAAACCACGTGCGACGCATGGCCCGTGCCGCTTTCACTTTGGCAGTCGAGACACTGACAATCCACCATGGCCAAGGGTTCGCCGGAAATCTCGTAGCGGACGGCACCACAGGCGCAGCCGCCCTTCCACACCCGGTTCATGCCGCACCGCCGACGACGGTTTCGCCAAGACGCGGGACGATCTTGCGCCAGCCCTCGCCCATATTGGTCAGCGCGATCTCATTGCGCGGCACGACAAAGCCAGCATGGATCAGTTTCACGCGCGTCCCGCTGCCTGCCGGTTCCAGCGTCCAGCTGACGACCGTATCGAGCAGCGCACCGTAGCCGACATTGCCGGCATCGCCCGACTGCCAGCTATAGACCAGACGCGACTGCGGCGTGATCTCCAAAATCTCACAGCGGATCGTGCCGTCCCAGGCGCCCGCCGGCTTGGTGGTAAACGTAAAGCGGTTGCCCCTCACAGGTTCGAACCCAGTCGCCGGCATCAGCCAGCGTCCGATCAGGTCGCCCGTGGTCAGAGCCTTCCAGATGATGTCTGGCGTGTGCGGCAGGACCTCTTCGACGACGATATTCTGCGTGTCAGTCATGGTCGATTTCCTTCAAAAGGTCGCGGAGATTGCTGAAACGGTCTTTCCAGAAGACGCTGTAATGGTTCATCCAGTCGGCCAGCGGCGCCAGGCCTTCGGGTTCGGCGCGGTAGTAGACCTTGCGGCCCTCAGGCCGTTCGGCGACCAGCCCGGCCAATTTCAAGGCCTTCAGATGCTGCGAGATGGCGCCCTGCGTGACGCCGCTGCCGTGCGTCAGGTCGGCGACGGTGATCTCGTCAGTCGAGACGACGCGCTGGAACACCGCCCGGCGGGTCGGGTCAGCCAGGGCACGCAAAACGGAATCTATGGGAGCGGCTTCGATCATAAAATCAAATTAGCCAATACTAATGTATTAGTCAATGCTAATTTAAAGGCGCCATAATTCCGGCGCTGTCGCGTGTGTCCATCAAGACATGACACACCGGTTATCGTCGCTGTTTTTGATCAGTCTTTTCCTCACCGGCCCCGCCCAGGCCGAAGCGCCGAACCGATTTTCCGAGGCAGCTTTCGCGACCTGGCGTGACGCGCGCCCGGAACGGACAACCCAGTTCGCGGCCTTTCAGTCCTTCCTGACCCAGAATGGGGCCGCGGACATCATACCGGCCTACCAGTTGTGGCGAACTTCGTCGTCTTCCGCCCTGTGCCACACCGACGCCTTTGTTGTCCCCGATCGCGCCCACTGGCCGCATATCGTCACGACCCTGCGCTTTGTCCGCGATCAGGTGCGGCCGGCTATCGGTCCCGTCGAAGCTGTCTCAGGCTATCGCGACGAAGCGCTCAACGCCTGTTCGGGCGGCGCGCGACACAGCGCCCACCGCACCTATTACGCCCTTGACCTCGTGCCGCTGACCGCCAATCTCGACCGCGCGATGCTGATCGATCGGATGTGCGCTGTCCACGCCGGCAAGGGCGCGCAATACAATATCGGACTCGGCTTCTATTCCGCCCGCCGTTTTCACATCGATTCCAAAAGCTTCCGCCGTTGGGGAGCGGACGGCACCGGCAAGACTTCACCTTGCAAAACCATGCCTTGATGTACTGCAAAATCTTGCCGTAGCGTATATGACACCGGTTTTCCCATTTGCGTGTCAGGAATTGACCTGCGGCGCCGGATCGCCTTCCCTGACAGAAACAAGCCGCACAGACGGCAATGAAACGGGGACCATTATGTTATCGATAGCCGTGCTGCCTGGCAAACAGGCCCCGCCCTGGCAAACGATCGTAACACACAGAATGGCTGGTCGAGTTGGCGGAAAGTAGGATTCCGCCGCTCCCACCCTCCCTAGATCGGAACGACGTCAGGGGGCTTCGTTCCGATCTAGGGTTTTATTGCCGCATCGTATCCTGACAGGTGGAAGCCCTACCCGGCCGTCATCAGGAGGCCGCCATGACCAAGATATTTGCAAAAGGCGACAAGAGCGGAGGCACGCATGCGCATAAGCCTGACGCCCTTAAAAAGCGATCGCCTTGATTGAAGAACGGCGTATTGCACGTGTCAGCAAGTGAATATAGGCTGCGGTGAAGGCAGTAAAAGACGCGTTATGAAAATGCTTCAGGAGGTATCATGTCCCCTTTATTGCGTTTCGTTCCAATTTCCGGCCTGGTCATCATTTTGTCGCTGCCCGCGCCGATGGCATCGGCCCAGGATGTAGCGCCCCAGGCGCCGTCCCGGACTCCCAACGAGGGCCGTGTCAACAGCTCTCCGGAAAGCCGATGGGATAACCCGTCCACCTACCAATCATATCCGCAATACAAGCGCTCCAAGGGCGCTTGGGAGAGGTCCGGGCGCTCAAATCTGTCGCAGCACGGACGGCGCGCGATGAGGTATGGCGTCGAGGCCGAACGCAACGGTGACAAAGAGAAGGCATGCGAATATTACAGCACCGCACAACGGGCCTTTTCCAGCGCCAGGAACAGTAAAGGCATGGAGGAAAGCGAGATAAATATATCCCGGACCTGCCAGGCATAGCTCAGGCTAACATGCGGCGCGGCGAAATGGTCGTGTTGTAGATGACCAGCACACGCGGTGCGTCCGCGTGAGTCGGCATGGCGCGGCCACGTTCGTCATAAAGGCCCGGCCCTATGGCGAAGATCGGCGGCTTCATGCGCATCTGAACCACCAGTTGCGGCCGTTGAAAGCCGTCCAGTTCCACCCAGCAGCAGTCGAATAATCTATCGGCAAAAGCTTTGCCGGTGCGCGCACGCGTCACGTCAGAACTCCAGGAAACAATTAGCGGCGTTCTGCGCGATGTCGTTTCGCATTTGTTCCGGCGCTCTGTCTCAGGTCAATTCACAAATTTGTTTCAGCGGCATGCTTCTTGTAGGATCGCGGGCGATCACCACGCAAACGGGATGCAGCCATGGCATTTGACCAGGATTCGAACAGCCTGATCCAGAAATGGGAAAAGGACGCCCGCCGCGTGCGCAATGAAGTCACCCGCTTCAACCATCGCCTGGCCGAAACGGGTCTGTTCGAGGATGAAGCCCTGGCGAAGCTGCTCGACATCCATCCGTATGAGGAACTAACCATCTGCACCATGCGGCCCAATCCACCGGCCTTCGAACGCTGGATTGCCGGCGAAGCGCGCGGCCTGGATGGCGGGCAGTTGCTGGAGGCCGTCAAGCAGGGCCGTTTCTGGATCAGTCCGCGCCACGTCATGACGACCAATCCCGTCTATGCCGACCTCTTCCGCCGGCTGATGAGCGAATACCGCGAAGCCACCGGCCTGACCATCGCCTCGTCCGACGGCGCCCTGATCTTGTCGAGCCCGAACATGGGCGTGTTTTACCATGTCGACCTGGCCGAAACCATGCTGTGGCACATCCGCGGCCACAAGACGATCCACCTTTATCCGCCGCACGAACCGTTCGTTTCGGAGGCGTCGCTGGAAGCCATCCTGCTCAAGGAAAACCTGACTGACCTGCCCTATTCGCCCGAGCTAGAAGCCGGCGTTATGCAGGTCGATCTGGGACCGGGGGACGCAGTGTCGTGGCCGGTACATTCGCCGCACCGCGTCTGCAATGGCGACGACCTGAACGTATCGATCTCGATCGAATATACCACGCCAAAGACAGTGATGCTGAACGGCGTCTACTATTTCAACGGCCGCGTTCGCCGCATGACCGGCGTCGACCTGTCAGCCAAAAAGACGCCTGGCGTCCTCAAGCCCGTCTGGGCCGTTGGCGCCAAGGCGCTGAAAATCCTGGCACCGCGCAAGGTCACCGCCGAAACGACGCACGAACGCCGCTTCGACATCGACTTCAATGCCAGGCATTGCATCGCCTGGCGCGGTCAGGCGCCGGACTGGGCTGCTTAACCCGCCTCAGATATTCCTGCGCACCCTGGCTGTCATGTGCAGCCATTACCCTTAAATGTGGCTGATGTCACAACATCATCTTTGATAGTAAAGTGGGCTTCACAATCCGCGTTAAGAACCGCCCCCCTATCAAATTCAGGTTCATCATAATCAACCTGACGCGAGAAGGTTGCACCTCGATCTACATAAGTTTCTGTCCGTTGCTTTCGAACCATACTGACAGGCGGCTTACCGCCCATAGTGGCTGTATTATCCTTTTTAAACACCCACAGCGAAGATCCATCGCTCAATGTAGACTTATCCTGAGGTTGCCCCCATTGCTCAATGACTTGTGCAGTATTTTTGCCTACCCACTTGACCAGGCCTTGCCCCCCCTCTGTCGTCGCGCATCCGGCAAGTCCAACAGCCGTGAATATAAGCAACGCTACGCTTACCTTTACTCCAGTCATTAAAGACGCTGGCATTTTATGCCTCCCCGGTTAGAATTCAAAAATGAAATCAACTTTTACCAATAAATTAATTGATAAGAAAAAATCAAGCCCGCTCAACATCAAAAGAAGAGCATGAGACAAAAAAGCTGGCCCTGAGTCGTCAGAAGCGGCTTTTATATAGCAGTCCTGTCCTTTGGCGCCTGCCGCCTTCAGCAGGTCCGTTGTAAAGCGGTACGGCACCTCGCTTTTCTGCCACGGTCGCATATGCTCCATGACCGCTCCGGCCTTTGCCTGTCCGGCGGCCAAAGCAGCCGCCATAAACATCCATCGCCTGGCGTGGAAACGCCCCGACTGGGCGGCGTAATCGGCTTATTGGCCTACATTGAAGCGCCGCACGGTCGCGGCATCGTCTCTCGACACCATGCACTTCTGGCCGATCTTGCGGCAGCGTTCCGGCTGGCGCACCATCTGCAGCAGGCAGGACTTGAGCGCCGCCTTGCCGTCGTCCGTCAGGCTGAATATCCGGCTCCAGCGCGGGTCTTCGGGGTGGCGCGGCGCCTGGTTCTGCAGGTAGTGCATCAGCGAACACGGATCGTAGGACGACGACAGTTTCACTTTTACAATTGGAAAGGCCAGCCGGACGTCGTTGCAGACAGCATTGATCGTAACCCCGCACGTTTTGAGGTAGTCGGCCAGAAAGGGCGAGAGGCTGATATAGCGATCGCGATCGGGGCGTTGATGTTCGTGCATCAGGCCCAGTGAATGGCCAAACTCATGCAGGACCGCGCCGTAGGATGCGCGTTTCTCGATATTGACCGTGTTTCCCACCGGCAGGCGTCCAACCGTCGCCGAGGTCTGGCCGCGGCTGGCCTTGATTGTGATGGCATCCAGGCGTGTCGAGGCATAAAAGCGTACACCGGCCGCCAACTGCCATTCGTCCATCGCCTTGCATGCCATATAGGCCTGGGCCTGCCGCCATTTGCGCCAGCCGCTGCAGTCCTGGCCCGTGGCGCCCGCTGCCTTCAGCAAGTCCGGCGTGAAGCGATACGGCACCTCGCCTTTCGGCCACGGTCGCGCATGTTCCGCGACCGCCCCCGCATGTACCTGCCCGGCCGCCATTGCGGCCGCCAGAAACACCCATCGCATTCAGTGCTCTCCCCCCGTCAGAGACTTCTTGCGATGATGGATGAACAGCCACGCCAGGGCAAGGATCAGTGCCACCAGTCCGCCGTAAAGCTTGTGCGCCAGCTCCGAATGTCCGGTCCAGGGATCGATGACGTATTTGAGCAGGCTGAAAACGTAATAGCTGACGGCGAAGACCGACAGGCCCTCGACCAGATGAGACAGCTTCATCTGGAGTTTCGCCCGCACGTCCATGCTGCGCAACAGGTCCTGGTTCTGCATCTCCAGCGTGATCGAGATGCGCGCGCGCAGCAGGTCGCTGACCCGGCTGATGCGAAGCGATACGTCCTCAAGCCTCTTCGACGCCGCCTCGCATGTCCGCATCGCGGGCTGCAGTCGGCGTTCAATGAACTCCGCCATAGTCGAAAAGCCTTCGACGCGGCTTTCGCGCAAGGAGTCGAGCCGGTCTTCGGCCAGGCGGGCGTAGGCTTCGGTCGCGCCTTGACGGAAACGAACGTCGTTGACGCGCTGCTCGACCTCGGCCGACAGGCTCATCAGTCTTTCCAGTATGTCCGCCTGGCCCGCTGGCCGGTCGGCCATGTCGCGCGTAATCCCGGCCAGCCGCGCTTCGGCATGCTTTAGCCACGCCATCAGTTCGCGCGCCACCGGGAAGCCCAGCAAGGCCAGCTTGCGATAATGGCCGATCTCGATCAGGCTCTGCAGCAGGCGTGACAGCTCATCATTCCGCAGCCCCTTGTCGTGGATGTAGATGCGCCCCGCCCCGCCTTCGTGGCCGCGGAAATCGCTCCAGATGCGCGCCTTGCCATCGAATATCTCGCAGCAGACGGCGCCGGTCAGATCGATGGCCGCAGCCAGGGCGTCGGGTGCCGGAGGATGCGGCAGGACCGAGATTTCGACGCTGCGGAAGACGGTCCCCGGCGCCCCGCTGAGCCAGTCGAATTCGGTGCTGCGGACGGTACAGAAGCCGAGGCCCTTGCTGGCCTCATCGACGGTATCGAGCGCAGTCGTGAAACTCAGCCAGGTCGAGAATTCGCCGTGGCGCTCCCAGATCCGCCCACCGTCAGCGGTCAGGACTGCCAGCCGACCGTGCATCGACGCGCCGCCCTCCGGATCAAGGCTGTCGATCCAGGCGGTTTCAGCGGCGCGATCGGCGTCGTCGACCAGATAGACCCATGAGCGGACGGCCACCGGGCCTGAAAAGATCGGCAGGGCGCGTTCGTGCATCAGCTCCGTCAGCGTCAGGCGCAGCGGATGGTCGGGCGGGCGTGTCATGTCTGTCGAACCCAATGTGGCGTTTTTTGCCACCGTATCAGAGCGCGCTTCCCTTAGGGCATCACGTTGCGCATCAAAGCGTTACCGAGCTTTACCAGTTCCAAAGCGTGCCGTCTTCCAGGCGCGCGACAGGCAACTGCTTCGGGCTGTACGGATACTTCGCCGCTATCGCCTCGTCGATATCGACGCCATGGCCGGGTGTTTCGCCACAGTGCAGGAAGCCGTCATTGAAGCGATAGTCGTGCGGAAAGACAGCGTCGGTTTCCGGCGTATGGCGCATATATTCCTGGATGCCGAAATTGGGCACCCAGGTGTCGAAATGCAGCGCCGTACCCATGGTCACCGGCGACAGATCGGTGGCGCCATGGCTGCCGGTGCGGACCTGCCAGATCGCGGCGAAGTCGGCGATACGGCGTAGATGCGTCAGGCCACCGGCCGAGACGATCGTCGTGCGGATATAGTCGATCAGCTGGTTCTGGATCAGGTCTTTGCAGTCCCACAGCGTATTGAAAATCTCACCGACCGCCAAAGGCGTCGTCGTGTGCTGGCGGATCAGCTTGAAGGCTTCCTGGTTTTCGGCCGGCGTCGAGTCCTCCATCCAGAACAAGTCGTAGGGTTCCAGCTTTTTGCCGAGTTGCGCGGCCTCCAGCGGCGTCAGGCGATGGTGGACGTCGTGCAGCAGGTGATGGTCGAAGCCGTAGGTATCGCGCAGCTTGTCGAATAGCTGCGGCACGTAGTTGAGGTACTTGCGCGTATCCCAGACGGTTTCCAGCGGTAGTTCACCTTCGGCCGGCTCATAGAACTTCTTATCCTTGGAGATACCATATGCCTTGTCGAGACCGGGAATGCCGGTCTGGGCGCGAATAGCCTTGTAGCCCTCGGCTATATAGCGGCCGACCTCGTCGACCGTGTGGGCAATATCGGTACCATTGGCGTGGCCGTAGACCATGACGCGGTCGCGCGACCGGCCCCCCAAAAGATCATAGAGCGGCATGCCGGCCATCTTGGCCTTGATGTCCCACAGCGCCACGTCGACCGCGGCGATGGCGCGCATGGTCACCGGCCCCCGACGCCAATAGGCTCCACGGTAGAGGTACTGCCAGATGTCCTCGATGCGGCGCGGATCGCGGCCGATCAAAAGCGGGATGACGTGCTCTTCCAGATAGGCGACGACGGCCATCTCACGGCCATTCATGGTGCCGTCGCCTATGCCGTAGACGCCCTGGTCGGTCTCGATCTTCAGCGTAACGAAGTTGCGTCCCGGGCAGGTGACGATAACGCGCGCGCCGGTGATCTTCATGGATGCGATGCCGGTTTCAAGATCGGGCTTTACGGGATAGTTCATTTGGCAGCAGCGCTTTCCGGCGGTCCGAGATAGGTGGGCTTGAGGCCGCCGGTATCCAGGACGAGGCGCTGGAGCACAACATTGCCGTCAATGCGGTAGAATTTGAGTGTGTGTGGCCCGGCCTTCAGGCCTGTGAGCGGCACCTTGACGACATGGATGTTGTTAGAAACAGCGGCATTCCAGTCGGGCTTGTCGGGGATCAGGTTGAAACTCTGGACCTGCGGCAGTTGGTCGTCGATCGACACGGCGAACTTCAGCCCCCCCTTGCCTGCTGTATCGAGCGTTGGCGTCAGATAGACGTGCAGGGTCGCGTCGGCGTCTTTTGAGGTTTGGATATCATATTCCAGCCGTACCTTGTCCTTGACCGGATCGCTGGCCGGCGCCGTCTGCGGCAGGGTCAGCATAGCGCCCAGCGTGCGGCCGAGGTTGTGGATGGTCGTCCACTTCGCGACGCCATCGAACTTGCGGCTGTAGTGCGGGGCTTCAATCGCGACAAAGCCGTTCTGTTCGACATAGTGCCCGGCCTTGCCAACAACTGGCGCAGCTGCCGGCAGCGACACGTTAATGCTGGCCGGTGGTTTGGCGTCTGCCGGAACTTCTTTCAATTCTGGCATCACATCGGCTTCAGGCTGCTGCCAATAGGTGTAGCCGATATGTGTCTGGGACATCATATGGTTCCACTTGCCGCCGTGCAGCGTGTGGTACTGTTCGGCAATCTGGCCGTCTCGGGCAAAGGCCCATCGCGCCGCCGTCGCCTCGTCATTGGCAGCCGGGTCATTGATCTCCGCCAGCCTGTGATTGCGCGCCACACGATCGTAAAGTTCGTATAGATTGGCATTGGCCTCGACCGGATGCTGGACCAGTTGGAACCAGGCGTCCTGGGCGTCGTCCGGCAGCTTGGCGCCAATCTCATAGGCGCCCTGCTTCAGGTTCGCATAGCTTTGTGTCATGCGGCGGAAATCGGTATCCGTCGTGAACAGGTCCGGGTTCAGCAATTCAGGCTTGCGGCGCGCGGCATACTGGTTTGAGCGCGTCAGCAATTGGCCGACGCCCCAGGCCTGTTCAGGCCCGAACTGCTGCGCCGCCCACTTTTGCGGATAGGCCTTGAGCGCCTCCTGCGTCATGGCGTCGGGGTTCCACGCCATGTCCATGAAGAAGCTCAAGGGAAATTCCATTGGCTTGATGTCGCCGACATTGACGATCCACAGGCGGTCGGCACCGGCCTCTCGCGCCAGGGCCATCTGTTGCCAGGTCTTCTCGATCTGGTTGGTGTTCAGCCACTTGTAGTTACGCGGGCCACCGACATAGTCGAAGTGATAATAGATGCCGTATCCGCCCTTGCGCGGCGGCGCCTTCGGATCGGGCAGACGGCGGATCTGGCCCCAGTTGTCGTCGGCGAACAGAAGCGTCACATCGTCCGGCGCGCGCATGCCGTGATCGTAGTAATCCTGGACTTCCTTATAGAGCGCCCAGACTTGCGGCGTCTGGTCGGCCGGCTTCCCCGTCACATCGGCGATGATGGTGCGCTGGTCGGCAACGATCTGCTCCAGCAGCGCGGTCGCCGTGCCCTCGGTCATCGGCTCGTCGCCATCGCCGCGCATACCCAGCGTGATAAGATTCTCGTGGGCATTTTTGTTTGAGCTACCGCTAGCTCTGCTTGAGCCCAGGCCGCGCTCAATCCCGCCGCGCCAGAACTTACGCAGGTTTTCGGCATTGGTACGATAGTCCCACTTGCCGCCCGTGACGCCGCCGTCGGTGTGGCGATGCCATTCGACCTGCGCGCGCGTCATCGGTTCATGATGCGAGGTGCCAAGGATCACGCCATAGTCGCTTGCGACATTCAGGCTTTCCGGATCGTCATCAGCGATGGACTTGCCCCACATGGCCGGCCACAGGTAATTGCCCTTGAGGCGCAGGTTCAACTCGAAGACCTTGGCGTAGAGTTTCGAATTAATGCCGCCGAACTTTTCGCGCGCCCAGTTGCCGAAGGCCGGCTCTTCGTCGTTGATAAAGAAGCCGCGATATTTCACCACCGGCTTGTCGGAACGCGCCCCCGCCGTCACCGAGACCTCGGCCTGGCGCTTCACCGGCACGTCGGCCCACCAGTACCACGGCGACACGCCCATCTTCGCCGACACATCATAGACACCAAAGACCGTGCCGCGCGGGTCAGAGCCGGCGATAACCAGTGCGCGGTCTATATCCTTGGCGGGTGCCTTGACCACGCTCTGGCTATAGGCCTCCCATTGCCCGGTAATGTTACTGCCCTTGACGAGGCGATCGACCAAGGCCGATTGCCCTGCCTGGCCAACGATCACCACGTCGCCGCTGACGCCGTCAAGCGAATTCACGACTTTTGCCTGTTGGCCCGACACACGCTCGAGGTCAGCGGCGAAATCGGCAGCCACGCGCAGGACCGGCGCTGCTGCGTCGGCATCAACATAGACGGTGGCTGGCTTGCCGGCGGAGACAAGCCGGAACGCGCCCGGCACAGCCTCAAGGCATACCGTCACCGTTCCCGTACAGGCAGCAAAAGCGTTCTCTGACATACCCGCAATGGTTACTACGGCGGCAAGCGCCAGACCGCGCAGGATCATGAACAGGGATCGCGACATCATCTCGCCTCTCAGGTTTTCAAAGATGCCGTAATCGCGGCAGTGGCAACAGGCGCCATCGCGGCGTAGCCGGCGGCATTCGGATGGACGCTGTCACTGCCGAGCTGCGGTTTCAGCGCGCCGTCCGGCATGGCCAGCACCGGCCAGTAGTCGGCATAGACAAAGCCATTGGCCTGGCAGTGCATTTTGATCCAGGCGTTCAACGCCTTGATCTCCGCGACACGATTGCCGCGTTCCGGCCGCCAGGCAAAGCTGGTCGCCGGCGGCACCGAGCCCATGACGACGCGGATGTTGTTCGCTTTGGCCATGGCGCCCATGGCCGCCAGATTGCGCGCGGTCTGGTCGGGGTCGTACGGGTCGCGGTTTTCGGCGACATCATTAGTCCCGGCCAGGATATGGACAACGCGCGGCTTGAAATCGATGACTTCGGCGCCGAAACGCACCACCATCTGGGCCGAGACCTGGCCGCTGATCCCCCGCCCGACAAAACCGTGGCTCTCGAAGAAGGCCGGCGCATTGCGGGGCCAGGCGTCGGTGATCGAGTCCCCCATGAATACCGCTTGACGCGCCGACGCTGGCAGGGCTTTCACCCGCGCATTGTCCTTGCGGTAACGATGCAGGTTGGCCCAGTCCTCGCCGACAGGCTCGAGCCCCAGCGACTTGTCGCTGGCGCGGCTGAGAGCTGCCTTGATGGTATCCAGGTTCAGCGCTTCCCCCTTGATCGTCGGCAACGGCGGAGCCGGCGGCAGGCTCTGCGCCACCGCCCCCCTTGCCACGCCTAAGCCCGCCACACCCGTCAGCGCCGCTGCGAGCAGGTTCCGCCGTTCCTTGTCCATGATACCCCTCCGGTCAGGCGACCGTCAGGGTCGCCGTCTTCAGGTCCACGCTATTCGGTCCGACCGAGATCGTAAAGGTGCCAGGCTCGACGACGCGCTGCATGTCCGTATTGTAGAACTGCAGGTCTGCCGGCGTGACGGTAAAGGATACGGTCTGCTTGCTTCCAGGTTCGAGCGTGATGCGTTTGAAGCCCTTCAGTTCCTTGACCGGACGCGTCACCGAAGAAATGTCGTCGCGGATATAGAGCTGCACGACCTCATCGCCCTTCACCTTGCCGGTATTGGTGACCTCGACCGAGACATTGACAGTGCCCGTCGTTCCGATGGTGGCAGCGGAGAGCGCCGGTGCCGAGATGTCGAAGGTCGTGTAGCTGAGACCGAAACCAAACGGATAGAGCGGCTTGGTTTCACCCGCCAGATAGCCACGGCGCGCGGTGGGCTTATGGTTATAATAGACCGGAAGCTGACCGACGCTGCGGGCAACGGTGACCGGCAGCTTGCCGCCCGGATTGGCGCGGCCGAACAGGATGTCAGCGGCGGCCCAGCCGGTTTCCTGGCCGAGATACCAGCCTTCGACCAGGGCGTCGGCGCGTTCGTTGAGCAGATTGACCGACAGCGGGCGGCCATTGAGCAGGAAGACGACGGTCGGCTTCTTCAGGTCGAAGATCGCCTTGGCCAGGTCGTTCTGCTGTCCCATCAGGTCCAGCGAGTCGCGGTCGCCCAGGTGGTTGTCGGCCCAGGCTTCGCGCGAGGTCATTTCGTTGTCGCCCAGCACCAGGATGATGGTGTCGGCCGATTTCGCCGCCTCGACCGCATCGGCAATCAGCTTCTGATTGACCGCTTCCGGTGTGAAATTGACCTGGTCTTGGCCCCAGATGCGCTGTTCGGTGATGCGCACGGCTTCGGAATAGGCAACAGCGAAGCCCTGCTTCTTGCCTTCGGCCTCGACGCCTTCAAGGATTGAGACGACCTTGCGCGGCACATCCGAATAACCGCCGATCGGCGTGTCCTTGGCGTGCGTCCCAAGCACCAGCACCTTGCCGACCTTCTTGCCGTCGAGCGGCAGCAGGCCATTGTTCTTGAGCAGGACGACCGACTTGCAGGCCGCTTCGCGCGCCAGGGCTATGGCGTCCGGCGTGGCCGTCAGTGCGCCGGCCTTCTTGGCGTCAACATACGGCGTTTCGAACAGGCCGCCCTCGACCTTGAGCGTCAGGACACGGTGCACGACGGCGTCGATTTCGGCCTCGTTGACCCGGCCCGCCTTCACCAGGTCCACCAGCTTGGGGTAGGCAGCGCCATCCGGGGTCTCGATGTCGACACCGGCGGTGATGGCGCGATAGCCAGCCTCGGTGACGTCGGCCACCAGCTTGTGGCGCGAGATCATTTCATTGATGGCGAAATAGTCGGAGACCGTCACGCCCTTGAAGCCCCATTCGCCACGCAGAATGGTAGTGAGCAGCCATTTGTTGGCGTGCGAGGGGATACCGTCGATTTCGTTATAGGACGGCATGACCGCCCCGATATTGGTTTCCTTGACGATCTTTTCGAACGGCGGGAAGAAGTCTTCACGCAGGATGCGCTCGGACACCTGTGCCGGGCCGATATTGGTGCCATTCTGCGGCTCGCCGTGGCCGGTCATGTGCTTGAGCGTGGCGAAGACCTTGTCCTTTGCCAGCGGCAGGGTGTCGCCCTGGAAGCCGAGCACGGCCGCCTTGCCCATCACGCCGCAGACATGCGGGTCTTCGCCATAGGTTTCTTCGATACGGCCCCAGCGCGGATCGCGCGCCACATCGACGACGGGCGCCAGCGCCAGGTTGGCGCCGCGCGCGCGCATTTCACGGGCACAGACGCTGAAAATCCGCTGGGCCATGTCCGGATCGAAACTCGACGCCAGGGCAATCGCCTGCGGGAACGAAGTCGATTCGCGCGCGACGTAGCCGTGCAGGCTCTCTTCATGCATGAACATCGGAATGCCAAGGCGGGTCTTTTCGACAGCCCACTTCTGCGCCGCATTGACGTAGACTGCGGTTTCTTCCGGGCCACGATTGGGAACGGCGCCGTTGTCGCCGGCACCGGTCGCCACATTGACACCGACGCGATCGGACGGACGCGCGATCATGCCCAGGCCGTTCGGGTAGACGGTTGACGCCTTGACCGGATCGAAATCGCCCTTGGCCGTCTGGATGTCACCCTTCTTCTGCCAGACACACAGCAACTGGGCGACTTTTTCCTCAAGAGTCATGCGCTTCAGAAGGTCGCCCACGCGGGCCTCGACTGAAGCTGACGCGTCCTTGTAAAGCGGCGTATCGCCCTTGGCCGCCTTTTTCCTGGCGGCGGCCCCGGCAGCCGTGGCAGCGCTGATGGCCAGAGCGAAAGCGCTGACGCCGGCAGCAAAGGCGCGGCGCGACGGATTGAAGGACTCGGTCATGATGTCTCCCCTGAACGGTTATTTTCGGTGATCCTCGCACGGGATCTTGCCGGGATGTAAAACAGATTTGCGTGATTTGGCCTAACGTCCATGCCCGGTGTGTTGACGTCAAGCCGTGATGATGCAAGTGTTAGCGGTAACAAGAAAAAACGCAACAGGGAAATCGCCATGACCTACGCCCCATTCGCCGTCAATCGCCGTGATGCCTTGAGCCTGCTTGGCGCAGCGGCCTTAGCCGCCCCCGGCATCGGTCAGGCACGCGCCGCTGACGGCTCACTTGGCGCCATCGCGCGCAGCAAAGGCATCCGATTCGGGACCGCTGTAGGTTTTGGGGCGCTGAACGACCCCCAGGTGCAGGAACTAATCGCGCGGGAATGCGACATCATGGTCCCCGAGAACGAACTGAAGATGTACGTCACGCACAATAGGAATGCGACGGATTACAACTTCGCGCCGGCGGACCGCATCCACGATTTCGCCAAATCTCACAACATCGCCATGCGCGGGCACACCCTTTTCTGGGCGCGCGACGAATATACTCCGCAATGGCTGAAGTCGCACGATTTCGGCCCAAATCCGAAGGCCGCCGCCGAAAAAATGTTGCGCGAATATATCGCGAAAATGGCCGACCATTATGGCGACGCGCTGGTGTCTTGGGATGTCGTCAACGAGACGGTCGATCCGGAAACCGGTGAGGTGCGCAGCAACGTCTTTTCGCGCATCCTGGGCATGGACGCCCTGCGCATAGCCTTCGAAGAGGCGCGCCAACGCCTGCCAAAGACGCAACTCGTCTACAATGACTACATGGGCTGGGAAAAGGGCGGTGAAAAGCACCGTCAGGGCGTCCTGACCCTGATGCGCTGGTTCCACGACAACAAGATTACCGTCGATGCGCTTGGTGTCCAGGGACACATCGGCACCGACCACGACCTGACATTGGGACAGGCCGCAGAGTGGCGCGCCTTCCTCGATGGCGTGACTGGCCTTGGCTACGACCTGCTGATTACCGAGTTCGACGTCAATGACCGTTACCTGCCGGCCGATATCGCAACGCGCGATGTCATGGCCGCCAAGGTCGCACGCGAATATCTCGACGCGACACTCAGCTATAAGCAGGTGAAGGACGTGCTGATCTGGACGATCACGGACAGGTATTCCTGGCTGCAGGGCTTCTCCCCGCGCGCCGACAAACTGCCGCTGCGGCCGACACCTTTCGATGCCGACGGCAAACCCAAGCCTATCTACGACGCCATTGCGGCGGCCTTCAAAGCAGCACCCGCGAGATAATCATGAAATACGCCATTGCCTTTGCCGCCCTGGTCGCGGCCACCCCCGCCCTCGCCGCCCCTGCGGGCCAGGCGGTATTCAGCGATATCCGCTACGATAGCCAGAGCCACATCGATGGCAAGGCGTTCGATCCGTCCAAGTCGTACGAAAATCCGATCCTTCCGGGCTACTATCCGGATCCGTCGATCGAGCGCGTCGGCAATGACTATTACATGGTGAATTCGACCTTCGCCTACTATCCCGGTATCCCGGTGTGGCATTCGACCGACCTGATCAACTGGACGCAGATCGGCAATGCCATCGACCGGCCGGGGCAGCTCGACTTCTCGGGACTGGCCACGTCGCGCGGCGTCTTCGCGCCGGCGATCAGCCATCACGACGGCACCTTCTACATCGTCAACACCTGCGTCGACTGTAAAGGCCAGTTCGTCATTACAGCAAAAGACCCGAAAGGCCCGTGGTCCGATCCGACCTGGCTGCCCTTCGGTGGTATCGATCCATCGATCTTCTGGGATGATGACGGCAAGGCCTATATGGTCTGGAACGACGCACCCGAAGGCGAAACGCTGTACCAGGGCCACCGCGCGATCTGGATGCAAGAGTTCGATCCCAAGACCAAGACCATGACCGGCCCGAAAAAGCAGGTCATTAACGGCGGCGTCGATATTTCGAAAAAGCCGGTCTGGATCGAAGGCCCGCACGTCTACAAGGTCGATGGCGCCTATTACATAATGGCTGCCGAAGGCGGCACATCGGTCAACCACTCTCAGGTCATCCTGCGTTCTAAAACGGTGTGGGGACCGTATGAGCCGTGGAGCAAAAATCCGATCCTGACCCAGCGTGATCTCGATCCGAACCGTCCCGCGCCGGTGACGTCATCGGGTCACGCCGACCTCGTCCAGACGCCGGCGGGTGACTGGTACTCGATATTCCTCGCCACCCAGCCCTATGAAGGCGACCTCTACAACACCGGCCGCGAGACCTTCCTGCTGCCCGTGAAATGGGTCAAGGACGGTGATGCCAAATGGCCAGTCATTCTCGATCACGGAAAGCCTATTCCGCACGTCGCGGACCTGCCGAAAGGCGCGGCCAAAGGCCACCGCAATACCGTCAGCACGACCGGCTACAATCCCCAAACCTGGCTGCAGGTCCGGACGCCAAAGACGCCGTTCCTGACCAGCGGCAATGGCGGCAAGACGGTGACATTGAAGGCGTTGCCCGAAGCATTTGGCGATGTCAAATCGGCCCCGGCCTTTACCGGCCAGCGCCAGCAGCACATGGACGCGACCTTCTCGGCCAAGGTCGATTTCAAGCCGCTTAAGGACGGTGACCGCGCTGGTATCCTGGCCTTGCAGAACGACGACTTTTACCTCTTCTTCGGTTTGACCCGCCGCGATGGCAAGGATGTGCTCGAAGTCACACGGCGCGCCGGCAAGACTGAGCCGCGCGACGGCGTGACGGTCGCGTCGATCCCCTCGCCCGGCAAGGACCTCAACCTGACCGTCAAGGTGACGGCTGGCAAGGCGACCTTCAGCTACGGTAAAGGGGTAAACGTCGCCAGCGACGTCGATGTGACCAATTTGTCAACGAACAAGGCTGGCGGTTTTGTCGGCACGGTGATCGGCCTCTATGCCTATGGTCAAAATCCTTAACCGGGTGTAGCTTTTCTCTCCAACCAAAAAAGTTTGCGTAAAAACCTGGAGGGAAACATGAGGATTTTCAGCGTCATGGCGGCTGCCGCCATGCTGATTCTGGCACCCGTCGCGGCCCACGCCGACGACGATATCGCCAAGCGTCTGGTCAGCAACCCGAACGTGGGATCGTATCAGATCTACGGTTCGGGCCAGACCAACAAGAAGGTCAAGGACGCCTCGGTCCAGGGTGGCCAGGCCATCGAGATCAAGGCAACCGGCAATGGCAATCCGTGGGACGGCGCGGCACAGGTCGAGGTCAATCAGAAGATCACCAAGGGCGACAAGCTTGTTTGTGCGATCTGGCTCAAGGGGACGTCGGACAGCGGCACGGTTCGCGTCCCCAGCCGCATCCAGATCAATGAAGCGCCCTACCGCGCCATCGGCGAAAGCAGCTTCGATCTGACTTCGGAATGGAAGATGTATACGCTGGAGACGATCGCCGATGCCGACTACGAAAAAGGCAAGCTGATGTTCGTGGTACAGCTGAACACCGGCAAGCAGGTGGTGCACCTGGGTCCTGCGTTCGTGCTGAATATGACGCGTACCTACTAAAATTAAAAGGTGTGGGGCTCACGACCCCACACCTTTAGTTTTTCGGCCGTCCCACCATCGTGCCGCGCCCATCGGGCGAAATATACAGCACGCCAAAGGTCCTCGGGTCACCCGCAATCGCACGCATCTGACCGAAGCGCGTGGCGTCGGTGTTGATCCGCGTCCACGCCAGACCGCCGTCGATGGAACGCCATAGCCCCTCCTCTCCATTGACCTTTCCCCAAAGGAAGACTGTTGGATATTTTTTACCCGGCGCCGCCTTGCCGAAGGTCACCTGCCAGGCGGTGGTTACCGCTTCCAGCCTGATCTTGATCCGGCCATCCAGGACCTGAAACAGCCCGGCATCGCCAGCTGCCAGGAACAGGTCGTTCTTTTTCCCCGGCACGGCGCGCAACTGCCCGCCACCACTGAGCTTCGGCAGATCTGTCGCATAAGGTGAAAAGGTCGCGCCATGATCGCGGCTGATCAGGATCGTTCCTGCCTTCTTGTCATAGGCATAGTAGACACCATCCAGCACCTTGTCGGCGATGGCTTCCTGGCCGCGCTCCGCCGCCATCCAACCAGCCGACGGCGCCCAGGTCTTGCCGAGGTCCTTCGAGAACCATGCCGGTTCATTCTCCGGCACCCAGACCAGCGAGGTCGCCCTGGCCGAGATGACGATCTTGCCGGCGCGGTGGGCGTGCCAGTCGGTCGTGTCGAGCGGTTTCGGTACCGACGGCAATGGCCGCCAGGTTTCGGAGCCGTCGAATGAGATATAGCCGCGCGCCGTTTCGTTATCGACGCTGCGCACGATCGTCTTGGGCTTGAGCGCCGCGAAGGCCACTGACTGGTTGGTCTTGTTCATCGGCGTGAACAGGCCGTGCGACGGTGTCTTCGAGATATCGTCGAACGCCGTGCCGCCTATATCACCGGCCGCCATCAGCACACGCGGGCCTTCAGGCGGGCTTTCGAGGCCAAGCACGACCGTCTCTTCGAGATTATCATTGGCAAAGTCAAAGCGGACTTCGCCGTCCTTGCCAACGCGGCCCAGGTTCTTGGTCATCCAGACGCCATAGCCTGTGCCGTAGACCAACTCGTCCGGATTGTGCGGATTGATCTTCACCGCATCTAGCCAGTGGCCCATATGGTTGCGGGCGCCAGCGTCCTCATCGTCGCCGCTCATATAGTTGATCAGCCAAGGATACTGGCTGTAGTCGTGCCTGGCCTGCGCACCCACGCCCGACCAGGTCTTGCCGCCGTCGCGGCTGACATAGAGATCGTCCGATGAGGCATAGCGATTGGAGGTCGAGACCACCAGCGTGCCGCCCTGCAAGTCCAGCCCGGAATAGCCGAAGGTCACCGTTTTAGTCGGTGTTGCCGGCGAGATATCCGTCCATGCGCCTGTCGACGACAGCTTATAGACGGCGCCGTTGGTTACGCCGTGCGGCCCCAGGCCATCGGCGAAGGTGACATACAAGGTGCCATCACTATCCACCGCCGCCTGGTGCGGGATGAGCGTGGGCGATCCCGGGATCAGGCTGAAGCTCTTGCCGCCGTCCTTCGACCAGAAGACGCCGCCTCCCTCGGACCGTTGTCCATCCGCCGCATTGGTGCCTGATCCGGCATAGATGACGCCGTCACCGAACAGCACGAACGTCACCCCGGCGCCAGGGTAGCCCTCGGCCTTCTGGAAAGACTTAGCGCGGTCATTACTCACCCACAGGCCATCGCGATTTGTGCCCAGGAAGATGCGGTCGCCATTCTTGGGGTCGACCACTAGCCGCTCACCGGTGCCACGTCCCAATGCATTACCGCCCAGCTTGAACGGCAGGGCCGTCTTCTGCCAGGTCGTGCCGCGATCTTCCGAGCGAATGACGTCGGCATCGGGTGCGCGCGGGTTCAGGTACAGGCCGCAGGTGGCGTAGAGCCGGTCGGGATTCTGCGGATCGACCGCCAGGGCCAGTGTGCCGAAGCAGTCCCAGTCATCCCTGCCGAAGCTGTCCATCAGCGGCACCCAGCGTTTGCTGGCATAATCGAAGCGGTACGATCCGCCGACATCGGTGCGGACATAGAGGATGTCCTTAGCCGTCGGATGGTAAAGGAAGCCATCGACAAAGCCACCGCCGCCCAGGGGGATCGTCCTCCAGTCATAGAGCGTCGGTTCGGCCAGAGCACTCCCCGCCATGGCAAACAGAGAAGCAGCAGCCGCAAGGGCTTTCAGTTTCAGCATGATTGTCTCCGGACGCTTCGGGTCGCGTCAGTTGAACGAACCTGTTAGCGCTATCCGGCTGCAAAAACAGCAGAAAAGTGCGCCGCATTCTGGTTGACATCGGCGGTTCCGCGCCGGAAAACGCATGCATCGCGTTTTGCACACAGGAGGCCTGCATGGCCGGCGTCATCGATCTCAGCCCCGAAACCGTCCAAGCCGCGCTCGACGCCGGTGAAATCTTGCTGGTCGACGTGCGCGAACCGCATGAGTTCGACTCTGTCCGCATTGGTGGCGCGATCAACCTGCCGCTGTCGACTTTCGATCCCGCCGCCCTGCCTTCGGAACCCGGCAAGCGCGTGGTTCTGTCGTGCGCCGGTGGCGTACGCTCGGTCACGGCCGCCAACCAGGCCCAGGCAGCCGGGGTCGATATCCACGAACACCTCGCGGGCGGCATCCGGGCGTGGATGGCTGCGGGCCTGCCCGTACAGTCCTGACCTTGGCAGGCATGCCGGCTTGCGTCATCATGGCAAAAAGCATCACGGGAGAGACGGCATGCGTTCATTTTTTGCGGGCCTATGCGCGGCCGCGCTGTTGATCGCCACGCCGGTGGCGGCTGCTGACATCACCTTCTGGGACACGCCGCGTCACGGTGGTAACAGTTTCAACGAAAAAGCGCCCGACGCAGCCTATTTCCGGGCGCTCAGGGCCACCGGCGCGACCTGGGTCCGCCTAACCTTCTCCAAGTGGAAGGGCGAAGGCCACGACTTCCTGATCGGCGATGCCGACGACTATAAAAGCATTCCGGCCTCCGATCTGGCCCTGCTCAAAAAGACGCTCGACGCAGCCTATGCCGCCGGCGTCAAGGTCGTCATCGTACCCCTCTCTCTGCCTGGCGACCGCTGGGTCCAGCAGAACGATAACAAACAAGACGACAGGTTGTGGAAGGACCGCAAATACTGGGACCAGTCGGCTGCCTTCTGGCGCGACCTGGCGACAGCGCTGAAAGGCCATCCGGCGATTGCAGGCTATAACCTCATCAACGAACCAACGCCGGAAAAGGGCATGGGATTGGACGAACACGCCGCCCCGGAGGTGCGCCTGGCGTGGTACACCAAGCATAAGGGCACGACCCACGACCTGCCGGCATTCTACGAACACCTGATCAAGGCGATTCGCGAAGTCGATAGCAATACGCCCGTCATGGTCGATGGCGGCTGGTACGCCAATGCCTGGAGCTTCAGCTACTGGACGCCGTTGAGCGACGACAAGGTGCTCTACGCCTTCCACATGTACGAGCCCTGGAACATCACCAGTTCGCCGCAAATCAAGCGCAAGCCGCAACTGCCCTACCCGGGGTCAACCGCCGAATGGGGCGGCAAGTCCCTGACCTTCGACAAGGCGGCGATGCAGGATTTTCTCAGTGTGCCGTTCGAATGGGCTTACGTCTACGGCGTGCCCAAAAACCGCATGGTCGCGGGGGAGTTCGGCTGTGTGCGAGTATGGACCGACTGTGGCGCCTATCTCGGCGACGTGATGGACACGCTGAACGGCCACGGCGCGCACTGGGCCTTCTACAGCTATCGCGAGGACGTCTGGGAGGCCATGGACTACGAGATCCCTCCCACCTTCCCTGCCGGGCAGGTCTACTACCTGCGTGAACAGGGTAAGGGCGACAAGGTGCCGCTCGACAGCCCGCTAATGGGCATTATCAAGAGCAAGATGGCCAAGTAACCAAGTGATCTGCCGAAAAGTGTGCAGCGGTTTTCGGTTTGAAGATCACGACCAAGCAAAAATCTCAGTCCAAAGTGGACCGGTAGCGCATCATCGCGATGGTGGTCGCCCCGGCGATAAAGACCAGGATCGGCCAGATGCTGGGCCACATGGCGGCCCAGTCGGCGCCTTTCAGCATGACGCCGCGTACGATCCTCAGAAAATGGGTGAGCGGAAAGACCTGGCCGATCGCCTGCGCCCACTCCGGCATGCCACGAAACGGGAACATGAAGCCCGACAGCAGGAGCGACGGCAGGAAAAAGAAGAAGGTCATCTGCATGGCCTGCATCTGAGTTCGCGCCACCGTCGAGAAGGTGAAGCCCACGGCCAGGTTGGCGATGATGAACAGGCCGACACCGATGCTCAACAGCCACAGCGAGCCGATGAACGGCACGTGGAAGACATAGTGCGCAGCAAGCAGCACGATCAGGGTCTGGACGACGCCGACCACGACGTAAGGCGAGATCTTGCCGGCCATGACCTCCCATGGCCGCGCCGGCATGGCCAGCAGATTTTCCATATTGCCGCGTTCAGTCTCACGCGTCATGGCTATCGAGGTGATCATCACCATGGTCATGGTCAGGATGACGCCCAACAAGCCCGGCACGATATTGTACTGCGATATGCCTTCGGGGTTATATTTGCGGTGGACGACGATATCGACCGGCGGCGCCCCCTGCGCCAGCGACGCCCATTGGCCGGTCAGATCACGCTTCAGCGATGACTGGACGATCAGTTGGATCATGCCCACCGCGTTCGACGCCGCCGAAGGGTCGGATGCATCCGCCTCGATCAGCAATTGCGGCCGGTCACCGCGCAGCATGTCGCGCGTAAAGCCAGCCGGCACGGTGATGACGAAGGCCGCCTCGCCGTTCTGGAGCTTCTTGGTGGCGGCATCGGCACTGGTCACGCGCTCGCGGATATCGAAATAGCTCGAATTCTGCAGGCCCGACGCCAGCGAACGAACGATAGCGGAATCGTCCTCCAGATAGAGCACGGTCGGCAGGTGGCGCGGATCGGAATTGATGGCAAAGCCAAACAGCACCAGTTGCAGAATCGGCAGGACCAGCATGATGGCGAAGGTGAGCCGGTCGCGGACGATCTGGATGAACTCCTTGTTGAGGATGGCGCCGATGCGCCGCAAAGGTGCGAACATTACCGTCCTCCTCCATTATCGGTGGATTGGCCCATTAGGTGGATGAAAACATCTTCCAGGCTTGGCCGCATTTCGTGCCAGGAAATACCGGGCAATCCAGAGTGATCCGCAACCAGTTTGCGCAGGGCAACGGCATCGCCGCCGGAAACGTGCAGGGCGTTGCCGAAGTAGGCGATATGGTCGGCGCCGGGTTTGCCGCGCAGCTTTTCCATCAGTTCGCGCACGCCTGCGCCTTCGGCAACATAGGTATAAAGCCCACTGTCTGCGATGATGTCCTCGACACGCCCCTGTGCCATCAGCTTGCCATAGGCGATATAGACGATCTGGTCGCAGCGCTCGGCTTCGTCCATATAGTGGGTCGAAACCAGCACGGTTAAACCCCGGGCCGAGAGGCGGTGGATCTGGTCCCAGAAATCGCGCCGCGCCTGCGGATCGACGCCGGCGGTCGGCTCATCCAGCATCAGCATCTTCGGGTCGTGAAGCGTGCAGGCGGCCAGCGCCAGCCTTTGTTTCCAGCCGCCCGATAAAGTCCCTGCCAGTTGTTTCTGGCGGGTGGTCAGCCCCAGGTCCTCCAGCGCCTGGTCGATAACCTGGCGGCGGTTTTTGATGCCGTAGAGATTGGCGACGAATTCCAGGTTCTCGCGGATCGACAAGTCCTCCCAGTAGGAAAACTTCTGCGTCATGTAGCCGACCTGACGCTTGATCTCGCGCGATTGTTTGAGGATGTCGTAGCCAAGACAGGTGCCTTGCCCCGCGTCGGGCTTGATTAGCCCGCACAGCATACGGATGGTCGTTGTCTTGCCCGAGCCGTTGGGCCCCAGGAAGCCCCAGACCTGTCCGCGCGGCATGGCGATATCGACATGATCGACAGCGGTGCGCTTGCCAAAGGTCTTGGTCAGCCCGCGAACGTCGATGGCAAGATCAGATTGGGGCTCAGACATCACAACCACTCCTTCCTTCCCCGTGAACGGGGAAGGTGGCGCGACGCGTCAGCGGCGTGACGGAAGGGGGAAAGCCACATTCACGCCAGACAGGACCTTGCGGCCGCTGACGTATCCCCCTTCCGTCTTTTGGCGGCTTAGCGCCGCCAAAATCCACCTTCCCCGTAAACGGGGAAGGAAAAGCTAAATTGCGTACAGCCTTCTCCATCTCACAGCGCCACATCAACCGGCTGGCCGGGATGCAATGCCTCAGGCTTGGCCGGCGTTGCCTCGATCAGGAACATCAGCTTCTGACGTTCGCGCACACTATAGATGATCGGCGGGGTGAACTCGGCCTCGCGCGACACATAGCGCACCTTTGCGGTCAAACCGGCGGCGCAACCATCGCAGGTCACCTTGACCACCTTACCCACCGTGAACCTGGCCAGGTCCGCCTGCGGCACATAAAAACGCACAAACTGCCGCCCCTTGGGCAACACGGTCAGAACCGGTGCGCCTTGCGCCACGAACTCACCCGGTTCGCGCAAACGCTCCTCGACACGGCCTTCAAGCCGTGCCTTCACGTCGCGGTCACCGACCGTCCATTCGGCTTGCGCGACATCGGCCTGGCTCGCCCGAGCCTGGGCCTCGGCTGCCAGACGCTGATCGTCACGCGCCGCCAGCCGCCGATCGGCGATCTGCTTGTCGAGCGAACCGACCGCCGCCTCGGCTGACCGCGTCGCGGCGCGCACCGTGTCCATCTGCGCCGCAGACACAAAGCCCTTGGGCTCCAGTTGCGCGTAACGCGCCTGGTTGGACCGCGCCAGCTCCAGTTGCGCCGCAGCCTGTTTGCGCTGCTCGATCAGCGGCGCAATCTCAGCTTCACGCGCCCCCTTCGTCAGGTCCTGCGCCGTCGCAGCGGCAGCCTCAGCGCGAAGCGCCGCCCCTTCCAGTGCGTGCCCGGCCTGGGCGGCATCGAGGCTGAACAAGGGTTGATCGCGCCGCACCGCATCGCCGCGATCGACCGCCACGGCCGTCAGCCACCCCGCCTGGGGCGCGGCGACAGTCACGGTTTGCGCTTCCACATAGCCGCTGTAGGTGTCACCTGGCGTTTCCGTGCAAGCCGCCAGGGCCAGCAGACTTATCAGGGCCAGTTTACGCATTGGACGGGTCCTTATGGTTCAGGCCGCGCAGGAAAACCTGGACGTGCGCCTTCAGATAGGGTTCGGGCGGGAACGGCTCTTCGTCGATCTTGCCGAACACCAGGTCCCACAAGACCGCCTTCAGGACCGGGGCGATGGCGAGGTGCGCCGCCATCTGCGCCGTCACCCCGGAGATTTCCCCGCGTGCCAGGGCGCGGCCGAACAAGGCTGTCATCGCCTCCAGCATCTGTCCCACCACCTCGCGGCGATAGAAGACGGCCAGATCCGGAAAGCGCCCGGCTTCGGCGATGATCAGCTTGGGGTAGATCGGCAACCGGCCGTCGCGGATTGCGACCGACGCCATCTGTGCGACGCCCATCAGCACCGGTTCCAGCGGACCGTCGTAGTCCTTAAGTATGCCCACGGCGGCCGCCACGCGCGGCGCAATGTCCCGACGCACCAGGGCTTCGAACAGGGCCTGCTTGGTCGGATAATACAGATATACCGTGCCCTTCGACACATGGGCGTGCCGGGCGACATCCTCCATACGCGCACCTTCGAACCCGTGCCGGGCGAATTCCGCCAAGGCGGCGTCGAGTATATCCGCCTGGCGCACCTCAGGGGCGGCGCGGCGTGCACGTGTAGATTTGGGAGTTTCAGACATGTTTAAATTCCGTACTGACCAGTCAGTACTATATTTACATATCACGGTTCGCGCAACCCATTCCCCCGGTAATTGTTTCTATCTTGTTAGACACCGCTCACTGAGATATGACTCATGGCTGCATGGGGCGGAAAAACGTAGCGACCGTAGTTAGTTACGGTCGAATGGGGGAATATCACACATCATTGTCGCAGGCGCATTTTTGCGTCTGGACCACGCTTCTGGCCTCGCGGTGCCGGCATGATGCCGCGGCGTGATCGTCCATAGGCCGCTCAGCGCAATTGATTTAATTCAGGCGACAATACGCCTGGAAGCATCCAACGACTTAGGGGAAACACACATGAAGAAGATTCTGGTATCGGTCGCACTTATGGCCATGTTGAGCGCGTGTGGAACGCCGTACCGTCCCACGCCGTTCGACCACGCCACCTCGGGCATTTCGACCATCCAGGTCGTCGAAGACGCCTTCCCCGAAACGCCCGCCGTCCGCAAACTGGCGACCAATGGCCAGAACATCTCCGCCAGCACCAGCGGCCTGGGCCTAGCCGGCCTGGTGGTCGGCGTTGCCGCCGCCAGCATAGAGGCCGGTATCGCCGCTGGCCAGAACAAGAAGATCAACACGGCGCTGGCCACGCAAAAGTTCGACGGCGAAGCTATTTTCGACGAGGCCTTCGAGGCCGAACTGAAGAACCAGAGCTATGACGTTTCGGCTGCCAAGATCAAGCGCGAGACCAACCGCGCCATGATCGTCGCAACCAAGCAGACCGACGCCAAGGACGGCACCGCCCTGCTGGACGTCAACGGCCACGGCTACGGCTATCAGCAGGTCGGCGGCACGAAGATGTGGCGCCCCTACGTTGTCATTTCCGTCAAGATGTACGACGCCAAGGACTCGACCAAGATCCTGCTCGACAACCACGTCGAATATAACGCCGTCGTACCGGGCGAGCTGACCGTCAACATCCCCGCCGACGAAGCCTATGGCTTCGAAAGCGTTGAAGCCATCGAAGCCAATCCGGTCAAGGCCGCCGAAGGCCTGCGCAAGGCGCTGATCGCTTCGGCCTACGCGACCGCACAACTGCTGAAGTAAGGTCAAGGCCATGAAGCTGTCCAGACTTGCCCTGATGGTTGCGCCCGTCCTGCTCCTGCAGGCGTGCGCGACCACGCCGCCACCGCCGCCACCTGAAGCCGTCACGGACCTGTCGGGCAAGACCTGCCAGAGCGACGTGTCGACCAAGGATGCCATCTCGCTGATGCCGGTCAAAAAGGCCGCATACAACACCGTGGCGACAAAGGTGGACGCGGCCAAGCCCTGCGTCGGTGCCGAGGCTGCCAAGGCGAACTACGTCGTCTACGCCCTTCCGGCCCACGGTGAAAACCACACCGTCACCGTCGGCGGCGCTCAGGAAGCCATCCGCACCTTTGCGCCGACCATCAGCGTGCTCAACGCTGACGGAAAGGTCACCCGCACCTTCGGCGACGATCGCCTGGTCATTCTGGGCAACCTCCTGGGCGTTCAGCTCAAGCCGATGGTGGACGAGCGCTACATCCTGGTGCAGTCGAATCACCGCCTGGTCGGCAAGGCTGTCTCCACGCTTGAGACTCGCATCAACGTCACCCAAGGCTATTCGCCGGCGACCGCCTATTCTTACGGCTACAGCTACTCGACGCAACGCGGCGTCGAAGGCACACACAGCCGCGTCTTTTCGCACGAAGGAACGGTTGTCGTGACCATCCAGGCGGCGAGCGGCAAGGTCGGCCTGCCCTACGAGAAATAAGCCTCGGCAGGCATTGCAAATTAGAAAAGCGCCCGGAAATCCCCGGGCGCTTTTTTTTACAGCTTGAGGAACCAGCGCTTGCGATAGAGCGGCCACAGGATCAGGCCGATGAAAAGCACCAGTATGACCGAATAGGTCAGCGACGCCACACGCGCTTCGGGAATGATCGCCCCAAGTTGCGCCGCGGCTGCATCGTGGAGGCTGACGCCCGCCAGCAGCGGCAATTGCAGAACAACGTCAAACAGACAAATCAGCACGAAGGCCAGGGTGGCGTTGGCGCCGAAGACCTTGGCGAAGGTCGCGAACCGCCCGGCTTTCAACACATCCGCCAACACGGCCAGCACGACGAAGATGACAATGCTGAACCCGGCCGACACCAGGGCAAAGCTTGGCGTCCATATCTTCTTGATGACCGGGATTTCGCCGTTCATGCCCAGGCCGGCCAGGGCCAGCAACAGGCCGAGCAGGAGCAGGCCGACCAGGCTGGCCTTGATGCCATGGCTGCGGACATAACCGGCAACCAGCACACCGGCCAGGACATTGACCAGCGCGCCGAGCGTGGACACCAAGCCTTCCGGATCGTAGGTCACAATGCCGTCGCTGAGGCCCCAATTCCACATATAGGCAGGGGTAAAGACGGCGCGATCGACAACCGCCGGCAGCGAATGCACCGGGTCGAAACAGGCGCCGGCACAATTCGATCCGCTCCACAGAGTGAGCAACGCCCCATAACCCGCCACCAGCACCGCGATCGTGCCGGCCACCGGCCAGCCGGGCACAGTAAAGTCATGGTCGCTCTTGCGCCCCAGGACCAGACTTAAGCCTCCCGCCAAGGCGTAGCACAGGCCGATACGTTGCAGGATGCCCGGCAGCCGGAAGCCCTCCGGATGTGGATCGGCCACGAAGTTCAACACCATGCCCAGTACGATCAACGCCGCCGCGCGCCACAAGACGTGAACGAACAGCTGCGCTTTCGTCTGGCGGGCAGAGCGCGCCGCGAATGACATTGGCAGGGACACGCCGACGCAGAACAGGAAGCCCGGGAATATCATATCGGCCAGGACAAGGCCTTGCCAATCGGCGTGGTTCAGCACGCCAAAACGGCTCGCCCAGTCACCGGCATAGGCGACCAGGATCATGCCGATAACGCACAGGCCGCGCAGGATATCGAGCGCCTCAAGACGCTTTCCTTCGCCGCCGGCCGCCTTTGGCTTTTCCCGTTTTTTAAATGCAATGACGTTCGCCGACATGCCGCCCCTCTTGTTCGATCAGTTCTGGCCGATCTTGCTGCCCTTGAGCACGACGTCACCGGCCTGCTTTGCCGTCACCGACCGCTCGCCACTGATGATGATATCGCTTCCGCTCAGTTCGATGACACCGTTCTTGCGTAAGGTCAGCTTCGCCTTGCCGGCCTGGATGATGATATCGTCGCCGGAACTCAATACCAAAGTCTTTCCGGAGGTCACGGATGTCGCATCCTGGGCCGAGACCTTCAGCGCCCGGCCCTGCACGATCAGGTCCTTGTCCGCGCTCAGTATAACGTTTCGACCGGCGTCGACCGCCAATCGTGCTTCAAGCGCCGCCAGCCGGCCTTCCAGCGCCGCGATTCGCGCGGTATCGGCCGGATCGGACTGCGCCGCAGCCGCCATGGGCACGACCATAAGCGCAATCCCGGTCGCAAGCACCTTCCACATGCACGCATCCTCCGTCATCAGTTGCCCGCAGCCTAGCCGCAAAACTATGGAAAACCAAGCACGGCAACGATGTAAGGTCTCCCTTACATTTTTATAGATGTAAGGTTGACATTACATCACCTTGCATGTAAGGTCAGCCTTACATCGATGGTTCCTCAGCCCCTTACAAAAGCAGCCGCATCCAATGATCCCTCAGTCCGTCAATACCCGATACACCTTCGGCATAATGGGCTTCATGGCGCTCTATGCCGCCGCCCTCTTCCTGTCGATTCTGACCATCCAGGCGCAAAAACCAACCGGCCCCCTGCTTTACGCCCTTGCCGTTCTGCCGGCCTTGCCGGTCGGCGGCACCATCTGGGTCTTCCTGCGCTATATCGACAAGGTCGATGAATACGTTCGCGCCGTCGTTACCAAGCGCTTCATCCTGGCCACCGGCCTGACCCTGTTTATCTGCACGGCCTGGGGCTTCCTGGAAGACAATGCCGGGGCGCACCAGTTCTCGCTCTACCTGGTCTACGCGCTGTGGTGGGGATTGTTCGGCCTGTCGAGCCTTGTCTACAGGAACGTGCAATGAAACAGTATCTTCGCGAATTCCGCACCGAGAAAGGCCTGACCCAGGCCGACCTCGCCGGCCAGCTGGGGGTGTCGCGCCAAGCCGTTATCGCGCTTGAAACCGACAAGCACATCCCCTCGCTCGACCTGGCCTACAAGATCTCAGGCGTCTTCGACCGCCCCGTCGAAGAGATCTTCGAGAATCCCTACCGGCTGAAACCGGCCTGAGTTCAGTTCAACACAGTCCCGCATCCCAACGCACCCGGCAGCGCGCGAACGCTGCTGCCTTATCCAAACACAGGAGAAACCCAAATGTCAGAGCCCCGCAAAGCCCCACGCAAAGGCATGCCCATTGCCGTTATGATGGGCATTTTCATCGCCATCGCCGTTGCCAACGGGTGGTTTGGCAAGGCAAAGGCTGAAACCGTCCCCTTCCCCACCGCAGCCGAAGCGCGCTTCAGCGTCGAGGTCACGGGCTCTGGCCCTGACGTCATCCTCATTCCCGGCCTCGGCAGTTCCCGCGCCGTCTGGAACACGACCGTAGAACGCTACAAGGGCCAGTACCGTCTGCACGTCCTGAACATCGCGGGTTTTGCCGGTGAACCGGCCGGCGCCAATGCCACGGGCGACGTCATTGCCCCGTCGGTCAAAGCACTCGACGCCTATATCAAGGCCAAAAAGCTGAAAGCCCCAACCGTCGTCGGCCACTCCATGGGCGGCCTGATGGCGCTGATGCTGGCCAAGGCGCACCCCGAAGATACCGCCAGGATCGTCATCGTCGATGCCCTGCCCTTTGCCGGCGTCATCTTTAACCCGCAGGCCAATGTCGAAAACATGAAGCCGATGGCCGCAATGGCGCGCGACAACATGATCAATGGCTCCGCCGACGCCTTTGCCATACAGCAGAATGCCGGTGTAGTGCGCCTGACAACCTCATTCGAGAACCAGCAACTGGTCGCCGGCTGGAGTGTCGCCTCGGATCGCAGCGTCTTTGCCCGCGCCTTTTACGAAGATATGACCATCGACCTGCGTCCGGACCTTAAAGCCATCCAGACTTCGGCGGTCATGCTCTATCCTTACGACGAAACGGTCGGCCAGACGGCGGCATCGACCGACGCCTTCTACAAGGCCCAATATACGGGAATGACCACGGTCAGCTTCACCGGCGTCGCCGCCAGCCGCCACTTCGTCATGCTTGACCAGCCGGAAGCCTTCCTGGCCAGGCTGGGGGAAGCCCTGAAATAAACTCAGAGCTTGGCGAAATACGTCACAAATCCCGGATCGCTCGCCAGCTTGTCATAGAGCTTGCGGGCGGTCTCGTTGTGCGCGTGGGTGACCCAGTAAACGCGCTCGCAATCGCGCCCCTTGGCGTGTTCAATCACCGCCTCGATCAGCCGGCGTCCCACGCCCTTGCCGCGTGCGCTTTCCGCGACGAACAGATCTTCGAGATAGACGTAGTAGGTCCGCGCCCACGTCGAGCGATGCATGACCAGGGTGACGAAGCCCAGGACCTCCTTGCCCTCGCGCGCCAGCAGCAGGACCATGGGCTCACGCGCATCCATGAACCGGCCAAAGGTCGTGTCCGTCACCTCCTGGGGCAGCGGATTGCTATAGAAGTCGAGATAGGCGCGCCATAGCGGCAGCCATTCGGATTTGTCCTGCGCCCGGGCGTAGGTAACGTCGATGGCCACGGCCTTTTCCATAAACTCAACTTTCAAAACATTGCCTGCATCGGTCTCGTTCTCTCGGACCGATTCTGCCGCAAGATTATCAGTTTATTGGAAAACTGGCGCACCAAAACCGCAGATGCGCGCGCCGGCTTCGCCTCAGGCCTTTTTCAGGAACTCGGTGCGCAGGACCAGGCCCTTGACCTTGTCGGCATTACACTCGATCTCGGCCTCGTCATGCGTCAGGCGGATATTCTTGATCAGGGTGCCGCGCTTGAGCGTTACGCCGCCGGAGCCCTTGACCTTAAGGTCCTTGATCAGGGTGACGCTGTCGCCGTCCTGAAGGCGAGTGCCGTTCGAATCCTTTACGACGATTTCGTCTTCATCCTCGGCCATGACGGGTCCCTTTCAATCAGATCACCCGCCGTACAGGCCGAAGCTTAGCCGATCAAGCCTTTTTCAGCGCGCCGCGCAGGACCCAGGCAATGGTCAGCCCAACCAGGACCATGTGCGCGAACAGGGCGTTATAGAGTTGCGGGCCCAGGTCCGGCGGAAAGTGCGGGTTCTGACCACCTTTGAAGTGCGACATCGGCAGGACAAGATAGGTCATAACGGCCCATACGCCCAGCCCATAGGCCAGCCCCGACACCGTCAAGGCCTGCCGGACGGCCGGCACCATCTTCGCGATCAGGTAAAAGACAAAGGCCATGGCCACCGCCATCGCGAAGTGCAAGCCCAGCCCTATCGAAAACGTCATCCAGCCGCCGCTGTAGGCCGCATCGCCCATGATGCCACTGGCGATCGATTGCGGAATGCGCATCAGATTGGCGCCGCGCGCCCCGAAGAATACGAAGGCGTCGATGATGTCTAACAGCCCGGCCAGCAAGCCGGCGGATATGACGGTATTGATTTGGCGCATGAATTGCCCCTCCCCTTGTCTGGGATGAGCCTAACACGCACGGCTTCAGGCGTCTAACCGGCGTAAATTACCGCACAGGTCAGCTGCGGCAGAAGCCTTCGCCCGGCGCAACGATCAGGCAGTTATCCTTGTCCGCCAGCCATTTCATACCGGTTTCCTCGCCGCTGCCGGGACGAATGACGAAGGTCTGGCCGTCGCGGATGAACTGGATGCCGCCATCCGCCGCCGTGCCGACAAAGTCGCGCGGCCCGTCGAGGTTCTGGACCGTCACTTTATAATCGGCGCCCTGTGGCGTGATGGTCAGCGCCGTGCCCTCGGGGCCCGTCCATTTGCCCGTAAAGGCGGAGGGATCGATGGCCGCCACAGAGACAGCCGGCGCGGTCGCCATGGAAACAGCCGCCGATTCCGCCGCGGCACTCGCCGAATGATCCGTCGCCACCTTTGGCGAACAGGCCGAAAGCCCGATTGCGACTGACAGGGACAAGACGGTGATGGCGACGGACTTCATGCGCTGGCTCCTCGTGGCGTTTCCGCTGCTATAACGCGCGTCGGTATAAAGACGCCATATGCGTCACAGCGGATCGTCACTACGCCAACGGCGGTCGACTGGCTGCTGCGCGACGTGTGAAAAACAAGGTCGCCTTCGCGCCATGGCGGCGCGTGGGAGAACCAGCGCCAGACGGCCACCAGAAGCGTGAGGATCAAGGCAACCCATATCCAAGGCCCCCGGCGCATTCAGGCCACCGCGAACAGATCGAGTGGCCGGTATTGTCCCGGCGCCAGACCACACGACGGCGCGGCGTAGATGGTGACGCCATGCGCCACGGCTTCAACCAGCCGGCGCGGCTCGTGCGTTACGGCCGCCGGATGCAGGATGGCTGCGATATCATCCAGCCAGTTAGGCCCGAAGCTGCGCCGTTCTACCGGCACCGCGTCCCAGAAGCCTGCGCCTTCCAGCTCGGTGCCGAAGACGATCAGCGGCTGGGCCAGGGACTTCGCCATGTCGCGCACGACATGAGCGCCCTGGCGCGTGATTACCGGCCCGAGAAAAGCCGTGCGCGTGCCTTCGCGGCGCGTCTGCGGCGCCGGCGGTTCCCAGTCGAGCCAGACAGCGCGATCACCGAAGCGCTCGGCGATATCGTGATGCGGGGTAATAACACGACGAGCGGCCGCCAGCGCCTCGGCCTCAAGCTCAACCAGGGCATCGGGCGCGCGGAAATCGGCAATCGTCGGGCTGTCACCATGGTCAAGCGCCACCTCGTCCAGCCGCGCGTGCAGCTCCGCCAGCGGATAGCGCGTCATCAGCACATCGAAGCTGCGGCCGCCCAACACACCATCGCGCCACAGATAAGGCAGGAAGACCTGGCTTATGACCAGGTGCTGGGCGCGATAGTCGATATGGCGCACCAGTGCCGCCGCCAAGACTTCGTCGGCCTTGAGATAGGCCGCCTGACGAACCGCGCCACGGGCCGTCGCCACCTGACGCAGCATCAGGTGACGTTGCAATGTCGCCATGCCTGCCCGCACCTCCCCGGCCTGCCAGTCATAGGCGCCGAGGCGTCGTCCGAACAGGCCGGGCGACAGAAGCTGATCGTCGGGCTTCATCTGCGCCGCGGCGAAGCGGCGATATTCCGGCCACGAACGATCGACGACCCAGGCCACGCGCTCGGCCACCGGCGCGATGTCGCGGCTGACGAAACTCAGGTGACAATCCTGGCGCTCGCAGGTGGCGCAGCTTTGCGGCGAATGCGTATTCATGCGCCAACCAGCCGGACGATAAGGCTGTCGCGATCGAGCTTGACGCTTAAACTCATGGCGCGGGTGGCACGGAAACGCAGGTCGACATAGTTCCAGAAGACGGTGGCGTCCTCACCCGGCGGAAAGGGTGAGCCCGGAATCGCCGCCGTATGACCATGGCGTTCGACGATCTCGCAGCCGGCCTCCCGGGCCGCGCGATAGAGGCTGTTCGACATCTGGCACAGGCCGCCAGCCAGGGTCGGCATGATGCAGCCCTGGCGCAATTCGCGGCCTTCGACAAAACCCTTGGCGCGCGTCGGCTGGCCGATATGCGCCCAGAAGCTGAAGACCTTGCCGGCCGGAATGGTTATGCCGTTCAGCCTCTGGGCCGCGACCCGCAGGTTCTGCACCTTGCCCAGTTGCAGGGCACGTTCATTGACATCGTCATCAGTATAAAGCGCGGTGACGACCTCGGACAAAAGCTCGCCGCACGGATTGTCCACGCGCTTAAGAGGACGCGCGCCGCTGCTCAAGTCGATTACGCCGCGCCGCATCCGTAGCAGGCTCGCCTTCACGGCAAATACCGCCATATCCAGCCGCGCCGGATGTCTGTGTTCGGCTCCTGTCTCCATTTCCCCCTCCTTGCGCGCAATCGTCGCTGCGCCTACAAGTTCTGCAAGCGGAGGATGAGCATGAGCCAGAATTTCGTCAACACGTTTTGTGCGACCCTGCCCGGCGCCGAGGTCTCAGATCCCTGGGGCGGCGGTCACGACTGCTGGAAGGTCGGCGGCAAGATGTTCGCCGTCACCGGCGCCATCGACAAAGGCGTGTCCGTCAAGACACCGGACGTTGAGACCGCCGAAATACTCGTCGAAAGCGGTACGGCTGAACGCGCGCCCTACATGCACAGGTCGTGGGTCCGTCTGCCGACCGATGCGCCGGAAGCCGAAGTTCGACACCGCATCGCCGAATCCTATCGCATTATTCGCAAAGCCCTGACCAAGCGCGTCCAGGCGGAACTGGCGCCGTTCGAATGAGCCTGGATATCCGCGTCGTTGGCTACGGCACGCCGGACTACGAGGCCGCCGTCGCTTTACGCCGCGCCATCCTGCGCACGCCGCTGAGCCTCGATTTCTCGGCCGAAGACCTGGCGCGCGAAGCCGCCGATACCCACCTGGCCGCCTTCGACGGCGGTCGCCTTGTCGGCACGGTGGTGATGACACCTTATGAATCTCGCAAGGTAAAGCTGCGCCAGATGGCGGTCTCTGAAGGCATGCGCGGCCGTAATATCGGCGCGCAACTGGTGGCATTCTTTGAGGACCACGCCCGCCGCAACGGCATTGGCGAAATCGTCCTCGCCGCCCGCCAGACAGCGCAGGCCTTCTACGCGCGCCTGGGCTATGTGACTGATGGCGTCGTCTTCACCGAAGTGACCATCCCGCATGTGAAGATGTGGAAGACGCTGTAAAGCGCTTGCACGCGGCGGCGAAGTTCATTATCAAACCACGCTCTGACGCCTCAGGCCCCTGTGGTGGAATTGGTAGACGCGCTCGACTCAAAATCGAGTACCGCAAGGTGTGTCGGTTCGAGTCCGACCGGGGGCACCATCTCATCTAAATTGTAGTCGCTGCAAAATCTGGACGCCGTAAAAGCGCCAGCCCCTTTCGACGGCTGGTGGAAGATGCTGTCTTGGGTGAAGTCTGGGCTTCAGGGCCTTGTAAGCTTACACCTAACTACGCCAGCATATTCCGCTTATGCGCCGGCAGCACCTTGGTCTTTTTCGGCGGTAGTGGAGGCGGCGGAGGCGGTGTCGGCTCCGGCGGTGTTTCATCCGTCGCGGGCTCTGGCGCCGGAGCGGGCGCAGGCGTTGCCGCCACGGCAGCGGCCTTGGCCTTCTTAACCGGCCAGACAATCGGGCGCGAGGCCGCAGAGGCCTTCGGCTCGGCGGCTTTCAGCGGAACGGTCGACAGTTCGCGCTGTGCCGCCTCGATCATGCCGACAACAACGAAATGGCCCTTCTCGTCCTTGGCCTTCCAGAAATCGTCGAGCGCCTGCAAGGCTTTCCAGACGCGATACTGGTGCTGGTCGGTCGCCAGGGCCACCGGTACCTTGGGCGTCGTATCGGCCGGCGCAGAGTCCTTCATGCCTTCCAGCGCGCCCTTGAGATCGACGAACAGCTTGTACTGCTTTGACGACAGGTCGGTCACGTAACCCAGGCGGGCATTGAGCACTTCGGCGACTTCGCGGCCGCGCTCGATGATCACCGAGCCCGACGATTTCAGGGCACGGTCGAGATACCAGCGCACGCTCTCATAGATGGCCCGAGCCGAAGCCTTGCGCTGGGTGATCAGCTTCTGGCGACCATGGCGGCGGCCGAAATAGTCGGCCAGGAAGAACAGCCCGACCACGACCAGGAACAGGACGATAAGGCCGATCAGCAGGCGCGCGTCGAACGATGCGCCGTAATCGCCGCCATAGGCAGCATCGGGCGGTGTGTCGCTGAATGGTTCGTCAAAGCCTTCGCCGTGCCGCATGATCAGTGCGCCTTCTTGCCGGGCGCGACAGGCCCTTCCTGCGGCGGCACCCAAGGCGGCGAATCCGTCAGCTGGCGCAAGGCGGCGCGATAGGATTCGGTGACGACCATCAGGTTTTTCCAGTAGTCGAACAGCTTCTGCACCGCGAACCAGATGGCGGTGCTCTGTTCTTCCGGCGTCATCGGCACCTTCTCGGCCTTGGCGGCGGCAGCCGGTGGTGCGGCGGCAGGCTGAAGCTGGCCGTCGGCGCCGATGGCGATATTGATATAGGTGCCGCCATTGATCTGGGCAGGGCCGCCCGCGCCTTTCGGCACATAGGGCTTCTTGTCGGTGCCTTCGACGGCGCCGTTCAGCTGGCCGGTAATCTTCGACAAGGCGTTGCTGAGCTTCAGCGTCTCGCCAAATTGCGATTCGATGGCGGCGCGGCTCTTGATCGCCATGTCGATCTGGCTGTTCATCGGCGCCTTGGCGCCGGGCGACAGGAAGTGCATGACGGCCTTGGCTCGCTCATCGATGGCGGCGCCACTGGCGGCACGGCGCTCGGCGCGCTTGAATACGATGACCAGGACAGCCGTCAGACCGACGACAAACAGCACGGTCAGCAGCCAGACTACCCAATCATGGCTTGGGGGCGCATCGGCGGGGAAATCGCTCAAGGCCGGCGAATCGAACCTTTCGTCCATATCGGGAGCCCCTCCTTTCCCTTTGCCGCGGCGCTTGGCCGGACCTGACGCAGTTTGACGATGTGAGAGGTTCCACGAAGGCAAAACCCCTGTCAATCAGGAAGGTTAACAGATTGCTTTGACCTGTGCTACTCCGGTTCGCGCAAATGCCGAGCCCTTGGCCACCTTTTCCCCCGTCAGTGTGGCTTTCAGGCTGGCCGCTTATATATCTATTTGCCGTTCTGAGCCTTGATGGCGGCCTCTTCGACGCGGCGCAGCAGTGTCTTGAACTGAGACACTTCGTCCGGCGAAAACTCGGCCAGCATGACTTTTTCGTATTCGATGGCCGCCGGAGCGACGTCGGCGAACAGGCGCTCGCCCTCGGCCGTCAGGATCAGGTGGTGCGACCGGCCGTCGTGCTCGTGCGGGGCGCGCGTGATCAATCGGCGCTTGGCCAGGGCCTGGGCAGCGCGCGAAATCGTCACCTTGTCCATGCCGGCGCGCTTGACCAGCGCCTGCTGCGTCGACGGGCCGTCCTCGCGCAGGATGGTGATCAGGCGCCACTCTGGAATCTTGAGGCCGTACAGGCTTTCATAGGCAACCGAAATCAGCGTGCTCACCGCGTTAGAGGCCACCGCCAGGCGGTAAGGCATATATTCGTCGAGCGTAAGCGTACCGTGTGTCATGATCTGTAAATGTCCCAGCGTAGGGTCATAATTTCCCTGAGCCTGCACAATGGCCTTTATGGCGGGCAATGACAAATGAGTTATTGTTAAGGCATTGTCTATTCACGCTATATCTTGGCCAATCGTATACCAATGCCGCAGTGCGAAAAAATTTCACTCGCCATCGTTTCGCAATCGCGACAAGCGCAGTAACTGCTGCTAAGACTTGCTTACCCCAACAAATCAAAGACGTGACCGTGGCCCACACCCCGCCTCCCTATAATCCCGATCAATTTGCCGGCCTTCCGGGGCCGCTGCGCTGGCTGCTCGAATCGCCGCGCAAGCTCTACAACTGGATGCTCAAACTGGCCGGCGGCAAGCACGCCGAAAAGGGCCTGGCGGTCGTTTCGTTCGCCGAAAGCTCCTTTTTCCCGCTTCCGCCCGACGTCATGCTGATCCCGATGATTCTGGCGCAGCGCGACAAGGCCTATCGTTTTGCCCTGACCTGCACCATCGCCTCGGTCGTCGGCGCCATGTTCGGTTACGCCATCGGCTACTTCCTGCAGCCAGTGGGCATGGCTATCCTGGGTGTCTTTGGTTACGACAAGAAACTCGACAGCTTCCACGCCTTCATGGAACAGTGGGGCATGTGGGTTATTCTGGCCAAGGGACTGACGCCCATACCGTTCAAGCTTGTGACCATCGCCTCGGGCCTGGCGAAAATGAACCTGGCGGTGTTCTTCTTCAGTTGCGCGGTGACGCGCGGCGCACGCTTCTTCCTGGTGGCGTGGGCATGCAAACGCTATGGCGCGGAAATCACCGAACTGATTGAAAAACGTTTCTATCTTGTCGGTACTATTGCCGTGGCATTGATCGTGCTAGGAATCATCGCACTGAAGTTCATTCCCCATTAGCGGGACACTTTAACAAAGCGATACATGACGACCCTGAGATCCCGGATCGGCGGCACCAAGCTTGCCCTAGCCTTCAGCCGCTGGTGGAGCATCACCGCGCTGGTCGTCTCGCTGGCCATGCTGGCGACCGCCTGGTCGTTCCAGCTGTTCGGCCACCTGCACCCCTGCCACCTGTGCCTCAAGCAGCGCGACATCTACTGGATGGCGGTCGGTGTGTCGCTGGTGGCCAGCGTCTGGGCGCTGTTTACCGGCGCCAAGGGCCCGCCGCGCGTCTTCTCCTTCGTTCTGTTTGCCATCTTCGCCACTGGCGCCGTGATGGCAGGATACCATGCGGGTGTTGAATGGGACTGGTGGCGCGGCCCCCAGACCTGTACGTCCGACGGCACCGAAATCAGCATCGACCAGATGGCCGCCTTCCTGGCGGGTGCGACAACAAAACCGCCTCAGTGCGACATCGCGGCATGGCGTATGTTCGGCCTGAGTATGGCAGGATATAATGCCATCCTCTCGGCTGTGCTTGCCATCTTAAGCCTCATCGCTTCGGTGCGTTTCCGCAAGGCACGGCCCTCCTACTACAGGAACTAAGCCATGGACCGTCCGCCAGTACCTCCCCGTCCCGGTTCCGGCGAAACGCAAGATCGCCTGGCGGAAATCCTCAGGGTCGATCACGCCGGCGAACTGGCTGCTGTCCATATCTATCGCGGCCAGGCGGCGGTCTTCAACGGCACCAGGAATGACGCCCTGGCCCAGCAGTTCAAGCATATGGAAGGCGAGGAGCAGGTCCACCTCGACGCTTTTGAGGCGCTGATGCGCGAAAAGCAGGTCCGCCCGACCCTGATGACGCCGGTCTGGCGCCTGGCGGCCCTGGGCCTGGGTGTCGGCACCGCGCTGCTCGGTGAAAAGGCCGCACACGCCTGCACCGAAGCCGTCGAAAGCGTCATTGGCGAGCACTATGCCGACCAGATCCGCGACGTCGAGGCCTCCGATCCGGAACTTGCGGCCAGGCTCAGCCAGTTCCGCGACGATGAACTGGGCCATCACGACCGCGCCGTCGACCAGGGCGCCCGCGAAGCCACCGGCTATCCGCTGCTGTCGGCCGTTATCAAGACCGGCTGCCGGCTGGCCATCCGGATCAGCGAGAAAATCTGATGCACGACCACAGCGCCTTTAGCCTGCGCCGCCACACGCCGTCGGAAACCTCATTTGGCGACCGCGTCTCGGACAGGATCGCGGCGGTTGTCGGATCGTGGAATTTCATCATCATCCAGTCGCTCATCCTGTGTGGCTGGATTGTCCTTAACGTAACGGCCTGGATCAATCACTGGGATCCGTATCCGTTCATCCTGCTCAATCTGGTCCTGTCGTTCCAGGCGGCCTTTACCGCGCCCATCATCATGATGGCGCAGAACCGGCAGTCCACCATTGACCGGCAGAAGGCGGAACTGGACTACAAGGTCAACTGCAAGGCGGAAATGGATATCGAGGCGCTGCACGCCAAGATCGACCTGATGCGCCAGGAAGACATTACGCGGCTGATCGGCCTGCTGGAAAAGGTCATCGACGAACGCGCCGATAAATCGAATTAGAGCATGATGCGTTTAGGTCGAGCCGCCATCATGCTCTAGGTTTTTGTTTTGTCGAGATATTTAGCCAAAAACCGCTGCACATTTTTTGGAATAATGCTCTAGCGGCCCTGGAAATCGTAGCTCTGGCGGATGTGCTCGAGCAGGGTTTCGCGCACTTCGTCATCAACCATGCCGAGATCCAGCCGCGCATCGCCGCTGTCGGTCGGGCGGACCTTCACTGTCTCGCCCATGAAGGTGAAGCTGTAAATCTTGGGGCCAAACAGCGTTTCGCGCCTGGCAGTGACACGAACGCCAAGCGTCGCCTCGATCGCCTTTTGCAAAGGCTCCATGGCGAACTTTGTCTGCCCTTTTGACCGGGCAAAGTTGACGACGCCAAAGGCGCGCCGGTCCATCTCAAACCGTACAGGTGACATCTTCTATGCCATGCTCGTCTCTGAGCGCCAGCGGATGTGGGAGCGCCGGCACCTTCCCCCGAAGTCATACCTTTTCGCGCATTTTATCCCAAAAACCGCCCAAAGAAAGACTGAAGCATTTTTTGGAATGCGCGAGGTTACGCCTCCAGAGGCGTATCCCAATACAGGTAGTCTATCCAACTTTCGTGCAGATAGTTAGGGGGAAAACGACGCCCTAAATCCTGCAGATGAAACATTGTCGGCCGGTGTGGATTTTTTGTCGGCATCATGCGCGCCTGGACGGGTGTTTTTCCCCCTTTGCGCAAGTTACACGGGGCACAGGCTGTCAGGATATTGTTCCAGCTCGACTTGCCGCCCTGGCTGACCGGCACGACGTGGTCAAACGTCAGCTCATGCGGCGATCCGCAATATTGGCAGCGGAAGCCGTCGCGCAGGAAGACATTGTAGCGGGTAAAGGCCGGCGGGCGGTTCTGGTCGATATAGGTCTTCAGCGACACGACGCTGGGCAGCCGCATCTTCAGCGACGGCGAGCGGATTTCGATATCGTAGGTCGAGACCACATCGACGCGGTTTTCGAAGACGGCCTTGACGACGTCCTGCCACGGCTTGGTCGACAGAGGATAGTAGGACAGTGGCCGGAAATCGGCATTGAGCACAAGGGCGCGCCAGTCGTGCGGCGGACTTTTCACAACATGCATGGAAGCCTCCAGACATGTTTCATCGGGACGTTTGATAAGCAGTGTTTGAAGACCAGGCTCCTTCTGCACGCATATTATCCACAGGAGGACTGTGAACCCGATTCCCGCCTTTGCAAATCGAATTTTTTATGACATCGCAGCCGCATGACCTGGCGAACGCGCTTTGCGCCCTCCCCGACCGGCTATCTGCACCTCGGCCACGCCTACAGCGCGCTGACCGCTCATGAGGTCGCGGAAACGCACGGCGGCCAGTTCATCCTGCGCATCGAGGACATCGATCACACGCGCTGCCGGCCGCAATTCGAGGCTGGCATTTACGAAGATCTGGCTTGGCTGGGCCTGACCTGGCCGGAGCCGGTGTTGCGCCAGAGCGATCATATTGCCGACTATAAGGACGCCTTGGAACGGCTGATCGCGCTGGGTGTCGTCTATGCCGATCATCGCACCCGCAAGGAGCAAATCGAAGCCGCGTTAAGCGCGCCGCAGGAAACCGCGCCGTCCGAGCCCGGCGAGGGGGCGACAAACACGGCCTGGCGTCTGTCGCTGGAAGCGGCGCGCAAGCATCTTGGCAGCCGCTACGATGAACTGACTTTTGTCGAAACCTCGCACGCCCCCGGCACGCACCCTGCCCGGCCCGAGATCAATGGCGACGTCGTCCTCGGCCGCAAGGACATCGGCATTGCCTACCACCTGGCGGTCGTGGTTGACGATGCGCGCCAGGGCGTCACCCACATTGTCCGCGGCCACGACCTGTTCGATGCCACCCACACCCAGGTCCTGCTGCAGGCCCTGCTGGGCTTAGCCACGCCGGTCTATCACCATCACGCCCTGCTGCTGGACGACGAAGGCCGGCGCCTGGCCAAGCGCAAGGGCTCGAAATCCCTGCGCGACTATCGCGAGGATGATCTCAAGCCGGCCGACGTCAGGACGCTGCTGGCGCACACGCCCAAAGCATAAAAGCCGCCCGCGCATGGCGGACGGCTTTCAAAGCTTTACCTCAAAACGGCTTAAAGCGCCTTCAGATCGACCGCAGCCGTCTTGCCGCGCTCGTTTTGAAGTTCGTAAGAGACGCGCTGACCGTCGTTCAAACCTTGCAGTCCGGCGCGTTGAACGGCCGAAATGTGAACGAAAACGTCATTGCCGCCATCGGAGGGCTGGATAAAACCAAAGCCCTTGGTGCTGTTGAACCATTTGACCGTACCTTCGGCCATGTGCTGCTCTCCTCATGATCGAGCTGTTATCGAGTCGCGGAAGTGACCTGCCGCTTACAATCGTGGTCTCGGTAGCAGCAGTCGGAGCCTCTGAGGGGCGTTTCCGCCATCCCTTTGTCCCCTGAATCTCAGGCAGCCGGAGTAACGAATTGTGGCATCATTAAGCCAGTGCTTTTGAAAACGGTCAACGTATTCCCTGGGGGCACGCCTCCAATTACCGCAATTTTTCAGCGGAAATGGCGAAAATGTCCCACCTCGCCCACTCCAGTCGGAAATAATTGCGTGCAGTTAGGTGTTTGTCCGGCAGCGGAAGGTGCTAATCTGCCGTCAGAGCGATATGCCAAAAAGTGCGCAGCGGTTTTTAGCATATCGCGACAACACAAAAATCCGGAGCATGATTACGGTTCAACCTAACCGCATTATGTTCCCGACCAGACTTTACGAGCCTCCCATGCGTTCTTCCCTGCTGCGTCAGCGGCTGCTGAAAACGGTTCTGACCCTGCCGCCGGCCATGCTGCGCTTTCTGGCGGGCGGCGGTGTTGTCTACAAGGACGGCCGGACGCTCGACCCGCAGATCCAGTTTCTGTGGCGCGGCTATTTCGCCAAGGGCGATGCGATGCCCCTGACCCTGCACGGCAAGACGCTGGAACAGGCGCGGCAGGAATGGGCGGAAACCGCGGCGCTTCTGGGCCTGCCGTCGCAGGCCAGGGTCAAGGTTGAAGACGTCACCAGCGAGACTGTACGCGGCCTCTTGATCCGGCCGGCCGCTATTTCCGCCGATGCGCCCCTGCTTGTCTTCTTCCCCCAAGGCGGCGGCGTCCTGGGTGGGCCAGGACTGTCGCGTGCCTTTTGTGCGGCGCTGGCGTTTGAGGCCCGCTGTCCGATCTTCATTCCGGAACTGCGCATGGCGCCGGTACATCGTTTCCCGGCTGCCTTTGACGACGCCCGCGATGCCCTGACCTGGGCCCAGGCCAATGCCCGGCGGCTGGGTGCGCGCGATGGCGCAGTCGCGATCGGCGGCATCCTCACCGGCGCTAACCTGGCAGCACGCCTGTGCATCGATCTGAAACGCGAATTCAAGCCCCTGCCTGTGGCGCAACTGCTGATCACCCCGCTGGTCGATCTCAGCGATCCACGCCTGAAGGACAATGACGCAGCCGGCAGTTGGCCCTTTGCCGGCGACGACATCCAGACCCTGATCGGCCACTATGCCGGCGCAGGCACCGACCTGACCGACCCGCGTATCTCGCCCGCGCTGGAAAACCTGCTGGTCGGCCAGCCGCGCACCATGGCGGTCTCGGCCGGGCTGGATCCTCTTGCGACGCAGACCGAAGCCTTCGTCAAGCGCCTGATTACCGCGCGTACGTCTGTGGTTTATCGCCGCTACGATACCCTGCCGCTCGGTTTCGACCTGCTGACGGGCGTCGTCGATGAAGCCTATGTCGCCGTTCAGGATATTGCCCGCCTGTGGGTCGAACTTCTGCGTTCAGGCCAGCCGGAGACCGCCGAGCCCGAAGCGATGCGCCAGTGTTCGGCGTGACCGGTCTGCTAGACTTCTACCGCGACCACGGTGAGCACCCCGCGAGCGACCTGCCCGTCGATCAGTGGGACCCGCCCTTTTGTGGCGACATCGATATGCGGATCAAAGCCAACGGCGTCTGGCTCTACAACGGTACGCCAATTGAACGCCCGGCCATGGTCCGGCTGTTCGCCCGCATCCTGCGCCGCGAAGACGACCGCTATTTTCTCATCACGCCCGTCGAGAAAGTCGGGCTCGTGGTCGATGATGTCCCCTTCCTGGCCGTCGCCATGACCGAAGAGGATGACGCCCTGGTATTCCACACCCAAGTCGGCGATGTGGTCACTGCGGATGCCGACCATCCTTTGCGTTTCGAGACCGATGCGGATGGGGCCGTCCGTCCCTATATCAGGGTTCGAAATGGCCTCGACGCGCGTCTAACGCCGGCTTCGGCACGCGATCTGCTGGCACTGGCCAAGCCGCGCGACGGCTGGTTCGGCGTTACCTCGAAAGGTACATTTTTCGCCATTGCGCCAATACCTTAACAGATAACTAACCCGTTCAGGCTGGGTTCAGGTTCGATTGTGTATTCTCTGAAACATGGGCCTGTTCAGTAATCTCGTTTCTAAAGGTGTCGCCATGAAAAAGATTTTTAGCGCCGCTGCCCTTGGCCTGGTTGTCGCCATCAGTTCGCTGAGCGCCCCGGCTTCGGCCCTGGCCTTTGACCGCTACGACCGTCATGATCGCTATGACCGTCATGACCGCTATGACCGCAATGATCGCCACGACCGTGGAGATCGCTGGGACCGACGCGATCGTCATGACCGCTATGACCGCCGTGATCGTTACGACCGCTACGACCATCGCAGCTATGACCGTGGATATCACAGAGGCTGGCGTGACCGGTCGGACTGGCGCCGGGGCGGTTATGTCTCATACGGCGATTGGGATCGCGGTTACGCCGTCGATTACCGCCGCCACCGCCACCTCTATGCCCCGCCGCGTGGCTATGAATGGCGCCGCGTCGATAACAACTACGTCCTCGCTGCGGTTGCGACCGGCCTGATCGCCGGCCTGATTATCGGTAACTACTAGACCATCAAAGCGCCTTCCTTCGGGAGGGCGCTTTTTTATCGCGCCATAGGCGGCGTGTAATGAACGTGCGCATCCGGCCCCAACGGCAGGTCAAGCCATACCCACGCCGCCGTCATCGCAATACCCGTTACCATGAAGCACAGCGCATAGGGCAACATCAGGGCCAGCAGCGAGCCAACGCCCATCGTCCGGTCCCAGCGCCTGACGAAACTGAGGATCAGCGGGAAGTAGGACATGAGCGGCGTCATGATGTTGGTATAGCTGTCGCCCATGCGATAGGCCGCCGTCGTCATCTCCGGCGAAATTCCAACCAGCATAAACATCGGCACGACGACCGGCGCCAGGGCGCTCCATTTGGCCGAAGCCGAACCGATAAACAGATCGAGCACCGACGAGAACAGCAGGACGCTGACCAGCAGCAGCGGTGCGGGCAGGTTCAAGCCCTTCAGCACCTCAGCACCATGGATGGCCGTAATCGGCCCCAGCCGCGACCAGTTGAACATGGCGACGAAGTGGGCCGCGAAAAACACGAAGACGAGATACGGCGCCAGCGATCGGATACCATCGCCCATCATGCGCACGACGTCATTGTCGGACTTGATCGTGCCCGCTCCGACGCCGAAGGTAATACCGCAACCGGCGAACAACAGAAAGAAGCCCGCAACAAGCGAAGCGTAGAAGGGCTGCATCCGCGCCGGTCCGGTCCTGGTCTCGTCGATCAGCGGCGTATAGCCCGGCCACAGGGCCAGGGCGGCAAAACCGAGGATGATCACCAGCGCCCACAGTCCGGCGTAACCGATGCCCTTGTGTTCGGCGGCGGTCACCTCGGACTTGGCGAGATCGGCCGTCAGGTCGCTGTCGGCGAGTTTCAGGTCATGGCCGCCCCACTTGCCCAGGCGCGGCTCGATGATCCGTTCGGTAACGAACCACGCCACAGGCGTGAACAGGCAGACGATCGCCAGGATATAAAACCAGTTGCCGGCCGGGTTCATCATCCAGCCGGGCTCTATGATCCGCGCCGCTTCCTGGGTGAAGCCGAACAACAGAATATCTGTCTGGCCCGGCGTTATATTGCCGGCGTACCCTCCGGATACGGCCGAAAAGGCCGCCGCGACGCCGACGAGCGGATGCCGACCTACTGAGGCGTAGATGATCGCCGCCAACGGGATGAAGACGACATAGGCGGCGTCCGAGGCGTGGTGCGACACCATGCCGATCAGGATGACGCATGGCGTCATCAGCGCGCGAGGGGCGTTGCGCAGCCAGGAGCGAATAACCGCGCTGAACAGGCCCGAGCGTTCGGCAATCGCTGCGCCATAGATGATGACGGTCACTACGCCCAAAGGCGCAAAGCCCGTCAGGGTCTTGGGCATCTCGGTTAACAGCCGGGCGATGTTTTCCTGGGTGAACAGGCTTTCGGCCGTGTAGGTCAGGACGCCGTTTTCCAGCTTACCCCAATGGGGCGCCTCTTCGCCCGTATAGGGAATGGCGGCCGACCATCCAAGGGACGCCGCCACGGTCGACAGGATCATCAGGGCCAGAATCAGCCAGACGAAAATCATCACCGGATCGGGCAGCAGATTGCCCGCGCGCTCGATCAGCCCCAGAAAACCCTTCTGACGCTGTACCGCATCCCCTGTCACAGGTGTGTTCACTCTGGCCTCTCAGAATAAAAGGCGAGAGTTACCCCAGACGCACGGACTGTAAAGCGCTTAGAGCATGCTTCGAAAAAGTGGAAACCGGTTTTTCGTGAAAGCATGCGACCACTAAGGAATCTAGAACGTGCTGCGTTTCCTTTAAAACGCAGCTCGTTCTAGCGCTTGAGTGCCTTGATTGTTTCCACTTCGAGGCCCAAAGCCTGCAAGGCGGTCAAGGTAATACCGGCGGCATCCAGCCCCGCGTCGGCGTACATAGTCGCCATGCTGTCCTGGTCCTGGAAGGTGTCGGGCAGGGTCAGGGTGCGGATCTTCAGACCGGCATCGAGCGCGCCTTCGCGGGCCAGCAGGTGCAGGACGAACGCGCCGAAGCCGCCCTCGGCGCCCTCTTCAACCGTGATCAGGCATTCGTGTTCACGTGCCAGGCGCAACACCAGGTCGCGATCGACCGGCTTGGCGAAGCGCGCATCAGCGACCGTCGTCGACAGGCCGCGCGCCGCCAGCTGGTCGGCGGCCTTCAAGGCATCACCCAGGCGCGTGCCCAGCGACAGGATGGCAACCTTTGAGCCTTCGCGGACGATACGGCCCTTGCCGATCTGCAGCGGCTGCGCCATCGCCGGAATGTCCCCGCCGACGCCTTCGCCGCGCGGATAACGGAAGGCTGAGGGGCCGGCATCATAATCGCGCGCCGTGGCGATCATCGCCGCCAGCTCGGCCTCGTCGGCCGCCGCCATGATCATCATGTTCGGCAAGGTGCCGAGATAGCCGATATCGAAGGTGCCGGCATGGGTGGCGCCATCGGCCCCGACCAGGCCCGCCCGGTCGATGGCGAAGCGCACCGGCAGGTTCTGCAGCGCGACGTCGTGCGCCACCTGATCGTAGCCGCGTTGCAGGAAGGTCGAATAGAGGGCGCAGAACGGCTTCATGCCGTCGGCGGCCAGCCCTGCCGCAAACGTGACAGCGTGCTGTTCGGCGATGCCGACATCATAGGTGCGGTCCGGGAAGACCTCAGCAAAACGATCGAGCCCCGTACCGGACGGCATGGCGGCGGTGATCGCCACGACCTTCGGGTCGATGCGCGCCTGCTTGATCAGTTCGGAGGCGAAAACCTCGGTATAGCTAGGCGCGTTCGACTTCGGCTTGGACTGTTCGCCGGTAATGACGTCGAACTTGGCGACGCCATGATACTTGTCGGACGCACTTTCGGCGTGGACATAGCCCTTGCCCTTTTGTGTCACGACGTGGACCAGGACCGGCCGGTCGTTGATGCCGCGCACGCGCTTCAGGACCGCCAGCACGTGCTCCATATTGTGGCCGTCGATCGGCCCGACATAGTAGAAACCCAGTTCTTCGAAAAAGGTCCCGCCGGTGACATAGGTCCGCGAAAACTCCTCGCCCTTGCGCACCATTTCGTACAGCGGGCGCGGCAGGTGCTCGGCCATCTGGCGGCCAAAGCGGCGGATCGACTGGTAGGTGCCGCCCGAGACCAGGTTGGCCAGGTAAGCGCTCATGCCACCGACCGGCGGCGCAATCGACATGTCGTTGTCGTTGAGGATGACGGTCAGGTTCTTGGTCGTTTCGGCGGCATTGTTCATCGCCTCATAGGCCATGCCGGCCGACATCGAACCGTCGCCGATCACCGCCACCACCTTGTTCGTCCCGCCCTTCAGGTCGCGGGCGGCGCAGAAACCGAGCGCCGCCGAGATCGAGGTTGCGGCATGGGCGGCGCCAAACGGATCATAGGCGCTTTCCGACCGCTTGGTGAACCCCGACAGCCCGCCGCCCTGGCGCAGGGTGCGGATACGGTCGCGACGGCCGGTCAGGATCTTGTGCGGATAGGTCTGGTGGCCGACATCCCAGATCAGAATGTCTTTAGGCGTATCGAAGACGTGGTGCAGGGCGACCGTCAACTCGACAACGCCCAGCGCCGAGCCCAGGTGGCCGCCGATCTTGGATACGACGTCAATGGTCTCCGCGCGCACTTCCTCGGCCAGCGCTTTCAGCTCTGTGCCATTCAACTCATGGATTTTTGCTGGATTGAACCCTTCGCTGCCGTGCAACGTATCGAGGATCGGGGTTTCAGGCATACTGTGCGCAAACCGGTTTCTGGCGGAACCAAATAAAGATGAAAAATAGGTGGTTCAGTTGCGCCGATTGAGTACGAAGTCAACACTGTCGCGCAAGTATCGCGCTTTTCCGCCGAAAATATCAAGCCTGGATTTGGCCTGTTCACTGAGCATTTTGACGCGGGCCTTGGCCTCATCCAGCCCCAGTAGCGTAACGAAATTGGTCTTGCCCTTCTCGGCGTCCTTGCCACCCGAAGCCTTGCCCATCTCCTCCGGATCGCCTTCGACATCCAGCACGTCGTCGGCAATCTGGTAGGCCAGCCCCAAGTCCTGGGCGAAGTGCATCAGGGCCATGCCGTCGCGCTCGGGCGCATCGGCGATCACAAGCGGGATTTCAAAAGCATAGACGATCAGGGCGCCGGTCTTCAGGCGTTGCATGCGCGCCACGCCACCCAGGTCGTCGTGGACGCCGATCAGGTCGATCATCTGGCCACCGGCCATGCCTAAAGCCCCTGAGGCCTGGGCCAGCAGGCGCACCAGTTCACAGCGTATCGCAGGATCCTCGTGCGTGTCTTCACTGGCCAGGATCTCAAAAGCGACGCTTTGCAGGGCATCGCCGGCCAGAACCGCCGTCGCCTCGTCATAGGCACGGTGGACGGTCAGTTGCCCGCGGCGGATATCGTCGTCGTCCATGCACGGCAGGTCGTCATGAACCAGGCTATAGGCGTGAATGCATTCGAGCGCGCAGGCGGCACGCAGCACCGAATTCTCGTCGGCGTCAAACAGCCGCGCCGTCTCCAGCGCGAAAAATGGCCGGATGCGTTTGCCAGGCCCCAAGGCCGCGTAGCGCATTGCCTCGGTCAGGCGGCTTTCCGCCCCCTCACCGCGCGGCAGAAGCTGATCGAGCGCCAGAGTTACCAGGTCCGCCGTTTCGGCCAGACGCTGCTGCAGGGGGGGCATATCAGAATTGGCAGCGACCGGTGTGATCATTACTCGAAGCTCGCCGGCGCCGTACCTTCAACTGCGCCTGTCTTCGACAGGGAGATTTTTTCGACCTGCAGACGCGCGGCTTCGAGGCGCATTTCGCACAGGGCCTTCAGCTCGGCGCCACGCTTGTAGAGGTCCAGCGACTTCTCCAGCGGAGCCTGGCCCGATTCGAGCTCGGACACGATCTTCTCGAGTTCCTTCAGGGCTTCTTCGAAGGACAGCCCATTCACTTCACTCATCTATCGCTCCTTCAACTCGTAGCGGCGGCACCCCCAATATTGAAACCCCTGCTCAACCGTCTTTATATAGCCCATTTTCTTCAGTTCAAGGCTGATCATCAGGTTGAAATAGCCGTGCGCCAGGACCAGGACGTCACCGCCTTCGCGCGCCTTTTCGGCCAGAAAATTGGCGGCCTTTTGAGCCCGCTCCACGGCCTGGCGGCGGCTCTCCAACGCGCCGTGATTGTCCGTGTACCACCACCACAGGCGCGACACCGTTCCCCAGCCCCACGATTTCGGCGACAGCTTGATCCAGGTCGGCAGACGTGGCGGCGGCAGCGGCGCCTCGACCAGCATGTCCAGCTGCTCGAATGGCCGCTTGCCGCAGACCGCCTGGGCGGTTTCAATCGAGCGCCGGATGGTCGAGGAAAAGATGTAGCGGGCATCGCGCGCGTAGATTTCGAGGCAATGCGGCGGGGTCTGGCCGGCCAGCAACCCGGCTTCTTCGTACTTGGCCCACCAGTCTTCGTAACCGCGCCAGTCGAGCAGCAGGCGGCGCGACAGATCCGGCTCGCCATGACGGACAAGAGTGATGGCGCCCGGTGGCGCTGTGACGACCGGCCTTGCGCCCGTCGTGACGCCCTCGCCCTCATCCACTCGTGTTATATCCTGCACCGCGCCCCCAAATCGCCAAGCCCAGGCGAGACAGGCTCACCGAGATTCGGAGTTGGTTGTTAATCGAGCGACCGTCGTAACGTCAGTGCCTTGGCGAGACAAGTGTTTTATGGCGAAACCGGCTCAGTCCGCCCGCTGCAACTGCAGGTGGACGACACTGGTCCGCGCCGTCCGGAAACCGGCTTCGCAATAGGCCAGGTAAAAGAGCCACAGTTTGCGGAACGCGTCATCGAAGCCATGGATACGGCCTTCGTGCCAGGCCTTGTCAAACCGTATCCCCCACTGTTTCAGGGTTTCCGCGTAGTCCTTGCCGAAGGCGAAGTCGGACATCAGCTTTAATCCAGCCGCACGCGAGTGTTCGGCCAGCTTGGAGAGCGAAGGTAGCATGCCACCCGGGAAGATATACTTCTGGATGAAGTCGGCGCGCGAACGGTAATCCTCGAACATGTCGTCGGCGATGGTGATGATCTGCAGGCCAGCCTTGCCGCCAGGTTTCAGCACGTCACGGACCTTGTCGAAATAGGCGCCCCAGTAGGTTTCACCCACGGCTTCGAACATTTCGATCGACACGACGGCGTCGTATTCGCCTTCGATATCGCGATAGTCCATCAAACGGATATCGACCTTGTCGCTCAAGCCCAGACGGGCCATGCGCTCTACCGCATAGTCGAGTTGCGCCTGGCTGATGGTCACGCCGGTAACGCGCGCTCCGATGGTTTCCGCAGCGTACTGGGCAAAACCGCCCCAGCCACAACCGATTTCGAGGACGTGCTGGCCGGGCTGGAGGTCGACAAGCTTGGCGAGGCGGGCATATTTTGCGGTCTGGGCGGCGGTCAGGTCGTCCTTGGGCCGGCCATCGAACAGGGCCGCCGAATAGGTCATGCTGCGGTCCAGCCACTTGTCATAGAAGCCGTTGCCAAGGTCGTAATGGGCGAAGATATTACGCTTCGACCCGGACTTTGTGTTCTTGCGCAAGGCGTGGACAATCCGGTTGATCGTCCGGGTAACGATATTGCCGGTAAATAGCTGGCCCAGTTTCTGCGAGTTGAGCGTCAGCACCTCCAGAAGCGTCGCCAGGTCCGGCGTATCCCACTCATTGTCCCGGTACCCATCGCAAAAGCCGATATCGCCCGACGCCAGGACGCGCTTGATGAAGTTGAAGTCCTTGACCAGCAAGACTGCGGCCGGCCCGGGCCGCTGGCCGTGCAGGAACAGGTGCTTGCCGTTGGGAAAGACCACATCGAGGCTGCCGGTCTCCCAGGCCTTTTGCAGCATGGTCACGCCCTTGCGCGCCATCAGCGGCACATCGTTAAGGGCGGCCTTGGGGAAGCTATCGGAAAGCGACGCAGCAGAAGCAGACGACATGCGGGAACAGCCTTTCGTGTAAGTGTTTCAACACCTTGTACGACGCGCTGCCGGGGCCGGATTGGTCACCAGCTTGGTTAAATATGAGGGACAAAAATCAGAAAACAATATGGCTCAACCGGCCGACGCTTCTCAACGTCGAACCGGTTGCGCACAGGCTTGGTTTTAAAATCGTCAGGTGCGGAAAATACCGCAATGACGTCAGACAAGTATCAGGGCTTGGCCACCGTGATGGCGCTGCCCGAATAGGCCACTTCCTTGCTGTATTCGTCGAACTTCGTCGTCGCCGTGCCCGGCGTGACGAAGCGGACGCGGAAGGTGCGATTGGCGACCATGCCGTTGAAGCTGCCCGAACGCTCACCAATGCTGAGCGTACCGGTCTTGTCGTCATAGCGCATCGGAATGCGGCTGGCCTCGCCCTTCACATAGCCGTTGGAGACGCCGTCATCCTCATAGAGGCTGTAGTCGCCGTTGGCGCCGGTATAGACGGTGAGCGTCAGCGGTGCGTCGGGCTTTTCGTTGACGTACTGGAGTACCGGGCCCATCGGCACGATGGCGCCCGCCTTGACGAACAGCGGGATCTGCGACAGCGGCGCGTCGGCTGTGATGCTGGTCCCGCCCTTATGCTTCTGACCGGTGTAGAAGTCGTACCAGTCGGCGCCCTTGGGCAGATAGACGCCGCGCGAGCGGGCATTGAACGCCGTCACCGGGGCGACCAGGATCGATTTGCCGAACATGTACTGGTCGTTGATGTCCTTGACCTTGTCGTCGCTGCCAAAGTCCATGACCAGGCCGCGCATGATCGTGCCCGACTGGTAGTAGATATCGGACGCCGCCGTGTAGGTGTAGGGCATCAGGCGGTAGCGCAGTTCCAGGAACCACACCATGTTGGCGCGCATGTCGGAGTTCGGCGGCGAAATCTCATGGATTTCACGCTTGACGCCTTCGCCATGGCTGCGCATCAGCGGCGAGAAGGCGCCGAACTGGAACCAGCGCTGGTTCAACTCACGCCATTCGCGCAGGTCCTCGGCCGTCCCTGTGGCGCCGCCGCCGCGGTTTTCCTGAAGGCCACCCACGTCCGAACCCTGGAAGCGCGTTTCCTGGGCATAGCCGCCGATGTCGTGCGTCCAGTTGGGAATGCCCGACATGCCGGTCTGGATACCCGCTGAAATCTGGTCGTGCAGATTGACCCAGGTGCCGACGGTGTCGCCCGACCAGACGGCCGCGGCATTACGTTGTACGCCGGCAAAGCCCGACCGCGTCAGGATGAACTGGCGCGTGTTCGGCTGGTCCTTCTCAAGGCCTTCGTACATCGCCTTGGTGTTCATCAGCGCGTAGGCGTTGTGGACGACCGCGCCAGGGCCCATCTGGGTCGGCGTGATCAACTTGGCGAACTCTTCGGGGCTGGTGTTCGAACGGACGTCCGGCTCGGTATTGTCCATCCACCAGGCGTCGATGCCGAGGCCGATCAGCTTGTCTTTCAACTGGCGGTAATAGATGTCACGCGCTTCCTGGTTATAGGGCGAATAGTGTGAGTTCAGGTAACCCGGACCAACCCAGTCGCGAGCGCCCTCCTCGACATTCTTCGTCCACATATAGCCCTTGCGCTCGAACTCCTTATAGTTGTCGGTGTTGGCGTAGAACTTGCCCCAGATCGAGAACATGACGCGGGCATTGTTCTTGTGGACCTCATCGACCATGCCCTGCGCATTCGGGAAGCGCTTCTTATCAAAGTCGTGGCTGCCCCACTGGTCTTCCGGCCAGTAGAACCAGTCCTGGACAATATTGTCGATCGGCCACTTGTTCTGGCGATAAGTCTTAAGCACACCAAGAAGTTGGTCCTGGGTCTCGTAGCGCTGGCGCGACTGCCAGAAGCCGTAGGCCCACTTCGGCATCATCGGCGCCTGGCCGGTCAGGTGGCGGTAGCCGCCAATCACCCCGTCCATGCTGTCCGAGGAGATGAAGTAGTAGTTCAGGCCCGTGCCGACTTCGGAGGTAAAGCGCAGCGAGTGCTTGTCGGCATCGGCTTCCGGATTTGAATGATGCATGGAGATCATGCCGCCGGCCGGTTCCCACTCGATGTAGAGCTTAACCGGTTTGCCCGCATCAAACTTTTGTTCGAGGTTGTGGTACCAGGGGTTCCAGTTCTGGCGCCAGATGCGGTTATAGATGGTCTTGCCGTCGAGCTTGAGCGTCGCATAGTCCGACGAATACATGCGCATCTTATGGACGCCTGCGGCATTCGACGTCAGGCTGCCTTCCCAGACGACCTTGACCTTCTTGCCCGTCGTCGCTGCCTTGCTCAGCGCCGGATCGGTCGGCCAGTACTTGTCGATATCGCTCAGGAACTGATAGCGGATGTCGGGCTCAACGCGGGTCAATATCAATTGGCCATCGACATAGTACTTCGCCGTCAGGCCGGCGGAGCCATCCTCGGCCTTGAGCGACAGGTCGCGGCTGAGCAGGCCGAAACGAACCGGATTGCCCCAGCGCGTCGGCGAATTGTTATCCCACAGCACGCCGTAGTTCTTGTCAGAGACAACGAACGGCACACCAATGTCCATATTGTGCTGGCGCAGTTCGACGTCTTCGCCGTTCAGGTCCATCTGGGCATTCTGGTGCTGGCCCAGGCCGTAGAAGCTGTCTTTCGTACCGCGATTGAACTGGGCGGAGGTGGCGACATACGACTTGCCTTCGACCGTGACCGGCGTAATCGCGGCCGCGGCCGGAGTCATCACCGCCTGGTCCTTGTCATTATAGAAGGTGACCAGGCCGTCCTTGAGAGAGACGCGCGCCGACGCCTTGCCGGCATCGATCAGGACGCTGTCCTTGCCATCCTTGACGGTAAAGCTGCCGCCCGGTTTGGCGACAGTCATCAGCGACTCGATCTGCTGGCGCGCGGGATCATCGACCGCCAGGACATGGATGATCGAATCCGTCATGACCTCCAGCCGCACCTCCTTGGCGCTACCGGTGTCCGGCTTGACCACGATGCCCGTGGCTGTCTTTTCGTACGTTCCGGCCATGGCCGCGCCTGCCGACAGGCAAAGCGCGAGCGCCGATACCGAAACCCATTTGATCGCAGATGTCATTATAGTCTCCCTGAAAGACCGTATTGTGTTGCCTTGAAAACCCCGTCCCGAGAAGGGGCTATTTCTTTTCGTAGGTGCCGAGCCGAACCTTCAGCAGGCGCGGCTGATCCTTGAAGTTCAGACCGTAGTCGGTCTGGTCGCCATTCCACACACGCTGCATCACCCATTGGCCAGTCGCATCGTAATGACCTTCCTCGACGCGGTCCAGCAGCATGCCCTTGTCCTTGTTGGCCGGACCTGAACCGAAGCTGATGCGGGCATTGTGGCCGGCGACCAGGAATTCGTTGTCCGACAGCCTGGCGACGGCAACGCCACCGGACGGCACGTCTGAGCCCTCCGGGAAGCCGTTCTTGTTCTGCGGGTCCCATTCGGGCATGCCGAATTGCCACTGGCGATAGGTCACCTTGGCGTTCCACCTGGAACCAAGGTCAAGCGTCTGCGCCGAATGATCATCGGGCTCGGACACGCCCCAGACCTGGCCTTCGAAGCTCAGCCTGGCCCAGACGCGGCTCATGCCGCCGAACAGCTTGTACAGTGGCGCGAAAGGTTCGATGATCTTGCGGTCGGTCGCGATCGAGCCCAGCGGGTAGTTGGAGTAGCCGGTATAGTCGAAGCCGAACGGATCGAAACCGATCCCCTGCTGGCCCAGGACAGAGAAGATGAAGCGGGCATAGGTCGGCGTGTTGCCGCTTTCCGCGACATAGAGCGCATTGTCCGGGCGCTTGTACCACTTCAGCGTCGCCTCATACGACTTTGAGCCCGGCGAATAGAGGTCGGGCGCCAGGAAGTCGATCTGTGGCGCGGCCACCTTGTAGATATCGATGACATTATAGGTCGGCCCGCCCGAGGCGTAAGACCCCGCCGCCTGCTCCGGATTGAGGGGGTCCTTGAGCGCGGCGTTCACATAGGCCGGCAGGGCATAGGCCGCCTTGCCGGCCGCAGCGACGTCGTTGCAGAAGGTCGCCATGTACCAGGCGTGGAAGTATTCGTCGGCGTGCTTGCCGAAGACCTCGGACCAGGTGCCCGACTTTTTCAACGCGCGATCGCCCATCTGCTTGATCAGCGCAGGCGGCACGGCTTGTGCGAACAGCTTGTTGGCGACCGGCGAATAGTCGCGCTCGGTGCCGTAGACGCCAACCTCGTTTTCGACCTGCGTGATGATGACGGTACGATCCGCGCTGTCGATCGCCTTGATGTGGTTCATCAGCGCCGTGTACGCCCTCTTATCGGCGTCCAGCGTCGACTTATAGTGCGGCGACAGCGCGTAGGACAGCGAGCCGTCCTTGTTGGTCAGGCGTGGAAAGCGCTTGTTGTCGAGCTTGACCCAGGGCGGCGTATAGCTGGGACCGGTATTCTTCCAGGTGCCGAACCACAACAGGCCCAGCCGGACATTATTGGCGCGGGCTTCCTTGATCAGGGTATCGACGTACGAAAAATCGAACCTGCCTTCGGCGGGCTCGACCTGTTCCCACGCCACCGGAATGACCAGGGTATTGGCATTGACGTCCCGAATCGCCGGCCAGACCTTGTCGAGCATGCCGGGATAGTTGCTGGAATTGTTGGCCTGCCCGCCCAGAATCAGGAAGGGCGCGCCATCGACCATAAGGGTGTGCTTGCCGTTTTTCTGCACGAACTGCGGTATCGGCTTATCGGCGGCCCATGCAAAGGCGGGCGTCATTGACAGCGCTGTCGCCGCCAAGCCGAACGCAATCATCCGACACGATTTACCAATAGCCATGCTATCCCCTGTGCGCTTCGTTCCGCGTTTATCTGTGACGCGTTTCTTTATCAGTAAAATTGTACTATAATCTGATAGCGCTATCAGGCAAGCCTGAAATCACGTTTGTGTTTTTTAAGCGCTTGTCGTCTATAAGTTCATTACACAGTCCCAGGCGACTCGGTCGGCAGATACAGATAAAGGTATTCAAATGCGTTCGGAACTTGGCGTCAGCCTCGCCTATGGCTTGTTGGCGTCACTCGGTCAGTCCATCGTCAGAGGCGAATTCGAAACCACCGGTTTTCCGACCGAAGCCGAGCTATGCGTCCGCTTCGGTGCCAGCCGCACCGTCATGCGTGAGGCGGTCAAGATGTTGTCCGCCAAGGGTTTGCTGTCGTCTCGGCAGCGCCAGGGCACGCGCGTCGAGCCGGTCGAAAACTGGAACCTGCTCGATCCCGACGTGTTGCGCTGGCTGATGGAGCGACCGTTCTCGAACAAGATCTTCCTCGAATTCACCCAGATGCGCCTGGCGATAGAACCGACGGCGGCAGCGCTCGCTGCCGAGGTCCAGGACAAGGCGGCGATCGCGGCGATTCGCGAAGGGCTGGAAGCGATGATCACCACGGCGGGCGACCAGGACGCGGCGCTGCAGGCCGATATCGACTTCCACGTGTCTATTCTCAAGGCCTCGGGTAATCCGTTCTTCATGCGGTTGAAACCGCTGATCAACAACGCCCTGCGCCTGTCGATCCAGTTGACCAACAAGATTTCCGGCCATACGGCCAGCATCGCTTCTCACGAGGCCATCCTGATAGCCATCGAAAAGGGCGATGCGGTCGAGGCAGAAAAAGCGTCCGAATCAATCCTGCACGAATCGCTCAACCTGATCGAAGCCGCCGAAGCGGCCACGGCGGCGGCTTGAGTAAGTAAGAAGCCCCGCCCACCGCCTACGGCGGTGGGCGGGGCTAAACCAAGGTTCAGCCCCCTCCTCAGCTAGACCTTCGGCGTCAGGCGGATCATCACCGCGCCATGCGACGGCACGGTGGCGGTGAACTTACCCTTCACGCCCTTCTTGACCTCCTTGGTCCACAGGTCCTTGACGTCAGCCTTGAGCCCCGCCGGCAATTGCAGCGCGTCCCAGTGCACCGACATTTCCTTTGCAGCGCCCGAGCGGTTGAACAGCACGACAGCCCGGTCACCGCCCTTCAGCGGCCGCGCCCAGACCTCAAAGTCGCCGTCATCGACGATCCGGCGCCCCTGCACACCCAGGACGTCCTGATCGACGGCGATGACGTCCTTATTGGTGAGGATGTCGTGCGTCTCCTCAGTCATCGTCGCCAGGTCGTTGCCGGCGATCAGCGGCGCGGCCAGGATGGCCCACAGCGAAAAGTGCGCCTTGTACTCCGTCGCCGTCATGCCGCCATTGCCGACTTCCAGCATGTCCGGATCGTTCCACTGGTTCGGCCCGGAATCCTTCCAGAGATCGGCCTGCATGTCGAGAATGGCCAACAGCGAGTGGCTGTAGCCCTTGCTCTCGCCCCAGGAGTCACGGATGTCGCCAGTCGTGCGCCACATGTGCCCGGCCTTGGCGGCCCATTCCCGCGGCTTGTTGTCACCCCACTCGCAGATCGACAGGACGATATCGCGTCCCGACGCCCGCAAAGCCTTGGCCATCAGCGTATAGGCGGCTTCGGCATTGCGCGTGCCGGTGTAGCACCAGTCGTATTTCAGGTAGTCCACGCCCCACGACGCATAGGTGCGCGCGTCCTGGAACTCGTAACCGGCGCTGCCTGGACGGCCGCCGCAGGTCTTGACGCCCGCATCGGAATAGAGCCCAAACTTCAGGCCCTTGGAATGGACATAGTCGACCAGCGACTTGATGCCCGACGGGAATTTTTCGGGATCGGCCTGGATGGTGCCGTCGGCGGCGCGGTCCTTCTGCCAGCAATCGTCGATGACGATGTACTGATAGCCGGCGTCCTTCATGCCCGTCGAGGCCATCGCATCCGCCACAGCGCGCACCTTGGCTTCGTCGATATTGCAGGCAAACTTGTTCCACGAATTCCAGCCCATGGGCGGGGTCGGCGCCAGGTTGGGCTTGGGCGCGGTCAGGTCCAGCGATTCGTGCGCCGAAACGGTCACAGGCGCTAGGCAGGCGCCGGCAAGAAGCGCACCCAGTGCGACGGATCGAATGAAGCTCATCGGTTTTTCTCCCTTGAGACGCCTTGAGGCGCGCCGTTGGCGGTAAATAAATATTACAAATTTATTTATTGCAAGTGGCAAGCGATAGCAAAATCTCGTTCGATGTCCGATGACTGGGGAAAAAGGACACCGAATTTGCCGTTTGGTAACGGTTGATCTCTATCAGCTCCTTATTGAATCTTTATTTGCTGTTTGCAGTGCAGCATTCTATCGTGCATTCGGGCCGCGCATAAGGTCCCGTCAAGTCAGTAGCCGTCACAAAACTTTTGCTTTTTTAAGAGGTTGTCTTGTCCAATAAGCGCGTCCGCAAAGCTGTTGTCCCCGTCGCCGGATTGGGAACCCGTGTCCTTCCTGGCACCAAGGTCGTGCCGAAGGAACTTCTCGTCGTCGTTGACCGGCCCATCCTGTCCTATGTCGTTGCCGAGGCCCGCGCAGCAGGCATCGAGCACTTCGTTTTTGTAACAGGCCGCGCCAAGGGCTCGATCGAAGACTATTTCGACCATCAGCTCGAACTGGAATCGCAACTCAGGGCCAAGAACAAGACGGCCATTCTCGACGAACTGCTGGCGGAACTGCCAAAGGCTGGCGAGATGAGTTTTGTCCGCCAGATGCAGCCGAACGGTCTGGGTCACGCCGTCTGGTGCGCCCGTGACATCATAGGCGACGAGCCCTTTGCCGTCATCCTGCCAGACATGGTCATGGACGCCGAGGTTTCGGCGCTTAAACAGGCGATCAACGCCTATGACGAAGTCGGCGGCAATATCATCGTCGTCGAGCCCGTTCCCCACGACCAGACGCATCAGTACGGCGTCGTCGCGCTCGAAAAACAAGACGGGCGCCTGAACAAGATGACCGGCATGGTCGAAAAGCCCGCCAAGGGCACGGCGCCATCGAACCTGATCGTATCCGGCCGCTATATCCTGCAGCCGGAAATCTTCGAGCTGCTGGCCAACCAGGAACGCGGCGCCGGCAATGAAATCCAGTTGACGGATTCGATGTTCCGTCTCATGGAAACCCAGAGCTTCCACGCCCTCGAATATGACGGCGTCACTTATGACTGCGGCGACAAGATCGGCCTACTGCGCGCCAATGTCGCCTTGGCGCTGAAACACCCCCAACTGGGCGCGGCTGCGCGTGAAGCCCTGCTGCCCTTCTTCCAAGCCTAAGGAAATCCGATGTCCCTGCTGCCCAAGGTCGGCGTCAAGCCGAACTCCTACGACTACGAAACCAACGCCGTCGTCGCCCCCACCGGTTTCCGCGAATACGACGCGCGCTGGCTCTTCGGCGATGACCTGAACTATCTCGGCGTCCAGGCGCTGGGCTTAGGCCTCGGCACCTACATCCACGAAATCGGCGTCAAGCCGCGCGTCGTTGTCGGTCACGACTTCCGGTCCTACTCGATCAACATCAAAAACGCCCTGATGCTGGGCCTGCAACAGGCCGGCTGCGAAGTGCTCGACATCGGCCTGGCCCTGTCGCCGATCGCCTATTTCGGCCAGTTCGACCTCGACGCGCCGTGCGTGGCCATGGTCACCGCCTCTCACAACGAAAATGGCTGGACCGGCGTCAAGATGGGCACGCATGCGCCCCTGACCTTCGGCCCTGAGGAAATCGGCCGCCTGAAGGAAATCGTCCTGGGCGGCCAGGGCGTCGAGCGTCCCGGCGGCTCGGTCAAGATGATCGACGGCGTCGCCGATCGCTACATGAAGGACATCTCGTCCAAGGTGAACATCAAGCGTCCGCTGAAAGTCGTCTGCGCCTGCGGCAATGGCACGGCCGGCGCCTTCGCCCCGCAGACCCTGCGCGACATGGGCGTCGAAGTCATAGAGATGGACTGCGACCTCGACAACACCTTCCCGAAGTACAATCCGAACCCGGAAGATCACCACATGCTGTCCGAGATGGCCAAGGTGGTCAAGGAAACCGGCGCCGACCTGGCGCTCGGCTTCGACGGCGACGGCGACCGCTGCGGTGTCGTGGACGATACCGGCCAGGAAATCTTCGCCGACAAGATCGGCCTGATGCTGGCCCGCGACCTGTCGGAACAGTACAAGGACGCGACGTTCGTGGTGGATGTGAAGTCGACCGGCCTCTACGCCACCGACGAAATCCTGAAAAAGAACGGCGCCACCACCGTCTACTGGAAAACCGGCCATTCCTACATCAAGCGCAAGACCGCTGAACTGAAGGCACTGGCCGGCTTTGAAAAGTCGGGCCACTTCTTCTTCAATTCCCCACTTGGCCGCGGCTATGACGACGGCCTGGTTGCCGCGTCGTGGATTCTGGCCATGCTGGACCGCAACCCGGACAAGAAGCTGTCGGAACTGAAGGACGCCCTGCCCGTCGCCTACACCTCGCTGACCATGTCGCCTCATTGCGGTGACCTGGTGAAGTACGAAGTGCTCGAGCGCATCGTGAAGGAATATGTCGATCTCGGCGCTGCCGGCGGCGAAATCCTCGGCCGCAAGATCAAGGAAGTCATTACCGTCAACGGCGCCCGCGTGCACCTGGAAGACGGTTCTTGGGTTCTGGTCCGCGCCTCGTCGAACAAGCCGGAACTGGTCGTCGTGGTTGAAAGCCTGAACTCGGAAGACGACATGCGCGACCTGTTCCGCAAGGAAGTGAAGCCGCGCCTGGCCAAGTACAGCGAGATCGGTTCGTATAACCAGGAAATCTAGGCCGCATGGCAAAGATAAGCGAAAGGCCGGAGGAAACTCCGGCCTTTTCTGCGTTTAAGCTTTGCCGCGATATGTAACCGAAAACCGCGTTACACTTTTGGCTACGCCGAACTTCGTTTCGGCATATCGCTTTAATGTTTGGCGTTCTCGAGCGTCGTATGACGGCCCTTGCCGCCCTTGAGGTCGGCATCGTGGGTGTGGTGCGAATCCGCTTCACCGCCCCCGCCTGATACCTTGGAGTGCATGCGCCGCCCGGTATCCGGCGACGGCTTCTTGATTTCCAGCGGCGCCTTGGCGTTCTCATGCGAAGCGCCCGGACCACCCTGCCGGATCGAGGCCGGCGTCTTGGTTGAGGTCGACATGATTAGCGGTCCTGCTGATGGCCCTGGTGGGTCGTGTTGATCCTGGTATTGGCCTGCTGGCCGCGTTGGTCGGGATTGACCGCGCCCTGGGCGTGGTTGCGCTCCGCCGTATGATCCCTTACCGTCTCGCCAGGACCGGCGTGGCTCAGATTATCGTGCGGAACCGGGGGAAGCTTGCTCACGGTGTTTCTCCTCTTTTCAGATTTGAACCCCTCCGCGCACAGAATGCGTTGAAAGCCAGTAAGAGGACAATTCAGAACGGTCAGCGGCACATATGATAAAGGACAATACCGCTGGTGGTCGCAACATTGAGGCTGTCGAAGCCACCGTGCATGTCGATGCGCACGGTCGTGCAGGCGTCCATCAGTTCACGCGTCAGGCCTGGCCCTTCGGCGCCGAACAGAAAGGCCGAGCGCGCCTGCGGCAGCACTTCGTCAAGCCGTACCCGACCCGCAGGGCTGAGGCCGTAAGGCGCGAGGTCATGCGCTTTCAAAGCCGCCGCCAGGTCATCGACGCGATAGTGCGGCACCTGAAAGACACCGCCAACGCTGACGCGAATGGCCTTGCGGTAAAGCGGGTCGCAGCACTGCGCATCGATCAGGACGGCATCGACGCCAAAAGCCGCTGCATTGCGCAGTAATCCGCCCATATTGTCCGTATTGGCGATCGCGGACAGAACCAATATCCGCACGCGCGGTTTCGCCAGCACAGTTCCCAGTTCGGGCGGTCTGTAGCGTCCCAAGGCGAGATACCCGCGATGGATGGGAAAGCCGGTGATCTCATCCATCAAACCCTGCGCGACAACATAGACCGGCGCATCACCGACAGTAGACACATCGAGGTTGCGCAACCGCTCAGGCGTCGTCAGCACACTGACGGTCTCGCACATGGGCGAAGAAAACAGCCGCTCCAGCACGACCTGGCCCTCGGCCATGAACAGGCCTTCACGCCCGGTCAGATCACGATCCTTGACGTCGCGGTACAGCTCAAGGCGCGGATCGTCCGTATGCGTTATCTCAATGAACGGCGTCACCCAGCACGCCCCCGGCCATGTCGGCGCGCGTCCGTGGCAGGCACTGCGGATACTCTGAATGGATAAAGGCGATCATCTGCTCGCGCACCAGGCAGCGCAGGTCCCAGGCGGTCGGCGAGTCGCCCGCGCTGACCAATATCCGGATTTTCATGACCGCCTTGTCGCATTCCGTCACCTGCACCACTTGCGTCTTGCCGTCCCACAACGTCGTCCCCGCCAGTATCGCCTTGAGCTTGGTGCGCAACGGCGCGACTGGCAGGGTATAGTCGGCATAGAGCTCGACAGTGCCGATAATATCCGCCGAGGTCCGCGTCCAGTTCTGGAACGGCTTTTCGATAAAATAGCTGATCGGCAGGACCAGACGCCGCATGTCCCATAGCCTGAGCACGACATAGGTCAGGGTGATTTCCTCGACCCAGCCCCATTCGTTTTCGACGACGATGGCGTCCTCAAGTCGGATCGGTTGGGTCAGCGCGATTTGAATGCCCGCCAGCAGATTGCCAAGCGTCTTCTGCGCCGCGAAGCCGATGACAACACCGGCAATCCCCGCCGACGCCAGCAGGCTGACCCCAAGCGTGCGCAACTGTTCGAACATCAAAAAGACCGCTGCCAACGCAAGCACGAAGACGAGAAACAGCAGGATGCGCCGGATGACCGAGATGCGCGTATGGATCTGGCGGGCGCGCAGATTGTCGCGCACTGTAATGTCATAGCGCCGAGTGATCGCCGTGCTGGTGATGTCGATAATGCGGATGACCAGCCAGTAGATCAGGGCCACGCTCGACACCTTGATCAGGCCGATAAAGGCCGGATCATCCAGACTGTCGGGCATGAAGAACCGCAGGGTCACAAAGACGGTCAGCACCGGCAAGGCGGTGAACAATGGCGGACGCAGGCGCTTGACGTTGAAGTAGGCGGCGATCTGCGGCGTCTGCTTCAACACCCAGCGCGCCAGCCCCATGACAATCCGCGCCAGGACCAGACCGACCACCAAACCGGTAACGATCAGGCCAACGAGTAAAACTTCCGCGGACACGCCTGGAATGGACAGGGGCATGGGACCTCATGGGTTTGTAAAGCCCTGCCCGCTCCTAAAATGCCCGCCCGGGCCAACCGGTGCAAGGCGTAAGGCTTGTCTTTAGTCGGAATATGCAATATTGTGATCACAATCTGTCAAGATGCCCTGCCGGTGCCTGGTCTCCCAGGCTGGCCGTCGACTCAAAGGAGCAATACAAATGCTCCGGCCGGTGTCATGATCCGTCACATCACAGCGAAAAGACGATTCTCATGCCCAGTGACCACTCCGCCAAGAACCAGATGAAGTCCAAGAAGCGCAAGAAGCAGACCTTCTCCAAGCGCGGCGTGGACAGCGTAGAAGACGCCAAGGAATGGCTGGCCAGCCAGAACATCGAGGAGATCGAATGCCTGATCCCCGACCTCGCCGGGGTGGCGCGCGGCAAGATCATGCCGGCCAAGAAATTCCTGACCTCGCCTTACATGAACTTGCCCCTGGCGGTCTTTTACCAGACCATCGCCGGCGACTATCCTGACCTTGAAGGCGTCGTCGGAACGGTTCAGTCCGATACCGACGTCTTCCTGAGACCTGATTTCCGCACCCTGGCCGCCGTACCGTGGGCACATGATCCGACCGCCCAGGTTATCCACGACGCCTACCATCCCGACGGCCGTCCGGTCGAGGAAAGCCCGCGTCAGGTCCTGCGCCGCGTCCTCGGCTTCTATGAGGCCAAGGGCTGGAAGCCGATCATCGCGCCCGAACTCGAATTCTACCTGGTCGAAAAGAATGTCGATCCGGACTATCCTCTGAAGCCGCCGATCGGCCGATCGGGCCGTCCGGAAACCGGCCGCCAGGGCTATTCGATCTCGGCTGTCAATGAGTTCGACGCCTTGTTCGAGGACATGTACGAATATTCGGAAAGCCAGGGCCTGGAGATCGACACCCTGATCCACGAATCCGGCGTCGCCCAGATGGAAATCAACCTGCGTCACGGTGATCCACTGGAACTGGCCGACCAGGTTTTGATGTTCAAGCGCACCATCAAGGAAACGGCGCTGGAGCACGACATCTACGCCACCTTCATGGCCAAGCCGATGGCGCAGGAGCCAGGTTCGGCCATGCACATCCACCAGTCGATCATCGACGCCAAGACCGGCCGAAACCTGTTTTCGCACCCCGAGACCGGCGCCCCGACCGAGCTGTTCTTCGCCTTCATTGCCGGCCAGCAGAAGTATATGCCGGCCATCACCTCGCTGCTGGCGCCCTATGTCAACTCGTACCGACGCCTTGCCAAGGGCTCGGGCGCGCCGGTCAATACCCAGTGGGGCTACGACAACCGCACGGCGGGCCTGCGCGTGCCGCCATCCGACGCCGAAAACCGCCGCCTGGAAAACCGTCTCCCATCGTCGGACGCCAACCCGTACCTGGCCATCGCCGCCGTTCTGGCGTCGGGCTATCTCGGCATGATCGACAAGCTGAAGCCCGCCGATCCGGTTGATATCGACGCCGCTACCCTGCCGCAGGGCGACCTGCCTTACTCGCTGGTCCAGGCCATCATCAAGCTCGAGCGCGCCCAGCCGATTATCGACATGCTGGGGCCGCAATTCGTTACCGCCTACAGCCGCGTGAAGCTTTATGAATACGAGACCTTCATGCAGACGATCAGCCCGTGGGAACGCGAATTCCTGTTGCTCAACGTCTAGCCAGTCACGGGGGAAACGGCGTTTCCCCCGTGTGCCCCCTTCCCAGGCAAATTCATGCTGAATACCGGACACCCTGAAGGTTCGTGGTATCGCGCCTCCATTGAAGCGCCGCCGCGTTATGCGGTGCTCGAAGGGGATTTGCGCGTCGATGTCGCTATCCTCGGCGGCGGGTACACCGGTCTGGGAGCGGCTCTGGAACTGGCGCAAAAAGGCGTTCGTGTTGCGGTGCTGGAAGCCGCCGAGATCGGGTCGGGCGCCTCCGGGCGCAATGGCGGGCAGATGCATATGGGCCAGCGCCTCGATCCCGAAACGCTTGAGCAGATGTTCGGCGAAGACGTTGCGCGTCAGTTCTGGGACATGGCGATGGATGCGCGCCAGAGCCTCGATGCGCTCATGGCCGAACACGGCATTGACTGCGATGTCCGCAACGGCTTGCTTCACGCCTGGCACAAGCCGCGTTTTGAGGCCGATGACCGCGCCTATGCTGACTTTGTCCAAAGCCGTTATGGCTATGACAAGCTGGCCTTGCGGAACCGTAATGAAGTCAACGCGGAGCTCGGCACTGAAGTCTATCACGGCGGCCTGTTTGACGGCGGTGGCGGGCATCTGCATCCGCTGAAACTGGCGATCGGCATGGCGAAAGCCGCTGCCAACAAAGGCGCCCATCTGTTCGAACACAGCCAGGTCCTGCGCCTCGAAGACGGCCCGACACCGGTCCTGCATACAGCGCGCGGCCGCGTCACCTGCGACACCGTCCTTCTCTGCGGCAATGGCTATATGGAAGGCCTGAGTGAACGCGTCGACAGCCACGTCATGCCGATCAACAACTTCATCCTCACGACCGCGCCGCTGAGGGACAACGCCATCCTGCCCGGCAATTTCGCTGCCGCCGACTCGCGGTTTGTCGTCAATTACTGGCGCAAGACGCCCGACAACCGCCTGCTGTTCGGGGGCGGCGAAAACTACACGCCTTGGTTCCCCAAGGACATTGCCGGCTTCGTCCGCCGCAACATGCTGAAAGTCTACCCGCAACTTGCCGAAGTGGAAATCACCCACGCCTGGGGCGGCACCCTGGCCATTACCATGAGCCGCGCGCCGTTCGTCCGCCAATTGTCGCCGTCCACCTTCGTCAGCGCCGGTTACAGCGGCCAGGGCGTCGTCCTCGCGCCCTATTTCGGCCGCCTGCTGGCGCGCGCAGTCACTGGCGACGCCCGTGATGTCGATCTTCTGAGCCGCCTGCCGACGCCCGCCTTCTTTGGCGGACGCGCGTTACGCTGGCCCGCCCTGGTTGCAGGTCTCAGCTATTACGCCCTGCGAGACAGGCTTTAAAAACAACGCATTGCGACAAAACGTTAGTACCAAAGCGCAATCTCACATGCCTGAAACAAAGTGAAACATCACGTCGGCACGATATGGCCATTCAGGAATCGTTAAGCCTATCAGCGCATGTCTAACGACACATCGTATACATGAGGGGCGACATGCAGACGGTCAGCGTCAAGGATATTGCCGAGCATACAGCGAAGGCGAAGGCGGTCACGACTGGCCGCCTGCGCGACATAACGGGTGTCACCAACACCCTGCGCATTCTTGCGCTCAATGCGCTGATCGAGGCCAAGCGCGCCGGAGACATGGGCGCCGGCTTTGCCATCGTCGCCGACGAAGTGCGTCAGATTTCCGGCCGCGTTGAGGAAATCTCCAAACGCATGGCCGACGAGCTAAGCATCGAAATTGGTGCCCTGGAAACCCTGACCGAAAGCATGGCGGCCCAGAATCAAGGCGCGCGTCTGGTTGACCTGGCGCTCAATGCCATCGAGCTGATCGACCGCAACCTGTATGAGCGGACTTGCGATGTGCGCTGGTGGGCGACCGATGCCGCCATGGTGTCCGCCGCATCCGACAGCGCCGCCTGTGCGACCGCCTCACAACGCCTGGGCGTCATCCTCGACGCCTACACCGTCTATCTTGATCTCTGGCTGTGCGACCTGAACGGCAATGTCATCGCCAATGGCCGCCCGGGTCGCTACGCCGTCGAAGGCGCCAATGTCTCGGATCAGGCGTGGTTCCAGCGCGCCCGCGCATTGACCAGTGGCGACGATTTCGCTGTCGCCGACATCAGTACCGAACGCCATCTGAGCAGCGCCCAGGTCGCGACCTACGCCACCGCCGTGCGCGAAAATGGCATGGCGGATGGCAAACCCATCGGCGTGCTGGGCGTCCATTTCGACTGGCAGCCGCAAGCCGCCGCGATCACGCAGGGTATCCGCCTGACCGAGGCCGAGCGCGACACGACGCGTGCCCTGCTGGTCGATTCATCGGGCCGGGTGATCGCATCGTCGGACGGCAAGGGCATCCTGCACGACCGCATAACGCTACGCACCGGCGGCCAGGCCTTCGGCACCTACAAGGACGGCGGCAATCTGATCGCCTTCCACCGCACGCCGGGCTACGAGACCTATGCCGGGCTGGGTTGGTATGGCGTGATCATTCAAAAGATATGATTTGGGTCGCAATGTTTTAGCCCAAAAACGCTGCACACTTTTGGGCACATTGCTTATCGCCAGAACTGGAAGCGATCCATCGCATCGCCGATCTGGTTGTAGTCCAAATCCATGCCGAACAGTTCCGCCCCGCCCATGACGAGCGGCATGATGATGTGGTAACCGAAGAAGAAGACGCCCAGCAGCGCCGCGATAATCACCAGTCCCCCGATCTTGGGCGGTACAGTCTTGGTCAGGGCTTCAGGCATGTAGGGCCGCAACGCCGCAAAGCCGTCCAGTCCGGGGATCGGCAGGATATTCAGCACAAAGGCCATCATCAGGAAAAAGGTCAGCAGCATCAGGCCGTCATAGAGCAGCGGCGTGCCGCTGACGGCCTGCGCCACCCAGTAGCAAACCAATGCGCTGATCAGACTCATGGCCGGACCTGCAAGCGCGACCAATGACTGTTGCCATTTCCGCTGGATCAGGTCCGTGCGGATCATCACCGCCCCGCCGGGCAGGGCAATGCCGCCCAGCACCAGGGCGATGACGGGCAGGATAAGGCTGCCGACGCCGCTGAAATAATGGACTGGATTGAGCGTCAGATAACCGCGCTCGACAATGGTCGTGTCACCGAAGGCAGACGCCGTGGCGGCATGGCCGTATTCGTGAAAGCACAGGCTGATCACCCAGCCGAGCAGAACAAACGCGAAGGTAGCGAGTGGCGCAATTTGCGGCGCCGCGACAAGCGCTGCCCCGGCAAGCCCGAAGGCGGCGAAAAGCCCGATAAAGGCCCAGCTGATTTCTGTTTTCATATGACCAGATATGGCCGGGCTTTACGACAATTACAACGCCCTGAGCACCGGTTCAGCCTCGTTCAGCGATCTTTCAATCGTATCGACGATACGGTCGATCTCAGCCTCGCTGATGATCAGCGGCGGACACATGACCAGGCTATCGCGGATACCGCGGACCATCAGGCCGTTTTTGATGCACAGGTCGCGGACGATCGGCCCGGCCGTGCCCTCCTTGCCGGTAAAGCGCTTGTTCGTGCCCTTTTCGGCGACGATTTCGACCGCCCCGATCAGGCCCAGCGAGCGCGCTTCGCCGACCAGCGGATGGGCATCGAGACGTTTTAGCGCCTTGGCCAGATACGGCCCGGTGACGGTCCGTGTCCGCTCGACCAGGCCCTCGTTTTCCAGGATGTCGATATTAGCCAGCGCTACAGCGGCACAGGCCGGGTGGCCGGAATAGGTATAGCCGTGGACGAAGTCGCCGCCCTTTTCGATCAGGACATCGACGATTTTTGTCGATACGCCAACCGCCGAGATCGGCAGATAGCCCGACGACAGCCCCTTGGCCATGGCGATCAGGTCGGGCTTGACGCCCCAGTGCTGATGGCCGAACCAGTGCCCCAGGCGCCCGAAGCCGCAGATGACTTCGTCGCATATCAGCAGGATACCGTACTTGCGGCAGATGGCTTCGACCTTGGGCCAATAGCTGTCGGGAGGGATGATGACGCCGCCGGCGCCCTGGACGGGCTCACCGATAAAGGCCGCGACGTTTTCCGGGCCGACCTTCAGGATACGGTCCTCGATCGACTGCGCGACGCGGGTGGCGAACGCATCCGCGTCCTCGCCAAAGCCTTCGCCAAACATGTAGGGCTGGTCGACGTGTTCGATGCCAGCAATCGGAAGGTCGCCCTGTTCATGCATGAAAGTCATGCCGCCAAGGCTTGCGCCCGCAACGGTCGAACCGTGATAGGCATTACGACGGCTGATGAAAATCTTGCGCTTCGGCTCGCCCTTCAGGTCCCAGTAGTAGCGCACCAGGCGGAAAATGGTGTCGTTGGCCTCAGAGCCCGAAGAATTGAAGAAGACGTGCTTCAGGTCGGAATTGGACTGCTGCATGATGCCGGCGATGCGTGCCGCCAGACGCACTGGCGGCGGCGTCGCCGTCTTGAAGAAGGTGTTGTAGTAGGGCAGCTCCAGCATCTGCTCATAGGCGACGCGGGCCAGGTCCTCGCGGCCATAGCCGACATTGACGCACCACAGGCCGGCCATGCCGTCCAGCAGTGACTTGCCTTCGGCGTCGGTAATGACGCACCCCTCGGCGCGAGTTATGATGCGCGATCCGCCCAGCTCGTGCTGAAGCTTGTAGTCCGACTGCGCCGGCAGATGGTGCGCCATATCGAGTTGGCGCAGTTCGTTCATGTCGTAATTGCGGATGGGCGTAGCGGCGGTCATTTATAATCCGTAGGAGCCGAGGTGGCGTCGCCCCCCGCCTCCCCATAAAATAGGTGGCGAAACTGAAGACAGGTTCGGTTATTCAGCCGCCAAAGTCAAATATTGTGATCACAATTTTGCGTGTTTCTCGGCCAGACTGGCGATCGGTGCGCCACGCAGCGCAGCCCCCATCAACCGGAAGAATATCTGACTATCGGGATAGGTGTCCACCAGCCATTCCGGGTGCCATTGCACCCCTAGGACCTGGGAGCCGCTGATATTGGCGCTGAACGCCTCGACCTGGCCATCCGGGGCCACCGCCTCGACCGTCAACCCATCGCCGAGTTTATCGACGCCCTGGAAATGGACCGAATTGACCATCAGTTGATCGCGGCCATAGACGTCGCGCAGCACGCCCCCCGGTGCCAAAGTAACCGGATGCATGTGGTCGAACATCTCCATAAAACCAGTTGTCTCCGGCGCGTGATGGCCGAGCCGGCTGCCGACGGCAGAACCGATGTCCCGCCGCAAAGACCCGCCCAACAGGACGTTGATCTCCTGGAAACCACGACAGATACCGAAGACCGGCTTGCCCATGGTGATCATGCATTCGATCATCGCCAAGGACACATCGTCCCGCCCCTTATCGTACGGACCTTCGCCGCCGTCCTGGCCGTAACGGCGCGCGCCAATGTTCGAGGGCGAGCCGGTCAGCATCAGCCCGTCAAGATGTCGTGTTACCGTCCCTGACGAAAACCCATCGGCTATGGGCGGAATCAAAAGTGCGTGGCAATCGCCATAACGGATCGCGGCGCGAACATAGCGTTCCATCACCGCATGGGCATTTTCCACACCGACCGTGCGGTTGCAGGCCATGATGCCGACGACAGGCTTATCCGCCATTATGCTCGTCCGTTATTACTTTCCGTTCCCCCGCCAAACTAACCCATTTCGGGAAAATTGGAAGTGTAAATTCGTCCGATGGCTGAATATCAGTTCAGCAGAACCGCCGGCGAACAGGCGTGGAAGCTGAGCCAGACCTTCTCATCCCACGTGAAGTCTTCCTGATCCCAGCGCGTCAGGTTGGGCCGCACGACCTTGATCAGGCGGCCGCTGGCGATCTCGACCTCGTAGATGGTTTCCGAGCCAAGATATACCATGTGCTTGATAAGGCCGGCGACGATATTATAGCCTTCGGGCGCGTCATCAACCTTGGGCGGCGTGTCCGTACGCTTGTTCAACTCGATCTTTTCCGGACGGACAGCGGCCCATACCGTGCCCTTTTCCGGGCCGGTGACGCCATGGTCAAGATAGACCGGACCGATATCGGCCGTGTTGATTACAGCGTGGTCCTTGGCATCGACGTCCAGCGTGCCCTCGAACATGTTCACACTGCCGATGAAGTCGGCGACGAAGCGCGAATTGGGGAATTCGTACAGGTCCGACGGCGTCGCCACCTGCTGCAACAACCCCTTGTTCATGACGGCGCAGCGCGTTGCCATGGCCAGAGCTTCGTCCTGGTCGTGGGTGACCATGATAAAGGTGATACCGACCTTCTCCTGCAGAATGGCCAGTTCGGTGCGCATCTGGTCACGCAGCTTGGCATCAAGTGCCGACAGCGGTTCATCGAGCAGCAGGACGCGCGGCTTCTTGACCAGAGCGCGGGCGAGAGCGACGCGCTGACGCTGGCCGCCCGACATCTGGTCGGGCTTGCGCGTGCCGAAGCCGCCGAGCTTGACGAGTTCCAAGGCTTCTTCGGCGCGGCGGCGGCGCTCATCGCCGAGGACACCGTCCATCTTCAGGCCATAGGCGACATTATCCAGCACTGTCATGTGCGGGAAGACGGCGTAGGACTGGAAGACCATATTGACCGGGCGCTTGTTGGGCGCCGTCATCGACATGTCCTGGCCATCGATCAGTACCCGGCCTTCCGTCGGCATCTCGAAGCCAGCCAGCATGCGCAAGAGCGTGGTCTTGCCGCACCCCGATGGCCCGAGCAGCGAGAAGAACTCGCCCTCATTGATGGTCAGCGAGACATTGTCCACGGCCGCGACCTTGCCGAAGCGCTTCGAAACATTCTCGAATTGTATAATTGGCTTAGTCATTTCTTTTCTCCGGCGCCGCCGTCATGGCCGGCGGTCAGGGCGTCGGAGCCCTGGAATCTGAGGGCGAGGAAGGTCAGGAGCACGGTGACGACGATCAGTATGGTCGAGGCGGCATTGACTTCGGGCGTGACCGAGAACCGCACCATCGAATAGACCTTGACCGGGAAGGTTACCGTATCCGGGCCGGCCGTAAAGAAGGTGATGACGAAGTCGTCGAGGCTGAGCGTGAAGGCCAGCAGCGCACCGGCCACCAATGACGGTGCGATATGCGGGACGATGATGTCCATCAATGTGCGGAATTCCGAGGCGCCAAGATCGCGCGCGGCCTCTTCCTGTTCACGGTTGAAGCTGGCCAGCCTTGCCCGCACAACTACCGCTACAAACGGGAAGGAGAAGGAGACGTGGGCGATGATGATGGCGCCGAGGTTGAGCGGCCAGATCAGGTCCTGCGGCCACGGCAGCACCTTGGCGAAGAAGACCAGCATGCCGACGCCCATACAGATTTCCGGCACGACGATGGGGATGGCCAGGCCGGCATTGAAAGCCGTCTTGCCCGGGAAGCGGAACCGCCACAGGACAATCGCCGCCATGGCGCCGACGACGACCGAGATGACGGTCGACAGCAGCGCTATGGTCAGGGAGTTGCCAAATGCCTCAATCAGGCTGGCATTCTTGAACGCCTTTTCGTACCAGCGCAGGGTAAAGCCGCGCCACACGGTCGTGAACCGTGAGTCGTTGAAGCTGAAGACCATCAGCGAAATCAGCGGCGCGTAGAGAAAGACGGCGACCAGGGCCAGCCAGGCCTGTAGCGGCCAGCGGCGCAGATATTCCAGCGGGCCCGGTGGGCTTTTACGGGTTTTCACAGCTTCGCTCATGCCGCCCTACCCGTATTCTTGCGCTCGATCAGGCCCTGGATGGCGATGCCGATAAAGGTCATGTAGACCAGCAGGAAGCTGAGCGCCGCACCAAACGGCCAGTTGTTGGCGCGTTTGAACTGGCTCTCGATGACGTTGGCGATCATCTGCGAATCCGGCCCGCCCAGCATGTCCGGCGTCAGATAGGACCCAAGCGCCGGGATAAAGGTGATCAGGATGCCCGACGCGATCCCTGCGCCGGCCATCGGCACCACGACATTGAACAGGGTCGAGATATGGCCTGCGCCGAGGTCGAGCGATGCCTCAAGCAGCGACCGATCCATGCGATCCAGCGTCGAATAGAGAGGCAGGATCATGAAGGGCAGATTGACGAAGACCAGGCCCAGCACCACGGCAAAGTTGGTGTTCATCAATTCCATGGCATGGAACTGCCCCAGCATACCGCCGGAAACAGCATTGATGCCGTCGAAAATCTTGTGCCAGGTCACATTGATATAGCCCTCCGTCCGCAAGAAGGCCATCAGGGCGTATGTGCGGATCAAAAGGTTGGTCCAGAAGGGCAGCATGATCAGCAGGAGTAACCACGCCTTGGCCTTGGGGGGCGCGAAGGTGATGGCCAGCGCCACCGGAAAGCCCAGCACCAGGCAAATGAAGGTCGTGATCGCCGCGATCCAGATCGACTTGACGAAAATCGCCAGATACAGCGGCTCGAAGGCGCGCTTGTAGTTATCGAACGTCGTGAAGACCGAGATGTCGATCAGGCCGACATTCTGTCCGAAGCTGTAGGCAAAGACGATCGCCAGAGGGACGAAGAAGAAGACAACCAGCCAGAACAGGGGCGCGCTGAGCATCGCCCCGAACATGCTTTTGGCCTGACGCCAGCTTTGCTCCATCTTTTTCTCCGCTCAAGCGCCGCGGGGCTCCTCGCACATTATTCGAAGCGCTAACGCTTCGCTCTTTGAGCGCAAAACTCGGGCGGCCGGTCGGCCTTGCCAGCGCTGCGCGCTGGAGGGCTGGGGTAGAAACGAAAGAACGCGCCGGTGTGATCCGACGCGTTCTGTATTGTCTTAGGAAGCCTTGATGCGCGTCATCGCCGCATCGTAGACCTGCGCGCGCTCAGGCCCTTCGAAGGCCGCGTACTCGCACTTGGCCATGACGTCCGCCGGCGGGAAGATGACCGTGTTGTTCTTGTAATCGTCAGGCATCAGCGCCTTGGCGGCCGCGTTCGGCGTCGGATACAGGATCTGCTCGTAGATCTTGGCGCCGGCTTGCGCATCGAGGATGTAGTTGATGAAGGCGTGTGCCTCTTCCGGGTTCTTCGAGTCCTTCGGGATCGCCAGACAGTCCGAATTGAGCTGCGACCCTTCCTTGGGCACAACGAAGGCCAGGTCCGGGTCTTCTTTCATGGCCTGGGCGATGTCGCCATTATATTCCATGACGATATCGACCTCCTTGGACATCAGCATGTCCTGGCCATCGTCACTGTGGAAAGCCTTCACGTTCGGCTTCTGCTTGATCAGCATGGCCTCGACCTGCTTCAGCACGTCATCGGAAATGCCGTTGACGCTGTGGCCGAGATACTTGGCGCCGAGACGCATCAGATCGCCCGATTCCGACAGAAGCGCGATGCGGCCCTTGTATTCACTCGAGTCGAGCAGGTACTTCCACGAATCCGGCACGACGCCGCCCTTCATGGCCGACTTGCGATAGCCGATACCGAGCACCAGCCAGGTGTAGGGCACGGAGAACTTGCGGCCCGGATCGTAGATCGGGTCCATGAAGGCCGGATCGACATTCTTCAGGTTCGGGATCTTGGCGTGGTCGAGCGGCAGCAGAAGGCCGGCCTGGGACATGTAGGTGACGAAGTCGTTGGACGGCACGATGACGTCGAAACCGGAATTGCCGGTCTTGATTTTGGCGAACAGTTCGTCGTTGGTGGCAAAGATCGACATATTGACCTTGATGCCCGACGCTATCTGGAAATCTGCCAGGGTCGTATCGCCGATATAGGTGTCCCAGTTATAGAAGTTGATCGTCTTCCCGCCCTTGCCGGCCGGCTTGGTGCAGCCGGACAGTCCGGCGAAGCTGATACCCACGGCAGCGGCGCCAAGGCCAGCCAGAAGCGAACGACGTCCAAACTTGCTCATGAGGTATCTCCTAAAGCTGGGGTCCGACCGGCTCTGTCCGGCTGAATTTTCGTTAACGAAGAGGAATACGGCTTTGACGGCTTGTCAATCGCAAAACGTGATCACAAGCCGTCTTATCCGGCACTATTCGCAAGCGCGTAACAAAAACACCCCAATGCGCGCGATCAATGCCCCGCGATCATCCGTACGCGTGCAAATATTTCCTCAAAGGCCTGCTGCTGCGATGCGGCAGCGCGACGTCCGAACGGGCACTTTTCCAGTTGCGCGTCAGACGGAAAGATCACCGGATTGTCGCGGTATTCCGAAGGCATCAGGGCGCGCGCCGCGGCATTGGGCGTCGGGTACATGATGGTGCTTGAAATATCGACGCCCGCCTCTGCGCTCAGCATGTAGTTGAGGAACTGGTGGGCAGAATCGGGATTGGGCGCGTTCTTCGGGATGGCCCAGCAATCGACCCAGCGCGTGCTGCCTTCCCTGGGCACGACAAAGCCCAGGTCCGGCGCCTCCCCCATGACCTGGGCAATATCGCCATTGTATTCGATGACGATATCGAGGTCGCCGGCGCGCAGCATGTCCTGACCGTCGTCGTGGTGGAAGATGACGCCGCGTTTAGCCTGCTTGCTCAGGATTTTCTCGATCTTTTTCAGCCCCTTGGCCGTGATGGCGTTCGGGTCCTCACCGATATAGCTGGCGCACAGGCGGATCATGTCGGACGGTTCGGTCAGCCAGCCGATGCGGTATCGCTTGGAGTCAAAAACGTCTTCCCACGATTTGGGCGGCTTCTTGCCCTTCATGGCCGAGCGGCGATAACCGAGCCCCAGGACAAGCCAGGCAAACGGTACGCTGTAGGCGCAATTGGGGTCGTAGGGCGGGTCGCGGAAGGGCTCAGCGATATTCCTGAGGTTCGGCAAACGACTGTGGTCGAGCTTCGCCAGCAAGCCCTCCTCGGCCATGCGGGTGACGAAGTCGCACGACGGCACGATCACGTCATAGGCTTCACCACCGCCTGCGGTACGGGCATAAAGTTCATCATTGCTGGCAAACAGGGTCATCTGGACGTCGATGCCCGACGCCGCCTTGAAGCCCGACAAGGTGTTATCGCCGACATAGGTGTCCCAGTTGTAGAAGCGCAGACTGCTGCCAGCCGCGCGCGCCTCCTGCCCCAGAACGATACCCGCCGCGACCGCTCCCGTACCTGCCAAGAAAGATCGCCGCGATACCATTTTAACCTCAGGCGTTGCGCAAGTACCAGTCGTAGTCAAGCGACGTCACTTCTTCATAGAAACGCGCCTGCTCGGTCCGCTTGACCTTGACATACATGTCTATGAAGCGCTCGCCCAGATAGTCGCGCAGAACAGCGGACTTGTCGAGGTAATCCACTGCCGCGAACCAGTTTGTCGGCAGAATAGCACCGCTTTCGGCTGCGGCTGCATAGCCGTTGCCAACGACGGCCGGGCCAGGATCGGTTTTCTGGCTGATACCGTGGTGTGCACACGCCAGAATGGCCGCCAGCACCAAGTACGGATTACCATCGGCGCCGGCGACGCGGTGTTCGACGTGGCGTGTATGGGCCGGACCCGCCGTCACGCGCAGGGAGACTGTGCGGTTATTGACGCCCCAGGTCAGGCCAACCGGTGCATAGGAGTTGGCCTTGAAGCGCTTGAACGAATTGGCGCCGGGGGCAAGAATCCCCATGCAGTCGGCCAGGTGATCCTTCATGCCGCCGATCATGTTGTGCAGCAGGGGCGAGCCAGACGGGTCTTCGGCCGCGCACAGGTTCTTGCCGTCCTTGTCCGCCACCGAGATGTGGACGTGGAAACCCGACCCGGCGCGATCGGGCCACGGCTTGGCCATGAAGGTCGCCTCGATGCCCAGGCTTAAGGCCACGCCCTTGGCCAGGCGCTTGTACATCACCGCGTCATCGGCGGCGCGCAGGGCATCGGGCTTGTGCTTCAGCGTCAGTTCGACCTGCCCTGGGGCGAATTCGGAAATCGCGCCTTCCAGCGGGATATTCTGTTCGTCGGCCGTTTCCCACAATTGGCGGAAGAAGGCACCATGGGCTTCGATTTCCGGCAGGCCGTAGACCTGGATGCCACGCGGTGTTTCATCGGTATTAAAGGTCCGGGCAGGCTTCAGTTCGCCGCCCTCGCCGCGTTCGATATCGACCAGGTAATATTCCAGTTCGCAGGCCACGACCGGCGTCAGGCCATCGGCCTTGTAGCGGTCGAGCACGCGTTGCAGCACATGGCGCGGGTCGAGATCGTTCGGCGTGCCGTCGAGTTCATAGATCGACAGCATGACCTGGCCGACATCATCACCCAGCCACGGCGCGGGCACGAGCGTCCCCGGCACCGGCCGCGCCACACGATCGGCATCGCCGTCTTCCCAGACAAGCCCCGTCTCTTCACAATCGGCGCCCAGCGTATCGACGACCAGGATCGAGCCCGGCAGGAAACGGCCATACTCAAAAATCGGCAGCAATTCGTGGCGGCGCAGGCGTTTGCCGCGCGGCACTCCGGTCATCGAGGTGAACAGGATCTCGAAATAATTAATGTGCGGATGGGCGTCGAGAAAGGCCTTGGCCTCGTCAGGCGTGGCGACCATGGGGTGCGGGGGCAGGCTCATTGGAAGTCCTTATAGTAGGGCACGAACGCCTCGACCGCAGCGACCAGACGTGAGATCGCATCTGACTCGGTTTGCGGCGAGATAAGCATCATATTGTGGAACGGCGCAATCAGGACGCCCCGGTTGATCAGGAAGATGTGAAAGGCTTCCAGCAGGTCGTGGTCGAGGTAAGGGCGCATGCCGGCGGCATCACGCGGCGGCTGTGGCGCGAAGATCAGCTCGGCGCGCGCACCGACATGGACGACGCTCCACGGCAGGGCGTGACGGTCGATCAGGTCGCGTAAGGCCCGCACCAGTTGGTCGGTTCCCGCCAGCATGTGGGCGTAGGCGGCTTCGGTCATGACCTCGGTCAGCATACATTTGGTCGCAGCCATGACCAGCGCATTGCCCGACAGGGTCGTGCCGATACCTGACTGTCCGGCGCCGATCTCGGCTTGGGTGCCGTCCATGCGCGCGGCGACGTCTGCCGTGACGCCCCAGACAGCGGCTGGAATGCCCCCGGCGATCGCCTTGCCGCAGGTGAAAATATCCGGTTGCAAACCATGTAGGCCGACATAGCCCGCCGGACCGGAGGACAGGGTGTGGGTCTCATCAAAGATCAGCAGCGTGCCGTATTGCTTCGTCAGGTCACGCAGGGCCTTGTGGAAACCCGGCTCCGGCGGGATCATGCCGAAATTGGTCATCACCGGCTCGGCCAGGACGGCAGCAACATCGCCCTTGGACAAAGCGGCTTCGAGGGCTGCGATGTCGTTGAAAGGGATAACGACCGTGGTTTCCGTCTGGTCACGGATCTGGCCGATCAGCCCCTTTTTGTTGGCAGGCCGGCCGTCATAGAGGGCGACGAAACAGTCATCGACCATGCCGTGATAGCAGCCGTCAAAGATCAGGATCTTGTCGCGTTTGGTGATCCCCCGCGCCCAGCGGATGGCGGCGCGATTGGCATCTGAAGCCGTTGTCGCCACCTGCCATTGCGGAAGACCGAAACGCGCACGCAGGAGATCGCCAACTTCATTGGCAAGCTGGGTGGGCAGCATGAAGCCAACGCCATCACCTGCCTGCTTGGCGATGGCGGCTTGCAGTTCAGGGCGCGCATGGCCGAACATGGACGGCGTGTCGCCAAGGCAGAAATCATCATAGACGTGGCCATCGACATCGGTCAGCGTCGCGGCCTTCGCATTATTCACATATATCGGAAATGGTGTCGCCCAGTCTCGCATCCAGTGCATGGGCACGCCACCGCGCCACGCTGAAGCCTTTTGAGACAAGGCTTTAGAATCGGTATTGGCGGATGCAAATATTTCGCGTTGTTCGGAAATGAAGACTTGGAGCTTGGTCATGGCGCTGTCTTTACAGCACGATACCAAGCACGACCGGCCTCTAAGCCAGGCTCGGCTTCTTCAAACTCTTCCCCGAAACGTCCACGTTGCAGAAAGACCGCCAGGACAGTCGAAGCCTCAGATCGTATGCGTTCCAGCCATTCCGGCACAATCAGGTCCCCATCCGTGATTAGACTTGGCGTATGGTCACAAACCTCATTCATGAGGATAGCGAACCTGGCCAAGGCTGAGAATTCGTCTTCCGACATTGCCGCGTTTGGGAAAGGTTTTCCGTCGGGGTCCACCCAGTCGTAAAACTGCTCGAGGTACTCATGAGCCCCCCAATCATCTAATCCATTCTCAAGCCATGCAACGGACTCCATGATGCGGTTTCGCAAGCGCTGATCAGTGACGCGTTCCGAAACCTCATCCACGATCAAATCACCCCCAGCCCGCCATAGGAGATGTATTTGATGTTCAGATACTCATCCAGACCTTCGGCAGCGCCTTCGCGGCCGAGACCCGATTCCTTGATACCACCGAACGGCGTCACCTCGGTCGAGATGAGTCCATCATTCATGCCGACCATGCCGTACTCCAGCTTCGCCGCCACGCGCATCGACCGGCCGATATCGCGCGTATAGGCATAGGCCGCCAAGCCAAACGGCGTATCGTTCGCCAGCGCAATCCCCTCTTCTTCGGTCTCAAAGCGGAAAAGCGGCGCCACCGGCCCGAAGATTTCCGTGTCGAAAATCTCCATGTCGTGGGTCACGCCGGTCAGCACGGTGCCTTCATAGAACAGGCCAGAGACGTGACCACCGACCTCGACCTGGGCGCCCTTGCTGACGGCGTCATCAACCAGGCCCTTGACCTTGTCGATGGCCTTCTGGTTGATCAGCGGCCCCAGTTGGGAGCTCTCTTTCCAGCCCGCTTCCAGCTTCATCTCCTTGACGCGCTCGGTCAGGCGGGCGGCAAAGCTATCATAGATGCCAGACTGGACCAGCAGGCGGTTGGCACACACACAGGTCTGGCCGGAATTGCGGTATTTCGACGCCAGGGCGCCTTCGACGGCCTCGTCGATATCGGCATCGTCAAAGACAAGGAACGGCGCGTTACCGCCCAGCTCCATCGAGATCTTCTTCATGGTGGGCGCGCACTGGGCATAGAGCAGCTTGCCGACCGGGGTCGATCCGGTAAAGCTCAGCTTCTTGACGCGCGGGTCAGAGGTCATGGCCTCGCCGATTGCCTTGGCCGTCGTCGAATTGACGATGGAGATGACGCCGTCGGGCAGACCGGCCTTGCGCGCCAGCACATAAAGCGCCAGGGCCGACAGCGGCGTCTCTTCCGACGGCTTGATGACGACGGTGCAGCCCGCCGCCAGGGCCGGCGAGACTTTCCGCGTGATCATCGAAATCGGAAAGTTCCACGGTGTGATCGCCGCGCAGACGCCAACCGGTTGTTTGATGGTCTGCAAGTGCTTGCTGGGCGCCGTCGCCGGAATGGTGCGGCCATAGGCGCGCTTGGCCTCTTCGGCAAACCATTCGATAAACGAGGCGCCATAGGTCACCTCGCCGCGCGTCTCCTTGATCGGCCGCCCCTGCTCCAGCGTCACCAGCAGGGCCAGGTCTTCTAGATGACTTAGGACCAGATCGTTCCACTTCTTCAGGAGGATCGAGCGCGCCTTGGCCGTCATGCCGGACCAGCTGGCAAAGGCTGCGTCGGCGGCACCAATGGCGGCCGTGGTGTCAGCGGCCGAGCCGTCCTTGACGTAGGCCAGGACATCGCCGTCGGCAGGATTGGTAACGGCGAACCAGCCGGATTTCGGTTCAAGCGAGATGGTGTCGCCGAGCAGCGAAACCTGTGCGGAGGTGAGTTTCATGTTATGCCTTGAAGCTGATCGAAACGGCCTTGAGGTCGGCATACTTATATAGGGCGTGCAGCGAACGATCGCGACCGAAGCCCGACTGCTTCACGCCGCCAAACGGCGAGGTAATGTCGCAAGCGTCCCAGCCATTGACCCAGACCAGGCCGGCCTTCAGCGCTTTGGCGGCACGCATCGCCTTGTTGATGTTCGACGTCCACACCCCCGACGCCAGGCCGTAGATAGTGTCGTTGGCGATGCGGTACGCCTCGGCTTCGTCCTTGAAGGTCATGACCGAAAGGACCGGCCCAAAGACTTCCTCCTTGGCCAGGATGTTTGCGGGGGCGATATTGTCGAGCAGAGACGGCTCGACATAGTAGCCGCCGGTCTCGGCGCGCACCTGCTTGCCACCCAGCACCAGCCGGCCGCCTTCCGCCTGGCCGCGTTCGATATATTCTAGCGCCGTATGCATCTGACGCGATGAGATCATAGCGCCGAACTGTGTGGCCGGATCGAACGGATCGCCGACCTTTATCGTCCTGACGACAGCAGCGACCTTTTTGACGAATTCGTCCTTGATCGTTTCCTCGACCAGCAGTCGCGACGCGGCAGTGCACACCTGGCCCTGATTATAGAAGACGCCCCACGCTGCGTTGGTCGCGGCGGTATCCAGGTCGTCGCTGTCGGCAAAGACAATCTGCGGGCTCTTGCCGCCCAGCTCCAGCGACACGCGTTTGAGATTCGAGTCGGCCGAGGCGCGCATCAGCATCCGCCCGACCGGCCCTGATCCGGTGAAGGCGATCATGTCGACATCCATGTGTTTGGCCAGGGCATCGCCCGCTTCGGTGCCAAGCCCGGTGACGACATTCCACACGCCTGGCGGCACACCGGCTTCCAGCGCCAGTTGCGCGGTATAGAGCGCGGTCATACTCGAGTTCTCGGCGGGCTTGAGAACGACCGAATTGCCCATGGCCAGGGCCGGCGCAACCTTCCACATCGCCATGTGCAGCGGGAAGTTCCACGGCACGATGGCGCCGATAACGCCCAGCGGTTCATGGATCACATAGGACAGGCGGTCTTCCGGCGTCGGCGCGACCTCGCCATATACCTTGTCGAGCGCTTCGGCGTAGTAGCGCGTCGAATTGATCGCCAAGGGGATGTCGACATTGCGCGCATCGCTGATCGGCTTGCCCGTATCGAGGCTCTCCAGCAGGGCCAGGTTTTCGGCGTGCTCGGTCATCAGGTCGGCCAGCCGGTGCAGGATCTTCTTCTTGGCCTTGGGCGCCAGGTTGCGCCAGCGGCCGTCCTCGAACGCTGTTCGCGCCGAGACGACAGCAAGGTCAATATCCGTCATGTCCAAGGCAGCGATATCGTTGATCTTCGTGCCGTCGCGCGACGACATATTGTCGAACGTCCGCCCCGAACGCGCGCCGACTTCCTGCCCCTCGATGATGGCCTTCGACGGCAGGCTCAAGCCCTTGACGGATTTCAGCACGCCTTCCAGCGTATCGGCGGGACTTTGGGGCGCGGATACGGGCATGCGGACACCTTAGCTAACGGATTGTGATCACAATTAGACACCGCTGCTAAAGGTCGAGTCAAGCATGCTCACAGGAAGTTTAGGTTACTTCCCTGCCCCGCGGCGCTTTTTATCCGGCTGGGCCTGGCTGCGCAGGGCATCCAGCATAAGTTCCATGCCCTCACGCACGTCGGCCGCCATCGAAGCACGCACGGCTTCGGCATCGCCACGTTCAAAGGCCGCGATCATGTCCTGGTGATGATCCTTGGGCAGGTGCACCGTCCCCATACGGGCGAAGACCACGCGCATGAACGGCCCGGCCTGCAGCCACAGGGTTCGCGCCATATCGTACAGCAGATCGGCATCAGCACGGGCATAGATGCAGAAATGGAAGTCGTGATTAGCCTGCATGTAGGCCGTTACATCACCGGTCGCCAGCGCCTTCATCAGCGTGTCATCGTCGGTCTTCAGACGGGTGATCAGGTCGGCGTCGACAAACGGCGTCGCCTGAAAGGCCAACTCGGATTCGACCCATTGCCGCGCCTTCATCAATTGCAGCAGCCGGTGCTCGGTCAGGTGCGGCACGCGCAGGCGCTTGTTCTCGGGTTGAAGCTCCAGCGCTTTTTCGGCGATCAGCCGGCGGACGGCTTCGCGTACCGGCATGGGCGACACGCCATAACGTTGCGCCAGGGTACGCAGCGACACCGACATCAAAGGGGGGATCTGACCCTGGATCAGGTCTTCGCTCAGGGCATCATACACTTGACTGTGGGTGCGTGCGTCGGCGGCCGACGGTTCGAGATTGACGACTTTCATACGCGGTTACTTGCCTCGCCCTTGCAGTTCGCCCCGCGTTGTGATCACAATATCGCCGGACTTCATGGTAGAGCTTACCACAGTTCCGCTGCGTTTCATTGAAAAAGAGCCGATTATGGATGCCCCCCGGGTGGATACCCCTTCAGCGGAAGCGCTTGACAACTTCTGGATGCCGTTCACGCCCAACCGCGCCTTCAAGGCCAAGCCCAAGCTGTTGGCGACGGCAAAGGGGATGTATTACACATCGCACGACGGACGTGAGATCCTGGACGGCACGGCGGGTCTGTGGTGTGTGAATGCCGGCCACGGCCGCGACAAGATCACCGAGGCGATCCGGCACCAGGCCGGCGTCATGGACTTCGCGCCGACCTTCAACATGGCGCATCCCTTGGCCTTCGAATTTGCCCACAAGCTGTCGGGGCTGATGCCTTATGACCTGAAGCGCATCTTCTACACCAATTCGGGCTCCGAAGCCGCAGACACGGCGTTGAAGATCGCCCTCGCTTATCAACGGGCGCGCGGCCTTGGGACGAAGACCCGGCTGATCGGCCGTGAACGCGCCTATCACGGCACGGGCTTTGGCGGCATCAGTGTCGGCGGCATCGTCCGTAATCGCATGACGTTTGGCTCCATGCTGACGGGCGTCGATCACCTGCCCCACACGCATGGCGTGGCCGGCAACCTGTTTAGCAAAGGCGAGCCCGAGCAGGGCGCCGACTTGGCCGATGCGCTGGAACGGATTGTGGCGCTGCACGATGCCTCGACCATCGCCGCCGTCATTGTTGAGCCCGTGGCCGGATCGACCGGCGTCCTCATCCCGCCCAAGGGCTATCTGCAACGCCTGCGCGCCCTGTGCGACAAGCACGATATCCTGCTGATCTTCGATGAAGTCATTACCGGCTTTGGCCGGCTGGGCGCAGCATTTGGCGCCGATTATTTCGGCGTGCGGCCGGACATGATCTGCATGGCCAAGGGTATAACTAATGCCACCGTGCCCATGGGCGCGGTTGCCTGTTCGACGCGCATCTACGACACCTTCATGCAGACATCGGAAACACCGATCGAGCTGTTTCACGGCTATACCTACAGCGGCCATCCCCTGGCTTGCGCCGCCGGCATCGCCACCCTCGACACCTACGCCGAAGACGGCTTGTTCCAACGCGCGACGGACCTTGCGCCCTACTGGCAGGAGGCGGTCCATTCCCTGCGCGATGCGAAGCACGTCATCGATATCCGCAATCTCGGCCTGATCGGCGGCATCGAGTTGGAGCCACGTCCAGGTGCTGCGACGGCGCGCGCCATGGAGGTCTTCGACCGCTGCTACGACAAGGGCGTGCTGATTCGGGTAACCGGCGACATCATCGCTCTGTCGCCGCCGCTGATTATCGAAAAGCCGCAGATCGACCGGATCGTCGAGACGATTCGCGAGGCCTTGTCAGAGACGGCTTGATACCGGTCGCGCTTTTCGGAAAGTGCTTAGACGTTCTGCCACCCCGTCGCAACGGCGGCAAAAGCCAGATAGGCCGCTATCACGCCGCAGCCAGCGACATAAGACGCGCCGCCGTTCAGCCAGCGCTTGCCGTATCCCCGCGCGGCAAACAGCGCCAACACGAAAGCCAGGTTGCCCCAGCCCCATTGCGGCGCAGGTCCCATCAGCGCGAAACCGGCCCAAATCAGGCAGATGAACAGCAGCCAATAGAGCCCGGCGCAGACCACTTTCAGCGCGTGCCACAAGCCTTCAACAAACATCACAACCCGGACTCCGTCAGGAAAAACGTCATAGGCTCAATCACATTGTTCCTTTATTTGTTATTGCGGTCTATGACAACGCGGGTTCAAGAAATGCTCAAGCGTGACGGGGTTTGTCCAATATGTTCAATGTTTCGCACAAGATCGAAGTCATCAAGTCGACGGTTATCGCCGTGGTCCTGTGTGTGGCCTGCGCTATCGCTGGGATCGTGTGGCTGAGCATCGCGCTTTACAACTATCTCAAGGTCGCCATGGGCGAAATCGCCGGACCGGCGGTGCTGGGGGCTGCCCTGTTCGTGCCGCTGATCGGCTACGGCATCTATAAAGCCGTCAGCAAGACCGACAAGCGCAGCAAACAGGAGCGGATGTTCGACGAAGCTTTTGCCGGCACGTCGGTCGGCAGCCTGTCGCGCATGATCGAAACCATGTCGCCGCACTCACCCTTCCTGGCCGCTTTGGTCGCCGTCATGGGTGGCTTCCTGGCGTCGCGTTTCCCGCAGTTTCTCACCATGTTCTCCGAATTAGTTGTGGCTTTAGGGGACGAACTCGATCGCCGCCGCGTGCGCAAGTCAGAGGAAAAGGTCCGCAAAGAAGAAGAGCGCAGCGGCGCTACCCCACCGCCGCCCGACGTCGAGCCGGTATCGCGCCGTCGTCGCTCGAAAGCAGATGTCTACTAAGAACAAAGGCGCCGGGTTCATCCGGCGCCTTTCTAATTTTTCTAGAGGTCTTCCTTGAGGATGGCCATTTCGAACATGTAGGAGCCCTCCTCGTCCTCGTCGACATAGACGACGCCGATGAACTCTTCGCCGACGAACACTTCGGCCGAATCCTTCTGCTTGCGCGCCTTGACCTCAAGCCCCTTGGTCTTGAAGGTCTTGAACAGATAATCCTGCACCTTGTTGATTTCGGACGGGTTCATAGGCAGCCTCTTTTAAGTTGGTCGTCCAGGCGTCGTTCATGCTCACGCCCCATTTATGAGCGCATCAAAGCACAGATCACCGCGGACAGGGATAAACTTTGTGTGTGGCGAGGCTTTAGGCGATAAGGCGCGCAGGCGCAAATAGATACGCCGCTTATCCCCGCGTTTTACCTAAATCGAATAGTCGAAATCGATATCCGGCATGGTGTGGTCCATCTGGCGCGCCGGGTCCTCACAGGTCTTGCAGTTGACCAGCTTGGCCGGGACGCCTGCGGCCGTGCAGTGCGCGGGCACGGGCTTGAGAACCACCGAGCCCGAAGCGATCTTGGCGTAGTCGCCGATCTGGATATTGCCCAGCACCTTGGCGCCGGCGCCCAAAAGCACGCCCTTGCCGACCTTGGGATGTCGATCACCGCGCTCAGCGCCCGTCCCGCCCAGCGTCACGCCCTGCAGGATCGAACAGTCGTCGCCCACAACCGCCGTTTCACCGATAACGATGCCGGTGCCGTGGTCGAGGAAGACCCCTTTGCCGATGCGCGCGGCCGGGTTGATGTCGATCTGGAAGAGTTCCGACACGCGGCTTTGCAGGAAGTGCGCCATGGTATAGCGGCCATCCTGCCAGACCTTGTGGGCCACGCGGTAAATTTGCAGGCTGAGAAAGCCCTTGAAGAACATGAAGGCCTGGAGGTAGCCCTTGGCGGCCGGGTCACGCTCATAGACGGCCTGAAGATCGGCCTGGGCGGCTTCAACAAGCGAGGAATCCGAAGCATAAACCTTCTGGACCAGCTCACGCAGGGTCATGCCGCGAAGCGAGTCGTCGCCCAGCTTGCGCGCGATGTGATAGGACAGGGCCGAGGCCAGGTCGTCGTGCGACAGGATGGTCGAATGCAGCATCGAGGCCAGGCCCGGTTCCGCCGCAATAGCGTCGCCAGCCTCCTGACGCAGGCACAGCCAGATCGGCTTGTCGTCCGGCGTGATGACCTCAAAAACCTGAGCCATACTTCTTTCCTTGCGCTACCGCTTCGCTGCTTGAGCGCGGTTGGAGTTCCAAGTTCTCGTCAGCGCGCCAGAACCGCTGCCGTCAGATGCGATGGCAGTTCGCCGCTTACGGCCATATGGTGCACCCTGAGTGTACAAGCAACGGTTAAACCGTCGCGAACCTGACCATTTATAACAGCTTTTAGTAGCTGCGAAAAGGGAACGCGGGCATATTCGAAGCGTTCGGTCTCATCAGGCTCGGTTTCAGCCGCGGTCAGCCCCAGGGCGAGGAAACAGACCGCGACTTCGTCGGTCACCGAATTCGACATGTCGAACTCTAAAATCTTGCGCATATCGGACGAGATGAGCCCCGCCTCTTCGTGCAGTTCACGGCGCGCGGCGTCTTCGGGATCTTCGTCCAGCGGTCCGCCGCCTTCGGGAATCTCCCAGCTATAGGCGTTCATGGCAAACCGTTGCTGCCCAACAAGCGGCACTGTGCCGTCGTCGTGCAGAGCAAAAACGGCAATGGCGCGGTTCATAAAGCGCACCACGCCATATTGTGCCGGATTGCCTGTCGGCGCCGTCACCTGACTGGCTTCGACTCGTATCCACGGGTTCTGGAAGACGATCTCGCAGGTGTGCTGCGTCCAGTCGGCGCGCGCGGCCGTGGCTTTAGCCGTGTCCCAGGGCGGAATATTTGTGTTGCTCATAGGCTGTGCAATCGCACGACGCAGCCTATATAGTCAAAGCGATTCAAGGAGCACGCATGGCCGATTTTGACCTCAACCCGACCGCCATAGAATTCGGCCAGCCACTGGAGCAAAAGCCGTCGGCCGAAGTGCTCGACCGTTTGTTCCATCGCCGCAGTGCTCCTGCCCCCACCCTGACCGCGCCAGGACCATCAGGCGACGAGATCGAGCTGCTGATCAAGATCGGTCTGCGCGTCCCGGACCATGGCAAGATCGGCCCCTGGCGGATCGTCCGCTTCACCACCGAAGCCAAGGCGAAGCTGGTCGAGACGTTGGTCACGCTGGCCCAGTCGCAGACTGAAGCGAAAAAGGCAGAGGTGGCGCTGCTCAAGATGTCTACGCCGCCGGAAATGCTGTTGGTCGTTTCTTCGCCGATCCAGCCGCACAAGATTCCGTTGTGGGAACAGCAGTTGTCGGCCGCGGCCGTCTGCCAGAACCTGCTGATCGCGGCCGGCGCCATGGGCTATGGCGCCAACTGGATTACCGACTGGTATTCTTACGATGCCGAAGCCAAAGCATTGATGGGTTTGAGCCCCGATGAAAACGTCGCCGGCTTTATCTACCTTGGCACGCCCAACGAAGCGCCGCTGGAACGCGATCGTCCAAACTACGACGAACGCATCAGCTGGTGGCAGCCGAAGGGTTAGCCCCTTCCGCGATAGGTCTGGACGCCGAACTCAGGGATCAGCACGCCCTTGGGCGGCTCATTGGTCTGCCAGAAGACGTCGATCGGAATACCGCCGCGGGGATACCAGAAACCACCGATCCGCAGCCAGCGTGGATCAAGCAGGTCCTTGAGTCGCTTGGCGATATGGATCGTGCAGTCCTCGTGGAAAGCACCATGATTTCGGAACGCCGTCAGGAACAGCTTCAGCGACTTCGATTCGACCAGCCAGTCGCCCGGCACATAGTCGATGACCAGGTGGGCGAAGTCAGGCTGGCCCGTTACCGGGCACAGCGAAGTGAACTCAGGGACAGTGAAGCGCGCAACATAGTCGATATCGGGGTGCGGGTTGGGGACGCGTTCCAGCGTCGCCTGTTCGGGCGAAGCCGCCGGCCGGGCATCGCCGCCCAACTGGGTCAGGTTGTCTGTATAATGGCTCATGGCTCCTATTTAAACGCCCATGCCTGGAAGACAAGAACGCAGGTGCAAATTGATCCGCCTGAGTGCGTATCTTCTCAAGAGCTGGCCCCGCCCACCGCCTGACCGCGGTCCCCCCTCCCCATGAATGGGGAGGGCGTAGTGTTTCAGTTCCAATTGAAGAACTAAGCTTCTGATAAACATATATTCTTCGCCTACCCCATTCATGGGGAGGGGGGACCGCGAGCGGAGCGAGTGGTGGGCGGGGCCATGCTTCAGAAGAAACGAGCGCTTTACGTTTAGGTCAATTTCGGGCAAGGTGCCTGTATAAACATAAGGGCCACAGGGACGCGCCATGATACCCGCCACACTCCGCAGGAACCTGCGTTTTCCCGCCATTGCGGCGCCCATGTTCCTGGTGTCCGGGCCGGAGCTGGTCATCGCGACGTGCAAGGCCGGGATGATCGGCACCTTCCCTGCCCTTAACCAGCGCACCACCGACGCCTATGTCGAGTGGCTGAAGCAGATCGAAGCGGCACTCGGGCCAGATGATGCAGCCTACGGCGTCAACCTGATCGTCCACGGCACCAATACGCGGCTGATGGACGACCTGAAGGCCACCGTGGCGCACAAGGTCCCCCTGGTCATCACCAGCCTCGGCGCCGTCAAGGACGTGGTCGATGCGGTTCATTCCTACGGCGGCATTGTCTTTCACGACATCATCAATGCCCGGCACGCCCAGAAGGCCGCAGAGGCCGGCGTCGATGGCCTGATCCTGGTCTCGGCCGGCGCTGGCGGCCATGCCGGCAACCAGCACCCATTCGCCCTGATCAACGAAATCCGCAGCTTCTTCAAAGGCACGCTGATCCTGTCAGGCGCTTTGTCCACCGGCCAGGACGTGGCCGCAGCCCTGATGGCCGGCGCCGACCTCGGCTATATGGGCACGCGCTTTATCGCTACGACTGAGGCGCGCGCCGACGCTGACTATAAGCAGATGCTGATCGACACCACCGCCAAGGACATCACCTATACGGATGCGATTTCGGGCATCAATGCCAACTTCCTGACCCCGTCTCTGGTCAGCAACGGCCTCGATCCCAATGCCGCCAAGGACCCGAAGCACAAGATCGACATGGCGCACGAACTCAACCCCGACGCCAAGGCGTGGAAGACCATCTGGTCAGCCGGCCAGGGCGTCGGCTCGATCCATGAGGTCATGCCGGTCGCCGAGTTGGTCGAGCAGCTGTCGGACGAGTTCGCCGCCGCCACCGACCGCTTCTTCAAGACCTCGGCGGGTTTTGACCTCTAGAAGACGTCGAGCGCCTGTTCGATGTCGTTGATCAGATCATCAACGTCTTCCAGGCCAACATAGAAGCGGATCGCCGATCCCGACAGCAGCCAGTCATCGTCATCCGACAGTTTGGCACGGCCTCTGATCTGCGGCTCGCAATAGACGGCCAGGCTCTCGAACCCGCCCCAGCTAAAGCCCAAACCGAACAGCTTCAGGCGGTTGAGGAAGGCCTGCGACTTGGTCTCGTTGCCGCCTTTGAAGATGACCATGAACAGGCCGTTCGCTGCCGTGAAATCGCGTGCGAACGTCTCGTGCCCGCGATGGCTGGCTAGGCCCGGATGGACGACATGCGCCACTTCCGGCCGGTCTTCGAGCCATTTGGCAATTTTCAGCGCCGACTCACCGGATTGTTTCAGGCGCGGATGCAGTGTGCGCAGGCCGCGAATGGCGAGATAGCTTTCATCGGCCGAGGTGAAGAAGCCCCAAGCCTTGATGGTCGCATAGATTTTTTTTGCCAGCGTCTCATCCGAGACGGTGACCGAACCGATCAGTATATCGCTATGGCCGCCGACATATTTGGTCAGGGCCTGCATGGACATGTCGATGCCGTGCGCCAATGGCTTGAACAGCACGCCCGCGCCGTAGGTATTGTCACACAGGGTCAGGATGCCCTTTTCCTTGGCCAGTTTTGCAAGGCCCGGAATGTCCTGGATATCGAAGGTCAGCGAGCCCGGACTTTCGATATAGATCAGCTTGGTCGCAGGCGTCGCCAGTGCCACGACCTCTTCGGCGCTCAGGCGCGGATCGTAATAACGCGTCGTCACGCCATAGCGCTTCAGTTGCGTCTCGAGGAAACGGCGGACCGGCGCGTAACAGGAATTGACGACCAGAATATCGTCCCCCGCCTGCAAGAAGGCAAAGAACGGCACGGTCAGCGCGGCCAGACCCGTCGGCAGGATAAAGGCCTGGCACCCGCCTTCGAGATCAGCGATCAGCCGGCACAGTTCGTTCTGCGCCGCCAGCCCATCGGTGCCATAGGTTGGCTTGATGTCGTCATTATAGAGGACTTCAGCGCTTTCCATCAGCACGGTCGAACCGCGCTCCGGCGCGACATTGACCGGGCGGCGGCTGTTGGCGCGGCCATAGGTGGCGGACGTCAGGCGGGTCGTTTCTTTCATTTCAGGCTCCGGATCGTCCCGCCTTGAACCGTGAAACGACGACCGTTGCAAGCGATATGACCTAACCGGAATGATCAGGCTGTCTTAAGCCCGTGGCGTTCCATGAAGACCAAAGCGCCAACGGCCCAGGGCTGGAGTGCGCCGCCCTTGGCACGCAAGGGGAAGCCGTGCGTTGCGCCTTCATACAGATGCAGTTCGGACGCGATCTTCTGGGCCTTGAAGGCTTCATAGGCGAGGATCGCGTTCTGCATCGGCACGGCGGGATCGTCGGTCGTGCCGCAGACATAGGCCGGCGCGGCATCGGCCGGGACGTGCTTTTCAACGGAGGACTTTAACCGTGCCGCTTCGGTGGGATTTGCGCCCAGCATCTCCTTCAGCGAACCTTTGTGCGCGTAAGGATCGGTCATGGTGATGACCGGATAGCACAGCGCCACCACCGCCGGCTTGGCGGACAAGGCATCGGCGGCATCGACGGGCGCATAGGACGGTTCGGCAAAACGCGTTGCCGCCAGTCCCGCCACATGACCACCGGCGGAAAAGCCCATGACCGCAAGGCGTTCCGGATCAAGCTTCAGTTCGCCGGCGCGCGAACGGATCAGGCGGATCGAACGCTGCACATCCTGCAAGGCGACGTCGGGACCGGCCGCCCAGCCATCGGCGGGCAGACGGTAGAACAGGGTGAAGACGTGGTAGCCCTCATCGGCCAGCCACTGGTCGAGATCGCCACCTGCCAGACTGCCGGCGATGCGGACATAGCCGCCGCCCGGCGCGATCAGAACGGCGCCGCCATTGGGCTTTGCGGGCGCGCGGTGGCTCAGCCACGGTTTGCGGATATTGTAAAAGGCCGTGTCGTTGGGATCACCGTCGGGCTTGCGCAGGACGACGCGTTGCTCGACCGTCACCTTTTCGCCGCCCGGCGCGCCCGCCGGCCAGATTTCCTGCATCGGCAGGGGCGGTTTCAGCGCCTTGGTACTGCCGGATTGCGGCAGGCCCTCCTGCCCGCTCGCCTGGGCATTCGATTGCGCGGAAGCGACCTTGGGCAAGGCCGTAGCCAGTCCCAATCCCAGCAGCATGCGGCGGTTAAACATGACGGTCGTCCTTACGTTCAAACTTGACCATTAATGATCAAATTTGAACGCTAAGAGCAATAGCCAATTTAAGCGGCCTTGGACTTCTCGGTCTTGCCGAAGCGGCTATAGAAGGTCTCGCCCTTCGCCGCCATATCGCGCAGCAACTGCGGCGCCTTGAAGCGCTCGCCGTAGGCCTTTTCCATGCGGTCAAGCTCTTCGACGAACTTGGGAATACCGATGGAATCGATCAGCGAAACGATCCCGCCTGACCACGGCGCGAAGCCCCAGCCCAGGATCGAGCCAACATCGGCTTCGCGCGGATCGGTGATCACCCCCTCTTCGAAGCAGCGCGCCGCCGTCACCGCCTGCACATACAGCAGGCGCTTCTTGAGTTCTTCGACCTCGGCTGGATTGGCTTCGGCTTGCGTCACAGGGAACATGTCTTTCGTCCCCTGCCACAGGGTCTTGGGCGTATTCTTGTCGACCGGGTAGTCGTAGAAGCCCTTGCCGTTCTTGCGGCCCAGACGCCCGTCGGCGACCATCTGCGCCACCTGCTTTTCACCCGGGATCGGCTGATAGGCATCGCCCATGGCCTTGGCGGTTTCCGAGGTGATCTTGGTCAAGAGATCAAGCGCGACATCATCCATCATCTCCAGCGGACCGCGCGGCATGCCGGTCGCACGGCCGGCATTGTCGATCAGGGCCGGCGTGATACCTTCCGACCACATGGTCATGCCTTCGGCGGTGAACGGAATGAAGCAGCGGTTGGCGAAGAAGAAGCGCGAGTCATTGACGACGATCGGCGTCTTCTTGATCTTGATGACGTAGTCGATGGCCTTGGCGAGCGTCTCGTCCGAGGTCTTTTCGCCAAGGATGATTTCGACCAGCAGCATCTTGTCGACCGGCGAGAAGAAGTGGATGCCGATATAGTTTTCAGGCTTCGACGACGCCTTGGCCAGCAGCGATATCGGAATCGTCGAGGTGTTGGTGCCGAAGATCGCCGTCTCCGCCTTGGCGCCGGCATAGAGCGGGGCTTCGGCCTGCTTGGTCACCTGGTCCTTCAGCTCGGTATTCTCGAACACGGCTTCGACAACCAGGTCCGAACCTTCGATGGCGGCATAGTCGGGCGTCGCCGTGATCAGGTCGAGCACGCCTTGCGCCTTGTCCTGGGTCATCTTGCCACGCGACACGGCCTTTTTCAGCAGGTCTTCGCAGTGCGCCTTGCCCTTGTCGGCAGACGCCTGGTCGCGGTCGACCAGCACGACCTTGATGCCGGCCATGGCAGTGACATAGGCTATGCCCGCGCCCATCATGCCGGCGCCGAGCACGGCAACCTGGGAAAACTCGGTCTTCGCCACGCCCGCCGGACGGCCGGAGCCCTTGCCCAGTGCCTGCATCGAGAAGAAGAAGGTGCGGATCATCGCCTTGGCTTGCGGCGTCGCCAGCGTATTGCAGAAGAAGCGCGACTCGATCTTGATGGCGGTGTCGAACGGCACCTGCAGGCCCTCATAGACCGAGTGCATGAGGTTGAGCACAGCCGGGTAGTTGCCGTAGGACTGCTTGCGCAGCATGGCATTGCCCATGATAAAAATCTGGGCGCCCGCCGGATGGTAGGGACCGCCGCCGGGGATCTTGAAATCCTTCTTGTCCCATGGTGCAACCGGATCGCCCTTGGTCTTGATCCAGGTCTTGGCGGCTTCGACCTCTTTGCCCTCGTCGACGACCTCATGGACGATGCCCTGCGACAGGGCTTCCTTCGGTCGGAATGACTTGCCTTCCGACATGGCCAGAAGCGCATTCTGCACGCCGATCAGGCGCGGCAGGCGCTGAGAGCCGCCACCGCCCGGGAAGAGGCCGATCTTGACTTCGGGCAGGCCGACCTGGGTCTTCGGGCCATTGCCCATGACGCGGTAATGGCAGGCCAGCGAGACTTCGAGGCCGCCGCCTAAAGCAACGCCATTGATGGCGACGGCCACCGGCTTGCCACAGGTTTCCAGCAGGCGGTACACGCGGTTCATTTCGAACGCCGCATCGAAGCTGGCCTTGAGCTTGGCCTCGCCTTCGAGGTCCGCGCCGGTTTCCCAGGCGCCGCCCAGCATTTCTTCGAGATCGGCTCCGGCGCAGAAGCCGGTCGTCTTGCCAGACGTCAGGACAACGCCCTTGATTCCGACCTCGGCTTTGGCGCGATTGGCGATGGCCTCTAAGTCGCTCAGGGCGGCCTTGGTAAAGGTGTTCATCGTCTTTCCCGGCACATCGAAGGTGCAGAGCAGGATGCCGTCGGCGTCGAGTTCGGTCTTGAAGTTTTCCATTGTTCTTTTCCCTGCCTTAGACGCGTTCGACCACGGTGGCGGTGGCCATGCCGCCGCCGACACACAGGACGGCCAGCCCCGTCGACTTGCCCGTGCGCTCCAGTTCATCGACCAGCGTGCCGAGGATCATGGCGCCGGTAGCCCCCAGTGGGTGGCCCATGGCGATGGCGCCGCCGCAGACATTGATCTTGTCGTGCGGGATATCGAGCGCCTGCATGTAGCGCAGGACGACGGCCGCAAAGGCTTCGTTCAACTCATAAAGATCGATGTCCGACACCTTCATGCCGAGCTTTTTCAGCAGCTTTTCGGTAACGTAGGACGGTCCTGTCAGCATGATCGACGGTTCCGAACCGATCGAGGCCGTGCCGACGATGCGCGCCTTGGCCTTCATGCCGGAGATGACGCCGGCTTCCTTGCTGCCCACCAGGACGGCGGCGGCGCCATCGACGATCGAAGACGAATTGCCCGGCGTATGGACGTGATTGACGCGTTCGACTTCGGGATAGCGCTGGTTGATGACGCCATCGAAAGCCATCTCGCCCATCATGGCGAAGGATGGATTGAGGCCGCCAAGCGTCTGCATGTCGGTGCCGGCGCGGATGCTTTCATCGTGCGCCAGGGCGGTGACACCCATCTGGTCCTTGACCTTGATGACGGCGTTGTTGAAGCGCCCTTCGGCCCACGACTGCGCCGCGCGCTTGTGGCTTTCGACGGCATAGGCGTCACAGTCGGTGCGCGAAAAGCCCCACTTCGAGGCGATCATGTCGGCCGACACGCCCTGAGGCACAAAGTAATTCGGAAAGGCGCCGCGGACATCGATGGCCCAGGCGCCGCCGTCCGAGCCCATGGGCACACGGCTCATGCTTTCGACGCCACCGCCGATGGCCATGGTCGCTTCGCCCGACACCACCTTGGCGGCGGCGATATTGACGGCTTCCAAGCCCGAGGCACAGAAGCGGTTGACCTGTGCGCCAGCGGTATACTGGTCGTAATTGGCTGCCAGAACGGCCGCGCGGGCGATGTCCCCGCCCTGCTCACCGACCGGCGTCACGCAGCCCCACGACACGTCGTCAACAAGCGTCGTATCCAGGTTGCTGCGGTCACGCAGATTGCTCAGCACCTGCGCCGAAAGGTCCAGCGCCGTGAACTGATGCAGGCTGCCATCCTTCTTGCCCTTGCCGCGCGGCGTGCGCACGTGGTCATAGATATAGGCGGAATTTTCTGGGGTCGGCATGAGCGAGAACATCCTCCGGCTTTTAGGCCCGTTTTATAGGCGTGTTCGCCAAAAGCGCCATTGGACCAACAGCCACTTTCGCGTGATAACGCGCCGCTTTGCATGTAGCCGTATAGGTGCGCTTACTTTACGCGCACGTCAAGATATGGTGCAAAATTTTCTGCGCCCTAACGGAAGGCCATTCAAATTGTCATACAATTTTCTTGACGCAATGCTTTGGGCAAAATAATCGCTGGAAAACGCGGGCCACCGCCGGTTAAAACGGACAAAACACAAAGAGGAAGCCCATGCCCGATATCATCCGCCGCTCTGCTCCCGGCGCCGTCCTCGGCGAAGGCCCTACCTGGTCGCGGCGCGATAACTGCGTCTACTGGGTCGATATCCTGTCGAACAACCTGCATGCCTATTATCTCAACGGTGAAAGCAGGACCTGGCACTTCCCCGAGCACATCAGCTGGGTTATCGAGCGCGAAAAGGGCGGCTTCATCGCCGGCCTGATGAGCGGCTTCGCCGAGGTGACGCTTGAGCCGCTGACCATCCGCCACATCCACAATCCGTATCCGCACGAGCCAATGAACCGGATGAACGACGCCAAGGCCGACGACCGCGGCCGCATCTGGGCGGGCTCGATGCACAAGCCGATCGAGAAGACCTCCGGCGCCTGGTATCGCCTGAATACCGACTTAAGCGTCCAGGAGGTCGATGGGCCGTACAAGATTGCCAACGGCCCGGCCTTTTCCGGCGACTTCCGCACTGTCTATCATACCGACACCGGCCACGGCTCGGTCTTCGTCTTCGACATCGACGACGCCGGCGAGATACGCAACAAGCGCCTGTTCCTGCAATTCAGCGACGAGATGGGCGGACCGGACGGCATGACCTGTGATGCGCAAGGCGGATTGTGGATTTCGCACTGGGGCATCGGCCGTGTCACGCGCTTCCTTGCCGACGGCCGCGAAGACTTCCATATCGACCTGCCAGCGAAGCAAACGACGTCGCTGTGCTTTGCCGGCGAACGCCTCGACCGCGTCTTTGTGACGTCGGCCGCCGTCGACCTGCCGGAGGATCGTGAGGGCGGGACATTCTTCGAAATCCCAAGTGAATTGCTGCGTGGCCACACCGGCCTTGAACCGCAGAAGTTTAAGGGCTAATCGGAAGCCGCATTTAACCAGGACTGAGCTTTATACTTATGTCGACTGAACCGCCCGCCCTGATCGCCGCCGACTGGGGCACGACCAATTTCCGCCTGTTCCTGTTCAGCGCCGACGGCGAGATCATCGCCCGCCACAACGCCAATATCGGCCTCAAGAACCTCGGCGTCCTGACTTTCGAACAAGCCCTGTCGTCGGTCATGAAGGAAGACTTCGCCCGTCCGGACCTGCCGATCCTTTTGTCAGGCATGGTCGGTTCGCGCACCGGCTGGAAAGAGGCGCCCTATGTCCCCTGCCCGGCCGGCGCCAAGGAAATCGTCGCCGGTATCGTCGATGCTCCGTCCGACAAGCTCAAAGTCAAGATTGTTCCGGGCCTGTCGGCCGATGCCGATCACCCGGGCATCAAGAACGTCATGCGCGGCGAGGAAACCCAGATCTTCGGCCTCAGCCAGAAGCACGGCGACGGCGTCTTTGTCCTGCCGGGCACACACTGCAAGTGGGCGGTCGTCGATAACGGCACGATCACCGGCTTCTCGTCCTACATGACCGGCGAAATGTTCCAGGTCCTCAAGCGCCACTCCATCCTGGGCGACCTGATGGAAAGCGACATCGACGACGAAGCCGCCTTCACGCTGGGTGTCGATCGCGCCATGGCCGACAAGTCCTTCCTGTCGCTCGTCTTCTCGGCGCGCACTGAGGGTCTGTTCGGCAATATCAAGCCGGAAAGCCTGTCCTCCTACCTGTCAGGCCTGCTCATCGGCTCGGAAATCCGCGCCGAATCGATCCGTCACGGCATCCGCCCGGTCACCCTGATCGGCGCCGGTTCGCTCATTACCCTCTACAAGCGTGCACTCAACCATACCGGCTTCACCGACGTCACCGAAATCGACGGTGACGAAGCCTCGTCCGCCGGCCTGTGGGCCCTGGCCCAGCAAGGAAAGCTTATCTGATGTCCCTCGACGCACGCTGGCGCGACGCCCTCGACACCATGCCTCTGGTTGCCATCCTGCGCGGCCTTCGCCCCAGCGAAGCCCTGGGCGTCGGCGAATGCCTGATCCGCGCCGGCTTCAAGATCCTGGAAGTCCCGCTGAACTCGCCCGATCCGTTCGACAGCATCAAGTCGATGGCAAGTGCTTTCGGCACGCGCGCCATTGTCGGCGCCGGCACGGTTCTGACCGTCGCCGACGTTGAGACGCTAAAGGCGGTCGGCGGCGAAATCTGTATCTCGCCCAACACCAATCCGGACGTGATTCGCCGCGCCAAGGCGCTGGAGATGATCTCCTTCCCGGCCTTTTTCACGCCGACCGAGGCCTTTGCAGCCGTCGACGCCGGCGCCGATGCGCTCAAGCTCTTCCCTGCCGAACTGGCGGGGACGCAAGGCCTCAAGGCGATGAAAGCGGTCCTGCCGCGCCACGTGCCGGTCTTCCCGGTCGGCGGCGTCTCGGCCGACAATATGAAGGATTATCTGGACGTTGGCGCCGCCGGCTTCGGCATCGGCACCAGCGTCTTCAAGCCCGGCGACACGGCCGAAATCGTCTACAACAAGGCCAAGACCCTGGTTGATGCCTGGACCAAGGTCCGGCACTATTAACTATTGATTTGACGGCAAAGTTGCACCGGGCGGCTCCGTGGCGTAAGGTTCGCGCGACGGGGAGCTGCAGATGCTGAAAATATCCGAGACCCAGACATCGGCCTTCAATGCCGAGGCCCGGCGTGAGCTGACGCTTAAGCTGTCGGACGACCTCAGCAACCGCTTCCCCGAAATCTTTGGCTTCATGGAACCGGTCGAGGTCGTCGAATACGTCCAGCGCCGCATCGACTTCGCCATCGCCTGCGACATCACCCGCCAGGACCATATCGCCGAACTGGCCATAATCGAGGCCACGACCGACGACGACTTCACCAAGCTTGCTGAGGATCACTGGGCCTATGATGTCCTGCATTCCAGCCGCGACGCTGCGCGCAAGATTACCATGTTGCGCGCGCCGCTGAACGACCTTGAGGTCGATCCTGAATTTGAACCGTCCGAGTTCGACTGACCGTGCCCAAGCCCGATCCCCTCGTCACCGAAGCCCCCGGCAAGATCGCCCTCCTGGCCCAAAGGGAACGGCGCCTTGAACGCGCGCTGAAAAAAGCCAAGGCCCTGCCCGCCATTAGCGGCGACGCCAAGAAGCGCATGGACAAGCTGGTCGAGCAGATCGACTTCGAACTCCGGGTCGTTCAGTACGAAAAGTCGTTACGCGAACAGTACCTGAAGCTGAGCGAGGATAGCGCCAAGGACAAGGACCCGGGCTTTTTCTCGAAGTCCAGCACCAAGCAAGCCTGGAAGGACCGCGAAAAGAAGCGCGCCGATGACCGCAAGGCGCTGGCAGCGAAGATCGAGGACCTGCCCAACAAGTATCCGAAAAGCTATCCCAAGACCGACATCGCCAATCCGTGCATCAAGTGCCACACCCAGGCGATCGAGAACGAAATCAAGCGCGTCAACAAGCTGACCAAGGTCGAGCTTCTGCATGGTTTCACGGCCGGTGATGACACGGGCAAGACAGATCCTGTCCTGGGCGCAGAGGCAACCCAGTGGGTCAACCTGGCCGAATACCGGACGCGCTTCGAACGCAAGGCCCTGCCGGCCTGGCTGACGCCCGGCTTCGGCGGCAAGGCCGTCGATAATTTCGACCGGCTGTCGCGCAGCATCCGCATCCGCCTGACCTTTGCCAATCCCGGCGCCGAACGCTTCGAAGTCCTGCTGGTCTGCACGGGCGGGGATGCGGGCTATACGGCCACCGAAGCCGCGGCGCATTCGGCCTACCGCGTCAACCCGTCGGATTCGACGACCTATGCGCCCATCTGGGCCTACGGAACGACGGATGATGACGGCAAGGCGGTCGTCACCCTTTCCTTACGTGCCGCCGGTGGCGAAACCTGGAAGGTCAAGGGCCGCGACGATTATGGCACGGTCATTACGGCGGCCGGCTCACTCAAGACGCGTCGTGGACTGTTCGTCACGACCATGACCATGAATACGGTCACGCCCGTGGCGCTGGCCGACGCCAAGGCCGAGTTCGTCAAACAGGAAATCTACTTGGAAACGGATGAGCTTACCTACGGCACCGCCGGAAAACTGCCGTTCAGCAAGTTCATGTTCGCCGATTCCGGCCGGATCAACACCCAGATCCAGAATTTGAAGGACGCCGCCCGCCCGGTCTTCGACGACAGCACCTTCCGGGGTGAAGCGGTGGCGACGCTGGCCCCCTATCTCATCCTGTCGGTCTTCTACAACAAGTCGCCGTCCTACGCCACGACACCCTCAAGCAAGACCGGCGCGCCGACGGCCAAGATGACCCTGCCCTTGTCCTACTATCTCTGGACAAAGGACGATCCGGACAATTCCTGGCTGGTGTCCGCCCGGGTCCAGACGAAGAGCGCAACCGGAGAGGTCAAGTCCGACTGGCCGGCGCCGACGGCTGCCGATTTCGAAACGGGCGTGGAGCCCACCAGCACGGTGCGCTTCAAGCCCAATACCGAAATGCTGAAAGCGGCCGAACTGACGATCGAGGTCGAGGTCCTGACCTATGCCGGCGGTATCAATGGCTTTAGCTCCGGTAACCAGGGACAGGGCGCCCTTGTGGCAATCGCCCGCAGCCATTTCCACATGATCCGTGACGCCGCGGAAATGAACCAGACCATCGTCCACGAACTGGGCCACAAGACAAACTACACGACTGGCCCTGAACCGCCGGACACACCTCCGCCCACCGGGACCGCTGCGCCGGCCAATCTGTCGAAATACCTTTATCTCGACGCCTCTCCCTTCCACTATGTCGCACGCGGCCACCAGGGCGGGCACTGCTATTACGATGCGACACCCAATGCGGGAGGCGTCGCGGCTACGGCGCTCGTCGCCAGCTTCAGCCTGTATTCCGGCAAGTGCGTCATGTTCGGCGCCGGGAACAGCCGCCGCGCGATCGCCTTCTGTGCGACCTGCGCCGAGCGTGTGAAAAAAGGCGACCTTGAAACCGGGTGGACCAGCCTATGACCCCATTCATTCATCCGCCTGAATTCGCCGGCGCCGTCATCGGCAGCCGTAATCCCCAACGCCTCTCGCCACCGCAACAGCCGATTGGCTGGAAGGGGGTCGTTCTGAATGCGCCGCAATGGGTGGCGCCCACGCGGCAGCACACGACGATCATTCCGGTCTGCGGCCGCTTCATGCTGCCCGCCCTGCGCGTCCCTGCGCCCTTGTCCGGGACGCTGCACATCCGGACCGACGACCTGCCGCCGCTTCCACCGTTCGAACTGGGCCTTGAAGATCCGGAAGCCGAAGAAGCCCCGCCCATGCCGCCGCCCGCCTCTCCTGAAGACCTGGAAGGCGTGTCCGACGGCGGCTATTTCTGCTTCGACCTGGCGCCGCACCTCCGCTTGCCGCCACACCCGGCGCGCATCCAGTTCACCCTGGTCATCCGCCAGCAGGCCTCCGCGATCATGACCGTCGAATGGCGACCCAATCTCCCCGCATGACACTGACAAAAGTTACCCCTGACCTCGTGCCCGCGCTGTCCGCGCTGGCGATCGAAACCTTCACGGAAACCTTCGGCCATCTCTACCCGCCGGAGGATCTGGACGCCTTCCTGAGCAAGTTCTATACGCCGGACGCCCTGGCGCTGGAGGTGCGCGATCCGGCCCAGTACTGGCGCGTCGTTCTGGACGACAGCGGCGCAGCCGTGGCCTACATGCAATGCGGAAAGGTCGGCCTGCCGCATCCCGACGCCCGGCCGGACTTTGAGGGTGAACTCAAGCGCCTCTATGTCCATTCCAGCCAGCAAGGCAAGGGCCTGGGCAAGACACTGCTTTCAGCGGCAATCGACTATATGACGGAACGCTTCGGCGACGCGCCGCAATGGATCGGCGTCTGGAGCGAAAACACCAAGGCGCAGGCGCTTTACGGCAGTTTCGGCTTTCACCGCGTCGGCGAATACCAGTTTGCTGTCGGACAAACGCTGGACGACGAATTTATCCTGCGTCGCGTCCCAAACGCCTAGACCGGCCGACGCAACCAAAGGGTCATCGCCCAGGCATAGCCTTCGTTCTTCAGGCGTTTGATCACCTCAAGCGGCGGCAGCCAGATCAGTTCATGGTCGTCTTCGGTCTTGGCGTTTGGCCGTTCGGCCACCCGTTCGACCTCATAGAACCGGCACAGATTATTGTATCCGGTACCGTCGGCATGAACGAAATAATGCAGGATTTCAGTGACCGGGCGACCGACGCGCACCTCAAGTCCCGTCTCTTCGAGAAACTCGCGCTTCAAGGCCTGTTCAGGTGTTTCACCCGGGTCAACGGCGCCGCCCGGCAGGTCGTAGGTGAACTTGCTGTAGCCAATCTGGGCACAGGCAATCCGGCCGTCGAGCAGCAGAATGCCATAGGAGCCTTCACGGGGGAAATAGTCCAGCCCGTCGACGCGTTTTCCAAATTGCAACAGTTCAGTCACGGACAGGCCTTATAGAACGGATTTGCCCGAGGGCTTACCCGCAAAGCGTTCCGCTCGCCACCCTTTACCGTAAAAATCCATGCGGCAATAATCAGACAATTTAACCGGCGCGCAGTTATTTCACAAAGTCTCTAGGCAGGTTATTTGATACTCATGCTGCGCTGGGTGTCGTGGAGCGCCAGTCTGACGAGTGATTCCATGCACCACCGGGCATCCGAGGGGTCACTCCGCAGGATGGCCTCATAGACCGCGCGATGCTCAGGCACCGGATCACGCTCCAGCGCCTTGACGCGCTGCTTGTACCGTGTGGACCATGCTACGGCCGCGCTGATCGATGAACTTAGCGACGCCAGAGCTTCATTGCCCGTTGCATTCATCAGGGCATCGTGGAAATCCAGGTCCGCCTGCCGCCCGGCTTCGGTCGCCAGGGTTTCCTGCGCCATGACCTTGAGCGCATTGTCCATGATTTCCAGGTGGCTGTCCTCGCGTCGTTGCGCCGCCAGGGCTGCCGCCGCCGGTTCGGTGATCAGGCGCAACTCGAACAGACCCATTATAAAGCTTTCGCTCGGCTCCGTTTCGAACATCCAGCGCAGGACCTCGGGGTCGAGGATATTCCAGCGGACACGTTCGGTCACGCGTGTGCCGGTCTTCGGCCGGCTTTCGACCATGCCCTTGGCAGCCAGGATGCGGATGGCTTCGCGATAGGCCGAACGCGAAATCTCCAGCGTGCTCGACGAATCGATTTCGTTCGGCAGGGTCTCACCCGGCGCATAGACGCCGCTCAGGATGTCCACGCCCAGACGGTGTGCCAGCGCGCCGTGCAACCGGCCCTGCGGCATTGTATTCTTGAAAGAGGTGATCAGCGGCCCCGTATCGAGCGCGTAGTCCTCGACCTCACCGTCGTCGTCCAATGGCGTCAAAGCGCAACCTCCCGGTTATTGTTTTTGCCGAGTACAGATTGGACTATGCCATTTCATCAGACAATTGACAATCGCGATCCCGGCCACTACACCTTTTATTTGTCGGACTAATTAACGTCACCGGCGCAGGAAAGCTTGTATCCTAAGGATGGACTGACAAACGAACGTAAGACGGACCGCGCCCCAAAGGTGCTGCCGAGGTGACGCAAAGATCCAGCCGTCCAGAGAGACTGCGGACCGAAGACACAGGAACAGGACATGAAACGACATCTTGCCGGGGCCTTGGCCGCCCTGCTCCTCGCCGCCGCGCCCGCACTGGCCGGCACGCCGGTTACGGTCGACACCACCAAGCCGGGCGCACAGATCAGCCGTCACATCTTTGGCCAGTTCGCCGAGCACCTGGGGACCGGCATCTATCCCGGAATCTGGGTCGGCACGGATTCGAAGATTCCCAATACGCGCGGCATCCGCAACGACGTCGTCGCCGCGCTCAAGGCCGTCAAGGTGCCGAACGTCCGCTGGCCAGGGGGCTGCTATGCCGACGACTATCACTGGCGCAACGGCATAGGCCCACAGGACAAGCGCCCCTCGACGGTCAACTACCTGTGGGGCCGCACGGCGGAGTCGAATCATTTCGGCACCCACGAATTCATGGACTTCATCGAGATGATCGACTCCGAGGCCTATGTTTCGGGCAATGTCGGCTCGGGCACACCTCAGGAAATGTCGGACTGGCTGGAATACATGACCGCCGATCCGGCCATTTCGTCGCTGGCCCGTGAGCGCGTCGGCAATGGGCGCAAGGAACCGTTCAAGGTGCCGATCTTCGGCATCGGCAACGAAAGCTGGGGCTGCGGTGGCTCGATGACGCCGGAGCACTACGCCAATCTCTATCGCAACTTCGCGACCTTCGCGCGCAACTACGACAACGCACAGCAACTGCCCAATGGCGACTTCGATCCAAACGGCATGAAGCGCATCGCCTCTGGCGCCAATGTCGATGACTACAAATGGACCGAAGTCCTGATGGAGGCTTCGACCAAACAGATCTTCAGCTGGTCGCTCGACGGCCTGTCCATGCACTACTATTCCGGCTTTAACCAGTGGCCGCCGCACTATTCCGGCGAAGGCTTCGGCGAGGACGAATACGCGCACGTCATCAAGTCGGCCTACAAGATGGACGAACTGGTGACGAAGCACTCGGCCATCATGGACAAGTATGATCCGCAGAAGAAGGTCATCCTGGCGGTCGACGAATGGGGCACCTGGTATTCCGCCGCAAAGGGCTCCAATCCGCGCTCCCTGCAACAGCAGAATTCGCAACGCGACGCCATTGTGGCGTCCGTGACGATCAACATCTTCACGCGTCACGCCGATCGCGTTCGCATGGCCAATATCGCCCAGATGATCAATGTGCTTCAGTCGATGATCCTGACCGAAGGCGACAAGATGGTGCTGACGCCGACCTATCACGTCTTCAGGCTGTACGTGCCTTTTCAGGACGCGACCGTCCTGCCGGTCCAGTATGACGCCGGCACCTACACCTTCAACGGCGTGACCGTGCCGGCGCTCGATGTCACCGCCGCCAAGGGCAAGGACGGCAAGGTCTATGTCTCGCTGACCAATATCAACCCGAAGGCGTCGGTCGAAATCGACCTGGCCGCCCTTGGACTGAAGGCCAAATCCGCCAAGGGTGAAACGCTCGCGGCACCCAAGATCGACAGCATCAACACCTTCGACAACCCGAATGTCGTCGCACCCAAGGCGATCAGCGCCAGGGCAAGCGGCGGGAAGCTGGTGCTGAAGCTGGCGCGGCAGTCGGTGACGGTCGTGGCGTTGGATTAAGGCAAAGGGGTATGCCGAGGCGGACGTATAGCGATCGCCCGCCATGGGTCCCCTGCACCCCATAAGTTATTCTGACAAGTTCCGAGGTGCAGGAGGCTGTGCCTCCTGCACCTTAAACAACGACCGGCCATCCGTCCTGCCAGCTCAGTGTCTGTATGCGCAGAGTCGGGCGGCCGCCATTCTGGCTGTCATAGGCGTGGTAGACGATATGCTCGCCATCGTCCTCCTGCAGGATATCGACGTGGCCCGGCCCCTTGAAGCGTCCCGTCTTGTCCTGATCAGCGTGCAGAACAACCGTTCCGCCGCCGTCCTTCATCTTGCGGCCGTCGCGATCGAGGTAAGGCCCTTCGACCGATTTCGACCGGCCCACCACCGTGTAATAGGTGCTGTTGGCGCCACGGCAGCAGAAGTCGAACGACGCAAAGAGGTAGTAGTACTCGCCCCTGCGGATGATAACGGGCGCTTCGATGGCGCTTGGGTCCTTGCGCCCGGCGATCGATCGCGGCAAGGCGTTGGCCTTCTTCAGCTTGCCGGTCGCCGGATCGAGCTCAATGAGCTTCAGCCCCGACCAGAAGCTGCCGAAGCTAAGCCAGTGCCGGCCATCTGCGGCGATGACATGGTTGGGATCGATCGCATTATAGGTATCGGCCTTAACTGAGCCGATCACCTTGCACTGGTCGGTCCAGCCAAACGCTGGATCGGACGCGTCGAGCGTGGTCGACGTCACCAGACCGATAACGGACTGGTTCAAACCGAAGGTCGAGGCCGAATAGTAGATGTGAAAGCGGCCGTTGAAATAAGCCACATCCGGCGCCCAGATGCCCCGGACGCCCGGAACCGCCATTTCGACCCATTCCGGGATGACCGGCAGGACCGAGCCTTTGAACGTCCAGGTGACCAGGTCCGGCGAGGTTCGCCAGTGGATCAGCCCCTTACCTTCACGCAGTTGGCTGGTGCAGAACAGGTGGTAGGTCTCCTTTTCCTTGATGATGCACGGATCATGCACCGGCGAGATGTCGCCGGCCAATCGGTCATTCAGCGTCTGCGCCTGAACAACCGCCCCTGCCCCGGCTGCGATCGCCGCTCCCCCTGCCAATACCTTTCGTCTGCTGATCATGAGGCTCTCACGAGGAAAAAGGCGCCGGCATGGAGAATATGCCGGCGCCATGAGTCTGGGTAGGAAAGATGGGTAAGCGGCTTACATTTTGAAGCGTGCGCCGAACAGGATCGTGCGGTCGTAACGGCGGGTGTCACGCGGGAAGAAGCCGGTCAGCTGTGGATTCAAAGGATCAACGAAGTAGTCCTTAAAGTGCGTATCCAGCAGGTTCACGCCTTCCAGGGTCAGGACGAGCTGGTCGTTTACACGGTAAGACAACTGACCGTCCATTTGTGCCGTCGTATCGACCCAGAGGTCATAGGTCGGGGTAAATTCACGCGTGTCCTGGAACTTGTCGCGCCAGTTGTAGGCCAGACGGCCAGACCACGGGCCCTTTTCGTACAGCAGCGCAATATTGTAGGTATGTTCGGACAGGCCCGCGATCGGACGCTGGATGAACTTGTTCTGCACGGACGAGAAGGCCGTCGTATCACCGGTCATGTAGGTGTAGTTGGCCTGCAGGCCGAAGCCGCTCAGGATACCCGGCAGGAAGTCATAGAACTGCTGATAGCCGATTTCGATACCGTCGATACCACCGTCGCCCGTGTTTTCCGGACGCGTTACGCGGTATTGCAGGCCACCGAAGGTCTCAGTGCCAAAGTAAGGCTGGATATAGCCTTTGAACTTGCGGCTGAAGGCCGTGACCGTCAGGAAGCCATCGGCTTCGAAGTACCATTCGAGCGAGGCGTCGAAGTTATCCGAAGTATAGGGCTTGAGGTTCGGGTTACCACCGCCACCGGTCAGGCCGGTCGTGTTGGAAACGACTGTCGAGAGCGAGACACCGGGGTTCATATCGGCAAAGTTCGGACGGGTCAGGGTCTTGCCAGCGGTCAGGCGACCGATCAGGTCGGGACGAATCTCGAACTTGATGTTGGCGCTGGGCAGGAAGGTGGTGTCGTTCGAGTTGCGATCGATCGGCGTATATTCCAGCCCCGGATTGGCCGGGTTGGTGTCCTGGGCCAGATTGCCCTTCAGTTCTTCCTTGGTGTTGACGATACGACCGCCGAGGACTGCCGACCACGGTACGCTGCCCAGATCGCCACCGATCTTCGCCTGCACGTAGATAGCAGCGGTCTGTTCATTATCCGAGAAATAGGAGCCCGGATCCAAAGGCTTGGCGGCTTCGGTGCCAGTGAATGCCTTACGGATGACGCCTGTATTGTTCAGCAGGAAGTCGGCCGAAGGCGTATACCATTGCGTCATGACGTAGTCAGGGCCACCATCGGCCATCGGGTCGGACAGACCGCCCAGGCCGCTGATCGAATTGGCCATGATGGCCGCGCCCGGGGGCGGGCCCGAACCGCCGATGAAGTTATTGATGTGCGAGGCCTTGCGATCGGCAAAGCGAACACCCATCGACACTTCGCGCAGAGCCGGATCGTTCGGCGTCCATACCATATCGCCGCGCCAGTCGATGCTGGATCCTTTGTCATGGCCGTAGTTGTCGAACCAGTTTTCGAGCTTGAAGCCGTTGCCGCTCTTGATATCGAAGCCAGGGCCGCCGTAGTTCAGCTGAGCCGTGCCGTCAGCATTGGTATCGACATTGACCAGCGGCACGACGACCGACACGTCGAGAATCGGGTTTTCATAATCAAACGTCGAGTCGGTCACCGACAAGTCGGTCGAGAACAGCAGGTCGCCGACACGGTGCGAGCCACCGACGGCAAACTGCGTGGTGAACGACTTTTGCTTGTTGGCCTGGGTCGAGGTGATCGTGAAAACGTCGTGGTTCGTCAGCGTCTTCAGGATGTTCGTACCTGGGTAGACGGTCGCGGAGATATTGCCGTTGCCGAGCAGCGGCAGGCCAACGAAGAAATCGAGTTCGAAATTATTGCGGTATTCCGTCGCAAAGCCGTCGAAATAGAGCTCAGTGTCAGCATTCGGACGCCATTGCAGAGCAATATTGGCCGAGGTCCGTTCGCGATCACTCTTGATGGGGATATAGCCCATGACGAACGGCGCCTTGATGCTGGTTACGCCGGACGGCAACGATGTTGTCCGCGCCGTCGTACAGGCTGGTGGCCCGCAAGGTCCGAAGAAGCCTGTCTGATCGACAAATTCCACGTTGAAGGCGCGTTCTTCATGCGCATGGCTGCGGACGTATGAGATACCGCCCAAAGCGCCGAACTCACCATTGCTGGTGTCCCAACGGTTGGAAATGGTTGCGCCGACGTTCGGATCGTATTTGCCGGACTTGTCGTTATAGCTGACGCGGCCGCTGGCATTGAGCTGCATCCCCTTGGCGTCGAAGGGGCGGCGCAGGCGCACATCGATCGTACCGGCGATACCGCCTTCAATCTGGTCCGGGCCGTTCGACTTGAAGACATCGACGCGCTGAACCATGTTGGCCGGAATATCGGCCAAAGCCACGAAGCGGCCGGTCGTCGTGAACATTTCGCGGCCGTTGAGCAGCGTCACCACGTTGGGCAAACCGCGGATCAATACCGAATTGGCTTCACCCGAATCGCGGCGAACCTGGATGCCCGGCACACGCGCCAGAGCATCGGCAACGTTGTTGTCGGGCAGCTTGCCGACATCTTCGGAAACGATCGAATCCACGATAAGCGCGTTGCGCTTCTTGATGTCCTGGGCGCTGCGGGCCGCACTGCGCTGGCCGGTAACGACGACAACCTCGTCATTGGCGGGCGCTGCGTCCTGGGCGAAAGCCACCGGTGTCGCAATGACAATAGCCAGGACGGAGGCGGCGGCGGTCAGGCCGAGACGTGTTGCATGGCCGGAACAGAGTCCGGGCTTCTTGACAGACATATTGGTAGCTCCCTGCTTTGTAGACGGTTCAATTATGCGAACTCTCTAGGCGCAATATTTGTCCGACAAAAAGAGCAAGTCAATAGACGAAGAGGCAAGAAGACATATTTTGTCTGATTTAACCACGCGTGTCGCAAATGCGCAACATTCATCTATAACATTGATCTATAATGTAATTTTTCAGATTTTCATTTATGCAAGAATTATTTCCCGGTCATTCCACCAGAAATACACGGCAGCAAAGTCCGACAAAAAATTCGGAGCAATTCATCAAGGTTCATGGAATCACGTAGAGGCTTAAAAGGCCGCTCACCTGGAGTGTTTCAGCCCTTCAGACAGAACACATTCCAGGATTGCGGCTTGAGACGCGCCGTAAACATGCTGCCATCAACGCTGGCAGAATCGTTGGGCTTTGGCGACACCGCGTCGGGGTCATCCTTGCTGTTGATCTTTTTGCGGTCCGCGTCATGAAGCTCGGTCGCCTCGGCGACCTTCAGCCCGCTGAGACCGCGCAGATCGACCGACAGGTCCATGTCGTCCGTGGTCGAACGGTTGAGCGCGAAGATCGTCACTTCGCCCGTTTCCGGATTGTGGATGCCGGTCGCCAGCAGGTGCGGCACCGCACCATGCGCCTTGGTGTCGAACGTCGTCGTATTGACCTTCAGGCGCAGGACCTCACCGCGCCCGAATCGTGAAGCGGCGGCGATTGGATGGAAGATAGTCTGGCGCCACGCCGGCCCGCCCGTTTCGGTGAAGATTGGACCAATGACGTTGACGAGTTGCGCGAAGCACGCCGCCTTGACCCGGTCGGCATTGTTCATCATGACGATCAGCGCGCCGCCGACGACCAGGGCATCTTCGAAATTGTAGACTTCTTCCAGCAGTTCCGGCGCCTGCGGCCAGCCCGGCTTCCTGGTGAATTGCGGATGGTGGGTGCGGTACCAGACATTCCATTCGTCGAAGCTGAGCATGATGCGCTTCTTTGAGCGGCGCTTGGCGGCGACAGCATCGGCGACGGCGGTAATTTCCTTGATGTAGAAGTCGAGGTTGTCGATCTCGCCGAAGAACTCGTTGATGTCGTCGTCATCGTTGCGGAAGTAGGCGTGCAGGCTGATCATGTCGACCTGCTCGAAGCACTCGTCCAGCACCTCGTATTCCCACTTGGCGTAGGTCGGCATGGCCCGCTGCGACGATCCGCACGCCGCCAGCACCAGGTCGGGGCTGATCCAGCGCATGATCTTGGCGGTTTCGCGCGCGACAGCGCCGTATTCCGTGGCCGTCTTGGCGCAGGTCTGCCACGGCCCGTCCATCTCATTGCCCAGGCACCAGAACTTGACGTCGTGCGGCTCATTATGACCGTGTGATCGGCGCAGGTCGGAGAACTTGGTACCGCCCGGGTGGTTGCAGTATTCGATGAAATCGCGCGCCTCGGCCGGGCCACGCGTGCCCAGATTGACGGCAAACATCGGCTCGATATCGGCCTTGCGACACCAGTTGATGAACTCGTTAGTGCCGAACTGGTTGGTCTCGGTAGAGGCCCAGGCCAGGTCCAGGCGCACGGGGCGCTGGTCCTTCGGCCCTACCCCGTCTTCCCAGTCATAACCCGACAGGAAGTTGCCGCCCGGATAGCGCACAATTGTCGGTCCCAGTTCCCGCGTCAAAGCCAGGACATCGCCGCGAAAGCCGTGCTCGTCGGCCGTCGGGTGGCCGGGCTCATAGATGCCGCCATAGACGCAGCGGCCCAGGTGCTCGACGAAGGTGCCGAATACACGGCGGTCCAGCGGAGCGACGACGAAATCGCGGTCGGCGACGACTGAGGCTTTGAGAGTCATAGACTTTAGTCTCTAGAGAACGTGGAAAAGAAGGTCGTTGACGCGGTGTTCTGCGTCCTTGAGCGCCTGGGCGACCGGCTTGTGGCCAGTAATGGCCGAGGCCATTTCGTCGCCGATAATGTCCTGGATGGCGATCTGGCGCTCGACACCGGCCGGCAGGGTCTGGCCGACGGTGGCCAGCGCAACGATGCCGTCACGGTGCGGCAGGTCGAGATATTGCGGGCTGCGGGCGATGTCGGCCTGAGTCGGCAGGTGGCCGGTGCGCGACCAGTCATAGTCGCGCTGCTGCAGGAACTTCATCAGCCGGATGACGGCTTCGCGCTGTGCGGGCGTACGCTCGCGCTTGGGCATCACCCAGGCGTGGCCGTCGACATAGGCCGTCTGCTTGCCGCCATAGAGCATTGGGTATGGCCGGACGGTATAGCCTGCGGCCAAGGGACGGCCGGGCGTTTTGGCTTCGGCCTCGAAGGCGCCGATCATCCACGTGCCGACCAGGCACACGCCGCCTTGGCCGTTCAGGAACGCCGCCATGGTCGCCGGATAGTCCTGCGCCGGCGCCATCAGGCCCTCGGCATAGATCTGGCGGAACAGTTCAACCACGCGCCGCGCTTCCGGCGTATCAAGGCGGATATGCTTGTGGTCCGGGAAGAACACAGCGTTCTGGTCGAGCAGATAGGTATAGATGTTGCGCGTAAAGGCGGCACGTTCGTTGTCGGTCGGCTGCAACAGGTACGGCAGGCCAGTCGCCTGCTTGAACTGGCGCGCCTGAGCCAGAAGCTCTTCCGGGCTGCGCGGCAGGATGGGCTGACCATCGCGGACCAAGCCGGCCTTTTTGAACAGGCCCATATTGATGTGCCAGAGCTGCGTCCAGTTGTCGAACGGCATGCCGTAGACGTGACCTTGGATCGTCACGCCATTGCGCGCCGCCGGCGTGAAGTTCTCGACGTCAAGGCCAACCCTGGCGAAGTCGTTGTCGAGAGGCTCGATCAGGCCGCGCGACACGAAGTCCGGCATGACCGACATGTGCATGGTGACGACGTCGGGCGGATCGCCGGCGGCGTATTGCGCCGACAGCTGGTCGTAGCCCGGCCACGGCGCTATATTGACCTTAAGCCGGATGTCCGGGTTCTGCTTCTCAAAATCATCGAGGATCTGCGTGACGATCTCGCATTCGCCGTCGGGATTGCGCAGCGGAGGCTGGCCTTTGGGCACATTGGCGCGGCATTCGCCGAAGATGCGCTGGACGCTGATTTCGGTGACGTTGCTCTTCTCGGAGCACGCGCCGAGCAAGAGCAGGCCAATAAGGATGAGGCGTTTCATCGTACCGCCGCTCCCGACACCGCCTTGACGATGTACTTCTGGAAGATGATGTAGACGACAAGGATGGGCGCGGCGGCAAACACCGCCTGGGTCATCAGATAGCCAAGGCCGCTGGTCTGGGCGAAGTTGATCTGCGACGCAGCAAGTCCGACGGTCAGGGTGAACATCTCCGATCGCGTCGCTGAAATCAGCGGCCACCAGTATTCATTCCAGGAAGCCAGAAATGTGAAAATCCCAAGCGTGGCTTGCGCCGGCAGGGTCAGCGGCAAAAGAACCTTCCAGAAAACCTGGAAACGTGAGGCATTGTCGAGCAGTGCGGCTTCATCCAGTTCCTTGGGGATGGCGCGAAAATACTGGGTCATGAGGAAGACACCGAACGGCGCCGCCAGCCCCGGCAGGATCAGCCCGGGATACGAGTTATGCAGATGCAGCGCCGTGAACAACTGATGGCGGGTGATGATGACCGCCTGCTCCGGGATAGCCAGGCCGAACAGGACGAACAGGAACAGCTTGTCACGGCCGGGGAAGTCGAGCCGGGCAAAACCATAACCGGCCAGCGACGACAGGACCAGCACGCCCAGCGTCGTCAGGCCCGACACCAGAACCGAATTCATCAGCCAGCGGAAGACCGACGAATTGTTGAGGATGTCGCGATAATTCTCGAGCGTATAGGGCCCGTGAAAGGCATTGGCCGTCGAGCGCATCAGTTCGCCATTGGCCTTGAGCGACAGCAGCTCCGTCCAGATCAGCGGAATCAGCATAATGACGCCGAGCACGATCAGGGTCGCCAATATCAGGGCGTTGCGCAGCGATTTGTGGTTCGTCTGTTTGTTTTTTGGGCTCATCACGACACCTGCTTGCGACTGGTGACGAAGTACTGGATCAGTGTCGCCAGCAGGATGATGGCGAACAGGATCTGCGATGCGGCGGCGGCATAGCCGATGTCCCAGCGGCGGAAACCGACTTCGAAGATGAACAACACGATCGGCCGCGATGCGCCGTTCGGTCCGCCCTGGGTGATCAATTGCGGCTGGCCGAAGAGCTGGAATTGCAGGACGCACTGGAAGATGGCGACCAGAATGACCGTGCGGCTGAGCGCCGGCAGGGTGATCGACCACAGCGTCTGGAACCAGCCGCTATTGTCGAGTTCTGCAGCCTCATAGATGTCCTGCGGCACCTGCTGCAACGCCGACAAGTAGAGCATCATCGGCAGGCCCAGGCACCACCAGACGGTGATGATCGCCATGGACGCCATGACCAGGTTCGGGTCGCTCAGGAACGGAATGGCGTCGAGGCTCATGGCGTGGCGGATATTGGCCGCCAGCCCACCTTCGGTCATCAGGATCATGCGCCAGATCAGGGTGACGATGGTCACCGACAGGACCGACGATGAAAAGAAAACACCGCGGAAGATGGCTGCGGTACGGTCGCTGCGATTGAGCAATAGGGCCAGAAAGAGCGGAATGACCGTCAGCGGCGGCACGGTCAGCAGCACAAAATAGAAGGTGTTGGCGACCGACTGCAAAAAGACCGCGTCCTTGAACAGGCGCATAAAGTTCTCGAAGCCGACAAATTCACGCCCGCCGAACAGGTCGGCCTTGAACAGGCTCAACCCCATGCCGGAGATCAGCGGGAAGATCAGCAAACAGAGATAGGCAATCAGGTACGGCGCCACGAACAGGGCGTTCGACCATTGCCGTGAAGCACGGGCGCCCATCAGACAGCCTCGTCGGCGTGATAGCCGTCGCCGGCGCCTGAGAACAGGTGTGCGCGCGCACCGTCGATCGTGAGGTGGACGGCGTCGCCCATGGCAATGCGGCTGGTGCCGGCATCATCAGCAGTCACCGGCGTGCCGTCCGACAGCTTGGCATAGACCAGGGTGCGTTCGCCCAGGCGCTCAACAAACTCGACCGTCGCATTCAGGCCGCCTTTTTCACCCTCTGGCGACACCTTCACGCACTCGGGACGCAGGCCCAGACGCCAATGATCCGAGGCCGGCAACGACGCCATCGCGACGCGCGTCGTGATCTTGGCGCCGGCGACCATGGCGACAGCGAAACCGCTCTCGCTATGAATCGTGGCCTTCAGGATATTCATCGACGGCGAACCGACAAAGCCGGCGACAAAGACATTGGCGGGACGCAGATAGATATCCATCGGCGTGCCGACCTGCTGGACCTTGCGATCCTTCATGACGACGATGCGATCAGCCAGGGTCATGGCTTCGACCTGATCGTGCGTCACCAGAATCATCGTCGCCTTCAGACGCCTGCGCAATTGCGCCAGCTCCAGCCGGGTGCGCATCCGAAGCGCCGCATCGAGGTTCGACAAAGGCTCGTCGAACAGGAACAGATCGGGATTCTTGACGATGGCGCGGCCAATGGCAACGCGCTGCTTCTGGCCGCCCGACAGTTCGCCAGGCTTGCGCGCCAGCAGGCCGTCGAGTTCGAGGATACGCGCGGCGTCTTCGACGCGGCGGCGAATCTCGTCCTTCGCCATGCCGATATTCTTGAGGCCGAACGCCATATTGTCGGCGACCGACATATGCGGATAAAGCGCGTAGTTCTGAAAGACCAGGGCGACGCCCCGCTGTCCCGGCGGCAAATCATCGACGCGGCGCTCACCGATATGGATTTCGCCGCTATCGACCGTTTCCAGGCCGGCGATCATGCGCAACAGCGTGGTCTTGCCGCAGCCGGACGGCCCCAAAAACGCAATGAATTCATTGGACGCTATGCGCAGGGACACGTCTTCCAAGACCTGTGTCGCGCCGAACGCCTTCGAGACATTCTTGATGTCGATACCGCTCACGGCTGCTCCCTACTCCTGGCCGACGCATTGCGCCGCATCATCCCGTCTGGCTGCGGCTTATTTTTGCGCTTTACTCAGACAAAATGGATGTAACACCGAAGATAGGAGCCAGCAAGTGGCAAACGCATGACAAAATGGGTTGTCACCCATAGCCGCTTATCGCTGTTCTGAAAGGGCATGCGCCGCGGAAAGGACGGCCGTACTCTTTTAATTGGAAAATATTTGTCGGACCAATTCGCTCCCATGGCATGGTTTACCTCGCGTTAGGCGGGCAAAACGCATCACTTTTTTATATTCGTTCTGGCATATGAAGGACGTGCTTAAGAGCACGCAAATAGACGGGCCGGTCTTCATCGCCCCCCCTAGCCAAAGCCCGGCCCGTCTAGTTGGTCTTCCCCGAACCGGCTGAAAAGCCGGTTTTTTCATGCCATTTTTCCCAAATAGCAGACAGCAAAAAGGCCTCGGCAATCCCTGCCAAGGCCTTTGTCGCCCCAAGCCCGCAGAAACCGCAGGCTATCCAAATTTTGCGGCTCCAAATTCAGGGCCTGTGCATAAGTCTCATCTTTTTTGCTTTTGGTCAATGTACATTTATCGCATCCTTATTTTTTCGCCACACCATCGCCCAATTTTTGCCTGGCAGGCTATGCGTGAGCAGGTTGCGTCGCGGCGGCAGATTCGCGGATGACCACCTTGTGAGCGATGGCTTCGAAGCGCGGCGGCTGGGCGCTGCCACCGGCCTTGACGCGCTCGACGATCATCTGAACGGCGCGATAACCCATGGTTTTAAGGGGCTGATGGACGGTTGTCAGCGGCGGCCAGATGATTTCGGACACCGGTGTGTCATCGAAGCCGACGACAGAAAGGTCTCGCGGCACGTTCAATCCCATCTTGTGGATGCTGAAAAGGGCGCCGACAGCCATGTCGTCATTGGCGCAGACGAGCGCGGTGATCCCCTGCCCGTCTTTCAGCAGTCCTGGGGTCAGCTCGATCCCAGACTTGAAGGTAAAATTGCCACGCGCCACCACAACCGTATCCTCCGCGAGGCCAGCCTGGGCCAGAGCGCGCAGGAAGCCGGAATAGCGCTGCTCAGCCGAGACGTGGCCCTGCAAGCCCTTGAGGAAACCAAAGCGGCGATGCCCCAGCCCGACCAGGTGCCGCGCCAGTTCATAGGCGGCGACCTCGTCGTCGATACCAACACCTGAGGCCAGTTTCTGCGCCGCCTCGCCGGGTGAAATGCAGACGACGGCAAGGTTGCGGCTCTGCAGTTGCTGCAGCATCTCAATATCATCGGAAAAAGGCGGGGTCAGGATCAGGCCGTCGCAGCGATGGTGATCGACGAAGTCGATAATCCGCGTGGCCCGCGTCAGCGAGTGCTGATTGACCGAATGCATGACCAGCTGAAAGCCGATTTCGGTACAGGCGCGCAACGCCCCCAGTTCAAGACCGGAATGATAAAAGGAGTTGGGCTCGCTATCGAGGTCCGAGGCATAGATCAGTCCCAGCACCTGTGTGCGGCCGCCGGCCAGAAAGCGCGCCTGCATATTGACCTTGTATTGCAGCTTCTCGACGGCTTCGAGGACACGCGCGCGCACCTCATCGCGGACATTTGGGCCACTGTTCAGAACGCGGGAGACCGTGGCGCGGCCGACGCCACTGAGCGCGGCGACGTCATCGATAGTCGGTTTACGAGCAGGCAAGGGTAGTTCCGATCTCTGGTAAATCACTGTGATCATTTCGTGTTTTGCCAGGCTTGTCCATCTTCCGTGTTCGCGGCGCCGTCAAAGCCTCTTTCTATGATCATACAATTACGTCTATACCTGTGACCAATACAGAGACGTCGAAGCTCTCCGATCCGGACACACAGGCAGGTTGCGAATGATCACAGGTTTCACGCGTGCGCTTTTCGTCGCCCTTTCGCTTCTTTGTCTTGGCTTGTCGCCATGTATCGCGGCACCCCAAACCGAGCGAATCTACCTGTCCGGACAGGGACCCAAGGATGCCGTGCCGTGGGAGTTTTCCGTAACCGGCGGCCGCCGGGCGGGCCAAACCACCACCATCCCCGTACCGTCCAACTGGGAGCAGCATGGCTTCGGCAGTTATAATTACGGCGAACAACGCCTGACGCGCAGCCAGGAGCACGGACTTTACCGCCTGCACTTCACGCCGTCGGCCGACTGGAAAGGCAAGCGCGTGCGGCTGGTCTTCGAAGGCGTCATGACCGATGCGACAGTCAAGGTGAACGGGCAACTGGCAGGACCGACTCACCAGGGCGCTTTCACGCGCTTTTCCTACGACATTACCGGCAAGCTCAAACTCGGCGAGGATAACCTGCTCGAAGTCGATGTCGCCAAGGAATCGAACAACCGTGATACCAATATTGCCGAGCGCGATGGCGACTACTGGGTGTTCGGCGGCATCTTCCGGCCGGTATGGCTTGAGGTCTCGCCCATCGAAGCCATCCGCCACGTCGCCATCGATGCGCGTGCCGATGGCAACCTGACCGCCGATCTCCAGTTCGACGGCGATCGCGAGGCGACGCGCGTTGAAGGCCAGGTCGTCACGCGCGACGGCAAGCCGGTCGGCGCGCCCTTCACGCTCACCCTGCCCGGCGGTGGCGCCGGCAAGGTTCGCATAGCTACGCGCATCGACACACCCGCCCTGTGGACGGCCGAAACACCCAGCCTCTACGCGCTGAAACTGGTGCTCTACAGAGGCGAAGAGGCGATTCACACCGTCACCCAGCGTTTCGGCTTTCGCACATTCGAAGTCCGGGCGGGCCAGGGTCTGTATCTCAACGGGCAGCGCATTCTGTTGAAGGGCGCAAACCGGCACAGCTTTCGCCCGCAAACCGCCCGTGCGCTCGACGCCAAGGACAGCTATGACGACGTCCGGTTGGTCAAGTCGATGAACATGAACGCCATCCGCATGTCGCACTACCCGCCCGATCCGGCTCTGCTGGAAGCCGCCGATGAGCTTGGCCTCTATGTACTGAATGAGCTGAGCGGGTGGCAACACGCGCACGACACGGTCAATGGCCGGCTGCTGATCCGCGAAATGGTCGAGCGCGACGTCAACCACCCCAGCATCCTGTTCTGGGATAATGGTAATGAAGGCGGTTGGAACCGCGAGCTCGACGGCGAGTTCGCGCTTTACGACCCACAAAACCGCCGCGTCCTGCATCCCTGGGAACTGCATGACGACGTAGACACCAAGCACTATTCCAACTGGGCGGACCTGACCAAGCGCCTGGGGGATAAGCACCTTTTGATGCCGACCGAGGTCCTGCACGCGCTGTATGACGGCGGTGCGGGCGCGGGGCTCGAGGACTACTGGAACGCCATCGCCACCTCGCCGCGCGGCGCCGGCCTGTTCCACTGGGCGCTGGTCGACGAAGCTATTGCCCGCACCGACCGCGACGGCGCCATCGATCCGTTCAGCACCTATGCCCCCGACGGACTGGTTGGTCCCAACCACGAAAAGGAAGGCAGCTACTTCACCATCCGCAACATCTGGTCGCCGGTCCAGATCACGGCCCCGGCACTTTCGGACGGGTTTGACGGCACACTAAAGGTCAACAACCTCTACGACTTCACCTCACTGCGCGATGTGCGTTTCACCTGGCAGACCATTCGCTTCGCCAGTCCGGCAGCCAGGACCATAGCGCCTGTCGCCCTGGCCAGCGGCGCCTTGAGCGGCCCGGATGTCGGCCCCCACGCCAGCGGCACGCTGAAGATCAACCTCCCCAAGGACTGGCAAAAAGCCGACGCCATTACGCTGACGGCGACCGGACCAGACGGCCAGGATGTCTGGACCTGGGTGTGGCCGGTGTCCGCGCCGGCACTTCCCGCCGTGGCCTCGGGCGGCAAGCCTTCGCTTGTCGCCGGGAGCAGCGACATCCGCCTTGGCGCGGGTAAGGCCAGCGCGACCTTCGATGCGAAAACCGGCCTGCTGCGTGAGGTCCGCAAGGGCCGCAAGACGATCGCCCTCACCAACGGTCCGCGGCTCGTCTTTGCCAGGCCGCGCGAGGCGCAGCCTGTCTGGACAGACCTCCCCGTCGCAGGCGGCGGACAGATCGCGCCGCAGATGGCCAACGTCATCGAGATCGACCTGCCGCTTGAAAAGACCGACGCCTATGCCGGCTTCAAGCTGGACATCAGCGACGGCAAGGCTTGGACGACGATCTACGACAGCACGCGCCGCACCAATGACGGCATTCGCTACACCTTCCCGCCGCAGATCGTGGCGGCCGTGCGCTACTCGACGCCGCAAAGCGAGTCCGGCCGCGCTGTCACGCCAAAGACCGTGCGCATCGGGTTTGAAGCCGACCGCTTCGCTTCGCCTGCCGGCCCGGCGATCGTCACCACGGGCACGGCGGGTAACGAAGCCTGGCTCGAGGCGACCTCACCGTCCGGCCTCGATCGCTTCCGCTGGACCATGCGTAGCGATGGATCGCTGAAACTCGACTACAGCTACACGCTCTCCGGCAAATATATCTATCACGGCATCACCTTCGACCACCCGGAAGCGCACCTCAAGTCGATCCGCAGCCTGGGCAAAGGTCCATACCGCGTCTGGCAAAACCGCCTGCGTGGTCCGGAACTCGGCGTCCGTGAGGCAAGCTACAGTGTCGATCGCCCGGGCGTCACCGCCTACCCCGAGTTCCAGGGCTATTTCGCCGGCCTGCGCTGGGCGCGGTTCAACACCGATACAGTGCCGTGGCTGGCGTCGAGCGCCTCGGACCAAACCTATTTAAGGATCGGTACGCCGCAACTGGGACACATCAACACCTCTGCGGAGTTTCCAGCCGGCGACATTTCCTTCATGCAGGCGATTCCGGCGATGGGTTCGAAGTTCGTGACGCCGGAAAACACCGGTCCGGCCAGCCAGCCAGCCAACGCGAACGGCACCTACTCCGGCAGTCTGGTCTTCACCATATTGGACAAATAGCGGGCGGTTTTGTCGCTCTTGACCATTGCCCGCCACCAGTCCATTTGCGTCTATTGCAGCCTTTCGGGGAAAACAGGGATGGATTCGCTTTGGACCGTTTCAGCGTTTTGAAGACAAGGCACAGGGCCTTCTATGACGATATGCTGAACGGCAGGTACGCCGGCTGGCCCGCCTATGTCTTCGCGGTCGTCTCGACCATCGTGACCTTCCTGCTGCGCGAGGCCCTGACACCTTTCATAGGCACCTACGCGGCCTTCGCCATCTATGTGCCGGCGATCCTGATGACCGCCATGCTTGGCGGGCTCGGCGCAGGCCTGACGGCGACCGTGCTGTCAATTGTGCTGTCCCTGGCCATAGAGATGCCAACTTCGGTCCACGGCTTTGCCGTCGTCGTCGTTTATGCTGTCATCGGCGCCTTCCTGGCCCTGACCGGCGAGGCCTTGCAGGGCATGCGCCGGCAGACCGCCGAAGCCAGGGAACGCATGGACCAGAGCGAGGAGCAGGTCCGCTCTATTCTGCAAACCATCCCGGACGCCGGCGTCGTTATCGACGCCCACGGCCGCATCATCTCGTTCAACAGCGCCGCCGAGCGCCAGTTCGGCTATTCTGAAGCCGAGGTGCGCGGCCGCAATGTCAATATGCTGATGCCCCAGCCCTATCGCGGCGAGCACGACGGCTACATGCATCGCTATCACGACACCGGCGAAAAGCGCATCATCGGCAAGGGCCGCGTGGTCGCTGCCCAGCGCGCCGACGGATCAACCTTTCCGATCATGTTGTCGGTCGGCGAGTTCCGTTCAGCCGGCAAGGTCTATTTCACCGGCTTTATCCGCGACCTGACCGAACGCGCCGACGCCGAGGCCCGGCTGGAACAGCTGCACGGTGAACTGGCGCGCTTGTCGCGGCTCAATGAACTGGGCGAAATGGCCTCGACCCTGGCGCACGAACTGAACCAGCCGTTGTCTGCGGTCGCCAACTACGTCCAGGGCAGTATCCGCCTGCTGAAGGACATGGAGGCCGAGCCAGCGCCGGTCATCCGTTCCGCCCTGGAGGAAGCCGCCAAGCAGTCCTTGCGCGCCGGCAAGATCATTCATCACCTGCGTCAGTCGGCGACCCACGGCACGACCGAGATGAAGCAGGACAGCCTGCGCGCGATCATCGAGGAAGCTGCCGCTTTGGCCCTGGCCGGCTCAAAGGAAAAAGGCATCAAGCCGCTTTTTGCCTATCATGCCGAGATCGATACTGTCCTGGTCGACCGCGTCCAGATCCAGCAGGTGCTGATCAATCTCATCCGTAATGCCAGCGAGGCCATGCGTCAGTCGGACGCGCGCCAACTGACCATCACCACGCAGATGAGCGATCCAGAGACGGTCTTAGTCGAGGTCGCCGATACCGGCCCCGGCATCGCCGACGATATCGCTCAGCAGCTGTTCCAGCCCTTCGTCACCAGCAAGCCGGGCGGGATGGGTATCGGCCTCGCCATCTCCAAGCGCATCATCGAAGCGCACGACGGCACGATCGATGTCCGACGCAATGACAATGGCGGCGCCACCTTCCGGTTCACCTTGCCGGTATATAAAGAAGACGAGGACCAGGCATGAGCGAGCGCATCATTCATATCGTTGACGATGAAGCGGCTGTGCGGTCCTCTCTCGCCTTCCTGCTGATGAGTTCGGGCTTTGCGGTCAAGATGCACGAAAGCGGCCCAGCCTTTCTGGATGCCCTGACCGAGCCTGCCACGGCGTGCCTGGTCACCGACCTGCGCATGCCCGACATGAACGGTGTCGAACTGCTGGAGGCGCTGTCGGCACGCGGCCTTTATGTGCCGGCCATCGTCATTACCGGCCACGGCGACGTGCCGATGGCGGTCGCCGCAATGAAGGCCGGCGCCACGGACTTTATCGAGAAGCCATTCGAAGACGTCGTGCTGATCGACGCCATCCACCGCGCCAGCGCGCAGGCCGATGCACGCGGTGTGGCCTCGGTGTCGGACGGCGATATCCGGCACAGGCTGTCGCAACTGACCGAGCGCGAAGCCGAGATCCTCACCGGGATCGTCGCCGGCCTGCCGAACAAGACCATCGCCTATGATCTGCAGATCAGCCCGCGTACGGTCGAGGTCCATCGCGCCAGCATTATGAACAAAATGCAGGCCAAGAACCTGCCCGAACTGGTGCGGATGACTCTGGCGGTCGAAAACAAGACAATTTGACGCAGATCAAAGCGGCGAGCGGCCCAACTGATAAACAGGGGCCATGTCGACAGCCGCCCCCAGCGCCCAAATCCTGGTGATCGCCCCCAATACCGACCTGCGGGACTCGCTGGCCTTTCTGCTGGGCGCTGAGGGGTTCGCAGTCGAAACGCGCGCGACCTGGCTACCCGGTGATACGGTCGGCGCCAACGCCGCCCTGGTCATGGACCATGCCAGCCTGGTCAAGGGTTTCCGCGACAATGGCGTGCTGAAGGCGTTGGGAGTGCGGCTGATCCTGCTAGCCAGCCAGTTGGGGCCGCCGGCTGGGCTCAACGATGCAACTATGGTGCGCAAACCGCTGCATGATCATACCCTGATCGACGCGCTTAAATCAGCTCTACTTAGATGTACGTAGGAACATAATCGAATATCGCCGGTGGCAGCTTCGCGGCAAAAGAGGACAACACCGCTTCTTTCGGAGCCCACCATGTTCGACGCTGCCCCGTCGCCTTTTCTGCCGCTGGATTCGATCATTGCCTGCGCGAACCTGTGATCAGCTTCACGCCGGGCGCCGAGATCTATGCCGAGAGCGATGCCGCCGGCCAGCTCTATCACGTGGCGTTCGGCGCCGTGCGGATCTACCGCCTTTTGTCTGATGGCCGCCGCCAGATCTGCGCCTTCCATATGGCCGGCGAAGTCTTCGGCTTTGAAGCCGGTCGTGAACGCCACTTCTTCGCCGACGCCGTTACCGCCGTAGGCCGCTTCGCCGGCTTCCTGCTGGAATTGGCGGACAGCCAGGACGTGCGCGGTCACGGCGAGATCGACCTGCCGATGTCGCGCACCAATATTGCCGACTATCTGGGCCTGACCATTGAGACCGTCTCGCGCGCTCTTACCAGGCTGAAGAGCGAACGCATTATCCGTCTAATCTCCCAGCGTCAGATCGACGTCGTACGCTGGGACGCGCTGGAACGTCTGGCTGCCTAAGCATTTCCCGGCCAAGTGGATAGCGGTTCGTCGCCAGGAAATGCGAAAACAAACTCTATCTCAGCCCCTTCAGGCGCAGTGAATTAAGAACCACCACCAGCGACGACGACGACATGGCGATCAGGGCTGTCACCGCGCCCAGGACGGCGCAGTGCGTCAGGCTGCCACTCAAGGCCGCCAGAAACAGGGCCACGGTCAATGGCAGGCTGGCCGAAGCCAGCAACGTTCCGCAGTCATTACCCAACGCAAGTCTGTCACTGTCGCCGCCCGGAGGAAGCCGGCTTGGCTTCGCAATCCTGTTTCAATGACACGGCACGCCGCTTGCGGATTTGATCTCAGTCAAATGGGCGAACAATTGGTGGATCAGCGTCATGTTGCTACCCCTCAGGTCACCTGACATCGGGATAGCTTTGCGCGTTGACATTTGGGCGCAATCAATATATGAACAATGTTCAATTTTTAATTGATCCAAGGCAGGATGTCTTCCGTGACCTATCCGATCGGCATGAGGATTTGCAGCAGCGGCGTTTACGCCCCGCGCAACCGGCGGCCGTCTACCGAGCTTGATGCCATTTACCGCCAGCCCGCCGGCTGGACGCAGGCCCGTTTCGGTATTTCGGAGCGCGGCGTCGCGGCGGCCGAGGAAACCAGCTCGGTCATGGCAGCGCGCGCGTGCCGTATCGCGCTGGATGAGGCCGGCTGGGGCGACGAATTCGACATCATCGTCGGTAGCTGCGGGGTGATGGAGCAGCCCATTCCCGGCACTTCCGTCCTGGTCCAGCATGAACTGGGCCTGGCCAAATCCGGGATCCCCTGCTTCGACGTCAACATGACCTGCCTGTCCTTTCTCAATGCGCTGGACGTGGTCAGCCTGGGCTTCGCCGCCGGGCGGTGGCGCCGGGCATTGATCTTTTCCAGCGACATCGCCTCGGCAGGCCTCGACTTCAAAAACCCCGAAATGTCAGCCATTTTCGGCGACGGCGCCGCCGCCGTCTGCGTCGAAGCCGGTAACGGCGATGGTCCGGCCATCCTGTCGGCGCGCTTTGCCACACTCAGCAGCGGCAAGGACCACGCCCATTTGCGCTCAGGCGGGACGCGCGTGCGCGTCGAAGACGGATTCGACGCCATCCGCGACGGTGCGCGCTTCCACATGGACGCCTTCGCCATCTTCAAGGCCGCCGGTCGCCACCTGCCGAAGATGATCGATGAGACGGTTGCCGCCGCCGGCTTGAGCCTCGATGGGATCGACCATCTCATCTGCCATCAGGCCAGCCATCCTGCGCTCGAATATGTCCGCCATATCCTCGGCAACCGGCCGGAACGCGTCGTTGACATCTTCGCCACCCACGGCAACCAGATCGCCGCCTCGCTGCCGACCGCCTTGTGCCAGGCGCGCGCGGAAGGCCGGCTTCATTCCGGCGCACACGCCCTCCTGCTTGGCACCTCGGCGGGCATCAGCATGGGCGCCATGGTGTTACGCCTGTGAGCCGTGTGCTTGTCACCGGCGCCACCGGCGGGTTGGGCATTGCGGTCGTCCAGTCGCTGCTTGCCGAGGGACACGCCGTTCGCGCCACCGGACGCCGGGATGCCGGGGACCGTTTCAAGGGCGCTGAGTTTGTCCGCGCCGATCTTCTCGATGCCGAGGCACCGCCCCTCCTTGTCGATGGCATCGACGCCATCATCCATTGCGCGGCCTTGTCGAGCCCCTGGGGCGCTTACGATGATTTCTACGCCGCCAATGTCATGGTGACGCGCCGGCTGCTGGCAGCGGCGCGTCAGGCCGGCGTGCGCCGCTTCATCTTTATATCGTCACCATCAGTCTATGCCCGAACGAGCGATCAACTGGCTCTGAACGAAAACGACCCGATCGCTGAAAAGCCGCTCAACGCCTACGCCGCCACCAAGGCCATCGCCGAGCACGAGGTCATGGCTGCGTCCGATGACGCAATGGCCTGCGTGAGTTTACGTCCACGCGCCATTGTCGGGCCTGACGACAGCGTCTTGTTGCCGCGCATCCTGCGGCTGGTAAACAAGGGCCGCTTTCCGCTGCTGCGCGACGGGCATGCGCTGGTCGAACTGACCGATGCCCGCGACGTAGCCCATGCCTCCTTGCTGGCGCTCAAGGACCGCCCGGAGACGGCAGGTCAGGTCTTCAATATTTCCGGCGGCCGCGCCATGACCATGCGCGCCATGATCGAGGCCCTGGCGGAACGCCTAAACAAACCCGTCCGCTTCGTCCCCCTGCCCTATCCTTTGGCCGAAGCCATGGCCCGCGCAGGCGAATGGCTGTGTGCCCGTCTGCCCGGCCGGCCTGAGCCGTTCGTCACGCCCTACGGATTGGCCGTCCTGGCCTTTTCGCAGACCTTCGACCTGACCAAGGCGCGCGATGTGCTAGGCTACACCCCGCAATACGACGCCTTTTCCACGGCGCGCGACGTCGCAGGGAGCCGAACGCCATGACTGTCGCCAGTTGGCATATCCTGAAGGTCGGCGCCTGCCGCCACCCGGAAATCATGACACGACGCGGTGGCCACCTGTGCCCCGTCAACTTCCCGGCGCTCGTGGGCCTGATCCTGCACCGTGACGGGCCGGTCCTGTTCGACACCGGCTATCACGCCCGCTTCTTCGCGGCGACCGAGACCTTCCCTGAACGTTTCTATCGCTGGGTCACGCCGGTCCAATACAGCGAAGCCGACAGCCTGACGGCGCAGCTTCGCCGCTTCGGCCTGGAACCCGCCGATATCCGCGCGATCTTCGTCTCGCACTTCCACGGCGACCACGTCGCCGGTCTGACGGAGTTTCCCCAGGCACGGGTCTTCTGCGCCCGGGCCGGCCTTGAACTCTTAAGCCGCGGGGGCCGCTTCACGCGTGTCCGTCAGGGGTTGCTGAGCACGCTGGTGCCGCGCGCGCTCGACGCCACCTGCTTCGAGGACCTGCCGCGCATTCCCCTCCCCGATCAGCTCGCGCCGTTTGCCGAAGGCATCGACCTGTTCAAGGACGGCAGTCTGATCGCTGTCGAGTTGCCCGGCCACTGCCCCGGTCACTGGGGACTGTGGGTCAATGCCCATCCCGAAGCCTTCTTTATCGGCGACGCCGCCTGGACCATGGCCGCCATCCGCGACGGCGCACCGCCGCCGGCCCTGACGACCGGACTGCTCGGCGACACCGGCGTCTATCGCGACACGCTCAAAAAAATCCAGGCGCTGCAGGGCAAGGTCGAGATCATCCCCTCCCATTGCGAGGAGACGGCAAGCAAATGGGCGAGCCATGGCGTTTGAGGCCATCACCGCCTATAGCGATGCCCGCAAAACCTGGACACCCGCCAGCCTGAAGCAACGCCAGGACCGTCTATGGCGGCAATTGCGGACGCAGTTCGTGGCCAGTCCGGCGCTGAAGGCATTCGCCAACACGCCCCTGGATGACCTGCCCATTGTCAGCACCGACGTCTTTCGCGCGCGCTTTACCGACTATAACACGGCGGGCCTGAGCACAGATGAGGCGATGGCCGCAGCTTCGCGCGCCGAGGCCGGTGGTGTGGGCGACCTGCCCGGTGCATTAAACGCCGGCTTTTCGACCGGCACAGGCGGGGGTACGCGCGGCCTGTTCGTCACCTCGCCTGCCGAGCGCGCGACCTATTCCGGGCGGTTGGCGGGCAAGCTTCTGGCGCCATGGCCCTTAATACAGTTGCGCCGCATCGCCGTTTGCCTGCGCGCTCGCAGCCGGCTCTATGATCGCGGCGGTATGCGCTTCTTCGCGCTTGGCGAGACCGATCGCGATGACGCCATCGCCCGCTTTGATCCACACATGCTGATCGCGCCGCCGCAGGTCCTGATTGATCTTGCCGCGTCCGGGCATCGCCTGCCGTCATTGCGGCACCTCTACTACGGCGCTGAGACACTCAATGCCTGTGAACGCGCCTTTGTCACCGAAGGGTTGGGCCGCCGCCCCGCCCCCATTTACCAGGCGACCGAAGGCTTTCTAGGGGCGCCGTGTGCGCACGGAACCCTGCACCTAAACGAAGATGGTCTCATCATCGAACGCGAGGACGTCGGCGGCGGGCGCTTTCGGCCGATCGTCACCGACCTGCTGCGCCATACACAACTGGTCGTGCGGCTAAGGCTCGACGACATTTTGAAACCGTGCACCTGCCCCTGCGGCTCGGCACTGTCCGCCGTTGAACCGGTCGAAGGTCGTATCCAGGACATCTGGCGCTGGGGCGGCCAAACCGTCTTTCCGGCCGAGGTCGAAACCGCCGTCAGCCAGGTCATTCCGGCGCATCATCGCTGGTGCGCGACAGGCAGCGCGTCCGGTATCGCCTATGCCTGCGAGCACGATGGCGATGCCAGAGCGATGGCCAAGGCGCTTGCCCCGTTCGGTCAAGCCTTGGTGCGCATCCCTTATGACCGCGCGCTCGACTTCCCCAAGCGCCGACACGTCAGGTGGCAGCCATGAATATCCTGCTGACCGGCACGCGGTCGCCCGTCACGCGCGATCTGGCCCTGGCCTTTGCCGCCTGCGGACATCAGGTCCACGGCATCGACAGCGTCGATGGATCGGTGGCGCGGCCGGTGCTCGACAGCTTCACGCGCTGCGCCGCTCCGGTGCAACAGTTCGATCGTTTCGCTGAGGATGCCCGCACCGTCGTCGATCGCCTCAAGCCCGACCTGATCATTTCCTTGTGCGAGGACATCTTTTACTGGCGGTGCGCATCCATGCCAGACTGGCCGCTGTTCACGCCGGATATGGGCGTGCTGATGCAACTCCATTCCAAATTCGCCTTTATCGCACTGGCGCAGTCTCTGGGCCTCCCTGCCCCCAAGACGCAGCGCCTGGACGGCCCAACGGAACGGCCGGAAGCCTGCGTCTTCAAACCGGAGTTTTCGCGTTTCGGCGTCAGCGTCCGGATAAAACCCAGCCAGGCGCCACAGGCGGCTCCGACCGCAAACCCGTGGCTGCGCCAGGACTGGATCGACGGCGAAGACCTGAGCGCGCACGCCATTACCCGAGACGGCCAGTTGCGTGCAGTTGCCATCTATCGCTCGGCGTGGCGCGCCAAGGGCGGTGCCAGCTATCACTTCGATCCGGTCGAACCCGAAATTGCGCCAGCCGTCGAAGCCATGATGGCGGCTCTGGCTTCGGCGCTTAACCTCACCGGACAGTTCGGCTGCGACCTGCGCCGCGACCGTCACGGCCAGTTGTGGCTGATCGAGTGCAATCCGCGCGCAACCAGTGGGCTGCATCTGCTGGCACACGACCCGGAAGGTCTGAGCGCGGCCTTTACCGGCAGCGGCGCCGGGGTCTTGCGCGCCCGCACACCGGCTTGCCTCGGTCCCGCCATGTGGCTCTACGGCCTGCCGCAGGCGACCGCGACGGGCCGGCTCGACCAATGGTGTCATGACTTCGAATGTAGCCGCAATGTCCTGGCGGGACGCGGCTGGGCGGCGGCGACCGATGCGATGGCCTTCACTGTGCGCGCAGTGTTTCAAGGTCGAAGTCTTCAGGCGGCCATGACGGCGGACATCGCTTGCGATCGAGACCTGACATGCAACTGAACAATGCCGAGGTCCGCTTCGACACAATCACGATCGCCGGCGAAGCGGTCTCCGCCGCCGTACCGTATGGCCGTAATCGCTGCTGGCTGACCTCACTCACCACAGCCATCGGCCCCATGGCGCGCGAAGAGGCCCGCCGGGCGATGCGCGGTCCCGAACTTTGGGGCGCATTGCTCCTAAGTCACCTCATGCAAGCCGTCGCAGCGATGTTGCGCGTCGATCACGTCGTCTTCCCCGAACATTACCTTTTGTCGACCAGCCTCTACGCGCCTTCGCCTGAACGGATGGTCACCATCGCAGAAGGCCTGACGAAGGCCTATCCCGGTCACGCCATCGTCGTACGCTCACTGACTACCCCGCCGGCCGGCCATGTCGCCTGGCCATTCCGCGTCGTCTGGATCATCGAGGACGTCGCGCACGAATGGGCGCCGCGCCGCGACAGCCGCCGCGATCTGGTAACCCTGGAAGCCATGCGTCTCCAGCCCCATCACTTCGCGGACACGGTCGATGAGGCCCGCCTGAACCGCTGTCTCGACCTCTATCGCGGCCTCTATATCGACACCTATTCCGCCTATAATCCGGACTACACAGCCATCGGCATCGCGCAACTGATGCAGGCCGGGCGGCTGGTGCTATACACGCTGGAAACCGAAGACGGCGATATCGAAGCCTTTTGCGCCGCCCACCGCAACAATGAGACCCTGACCTTACCGCTTGTCGGTTACAACCGGACGCGGCCGCAAGCCGACGGCCTCTACCGCGCCATCATGGCGCATATGGCGCTTCAGGCTTCGCACCAGGGTCTGAAGCTCAACCTGTCGGCCGGTGCGCCGCATTTCAAACGCCATCGGGGAGCCAAACCATGGATGGAGTATCTGCTGATCGTCGACCATCACTTGCCGATCTGGCGGAGGCTGGGTTATCGCCTGATCGCACGCGTGTTACGGACACTGGAACCCCGGATAGCCAGGGCCGCCGGGGCGTGAACCTGCCCGCCGGCATCGAAAAGGCCTGGTTACCCGTGGCCTTGTCGCACCGCGTCGGAGCGCGCCCCGTGCCGGTAAAGATCGCCGGCGTGCCGATCGTCCTGTGGCGCAGCCCGCAAGGCCTGCACGCCTTTCGCGACCGCTGCCCCCACCGCAACTATCCGCTTTCGCAGGGCCAGGTCGAAAACGGCCGGCTGGTCTGCCCCTATCATGGCTGGGCCTTTTCCGGCGACGGCGCCTGCGTTGATGTCCCCGGCTGCGCGGCGGGCGAGCTGAAACGCGTGACCGCCGAGACTGTCGGCGTCGCCGAACAGCATGGCGTCATCTTCGCCTGCCTCAAACCCGAAGACGACTTAGCCACAAGCCTTCCCGATATGCCGGACGGCCCTGATCACGATCACTTCTGGTGGGCCATGGAGCCCCAGCGCGCCAGGGTCTTCGATGCGCTCGACAATGTGCTCGATCCCTTCCACACCAACTTCATTCATAACGGCTATATCCGCGTCAGCCACCGCCGCCAGCGCGTCATCCAGACAATCCATACGTCCGAGACCAGTTTCGAGGCGGTCTATACGCAGGACACCGACTACGGCTGGATGTCGCGTGCGCTCGAAGGCCCACGCAAGGCCAGCCGCGGCCGTTACCTGCCGCCGGTTGCCTTCCAGGGTATATGGGAAGGGCCTGAGGGTTTGAGCCTGTGCGTCACTATCTGGTTCGTACCGGAGGACGAACACACCATCCGGCCGTTCGCCCGCTTCACGACGCGCAAGGCCCGTGGCCCAGCCTGGCTGAAAGAGGCCTTGATCCGGCTCTTCCTGTTCCGTGTCATCGATCAAGATGCAAAGGCGCTGACAGCGCTTCACGACAACATTGCGCGCTTCGGCGGCCCCGCCTTCCGCTCCGGCCCTGGCGACCGGTTAAGCGACAAGCTGGCGCGGCTCTACAATGGCGGCACACTCACGCCCGAAACCCTTGGTCCGTTCGAGATGTGGCTGTAGCGGGAACGGGGTTAGCCAGCCTGCGCGACGCGCCGGAACTGCCCTCTAACGCGATCCGTGCGCAGCGATGAACATGGCCACAGCAGCCTGACAGTAAGCCGATATCTCGCCCTCGCTCGTCGCACGCTCTGCGTCGAAATCCGCAACGATCAGAAGGTCCGCCCCCTTGAACAGCGCAGCGAACAGACGCGCAGACTGCCCGGGATTTGGCACCGAAAGGGCGTTGCTGTCGCGCAGACGCCGCAGCAGCTTCTCGATTTGGCTGAGGAATCTTACCGGACCCGCTTCGAAATATAACCGTGTCAAGCGGGCCTGGTTGGTCTTGTCCGACGCAATCATCTCCTCGACGCTTCGTACGTCCGGACTCAGTAAAAGTCGAAGAAGGCTGGTGCCGACCGCCAGCAACTGATCCTCGGCCGTTCCTTCGACGCCTTCGAACAGGGACTGGGGTGCGAAAGCCTGGCACCGTGCAGCGATGGCGGCGCTGAACAAGGCTTCCTTGTTTTCGAAGTGCTTGTAAATGCTGAGCTTGGAAATCTTAGCTTCGCGAGCGACCTTGTCCATGGTCGTCGCCTGGAAGCCGAGCTCACCGAACAGGTTGCAGGCGGCATCGACGATTTTTTCCGACAGGGCCGGATCGACAGGCCGGCCGCGACGGGCAGGGCTATTTTCATGACTGTTTTCAGGCATGGAAATAATGATACTTGACAGTATCCAAATTTGGGCGCTTTACGATACTCATGAGTATCAAATACGCCACCCCATGGATCAAAGTCAACATGTCCTTCCCATCCCCTCTTGTAAAAAATGGCCCGGCCCTGGTGTTCCTGGCGACGGTCATGACCACTCTGGTCGCCTGTCACGCGCCGGCAAAGCCCGAAACCAATAGCCGTCCGCGCGTTCTGACTTACCAAGTGGGTGCCGCCGCCGGAACAGAAACGGCCTATGCCGGCACGATCCACTCAAGGGTCGAACAAACCCTGGCCTTCCGGGTGGGCGGCAAGATTATTGAGCGTAAGGTCAATCTCGGCGACCGCGTATCTCCCGGGCAGTTGCTGATGCGGCTTGATCCGACCGATTACAGCGACGGCGTCGATGCCGCAACGGCAGCGGTTGCGGCAGCGCGCAGCGTCGCTGTCCGGGCCAATGCCAACTATGAGCGGGTGAACAGCTTGGCTGCCAGCGGATCGACCTCTGTCGACATGATCGAACAGGCGAGGGCAGCCAAAGACTCAGCCGATGCCAATCTGAAAGCAGCCGAGGCGCAGTTGGCGACCGTCAAAAACCAGCGCGCGTACACGGAACTGCGCGCCGATGTCGCGGGCGTGGTCACCGAACTGCCGGGCGAGGCCGGACAGGTCGTGACGGCCGGACAGCCGGTGATCAAGATCGCCCAGGCCGGCGCACCCGAAGCGGTTGTCGGCCTGCCGGAAGCCGGCCACATCATCGGCGAGGCAGCGCAAATCACCGTTTTTGGCGCGACGGGCGCCGTCTATAACGGCCGTCTGCGTCAGGTGTCTGCAGCCGCCGATCCGTCCACACGCCTTTTCGAAGCGCGCTACGTGCTCGACGCCAGCCTTACCGACGCGCCTTTGGGCTCAACCGTTCAGGTTTCCCCGGACGGCGTGAAGGCGGCATCGTCTTCGCTGGACGTGCCCTTGTCGGCGCTGGTCGACAAGGGCAGCGGCACTAGGGTCTGGGTCATCGACGCCAAGGGGAGCGTGCGGGCAAGACCGGTGAAGGTCGCGCGCTTCAATGAGGAAACCGCAACCCTGTCGTCCGGCCTCTCGCAAGGCGAAGTCGTCGTCGCAGCGGGCGCGCAACTGCTCAATGAAGGCCAGGTCGTGCGTGCCATCCGGGGAGGCACGTTGTGAGCTTTCCCAACCTGTCTGCCCTGGCGGTGCGTGAACGCGCCGTCACCTTGTTTCTCATTCTCGCGGTCCTGGCCGCCGGGACATTCGCTTTCATAAAACTGGGCCGGGCTGAAGACCCGCGCTTTACCGTCAAGATCATGACCGTGACTGCCGTGTGGCCCGGAGCGACAGCAAAGGAGATGGACGAAAACGTCGGCGATCTCCTCGAGAAGCGCCTCCAGGAACTGCAATATTACGACCGCGTCGAGACCACGGCGCAGCCAGGTGTGTTGCAGGCCAAGGTCATCCTGAAGGACTCGACGCCACCGTCAGCCGTGCCGGACCAATTCTACCAGGTGCGCAAGAAACTGTCCGACGAAGCCCGCAACCTCCCCAAGGGCGTCTACGGTCCCTTCTTCGACGACGAATTCAGCGACGTCTATTTCTCGCTCTATGCCATCCAGGCGAAAGGCCTGCCGAACCGCGACCTGGTGAAACAGGCGGAAACCCTGCGCCAGCAACTGCTTCAGGTTCCGGGCGTCCAGAAGGTCAGGATACTGGGTGAGCGGCCCCAGGCGATCTTCGTCGAAATACCACAGGCCAGACTGGCGACCCTGGGCATCAACGCGCAGGACATCATGGCCGCGCTGCGTGGCCGCAATGACGTCACGCCTTCGGGGGCCGTCGGCACCGTCGGTCCCAGGATACAGATCCGGCTCGATTCCGGTCTCACCTCGCTTGACGACGTGCGGAATGTGACGTTCAGCGTGCGCGGACAGTTGCTCAGGATTGGTGACTTTGCTGAGGTCCGCCGCGGCTACGAAGATCCGGCCACCTATGAAATCAATCATGCCGGCCAACCGGCGGTCGTCCTCGGCGTCGTCATGGCGCCGCGCTATAACGGCCTGACTCTTGGCAAGGCACTGGAAAAGGAAGAGGCGGGCATGCGGGCGCAGCTTCCACTGGGCGTCAGCTTCGCCAAGATTTCGGACCAGGCAAAGGTGATCCACCATTCGGTCGATGAGTTCATGGTGAAGTTCATCGTCGCCCTGGGCGTCGTGATGCTGGTGTCGCTGGTGGCGCTCGGCTTCCGCGTCGGCCTCGTCGTCGCCGCCGCCGTTCCCCTGACCCTGGCCATCGTTTTCGTCGTCATGCTGCTCACCGGTCGCGACTTCGACCGGATCACGCTCGGCGCGCTGATCATATCGCTGGGGCTGCTCGTCGACGACGCCATCATCGCCATCGAGATGATGGTCGTGAAGCTGGAAGAAGGCTTCGATCGGGTCAAGGCCGCGACCTACGCCTGGACCACGACCGCGGCGCCTATGCTGTCGGGCACGCTGGTTACCATCCTTGGCTTTATTCCTGTCGGCTTTGCCCAGTCCTCGGCCGGGGAATATGCCGGCAACATCTTCTGGGTGGTGGGTTTTGCCCTGATTGCGTCGTGGGTCGTCGCAGTCACCTTCACACCCTACCTGGGCGTGGTCATGCTGCCGGACATCAAGCCGAAACCCGGCCATCATTCGATGTACGACAGCAAGGGCTATGCGACTTTCCGCAAGCTGGTCAGGCTCACCGTAGATCACCGCTTGCTGACGATCGCGATCACCGTGGGTCTGTTTCTTCTGTCCGGTGCTGGAATGATCCTGGTGAAGAAGCAGTTCTTCCCCAACTCCGACCGGACCGAACTGACCATCGAGGTCAAGATGCCTGTCGGCAGCGCGTTTGAGGCGACGAAAGCCGTCACGGCACGCATCGAAGCGGACGTTATGAAGCAACCCGAAGCGACCGACGTCTCCGCCTATCTGGGACGCGGAGCCCCACGCTTCTTCTTCTCGCTCAACCCCGAACTGCCCAACCCCGCCTATGCCCAGGTCGTCATCCAGACAAAGGACGTCAAGGCGCGCGCAAAGCTGAAAGAGCGCCTGGAGACGTGGACGAAGGAAGGCCGCTATCCGCAGGCCCGCGTGCGGGTGACACAGTTCCTGTTTGGCCCGCCCGTGCCCTACCCAGTACTCTTCCGTGTCATCGGCCCGGATGAAGCCGGCATCATGAAGGTCGCGGAAGAGGTGCGCGCCGTCCTCGACCACAATCCCAATGTCATCAATCCGCATCTCGACTGGGGTGAAAGGACGCCGATCATGCGCTACGTCATCGACGACGCCCGCCTGGCCCAACTCAACCTGACCCGCCAGGCCGTGGACTTCCAACTGCAAGGGCTCGTTTCGGGAGCTGCGGCGACCCAGATGCGCGACGGGACACGCACGGTCGATATCGTGTTGAAAACGCCGGCCAATGAGCGGCGCTCCCCGTCGGACCTGGCCGGAATGACGGTCGTCAATACACTGGGCCAGGCAATCCCGTTAAGCGCGGTCGTGCATCAGGTTGCCGACACAGAGAGCCAGCAGATCAAGCGTTATGACCGCGACCTGTTCGTCAGCGTCCAGGGCGATGTCCGCGAAGGCCTTCAGCCACCCGACGTAACGGCGGAACTGTTGCCGAAGCTTGAGACCATCAAGGCCAGCCTGCCTGCCGGGTACCGGATTGAGACCGGCGGCGCCGTTGAAGAAAGCGCCAAGGCCAATGTCGCCCTGGTCGCGGTCGTCCCGGTGATGATCCTGCTGACCCTCGTCGTGCTGATGATCCAGGTGCGGACCTTCTCGACCATGTGGATGGTGTTCGCGACCGCTCCGCTCGGCCTGGTCGGCGCCGTGCCTACCATGCTGCTGTTCAACCAGCCTTTTGGCTTCAATGCGATCCTGGCACTGGTAGGGCTGTCGGGTATCCTGATGCGCAACACGCTGATCCTGGTGCAGCAAATCAGCGACAACAAGGCGCACGGCGCGACGGACTATGAAGCGATCATCGAGGCCACCGTCCGCCGCGCACGCCCGGTCATACTGACGGCGGCGGCGGCGATGCTGGCCTTCATTCCCCTGACCCATTCGGTATTCTGGGGCGCCCTGGCCTTCGTGCTCATCGGCGGTGTCGGCGTCGGAACCGTTCTCACACTAGTCTTCCTGCCGGCGCTCTATGCGTTCTGGTTCAATGTCCGCAAGCCGCAAAGCGAGACGACACATGCATAAACTCCTCATGCTTTTGCCGGTATTGGGCGTGCTCAGCGCATGCACGACACCCACGGCCAACCTCCCTTCAGCACCGGCGCCGGCGACGTGGCATGCCCCTGCCACCTCTCATGGCAACACCGAGTGGTGGACAGAGGGCAGCGACGAGACGCTCCTAAGCCTGCTGGCGACAGCCGACCACAACAGTCACGAGATCAGGATTGCTGCCGCCCGCCTTCGCGAGGCACGTGCGGCCCACGTCACGGTCAGGTCTTTCCTGTTTCCAGACATTGCTGCCGCCGGCGTGGCACAACGCGGTGATATCGGCCTGACCTATGGAAACCGGACGCTCAACATCGCCCAGGGCCAGTTGAACGCCAGCTACGACCTCGATCTCTTTGGCGGCTTGAAAGCACGATCAAAGGCAGCGAAGGCAAGCGCCGCGACCGCCGAAGCCTCGCTTCAGGACGTCAGGGGCGCGGTCCGGCTGGAGATCATCGCTGCCTATATCGGTCTGCGACAGAGCCAGCAGACCCTGGCCAGCCTCCGGACGACGGCGTCGTCGGCCCGCGACATTTCTGCCAGCCTGCGCGAGCAGTGGCAGAAGGGGCTGATCACCGAAGGGCAATGGCGAGCAGCGGACAGCGATGCCCGGACGGCCGAGGCCAGCGTCAGCCGCCTGACTGATGCGTGCGAGCAGTATCTGAATGTGCTCAGCATCCTGACCGGCGACGATGAGATGGCCTTGCGGGCATCGCTGACGACCGCCGCGGACGTTCCGAACTTCCGGCCCTCGGATGCGATTGCGGCGCCCACGGCCATTCTGCGCGATCGGCCCGACATGAAGATGGCTGAGTCCAACCTGACGGCTGCGCGGGCATCGACGCGCTCCGCCCAGGCATCGCTGTTTCCCAACCTTTCGCTGGGCGCCTTTTTCGGCAGTCAGGATACCAGTGCCGGACCCAGGGTCGATGTATGGAACACGGCCGCAACCATTTACCTGCCACTGCTCAATTTCGGCCGCGTCAGAGGCCAGATCGACGCGGCCTCGGCCCGAGAGATCCAGGCCTATGAAGCCTACCGCCTCACCGCCATCTCCGTGCTTGCCGATGTGCGGACAAAATGGGTCGCAGCCGAACAGGCGGAACTCAGGGCCCGATTGGCCACGGAAGATATGCAGGCATCGTCCCGCCGCCATGCCGAAGCGGACCGTCAGTATGGCGCGGGCCTGATCCCGAAAGTCGCATGGCTTGCCTCCATCCTCCACCTTGAGGCATCGCGCCGCACGCTTATCGATGCCGAGGCGGACCGGTCGATGACTGCCGCCGCGCTTTACCGGGCTCAGGGCCTCTGACCTTTCGACCAACATACCGTCAAACAAGGAATATATTATGTCCAACGACAGAGTTATCGTCATAACGGGCGCCTCTTCAGGCATCGGCGAGGCGACGGCCCGTCTCCTGGCTCAAAAGGGATATCGGGTATTTGCCGGGGCGCGCCGCGTACCTCAGGAGCCCTTGCCCCCTAATCTGGAATTCGGCGCCCTCGACGTCACCAGTGAGGCCTCGGTCACCGCTTTTATCGACTGGGTGCTGTCCGAAGCCGGCAGGATCGACGTGCTGATCAACAATGCCGGTGTCTCCCTGCTCGGCCCGGTCGAAAACACGTCCATCCATGAGGCGCAGGCCCTGTTCGATGTGAACGTCTTTGGTCCCCTGCGGATGATGCGCGCCGTTCTGCCGTCCATGCGTCAGGCTAGGCAGGGCCTGATCATCAACCTCAGTTCGGTCCTGGGCTTTCTGCCGGCGCCATTCATGGGGCTTTACGCCAGCAGCAAGCACGCACTGGAGGGCATGTCGGAGTCCCTGGACCATGAGGTCCGTGAATTCAACGTCAGGGTCGTCCTTGTCCAGCCGTCCTTTACCAACACGAACCTTGACACGAACTCTGCCCAGGTGAGCGCGGCGCTTGGCACCTACGCCAGCCAGGTCGATGCAACGACCAAGGCCGTCGTCGCCCAGATCAAATCCGCGCCAAAGCCCCTATCCGTTGCCAGGAAAATCCTGGCGGTGATCGACGGCCCCTATCGCATGCGCCAGCCAGCCGATGGCAAGGCCAGCCTCTTGAGCCGCCTGCGCCGGTTCATGCCGGCCAGCGCCGTCGACAGCAGTCTTCGCAAAAGCTTTGGCTTCAAAACGTAGCGCCGCCGACTGCCGTCACGCAAGCCCCGCCCGACCTACTTCTTGCACAAACGGCTGATCATGTTCGGTCCTTCGGCTTTAATCAGGCCGAGGCTATAGGGAAGCTGCATGTACTCCCTGTTCTTTCCCGCAGGATCGAGGCCCTGATAAAGGAATTCCAGGGGCGTGCAGGCATCAATAGTGAGCGTCTGATCCTCACCTGCGCGAATGAGTTCGCCATGGGACACGCCTTCGGCCCAGGCCTTTCCCTTGAATTTCACATTATCGGCGCTGGCGAACACGTTCATATCTTCACCCAGCGGCGTCCATTCGCCGTTCAGTTTGTCGCTTGTCCAGGCGCGGAAATAACGTCCCTTCGGGCTAATAGCCTCGACCAGCGTCAGGAAGGTGTTTGTTCCCTTGACCCTGTAGGTATTGCTGGCCTCGAAGACGTCGTCGCGCGTACCTTTGATCGCCACGGTCGTATTGTGGAAACCCTCCGGGAATTGCTTCAGAGGCGTCTCCGCACGAAAGAATGAGCCGTTGTCGTTGGTAAAGAACAGGTAGCAGGTCTGGTCGTCGCAGATGACCCAGAAGTCCAGCCAGGCCGGGTTGCCGTCGGGTTGCTTGACCACGTCCGGAACCACATTGAAGAACGGCTTCGGCGCGCTCCATGACAGGGGATCGGAGATGTCCGTGCTGGTCGAGTACATCGGGTCGCCCCCCTGGTACACCAGGTACCAGAGCTTCTGCGGGGCAAAATAGAAGACCTGAGGCGCCGCGCGGTAGCCGGGCCCCATCGGAGACTTATCGAGAGGGACGATCGGTGCTTTGGGGGCATCCTTCCAGTCAGAGAAGCTGGAATAGGCCAATGCCCAGCCGTTCTCGGCGGCGGTCGTCATGAACACATGATACCGCCCGTCGTGATAGACGACCGACGGGTCCTTGACACCGTAATGCTTTATGGCGCTGTCCTTGGGCGTCGTGATCAGCGGAGGACTGGATTTCCAGCTGAAGCCGCTCAATTCGGCGGAGTGCGCCAGTACTGGGACAGCGATGAGCGCCGTGCAAATTATCGGCAGCGCTCGCTTGAAAAAGTCATTTGTCATGGCTGTCCCCGTCTTAGCGCGACAAGCTGTGCTTGGTAAGCACGATCGCAGCGCCACCGCCGCGCGCCATCGTGACCTTGAGTTTATCCAGGTTCGACGCCGTTATGGTTGTACGTTCGACATCATTGGCTGTTGCGCCATCCTGCCACAATACAACATCGTACTGTCCAGGCGCCAGGAAGTTCAGGGCTATGTCGACCGTCCGCGCCTGTTCGTTATTCATGGCGCCGACATACCACCGGTCGCCGCTGCGTCGGGCGACGACGACATGGCTTTCGGGCGTGCCGTCGACAAACCGGGTCTCATCCCAGGCGGTAGGAACGGCTTTGATGAAGTCGAAGCCGGACGCATCCTTGTAAGCGACCGGGTCGTCTGCGACCATTTGCAACGGGCTTTCGTACACCACATACTGCGCCAGAGCCTGCCCACGGGTATAGCGGACGCTCGGCATGATTTCGCTCTGCTTATAGGTCTCGGGATAGGAGTTGCGGAAACCGCCGGGCGTATAGTCCATCGGCCCCAGCAACATGCGCGTATAGGCCAGTTTGACATTGTGGGACGGCGTGATCTGCGCCCACTCGAACTTGTTGTACTCGGCCCCCATTACGCCTTCCTGCGTAATATAGTTCGGATAGGTCCGGTTCAGGCCCGTTGGCGGAAAGGCCCCATGCATGTCCAGCAGCAGATGGCGTTTGGCCGTGGCCGCCGCCAGCCGCCCATAGAACTGGACCATTTCCTGGTCGTCACGCTCCATGAAATCGACCTTGATGCCCTTGATCCCCCAGCGCTGATAGGTATCCAGGACTTCGTCCATCCGGGGCTCGACGTGCTTCCAGTGCGCCCAAAGCATGAGCCCTACCCCTTTCTTGCCGGCGTAATCGACAAGGGCAGGCATATCGATCACCAGGTTCGCGTGGGTAATGTCGGTCTTCGGGTCCGCATCGCAACAGGGGGTCGCGTTCAAGGGCCAGCCGGCGTCGATCAGGAAGTAGGGCAAGCCGGACTCTGCGGCGAAGTCGATAAAGCGCTTGAAACGTTCCATCGTCGGCTTCTCCCCGGCGGTCGGGCCCGACCACCAGTCCCATGCCGCCTTGCCGGGCTTCACCCAACTGTAATCGCCCTTTGCCTGGGCCGCCAGGTTGCCGATCAGCGGCGACTCGATCAGATCGCCCGCGCGGTCAGCCGTCATGATCACGCGCCAGCCGCTTTGCAGCCCGTTTTCGGAGACGACCGAAATGTCCTTGCGGTCGAGGCGGCTGAACAGCTCGACCTGAAGGCCGTCCGGGCCTGGCTTCAGCGCCGAGCCGGCATAGCCTGAAATATCCGACTGGACGACGGCGTAGTGCGTGCGGCCGCTGGGCGACGCGCACACGACCGGATAATCGTACAGTTTCGACGGATCGAGTTGCGAGACCTTGATGGGGTTCCAGTAGTCTTCGTGTGACGTCTTGTATTCCGAGACGATACAGGTCGGATCTCCGGCCAGGCGGAAACCTGTCTTTTCGTCCACGACAGTGACCGCCTGGCCCACAGGCGTGAGGTACCGCCACGCAACGCCGTTATTATAGGCCCTGACTTCGATCGACAATTCGTGGTGCTGGCCGGAAGCTTCCCGGAAGGTCAGCACCTGCGACCGGTAATGGTCTTTCGCCGTGGCCGCCTTGGTCGCCGTCAGGCGATAGGTCTGGTTGCGGTCCCTCTTCCTGGCCTTGACCAGTTGAAGGTCCTGAAAATCCGGGGCGCCGTCCATCTGCAGGCCAAGCGCGGAGGTGGAGACGATTTCCTCCTGCTTTCGCGAAACAGTGTATCCGGAAGCGTCCGGCGCGATCCGGATTTCCAGACTTCCGTCCGGCGATGACACGGCAATATGGGCTGCCGCGGCGGCGGCAAGGAGTTCAAACATGGATATTTCTCGGGGTCGGGAGGATGGGAAGCAACGGGCAACTGTTGGCGTTACACGCGAACATTATTCGAGCAGTTCAACACCATCGGCTTCGAGGTGCAGCGTGCCGTCATAACTGTTCTTCGTAAGGGGACTGGTCTTTTTGCCGTCAATGGTGATGTCCTTTGGCCCGTACGACGCATTGACATAGAGCGTGCGGCCGTCGACGACACGGGCATAGACGCCTTCCGGCGTTTTGGGCCCGGGCACGATACCCAGCTGGGTATAGAGGCTGCGATACAAGGGCTGCATCACGGCAGGCTGTGCCGGCGTGGCGACATAGATGGCCTGGCCCTTGCCGAACTTGTTGACGGTCGCAATCGGAGGCGCGTCCGGAACGTTGGAGATACGTCCGATCACCTCGGCTGTGGTGGGTTCCAGCACTTCATAGAAGGTGATTGTGCTTTTGAATTCCTGGTCGCCGATTTTACCGGTCAGCGGCGCGTAATGGCGGTAGAACTCACGGGTTTTCAGGCCGAAGACATCCGTCAGACGCCCAGGCAGAGGCGTGCCGAACCACTGGTTGGTCTCGTCCACCTTGTCGGACATGGCGGTCATGATAACCGTGCCGCCGCCCTTGACGTACCGGCGCAGATTGTCGGCAGCGGCCTGGTTCATCAGGTATTCACCCGGCACGACGACCATTTTGTACCGGCTCAGATCTTCATGAGCGATATTGATAACCGCCACGTCGATATTGTCGTTGAACAGGGGCGCGAAGGCGTTGTGCTTCTGGTCCATGTACGACGTCGTCAGATACTGCTTGACCGTGTTCGACCAGCTTTCGGGTTCGGATGCGACCTTTGCCTCAAAGGAATAGGCGATGGCCGCCTGCGGCTCCAGCTTGCGCGGAAAGCCCAGCTTTTGCAGGGTCCGGAACTCGGACGCCATCCGGCCCCATTCGTCCAGCTTCCACGACGGGGTGTCGTCGTGGTCGACCAGGCCGAACAGGGCCTGTTCCTCGCCGCCCCGATGGGTGTTGAAGGTCCAGGCAAGCATGCCCTGGGCGCCGTTGAGCAGGCCGAAATAGCCCCACATGCGCGACCGGCCCTTCAGGCCGTAATAGCCGCCACCGCCGGCCTGGAACTCGACAAACCAACTGGGCGTAGGCAGTGCGCCACGCATCATCATAGTTTCGAAACCGCCGCTGATCGCATCGCCATTGTAGTAGCCGTGCGATCCGTGACTGACATAGTCCTTGTAGGTCGAGAGATAGTCAAAGCCCCGGCGTCCGGACGAATCCCACAGGTTCGATATGGCCGGCTTGTCCGGCGCGTTTCTACGCCGGGCATTCTCAAGGGTCATGAGCACGTCGACGCTGGCGTCGGACCAGTAGCGATGCAGGTCGAGATAGCGCTCAAACGGCCCCGGACCGTCACCGTACGGCAGTTCCACCTGCTCCCACGACGTCAGGGTACGCGACCAGCGTTGCGTCGCCCACGCCTGGTTCAGCGCATCCAGCGTGCCGTATTTCTTTTTCAGCCAGGCAACGAACCGGGTGCGATCCGCCGGTGAATACGACATGAAGCCGTTGCCGAGTTCATTGTTGTAGCCAAAGGCGATGACCGCCGGATGCTTGCCATAGCGTTTTGTCATGGTCTCGGCCAGGTCGCCAAGCAGCCGCAGATAGTCCGGATCGCTGATATTCTGCATGTAGCGTTCGGCCGGATACAGCCGGGTACCGTTCTGCGTGACCAGATCCACGGCCGGGTATTTTTGGTGCAGCCACAGTGGTGCCGGCTGGCCTGGAATATCGAGGATGACCTTGATGCCGTTGGCCTGCATCTCGTTCAGGACCGCGTCGAACTTGTCGAAGGTGAAAACGCCTTCAGCGGGCTGGAAATAGTCCCACGACAGGTCGCCGACGCGGACCACATTGAACCCGGCCTTTTTCATAAGGGCGATATCGTAGTGAATTTGCTTCGGCGTTCGGTCGACAGGCTGGTAATTGGCCCCGACGAACAGTCCCGCGGCCGGCGGAACCGACGGCAGTTTCGCCGGCTGCGCCTGCGCCGTCCCAGAGACAGCAATGAGGAGTGCTGCGGCACTCGCGACGAAAGCTTTCATGGTCATGACGATTATCCCCGGAACGTTATCTTGAAGGCGGCGGCGTGCGCGGATGGCGGCGATGCCGGCAGGTCGATTACCAGGGCGTTTGCCTCCTGACGGAAGGTGCACGGACGCTTCACCCCCAGCAATTGCACGCTCTTCACCTTGCGTGTTTCCTGTCCGCCTTGCTGCGCCAGCGACTTGACGGCTACGCTGCCCTGCGGCACGCCCAGCGTTATGGCATAGAGCGACTGGCCCTTCGTGGTGAACCGGATATCCTGCGGCGTGTAGTTGGCGCTTTCCTGGAAGGCGCCATGCGTTCCTGCGGTCGGCCCCTCTCCAAAAACTGTCCACGGCCGGGTGCCATGAATGGCTTCGCCGTTGACCTTCATCCACGCGGCCATTTCGTCGAGGAAGGTCAGGGTTTCCGGCGGCAAATCGCCTTCCGGATACTGCACGACGTTGAGCAGCATATTGCCATTCTTGCTGACGATATCAGCCAGCATATGGATGACACTCGTCGTGGTTTTGTAATTAAAGCCCTCGCTGTAATACCAGTCGCCCATGGACGTGTCGGTCTGCCAGGGCAGTGGATTGATGCCTTCCAGAACGCCGCGCTCGACCGTCTGGATAAAGGCTTCCTTGTAAAATTCGCCGGAGCCAAAATCCTTGCCGTTGTAGACAATTTCATTGCGGCCCGACCTGGCGATGCTCTTGTTATACATGTGGGCGACCAGGCTGCGGCCGACGACACCGAACGGCAGACCGCCGTCGGAATAGAGCAGGTCCGGCTCGTAGCTGTCGACCAGATCCTTGATACGGTTGTACCAGATCTGGTGAAATTTGGGATCCTTGGTGTACCAGGTGTCCGCCGTTCCACGATATGGTTCGTTGTGTTGGGGATGATAGAGGTCGGCGTACTTCGGATCGGCGCCATCGTAGGCTACGCCGTTTTCCGGCCACGTCTGGTTGTACAAATGGCTGGGATGGTACCAGTTGTGGCTGGCGCCGAGATGTTCGGACACGCCGAACCGCAGGCCGCGCTTGCGGGCCGCTGCTGCCCAAGCGCCCACAATGTCCCGCTTCGGTCCCATGGCGACGGCGTTCCATCTGTGGTGCTTTGAGTTCCACAGGTCGAAATTGTCGTGGTGCACGCCCATGCTGACAAAGTATTTGGCTCCGGCAGCAACATACCTGTCCATCAGGCTTTCGGGATCGAATTTCTCAGCCTTCCACAAAGGAATAATGTCCTTATAGCCGGACTTCGACGGCTGGCCGTAGGTCTTTACATGGTGATCGTAATGGGGATGCCCTGGGACATACATATTCCGCGCGTACCAGTCGCCGACGCGCGGCACGGCCTGAGGTCCCCAGTGCGACCAGATGCCGAACTTGGCGTCCCGGAACCAATCGGGCGCCTGGTAAGTCTTGAGCGATTCTGCGGTCGGCTTGAACGCCCCGCCGGCCATGGGCAGGTCGTACTGGACGGGTGTTTCCGTCTTACACGCCGCCGCTTCGCTTCCGGCCTGCACGGTCGTTGCCGCAGCGGTGCCGAGCGCCGCCAGGAGAGGCGCGCCGAGCAGTGTGCGTTTTGTCAGATTTACCATGGGTTCTTTCCTGATAAAGATGCGCCCAACGTGCCTTTGCACGGACGAGAGCAAGGGTATAAGCGGCTGTCGGAAGCCGCTTTAGTGACGCCCGATTATCGGGCCTGAGCCAGTCCTAGTCCTGGTGTAAGCATCGAAGTTGTCGCCTGACGGATCACTGGCACATACTCATGATCGGGCCGACATCGTTCAGGGACGCGATAGAACCGTCGCGGATGTCGATACCCTGTTCCTGCGCCACGCGATCCAGCATGACACCTTGTGCGGCTCCTGGGCCGCTGAAGTCGTAGGCAGGATCGCTTTGGGCCTCTTTCAGACGAATATATTCCGCACCTTCGGCGTCCAGGACGCCCAGGATCTGCGGCATCATCTCCCCCGTGAGGGCGCCGATGTGGACCAGCAGCACATGCGGAATGTCGCGACCATAGATCTTCTGTGACAAGACACGTGCCCGCTTGATCGCGGCGGTTACGTCACGCATGTAGTCCTTGCGCAAGGTCGCCACCGCCGTCGCGTCGCCCTTGGCGATGCAACGGGCATAGGCATCGGCATAGGCCCAGTCGTTAAGGGCGATGGTCACATCAGCGACCTTGTAGCCCTTGGTCTTCACGTACTGCATAATCTCGCCATGCGTGGCGTCCGTACCGGCGCTGAGGTTGGGAAAGCGCAGCCAGCGCCAGTCCTCCTGGCCCATCAGCGAAGCCAGGAGGGGTTCATTGGCGTCGATATCGGCCTTGAAGGCGTCGATCGAATTCTGCGACGCATTCATATGTGTAAAGCCGTGGTTGCCCAAGGGATATCCCGCCGCGCGCCACGCTTCCAGGACACTGATGGACGACGGGTCCCAGGTCAGGCTCATGCCGTTGACAAAGCCCCAGGCTTCCTTGACACCATGCGCCTTGAATGCCGCCAGAAAATTGTCGGCGACCTGCTGACGCGTCACCCCCGGCGGCAAGGCGCCGTGTACCGCCAGATCGTCCACCGTGACGGCCACCTGGAACTTTTCCTTGTCAGCCGCGACGGCCGCTCCGCACGTGAACATCATGGCTAAACCAACAGCCAGAAAAGGGGATAATTTCAATGATATCTCCTGTTTTCGGGACCTGATGGATCAGCCGCGGAAGGTTATTTTGAAAGCCGGAGCGTGTGCGTTCGGCGGAGCCATCGGTAGATCGATCACCAGAGCGTTTGCCTCCTGGCGGAAGGCGCACGGACGCTTCACGCCCAGCAGGTTCACGCTCTTCACCTTGCGCATGTCCTGTCCGCCTTGCTGCGCCAGCGATTTGATGGCAACGCTGCCCTGCGGCACGCCGAGCGTTATGGCGTAAAGCGTCTCGCCCTTCGTGGTGAAACGGATATCCTGCGGCGTATAAAGCGTGCCTTCCTGGAAAGCTCCGGCGGCGCCTTCCGTCGGCCCCTCCCCGAAGATTTTCCATGGGCGGGTGCCATGGATGGCTTCGCTGTTGACTTTCATCCACGCCGCAAGGTCTACCAGCATCTGTTGAGACTCCGGCGGCAGGCTGCCGTCGGGATACTGGGCGATATTGAGCAGAAGGTTGCCGTTCTTGCTGACGATGTCGCTCAGCATGTGAATGACTTCCGCGCCGGTTTTATAATTATAACCGTCGTTGTAGAACCAGTCGCCATTAGACGTATCGGTCTGCCACGGGAATGGACTGATCCCTTTCAGAACACCGCGCTCGACATCCTGAACGCAGGCTTCCCTGTCGAATTCGCCGGAGCCTCCGTCCTTGCAGTTATAGACAGCTTCGTTGCGGCCCGCGTGGGCAATGCTTTTGTTATACATGTGCGCGATAAGGCTGCGGCCGACGACTCCGAACGGCAGTCCACCATCCGAATAGAGCAGGTCCGGTTCGTAGCTGTCGATCAGATCCCGCATCCGGTTGTACCAGATCTGATGAAACTTCGGATTGGTGGTGTACCAGGTGTCGGCGTGACCGCGGTAGGGTTCGTTGTGCGCAGGGTGATACAGATCGGCGTTCTTGGGATCGGCGCCGTCGTAATTGGCACCAAGCTCAGGCCAGTACTGGTTGAACAGATGGCTGGTGTAGAACCAGTTGTGGCTGGCGCCGAGGTGTTCGGAGACACCGAACCGCAGGCCGCGCTTACGGGCGGCCGCCGCCCAAGCGCCCACTATATCCCGCTTCGGTCCCATGGCGACGGCGTTCCACCTGTGGTGCTTCGAATTCCACAGGTCGAAATTGTCATGGTGCACGCCCATGCTGACGAAGTACTTGGCGCCCGCGGCAACGTACTGGTCCATCAGGCCTTCAGGATCGAACTTCTCGGCCTTCCAAAGGGGAATGATGTCCTTGTAGCCGAACTTCGACGGCTCACCGTAGGTTTTCACATGATGCGTATTTTGCGGATGCCCCGGTGAATACATGTTCCGCGCGTACCAATCCCCAAGACGCGGCACGGCCTGTGGGCCCCAATGCGACCAGATGCCGAGCTTGGCGTCGCGGAACCAGCCGGGCGTCTGGTAGGTCTTGAGCGACTCCACGGTCGGCTTGAACGGCCCAGCCGCCATCGGCAGGTCGTACTGGACGGGCGTTTCCGTCTTGCAGGCTTCCGCTACGGTTTCAGCCTGCACGGTCGTCGCTGCCGCCGTACCAAGCGCCGCCAGGAGAGGTGCACCCAGGAGTGCGCGTTTTGTCAGATGGGCCATAGTCTTTCCTGATAATGTGCGTTTCTGTCCCTCCCGGTCGGCACTGGAACGCGTATGTAGGCAGCTCGGGACACCGCCATTAATTTGGTTGATCGCCTACGGTTTTCGGACGCTCCTCCTGCCTAGACGAACTTCGACAGCAGGCGGATATAGGCCACCTGATAGCCGTTGGAGACCTCAGTGATCGGCCAGGAATTCAACGGCCAGCCATCATTGAAATCCTTGTACGACTTCTGCTTGGGCTGCGCGTACGGCGGCTTCGGCCGGGTCGTCCCGCACGCCGAACTGATCGACGGGCAACGGCTGTCCCAGTCCCACTGGGTCTGGTTCGGGCCGCCCGGGATGAAGCCCGGCGGCGGGCCGTAGGTCGATGTAGCGGCACTGTCCCACTTGGCCGAGCCATCGGAGAACCAGGAATGGAATATCTGGTTGGCCGAGTTTTCCGCCCCCAGGCTGGACATATTGGTCAGGTAGCACAGCCCCAGCGGGTTCACGCCATGAAGGTAGTGGATGTAGTGCGACGCCGCATTGAGGTTGTCGGCCGTGGTATGCACCGTACCGAGATTGTGAGCGTTCAGCGCGGTAAACAACAGGCCGACACTGCTCTTGATGGCATTGCTGCCCCAGACATAGTCGTTGAGGAAGGCCATATACGGATCGGCCTTGGTTGTGATCTTGCCGCGGGTCCACTCGGAATTCACGCCGTTGAGGTAGTTGCTGCGGATCGCCGCGGCGACCGATGAGGTTGCGCCGGCCAGGTCGGCGTAATGCAGAAGGGCGTCCTGCAGGGTGACCTCGTAAGGCGAAGCGTAGTTGCCGAACCGGATCAGATTGGCTTCGGTATAGTTGGCATCGACGAAGCTGCGGTAGGCGGTGTTGCCCGTCGCGTCGTAAAGGTAGACCGCCGCCATCAGCTTGGCCATCAGGCGTCCGCGATCGTCCGTTTCCTGCCCGCCAGCTCCAAGCCCCTGCGACCCGTTGGACGCATCGTTGTTCTGGAAGATGACATTCGGATTGGCGACGGCCCAGTTCCAGGCATTTTCTGCCCGTGTCCGCAGGCCTGAAGCATAAGTGGCCAGCGCCGGAATCGCGCCCAGGACCCTGGCGCCCAAAGCATAGGCCGCAGCGGCATTGAGGGTGGCGGAAGTACTGGCCGGACCATAATAGCTTGCCCCCGTGGCCGCCGAGGGCGGAGAGGCATGGCTCATGCCGACGATCGACAGGACTGAACCGTTCGACTCCTGCATACGGCTGAGCCAGTCCAGGCCCCACTTCGCCTCATCGAGAATGTCCGGGATGCCATTGCCCGATTCCGGGATATTGTAATCGTCACTCCAGACGCCGGGGTTTTCCTTGTAGGCAAAAAGCAGGAAGGCAATGTAGCCAGCCGTCCAGCTTGTGTACTTGTTAAAATCGCCGGCATCGTACCAGCCGCCGGACACGTCACGTTCGGTCGAGGCATCGGTCTTGGCGCTGTACAGGCGGGCATTCCTGTCCTGCCCCGGCCCGACGTGCGATGCGCCGTCAGCCCAACCGGCGCCAGCATGCACGGCCAGCTTTTCCTGTCCGGCGCGTTGATAGTAGAAACAGCGCACGGCAGCTTTGAGCACTGGCAGATAGACGTCCGCGGCGATTTTGAAGGTGTAGGACTTCACGTTGCGCTGGGCATCGCGGACAAAATACTCGCCCGGCGTAGTGACGCTGCTGAAATCGAAATGCCAGGCCTTGTCGCCGGAACTGGTATCGGTCGCGCCACCGTTCCAGGCCACTGGGGCGGCGCTGTAGATCGCTGCGTTCGTCGCTGCGTTGACCACCTCATAGACCGTGCCCGGCATAAACGAATCGGACGCATCGAAGCTGATGATCGGCGTGCCGTCGGACAGAGTCCCCACGGTGTCACCCTGGGGATCGCGAACGATGGCGATCTTGGTTTGCGACGGCAGGTAGCCGAACTGATCCACCACGATCGGAATACCGAATTGCATGGTGGCGGGCTTCACTGATGCCGAAGACGATGAGGACGACGAAGAGGAGGACGAGGAACCGCCACCGCCGCCACCACCTGAGCTGCCGCCACCTCCGCCGCCGCAGCTCATGAGCCCCATCGGCACCAGAGCCACGCCGGCTGCCAGTAGAAGTTTGCGGCGATTGCTGTCAAAACCCTGCTTCATCTGTCGTTCCATCCTGTTCGCGTTGTCTGAGCGGTCTGTCGTCGCCACTTTTTTATTTCGGTCTCAACGGCCAGTCGTCACAACATCCGAGCGGCTTTCCGGATGATGGCAGCAAAGAGACAGGTTACATCTCTGCCCGCGACGTCACGTGGCCCGGGCACAATATTATCACATATAAAATATAGTTTCAAGTGTGAAAGCGCATTTGTGGCGCCGGTCGGGATGGCTATGGCATGCCGGGAATGTACGGACCTGACAGCAAGTCCGTACTTCACCTGTTGCGATTGGCTTATTTCTTGCCGGCGCCGATGAGCAGGGCATCCAGCATCGCCTGATCCTTGACGGCAAGCGTCGTGCGGTCGATGAGGCCGCCGGTGTCCCAGAAGAAGGGCGCGGCGCCGTTGGCGAGCGCCTTCTGGGTGACATACTTGTTCCAGAAGTCCACAGAGGCGTTGTGCTTGGCCATGTCCAGCGGCTGCGTTTTGCGCCACGCGCCGTACTCGCCGATGATGACCGGGACGCCCTTGTCGACAAAGTTTGTCTTCATCGCCAGCATCTGCTGGTCGACATAGGGCTCTTCGCTATGTGTCGAGTTGCGGTCCGGCTCGATGGTGGAATGATTGCCGCTGCCCCAGTAGTAGAACATCTTGCCCCAGGACTCGTCCTTGTTGATGATCATGAACTGCGACGGGGCATAGTAGTGGACTTCGAACATCAGGCGGTTCGCCGCTGTGTCGGTGGGCATACCCGGCCATATCGACACGGCTAATTCGGTGTTGGTTTGCGGCGACTGGACAATGAGCGTGCGGTAGGCATTTCTGCCGCCGGTCGACCGCACGGCATCGATAAACGTCTGGTGATAGCTGACCAGGACGGTCGTGTTCGGCGCCGTACTGGCGTCAGGCTCGTTCGCGCTGGCGAAGATCAGGCGCTCATCGAAGTCGCGCAGGTGGGTGGCGATCTGCTCCCAGAAGGCTTTCTGCTTTGCGTTGACCGCGTCCTTGCTGGCGGCATCGATATGCTTTTCCAGCCATCCGCCGTCCCAGTGGATGTTGAGCACGACGTACAGGTCGGCGTTGATGCAATACTGCACGACGGTTTTCACGCGGTCGAGCCAGGTGGCTGAAATCTGAGCTGTGGTCTGGTTCGCGTACCCGTCCCATGCGCAAGGCAGGCGGATGGCGTCGAAGCCCAATGCCTTGTACTTATCCACCAGCGCCTGGGTGATAAGCGGATTACCCCAGACTGTTTCGCCGCCGATGGCCTCCATCGTATTCCCGATGTTGATGCCCAGCTTGATCTTGGCGGAAATCTGCGCCGCCGTGCTGGTCATGCCGGCCGAGTTGGCCGTGATCGGGCTGGTATTGTAGCTGGGGTAAAGTCCACTTGAAGAAGAGGAAGAGGAAGAGGAAGAAGAGGAGGAGGACGATGAGGACGACGAGGATGATGAACTCGAGCCACCTCCCCCGCCGCCACCTGAGCTGCCGCCACCTCCGCCGCCGCCGCCGCAGGCAATAAGTGCGATAGGCAGAAGGCTGCTGCCGGCTGCAGCCAGTAACTTGCGGCGATTATATCCGGTTGACGACGTCATAACTATTATTCCCCGAAAAACTGCATTTTTTTGTCATCGGCGCCTGATGCGGCGACCTGTTGGCGCACGACTCCCATGCGGAAGCCGAACGTGGGATGCTATAAAGCCGCCGCAGCTCGATCCATTCAAATATAAAATATGCTTTTAGTCGTGAATTGTTCAGCAGTGTTGTGCCGTTGTCACAAATATCCCCTTGGGAGGGACTCTGCGGCGAGTGCCGCAAAGCCCTGCCAGGGATGGGGCTAATCCTTGAAGAAGGCAGCGTTGCCCCATGTAACCACAGTCGGGACCTTGGTCTTGCCAGTTGCGCCACGCGCCACCAACTCGACAATTTTTACACCGGCAATATTGGCCTGCAAGGTCTGCACCGGCTGGCCGAAGCGCGCCGGCCTGGACGTTGCCAGAAGCTTGCCGTCGCCATAGACGGAGAAGGTCACGGCATCATCCGTATCAAAGGTCGAATCGTCAACCCCGACCTCAGCGACGAAGCGGCGGAAGCCGCCATCGGCCCGGACTTCGAACCGCGAATTGGCCAGAACGCCCAAACCCGTCTCGTACATGCGGCCGTTGACGCGCAGCGCCTGACGGTACGGCGTGGCGTCCGCCTGGGCGCCGCCCCAGCCGGTATAGGCGGGCGGTTCCCCCGTGTCGGTCGTGCCTGCCCAGGGATTTTTCATCCGATGGATGGTGGGATCCGGCTGTGGCAGGTTCACACCGTCAACGGCAGGATTCACACGGCCGGGCATTTCCGACAGATAAAGACCATCCGTCAGCGCCCGTGCGCCGGTGGCGTCGAAGATAAGGGTCTGCCGCGGGTCAAGATGCAGCTTCGTTTCGCCGGTAAAGGCAGGCAGGCTGCTGCCGCTCCACAGGTCCTTGAGCGCAACCGGTGCGTTTCCTGCGAGTTTCAGGTGACGGGCCGTCAGGGTGACGTCAGTTGCCTCAAGGCCACGATTAAAGATCGCCACAGCCTTGTGACCGTTGCTGAGCGTTTTGACCAGAATCTGGACGTCGTCGCTGTCATAGGCCAGCACGGCCTGGTTGCCGGCCGGATCCTGGTTGACGGCAATGATGTCGCTGTTGCCCAGGATATTCATGAGCGATTGCGGCGCATTACGCAGATCGTAGCCGATCAACAGCGGCGCCGACAGCATCGACCACAGCGCAAAGTGCGACTTCGCCTCGGTCAGATGGTGCTCATCGAAGTCGCCATGACCGATGAACAGCATGTCGGGGTCATTCCATGAGCCCGGATGGGCGTACAGCGCGCGATTGGCCGCGCTGTCGAAATTGGCCAGCATCCGCGTCCAGTTCGGTGTGATGTCGTCGCTGGTGCGTGACAGGTTGCCGACGTCCTTCGCCCAGGCGCGGACATCCGCCGAACCCCAGGCGCAAATGGAAAAGATATAGTCGCCGTCCGGGTTTTCCCGGCGCATCGCATCGGCAACCTGCTGGTAAAGCTTGCGGACCGCAGGGATGTCGGTGCGGCGGATTTCGCTGAAGTCGATCAGCGGCCCCAATGCCCGGTATTGGCCGGCCTTGACGCGTCCATTGTCCGGGCCGAAAGCCCGGATGCCGCAGGCGTCGACCTTGATATAGTCGAACACCCATTCGCCGAAATACAGCTTAATGTCCTGATCGACGTGGCCGTATAGTCCCACCTCGCGCTCGGCGACCGTGCCCTCGGGCAGGTTTGGCGTATTTGGGCCGCCAAAAGCCTGGGAACAGTTATTGGCGCCGATATCCGAATAAATGCCGGCCTTCAGACCCATGGCGTGGATGCTGTCGGTGAACGGCTTGAAGCTGGTCTCTTCCGCCCCGCCGACGGCGGCCGAAGGAAAGAGGGAAGTTCGCACGATCATCCGTCCGTCGGTCGTGCGTCGCTTCAGCCACCAGCCGTCATCGATATTGATATAGCGGTAGCCTTTAGCCGCCAGGCCGCTGGCGACGATGACCTTGGCGGAATCGAGAACCTTGGCTTCGGTGATATCTGTATGGAAGGCGTTCCACGAATTCCAGCCCATGGGCGGTGTCGCGGCCTGTCCCGTTGTCACCGCGCTCCAGCGTCCCGTTGCCGCCAACGGATCTGTAGCGGCATAGGCCGCGCTGCTGCAAATGAGTGCGAGTACGAGGCCACTCACCAGCCCGCGACCAAATCGTGTCATGACGTTTTCCAAAAGTTTTGTCCATCTTGGGCATGGGCGCGTGTGAAAGGCAATCTCACGCGCCCCCATGCGCCTATTTTATGTCGATAGCGAAGGTCGAAGCCGGAAGATCGCCAGCGTCGAAGAGGTTGAGAATAGGCGCGTCCGACCACCCGAAGCGGACGGATTTCGCGTCTTGGCTGCCTTCGCCCGGGAGGACGACCGAACCCGCTTCGATATGGGCGCTGGCGAAATGGCAAGATGCCGCGCAGACCTCGAAGCCCAGCAGATCCTTGCCTCCGTAGGCCTTGAGGGTGCCGTTGACATCGGAAAAGTCGACAACCAGATCGTTGCCGCGGCGATAGGCGCGTTCCGGGCGTGGCCCCAGTTTCAATGCTTCGCCATAGGCCACCTTGCGCGCGGCCAACGCCAGTCTCAGACCGACCTGGCGCTTCTGCGTCGGATGAATGTCGAAGCGGTCGCCGACGTCATAGCTGACGGCCATGCCTACGCGCTTGTCATCGCGCTCGAGGCGGCGCTGGATATCCCGCACCTCGCCCCAGCCCGACGCGTAGGGCACATCCTGAGACGAACCAAACGCGCTTAGCTGAACCGGAAGAAACGGCAGATCCGGCGCATGGAATTGCGCGCGCCAGTCCTTCACCAGGGCCGGCAGAAGCTTGGCGTATAGCGCCCCGTTACCCGCGTTTGCCTCACCCTGATACCAGGCAATGCCTTTCAGGGTGTAGGGCACCAGTGGCGCAATCATCCCGTTATAAAGCACGGACGACCCGCCGGCTTCCGCCCACGGCGCGGTCGGTGCGGCGCCAACGGTTCTGATATCGGCGCCGATATGGTATCGCCACTCCGAAGACAGGACGACACGCGCGCCATTATCGAGCATCAGTGCGCGATCGGACGGTGCGCCATGAAGGCCGCCGCCGCCGCCGGTATCCAGAACCCGGATGGCGATGACGTTGGCGCCGGCCTTCAGCACACCTTTGGGAAGGACGTAATGACGTGGCCGGTCCCAGCCATCTGTCGCGCCGACCCATTTGCCATTCACCCAAGTCGTGTCGGAATCGTCCACCGGGCCTAGGTCGATCGCGACTGCGTGCGCGGCCTGCTCAGCCGTCAACGTGACGGTCTGACGATACCAGACGATGCCGTCGAATGCTTTTAAAGCGTCAACCCCGCTGTTTTCCCACGCGCCCGCCGCAACCAGGGTTGGCCACGTCGTATCTGGAAATTTCTGGCTCGACCACTGGCCGACCTGCGCGAAATCGGGATCGCGGGTGCGCCACCAGGCGTCGGTATAAGTCTTCCAGTTTGCAAGCGCGCTTTTGGGATCGGTGCGGTACAGATCCATGACCTTGAGGTTTTCGCGCATCTCGTCAATCGATGCCAGCCCCTCCGGGCTTGTCCACAATTGCGATGCCGTTCCTCCCCAGGACGCGTGGATCATTCCCTGCGGTACGTGGTAGGTTTCAGCGAGTTGCCGCGCCATGAAATAACATACGGCGGAGGTATTGGCGGCCGACGCCGGCGACGATACCTGCCACTGCGTCGGTCTGGCGAAACCGGTAACCGGCACCGGCTGTGAGTTCCGCGGCACGTCGAAAATGCGCAGCGAGGGGTTGGTCGCGCCGGCGGCCTCCCCGTCCCCGTTGTTTGCGTCTTTGAGCGCAAACTCCATGTTCGACTGGCCGGAACAGAGCCAGACGTCTCCGATCAGAATGTCCTGCAAGGTCTGTGTATGGCCACCTGTGTCCGTAAGCGTCAGCACATAAGGGCCGCCCGTCTTCTGTTGCGGCAGCGCCAGCGAAAACACACCCGATGCATCCGCACGTCCGCTGACATTTGCCAGGACCTGGCTGCCGCTCGACAGCTTCAGGCTCACCGTCGCGTTGGGCTCGGCCCGTCCCCAGACCGCTACAGGCTTATCCCGCTGCAATACGCCGTGGTCGGTGAAAATCGGCGCCAGCCCGAAAGCCGCCTGCGCCTGAGCGCCTGCGGCTGCAGCCAGCGCGAGCGCGCTTGCGATTAATCCTGCGGTGACCCGGTATTTCATTGCACTCATTCCTTGAATCGAAAATGTTTAAAACGAGATCGCTTCCAGCCGCAAGGTTTGCAGTGGCAGCCCTTCGACCTCGATTTCGACTTTAACCTGTCCGGCGCTTGTGCCGGCCTGGATAGCCGCCACGACCCGGCCATGGAAAGTCATGCGATCGCCGGACTTGAGGCTGGACACGTCCTGGGGATCGCCGTTGCCAAGTCCCGCCAGATGTCCGGCCCCCAGCACGCGGACCTTCACCCGGCGTTCGTCGCCACGCGCATAGACCGGCGTGCCATTGGCGTCGAACAGTTCGATTGCCACGTAGGCAAGGTCCTGGCCGTTGGCTGTCAGTTGCGTGCGATCAGCCGTGACTTTCGCAGTGGCGGGCGCGCCCGCCGTCTTAAGCTCCCAACGCCCGGCTTCCTTGCCGCCGCTATAGCCGACAGCCAGCAATTGGCCGGCCTGGTATGGCACCGAATAGACCGCCTTATATTCCGTTGCCACGCTGGTCGCCTTGCGGCCAAGACTCTTCCCGTTCAGGAACAGTTCGACTTCCGGATATTCGGAATAGACCACCACCTCCTGCGGTTTACCTTCCTGTCCGGGCCAGGTCCAGTTGGGGTGCACATCGTCCAGCGACCAGTCGAGGTGCGGCGGCGTTGTCGGGAAATGATCCCGGTCGGGCAGGTCCTCGGTGCCCTTGGGTTGCTTGACGAAGGCCGATACCGGATTGATGCCGGTCTTCCACAGGACTTCCCGGTAATAGGCCGCGGGTCGTTTGCGGCCGGTGGCGTCGATTTCACCGCAATAGGCCAGGTTCCACGGGTAAGGCCCCAGCTTTTGCCAGTCCTGGCTATAGCCCATCCATCCTATGCCGGCCTCGCCAAGATAGTCGACGGCTGTCCAGACAAAGTCTCCGATGACCCAGGGCTTGGTCTCAACGGCACGCCAGTAGGAAAACGCGTCCTTCGAAACCGACTCAGAGGTGTAGATGACCCGGTTGGGGAAATTCTTGTGCTCATCATCGAACTGATGCGCCTTGTAATTATAACCGGCGACGTCGAGCTGATCGAACTGCAATGAACTCTTCGGCGGATCGGCATTCACGCCTTGGGTGACCGGCCGCGTGGGGTCACCAAGATGCACGCGGCCGGCCAGTCTCCGCGCGGTCGCAACGCCTTCCGGCGTTCCGTCCTCGGGGATTTCGTTGCCGATACTCCAGAAGATAACACTGGGGTGGTTGCGACCGCTGGTGACGAGACTGTCGATATCCTGCGCCCAGTTGTCGGCGAAGAACCGGGTGTAATCCTGGGCGCGCTTGGATTTGCCCCAACTGTCAAACGCCTCATCGATAACCAGCATCCCCAACTCATCGGCGGCTTCCAGCGTTGCCTGGCTGGCCGGATTGTGGGCGTTGCGGATGGCATTATAGCCCGCAGACTTCATCAGCGCGACCTTGCGGCGATCGGCGTCTGGAACACCGGCCGCGCCCAGCATGTAGTTGTCGTGGTGGATATTGCCCCCGCGCAGTTCCACGGGCTTGCCGTTAAGCCGCAGGCCGTTGACGGCATCGATCGTGACCGTGCGCATGCCAAACCGCGTCCGGCGTTCATCGACGATCACGCCATCGACGCGCAATTCCTGAACAAGGGTGTAGAGATTCGGCGCATCCGGTGACCAAAGCGCCGGACGGACGACATTGAGGCGGCTATTCAGTTCAATCCTGGCCTTGGCGCCGACCGTCTGCTTTTGCGAGGTCTGCGCGACCGTTTCGCCTGTGTGCGAAACCACCTTCGCTACCAGTTCGACCTTGGCCGGCTTGGCGGCGCAGTTGCTGGCGGAGGTGTCGACGGCCACGACACCAGCCTCGCCGGTGGCGACAGGCGTTGTCACGGATACGCTGTCAGGCGCGATATGCACACAGTTCAGCACGTCCAGAGTCACCGGCCGGATGATGCCTGTGCCTGCGTACCAGCGTGACGACGGATCGGGATGATTGACCCGGACAGCGATAACATTCTCGCCGGCACGAACTTTTCCGGTCAGGTCAACCGTGAAGGCTGTATAGCCGTACTTATGCGCCGCCACCTTTTGCCCGTTCAGCCAGATATCGGCATCCATATAGACGGCTTCGAAATTCAACCGAACGATACGGGCGGCTTCATCGGCGGTCAGAGTCAGGTTACGCCGGTACCAGCCGATGCCGCCGGGCAGATAGCCGGAATCCTGACCGGCCTCAGCCTTTGCATCGAAAGGCGCCGAGCCATCGGGTTTATCCATGATGGACAGGTCGTGTGGCGTGGAAACGCGTTGCCAGCCCTGATCATTGAATGCCGGCCGTTCGGCGCCCGCAGCCTCGCCGCGATGAACCCGCCAATCCTGCGACAAACTGCGCGTGTCCGCCATGGCCGGAAGCGCCAGACAGGCCATGGCCACCGTCAGCATCAAGCCGCGCGCCGCGGAGCAACCCGGCCGTTTCCAATATCCCGTCATCATGTTCACTTTCCTGCTCATTGTCCTGGCGCCTGGTCGGGCACGCCGACAACGACTCCGCGTCCCGCAATATAGACGAGTCCGAAAACCCGTGGGTCGCCGATCAGCATAGCGCCACTGCCATACTGATGGGCGTCGTCATTGATCCGAAGCCAGGACTTGCCTTCATCCGTCGAACGGTAGATGCCGAGTTTTCCCTTGTAATGCCCCCAGGCGAACACCGTCGGATAGTCTGCACCATCGGCTGCCTTCCCGAAACCGACGCCCGAAACCTCGGTGAACCCGTCGATCTGCTTGAATTTTGATTTTGCGTCGCGCGCGTGGAAAATTCCCCAGGGGCCCGGCAGCCAGATATCCCGTAGACGGCCCGGCACGGCGCTCGCCTGCACATCTTGCTGCCAGCCGTCGAGTTTCGGCAGTCCTGCGGCAAAGACCTGGAAGGTCGCGCCGTTATCGGCACTTGCCGACATGTCGCCGGTGTCCCGATTGTAGATGTAATAAACGCCATCCACCGCCCGGTCCGAGAATGGGCGCAGGGCACGGTTGAGGCGAGGCGCGCCGGTGGTCGGTTTCCACGTCTGGCCACGATCGATCGAATAGTAGACATCGCCCTTTCCGGTGGCCCAGACCATGGAGGTCCCCCTGGCCGAAACGGCAATCCTGCCGGGCGCATACCAGCCTTTGTCGTCATGCAGAACCAGGGGCGGCTTCGATGGCACATCGCGCCAGGTCTTGCCGTTATCAAGCGAGTAAAACGCATTGGTCTTGGCGCTGTCGCCGTCTGCCGTTCGCACCACAAAACCCGGATTGAGTTCAGCGAAGTCAACCGTGCGGTTGGATCCAGCCGCAGGCTGGTAATAGCCGCCATCCAGACCCGGCGAGTTTTCGAAATCGAGGTGGCGGAAGCCGCCCACATCGCCGACCGAAACGATCAGGTGCGCGCCGGCAGGTGGGCTGACCATGTCCAGAACCGCCATCTCCTCGAAATTCTCGACGTCGAAGGACCAGTTGACGGTCTCCTTGCGATCCGCGGCGGTCAAGTTACCGGTCATCCAAAGCCCGGCGCCTGTGCCGTAAATTGCCTCGTCCGGATTGAATGGATTGATCTCCACGTCCCAGATCCAGCTCCCCATCCTTTCCTCGCCCTTGTTGTCGGCCAGTATCCAGGGGAAATGCTCAGCGGAGTGTTTTGACAGCGGGGCTATGTCGGTCCAATGCTTGCCGCCGTCGGTGCTGCGGAAGATGGTGTCGCCGCCTCCCCACCAGCGATTGGCTGCCGAAACGACTACTGTCCCCGGGGCGGTGGCAGCTGCGCTCACGCCGGCATAGCAGAAGGTCGGACCGCCATTGCCCGGCTTTTGCGGTGTGATGTCGCTCCATTTCTTGTCCGCCAGACTGTAGGCGTAGACGGCGCCGTCACGACAATCATTAGGCCCGGGATGGTCGGCAAAGGTGACGTAAAGCGCCTTTCCTGACGCGTCAAAAGCCGCGTGATGCGCGACAAAGCCCTTGGGTGTGCCGGCCAAAACCGTCCAGGTGTCACCGCCGTCGTTGCTGACATAGAGGTTGCGATCCTTGTTCTCCGTCCCGGCATATATCGTCGGCGTGGCTGAACCCTTTTCAGCGGATTTCGAATCGAACTGGACAAATGTCACGGCTGTTTCAGGGAAGGACGTCACCTTCGTCCAGGTTTTCGCCCCGTCCCTGCTTTTCAGCAGTCCGTCCTTGGTTGTCCCCAGCAAGAGAATGCTGCCCAGGTTGGGGTCGACCTGCATGCGCTCGCCGGCGCCCCGGCCATTCTCGTTTCCGCCCAACTTGACCGCAAGCTCTGAGGATTCCCAGGTCAGGCCGCGATCATTGGATCGCCACACCGTGCCGTTGCCGGCCCATTGACCTGTATAAAGACCCGTGGCCAGATACACCTTGTTCGGATCACGCGGATCAAGCGCCAGGCTGAGGACGCCGAAGTCGTCACCCCGAACCATGCCGTCCTGAAGTGGAAGCCAGGACTTGGTCGCCGGCTCCCAGCGATAGGCCCCACCGATATCGGTGCGGGCGTACATCAAGCCCTTTTCGGTCGGATGATACACGAAGCCGTCGACGAACCCGCCCGCCCCCATCGGTGCGGTCGCCCATATGTAGGGCTCTGATTTGATCTTCGCTTCCTGCGCATGTCCTGAGGCGCCACCCAGAAAAGCTATGAAGCCGACGCAAAGTAAGGCCTTGGCATCCTTTGGCGTTTTCATGATCCTCACCTTTTGTTTTTATTTGATCTGGCTGTTTAATCACCGGAGTACGGACAGTCAGCAACATGATGCCGTACCTCATCCGCGTAGGAATTTATCATGACGGGGTAAGGTGTTCGGTCGCTTCCTAGTGCAATCGCTGTCACGTCCTTTTGCTCTGGCCCCGGATAAACTGCACCGTTCAGGGGGCCTTGCAGTACTGATTGATGAAATCCTGATGCGAAGTGACGGCCTGCGCCGAACGTATGATCTCTTCACGGCGCGATTCCATACCCTTGCGGACCTGCTCCAACGGATGGAGATCAGCCGCTACGGCGTAGCGCGCTGGAATGGCGCCGTTGCCCAGCAGGATTGCGAGCCAACTCGGCTCCATATAGGACTCGAGATCACCCAGCGCGATTTGCCCGCTGGCGTTCCAGACCTCAAGCTTGTGCCGAAGGCTGTCAGGTATCTCGATGTTACGGCACGCCGCCCACAATGGCTCGGGGCGGCGTGAGAGGTAATAGTGCGCAATGATGAAGTCGCGTATGCGCTCGATCTCGCGGGTGGACATGCGATTATATTCGTCGCGCAAAACGGGGTTGATGGTCCCGTGGGGGAAGAATTGCAGCAACTTCAAGACCCCCTGGATAATCAACTGCAGGCCGGTCGACTCCAGCGGTTCGAGAAAGCTGGAGGCAAAACCGATCCCTATACAGTTGCGGTTCCAGAACTGCTTGCGATGCCCGGATGTAAAGCGGAACACCCTCGGCTCAGCCAGCAGTTCGCCGTCGATATTGCTTAGCAAGGCGTCACGCGCCGCATCGTCGCCCCAGAGATCCGAATTATAGACCATGCCATTGCCGCTGCGATGTTGCAGTGGAATAGACCATTGCCAGCCCCCGGCGTGGGCAGTGGATCGCGTAAACGGCATGGGCGTGCCGGTACGTTTCGATGGGACTGCCATGGCGCTGTTGCAAAGCAACCAGCGCGACCAGTCAACGAATGGCGTGTCCAACGCCTTTCCCAGCAGTTCGGACGCGAAACCCGTGCAATCCAGGAACAGGTCGCCGGAAACCTTAGTGCCATTGGCAAGATGGATGGCGGTGATATTGCCAGAGGCGCTATCCAGATCGACGTGCGTCATCTTGCCTTCGATACGCTGCACGCCCAGCCCGGTCGCCACGTCCCGCAGATAGCGGGCGTACAATGTGGCGTCAAAATGATAGGCATAGTGATAGCGCGAATTCTGCGGATCCATAGGCGCAAAATTGTTGTTCTTGGCCACGGCGTAGGCGAACGAATAGTCATCGATCGGATGCTCATCGCCGGATTGCCGCAATCTCAGCCAGTAGTGGTGGGTCGATACCGCGTCAACTTGGCGACCATAATCGCTGAACGCGTGGAAATGCCGGTTTCCGGCCACGCCCCAGTCGCAAAATTCAATGCCCAGCTTAAACGTGCCCTGGGTGCTGCGAATAAAGTCATGTTCCTCAATGCCGAGCAACGCGTTGCAGAGCGCCAGCACCGGGACCGTCGCCTCCCCGACGCCTATGATGCCGATTTCCTCGGATTCAACCAGAGTTATGCGGACTTGACTGCGATCCGTCTTCCTGGCCAGCAGCGCAGCCGCGATCCATCCCGCCGCGCCACCACCCAATATGACGATTTCCTGTTGCTGTACGCTATTCATAAACATACCTCGCCATGAACGCATCCGACGCCATGTCTGGCGAATGGGTTCAGGCTATGCGGGGGTTGGATGTCGGTCAAGTCGCGTAAGCCGCCGGCGATAAGCGATCGAGAAGGCCCGGCAGCTAGAGCGATATACCAAAAAGTGTGCAGCGTTTTTTGGCCAAATATCGCGACAAAACAAAAACCTAGAGCATGATGCGTTCAACCTAAATGCATCATGCTCTAGACTGTACTTATAAAAGGAAGGGCGCTTCCTGATGAAGCGCCCTTCCCCGTTCAGACCGCTAGAAGCGCGCCCGTACGGTGACCTCGTAGCGCTGATCGCTGACGTTGAAGTCGTACGGCTCGAACACGCCAGGCACTGGCTCCTGAAGCGTTCTTGACTTGGTGTTGAGAAGGTTGTTCGCGTTGAAGGACACGGAAACCTTGCTGCTCAAGGTGTAGTCAAAGCCCAGGTCCAGATAACCAGCTTCGGCCATGTAGGCCGGAACCATGTTGTACACTGGATAGGAATGAGCGCTGTCAAAGTTGGTCGGGCTGGTGTTGAGGATGTAGGGGTTGCCGCCGCTCGTCGCATAGGACAGCGGATTGACGTTGGTCGACAGCAACGCCTTGTCGCGCCAGTTGTATGCCAGACGGAAATTGACCTTGTCGCGGCTGTACAACAACTGGATATTGTAGGACCACTTCGACAACCCGGCATAGGGGAGGTCGGGGTAGGTCTGCGGCACCGTGCCATCCGGGTTGAGGCCCGGCAGCGAACCACCGACCGGAGGCGTGGTCAACACGCTGTTGGCCTGCTGGGCAGGGTTTCTGCTGTCGATATAGGTCAGGTTGCCATCAAGGCCAAACCCGCGGAGCCATCCTGGCAGTTGATCGAAGAACTTGCGGCCACCGATCTCAAAGCCTTGGATATAAGCCTTCTGCTCCGACGTCTTGTTCTGCAGATAGAGCCACGGAAGATCGAGTGTTGTCGGCGTCCCGACCCACGGCGGGGCGACGCTGTTTGGGTCGGTTGGGTTGGGCGGGAGAGGCGCACCACCGTCAAAGGCCAGAGCCGGAATAGGAAGATTGTTGGCGATGAACGAATGGAACACCGGGAGATCATCGATCTGCTTGGCGAACAGATCGACATAGAAGAAGCTGGACGACGACGGATAGTATTCGAACGTGATATCCTGGCTGTTGATCATGGTCGGCTTCAGGTCCGCACCGCCACCGTTGACGGAAACGCCTGTGAGAACCCCGGGCGCCTGTGGATTCCCGGCAGAAACCGATCTCGGGCCAATCGAACCACCCGCGCGGATGTCGTTGAGATTCGGCGGAGCCGACGCCGTCGACGCCGCAGCGCGAATGATGAACTTGTCGGTTACGTCGAACTTGATGTTGAACGAAGGCAGAACGCGATTGTATTTGTAGTGCCGGGTCTGTGTACTATAAGCCTTGACAAACCCATACAGCGTCGGGAACACCGGCGATGAATTCGGATCATTTTTCTGCTGCTGCTGCGCGTTGTAGTAATCAATGCTGTCCTTTACGGTCAGAGCAAGGTTCTGAGCGTCCGGCGTTGACAGAAGACCGCTCGCCGTCAGAGTTTCGGTGAACGCACGAACGCCGATATTACCGGAGAACGCCGGAATGAATCCGAAACCATTGTGCGCGAACTTGGCCTGGACATAGACGGCATTCGTGGCGATGCGGCTTTCGGTCCTGTTCAGCCCCTGATCGATATTGTCCCGCCAATACTCTTCCCTGGTCCGAGGCCGCATCTGCTTGGTGACTTCATCTTCGATCAGCTGGCCGTTATAGGTATTGAGCAAATGGTACCAGTCATAGCTCTGCATGAGCGATTGGCTGGGGACGAAAAGCTGCGCGGGAACAGCCGCCTGGCCGCCGAAGAAATTCGGGAAGGTGGCGACTTCATAATCGGACGACCGGACGTTCGGATTCGTCAGATACAGAATATTTCCCGCGCCATAGCTCGGGTCTCCGGGATGCGACCCCCACGGATTCCCCAGCCAGGACTGGCTAAGTGGCGCCCAATAGGTCCCCACATTGTCGTCGTTTTCGGAGCGGGTGGCGGAGCGACCGCCAAAACTGATGCTACGCAGGAAGCCATCATCGCTGACCTGGTATTGAACATCGAAGTGGGCAGAGACCATCGTCCCCTTGTTATTGGGTTTATGATAGCCGAAACTGCTGAGATACGCCTTACTCTTGTCGAGCAGACCGGCGGTGGAAAGGCCTGACAACATTGGCAGCGCCCCCGTCAGGTCGGCGTCCATCGACGTCACCAGCGGGCTGGTCTGAGCGAGGCCCACAAACATGTTTTCCCCGGTCGCGCGGGAACTGACATATTGCACGCCACCACGCAACGCTATGCGCTCTCCAGGCGTCCAGACGAAGCTCTGCGAAATATCCAGTGTGGAACTTTCGCCGCGCGACGCCGACGCTCCGCCGCTCGGGTTAAACGTGCCTGCTGGGCCACACTGCACCAGACGCTTGCCATCCCAATCTGCAGGGGGATTCGACGGATCGACACCGCCATTGGCCGACCAGTCCCACTGAAGCGACGACGCGGGACTGCCGAAGACGCCGCCGCAATCGATCCTGTAGTGGGCGGGGAACCAGCCGTTCGCCGCTATAAAACTGGGGCTCGCGGTCGTGTTCTGCCAATCCACCGAATTGCCGGTGGACCCGACGGTAAGGCTACCCTTCTGGAAGGCGCCATTGGAATCATAGTCAACCTGGCTGCCGACCTTGGGCATAACGGCGGACGAGGCGGTTGGGCTCGACCCCACGCCACCGCTGTTCGACCAACCATCGTCGACATATTGCGAGTAGAACACGGTATTGGTCAGCGTCAGGTTGTCCGACGGCTTCCACTGGAGGGCCTGATAGGCGCCGTACCGCTCGCGCTGACTAATGTTGTTGCTCCAGTTGAACGAGCTGGGAACAAAAGCCATGTGATCGCTACGCGTGGAAGTCGGCGAATACCCGCCAAACATGGCGCCGACCTGCAAGTTGCTGCTCTGCTGGTGCAGACCGCTGTAGGCCAAATCCCACAACACGCCAATTTCACCAATCTTGGTGTCGAAACGCTTTGAGAACATGGCGGAAACGCGAGGCGAAGCCTTTTTCACCTGAGTGCCGTAGCTGGCGCCAACCGTGAGGTTGAGCTGGGGGGTCTTGAAATCGAACGGCAGATGGGTGCGAAGATTGATCAACGACGTCCCGCCTTCAATCAGGTCTGCGCGCGACGCCTTGTAGACATCGACACCGGCCATCAATTCGGGCGTGACTTCGTTCCAGCTGATGGCGCTCGCGCCGTTGGCGCTGAACAACTGCTGGCCGTTGAGCGTGCTCGAATTGAAAGGAAGACCACGCACGGTGACGCCCGTACCTTCGATCTGGAACGCGGTGTTGCCTCCGTTGGCCCCGGTGAAACGGGATATAGTCACGCCCGACACGCGTTGAAGAACTTCGGTGATCGAATTGTCTGGCAGCTTGCCAGCCTCGTCCGCGACAACCGAATCGACGATTGTGTCGGACTTCCTCTTGATATCGATTGCGCTCTGAAGCGCTTTGCGGCGCGTCGTGACGACAACGACATTATCGCCGTCAGTCGCGTCAGTCGTAGTGGATGTAGTGTCCTGAGCCTGCGCGGACATGGCGATCGTCATGACGGCCAGAGCCGACACAGTGCCACCCAGCATTAATTTACGCGTAGATAATTTCATTTCCCGTTTCCTCGCTTTGATTCTCGCCCGTGGCCGTTTCTTTATTGATTATGGACAGATCCGGCCCCGGCCATTTGTCGGACCATTGCGCCAGATGCAAAAAACTTCAAGTATGAATTTTACATTCATATATAAATGTAACGAGATGTTGCGCCCTTGTCACAAATTTCACGTGTCGACGGCTAATCTGGACGCACGTGTAACGCAGTCAGCCCGCTCACTTAAAAAAAATCCCTTGCCTACAAGGCAAGGGAGGAAGTGAAGAGACCACCTGAGACGAGGGAGACGAAGAGGTGGCTTAGATAAGCCTGCTCGAACACAGTAGGGACCATGCCCCGATGAGCCGCTTGCTATCTTATTAAACCCTGAACAACAAAACGTCAAATATAAAATACTATTTTATATGTGATCTTATAATACCGCAAACAGGCGACACCCGGCCAGGATTCGTGTAAAGAAAAACCCTCTTGTCAGACAACAAGAGGGTTTTCTCGCCAGAACTGTCAGGGAAGACGAACCAGACGAGTAGAAAAGTTGTCGCTTCGTTGGCAAGAGAAGCCCATACAGCCTATGACAGCACGACGAAGAAATCAAATATAAAATTCACTTTCTTTTGTAAAACGGTCGCCTCGCTTACCTTAGAATTCAACGGTTTCATCCCGACATTCTCGCTGCCCGTTTTTCATATATGATGTTGACTGTTTGACGTCTCATGCATCCAAAGGTAAGCACTGTATCAAGCGCGGGTTCGATACCCGAAGGCTTTCCAACCAGACGATGCAAAGATTGACCATGGGCCGACGGCGATCCGAAACGACAGAAGACGATGACACAGGTGACTTGCGCTATCGTGCACCGGCGCTGGAGAAGGGACTCGATATTATCGAACTCCTCGCATCGTCTCCGCGCCCGATGCCGCCCAAGCAAATTTCCGAGCAACTCGACAAATCGGTAAGCGAACTCTTTCGCATGCTTCAGGTCCTGGAGAACCGCGGCTATGTCGAAATGGCCGAAAATCAAAGCGGTTACGAAGTCACCAACAAGCTCTTTGCCCTGGGTATGGCGCGCGGAATCAGCAAGAACCTGCTCGACCACGCCGTCCCGGTCATGAGATCGCTGACGGAAAATGTCCTGCAGGCCTGCCATCTCGTTGTCTCCGCCGATGACCAGACGGTTGTCATCGGGCAGATGGACGCCCCGGCCATACCCAGTTTTCATATCCGGGTGGGCTTTCGACAAGACATCATCGAGACCGCATCAGGTATTGTGCTGTACGCTTTTCAACGGCCCAAGATTCGTGACGCCTGGCGCGCCGCGCTTCAACCGACAGTGTCCGAAGCGGAATGGGAGGCCTTCGAAGATCAGGCCGATCGCGCCCGCGCCAAAGGGTATCTCACATTAAAAAGCCAGTATGCCGACAGTATCACCGACATCTCCTGCCCCGTCTTCACCGACCGGGGCGTGATGGCCGCGATAACGATCCCGTACATCAAAAGTCGTCTGAGCGTCAGCATTGAAGCCTGTACCGAGTCGCTGCAGGCGGCGGCATCGAACCTGTCAAAGGCCATGGGCGCCACCGAACCTTTAATCGGCGCCAGGACTTCTTAGTGAATTCCGAAGAATAAGGCAGAAGACCGCATTCCAGACGTCGGACGGTCCCATGAACACCAGATCGCCACCGTGCGCGAGAGCGATCTGGCGCGCGAGGTTTAAGCCCGTTCCCGATCCCTCGGCCTTGGTGGTGACGAAGGCGTGGAATATTTGTTCAGCCAGTTGATGTGGAACCCCGCAACCATTGTCTGACACGAATATCCGCACCTCGTCCCGGTCATGGTCAAGCGAGAGCCGAACCCGGCCGGGTACGGATCTGCCGGCCGTCGCTTCCGCGGCGTTTTTGAGTACATTCAGAAGCGCCTGCGTAAGAAGGGTATCGTCAATCTCAAGTGCCGGGCATTCGGCCGGTAACTCCAGTTCGATCTCGACCTCGGCGGCCGCAATGCTGCGTTCGAACACCCGAACGATATCGGTCAGGAGCGCTCTCATCTCGACAAGTTGGATCTGCGGTTCGGGCAGCCTGGCCATGGAGCGGTAGGATTCCACGAACCGCGCAAGGCCACTGGCCCTCTGCGCCAAAACATCCAGAGCCTCACGGGCTGCCTGCGCCGCTTCAGTTGTTTCATTGGCCAGATAGCCATGGGCGATGTGCGCCAGAGAGGCGACCGGCGTCAGGGAGTTCATGATTTCATGGCTAAGCACGCGCAGGAGGTCGCGCAGCGCCGTTGCCTCGGCCACCCGGACCTCGGACTGAATGTCCGTCAGGCTGACAAGCCGCGTGCTGGCGTTCGCGGTCACGACTTCATTTATGCCGACCGCGTATGTCCGGCCGAATACCTTTACCGGGCCCGGAGGGCCCGGCTCCCGGCCACGAATAGCCTCCACAAGCCCTTCCGGCGGCTGAACAATGAGGTCATCGGTCTGAAACAGGCTCCGCGCCGCGCGATTGACTGCCATCAAACCCTTTGCTTCCTGGAATTCCAGCAAGGGGATTGGGACATGATCGGCGAGAAAGGCCACAGTCCCGGGTTCCGTGCCGGGCGGCAGCGTGAGAACGGGTGGGTCCCGGACGACGGGCGCTTCAAGACGGAAGAGATAGATCAGGCAACCTGCCAGGACGAGCAATCCAAACGCCAGGCTGGCCCAGAGCCGGTTATGGACAGCATCAGCCGCAAACAGCGAAGCCGAAACCAGCCCCGCCAGCGCAAACACAACTTGCAACCGGGCATTAAAGACCATGCCGGCCCATCCGGCGATACAATGTTTGACGCGTTACGCCAAGCTCCGTCGCGGCCTTTGAAATATTGAAATTGTGCCGGCTCAGCGCTTCCTCAATCACGTACTTTTCGGTGCGTTCCAGGTTAAGACCGAGATCTGCCGCTGACGGTCCCTCCGGGAGGTCGAGGTCGCCGGCCGTGACCACTGCACCTGCGGCGGCGACAACGGCACGTTCGACGGCGCGCCTCATGGCGTGAATGTTATCCGGCCAGGTGTTTCCACGCAAAGCCGCGACGGCTTCGGGTGAAAACTCCGAGAACACCATGCCCTGCCGCAGGGCGAAAACGCGGGCGAAATGATTGGCCAGCACCTCGATATCATTGCCCCGGTCACGCAGCGGCGGCAGTATCATTTCAAGCGTACTCAGCGCGTAGAGCAAGGACCGCTGCAACCCTATCGACGGATGCGGGCGGCAGGTCGTGGCAACCACCCTGTTATTGCGCCGCCCGGCCTGCTGAAGCCACGCCGTCAGGGGGCCGACATTGTCAGGGTCCAGTTCGTCGACGTTCTCGAGCACCAATGTCGAATCTTCCACGTCGGCTAGATCGGCGATCACAAGTCTGTCGGTCTCCACGATTTTGAGGGCCGTCCGGCGGGACTGGCGGTGCAGAGCGTGCGCCACCAGGGTTTTCCCACTGCCGCTTTCCCCCAGGATCAGGATATTGGCGGTAAGCGGGGCGTAACGTGCGATCAGTTCCTTGACCCGTACCAGGGCATCACAATCGCCGACGATCAACCCCGTGTCCAATTCGGTTTGAATCTCTCCGCTGCCCGACTTTACTTCCGGCTTCTTAGGGCTCCGCAAGCCATCTTCGAGGGCCTCCAGGAGACGGTCGTCATTCCAGGGCTTCATGATGAAGTCGTGGGCGCCGGCCCGAAGCGCCTGGACGGCCACGGTCAGGCCGCTATGCCCGGTCACCACGATAACGACAGCGTCGGGGTCGGTCCGGCGGATCTCCTTCAAACACGCCAAACCTTCTTCGCCGGACATCTGAGCGCGCGAAAAATTCAGATCCAGGAAAATCGCGTCGACCCGTTCGGCTGCAAGCAGGCTGTAGGCTTCCGCAGGACTCGTAGCCGCCCGGAAGTCATAGCCCGCCTTGCGCAGAAGCAGCTCGGCGGTCTTCAGGACCCCGAGGTTGTCGTCGACAAATAATATCTTGCGGAAGGGCATGTACGGATTCGGACAGTTTGGACAAAACGCAACGCAACGACTCAGAAAAGGAAAGAAAACCAAATATATACAGCGTGTTAGCTCTAACGGACATATGCGGTACTATGTCCGTACAACAAGGGAAACGCGCCATGAATAACGACAAGACTACGGGGCAAGCCCGGCATCTCCGTTCGTCTGCACCTGAAGCCGCAAAGCGGAATTCGTCGGATAAAACCTTAGGACACGCCCTCGCTACCGGACTGGATATACTCGAATATCTTGCCAATTGCCAACATCCGGCAACGCTTGCCGCGATTTCGAAAGAGCTGCAGGTTACCGACGCGGTGGTTAATCGTTCGATAGCGCTGCTTGAGGACCGGGGCTACGTCGTTCGCAACGCCGCGCAATCGTACGAAAGGACCGGCAAGTTGCCGGAACCGCGGTCGTTGCCTGCCGTATCCCTCCAGCTCCTGACGCACGCTCAGCCAATCATGCGTGACCTGTGCGAACATATCTCTCAGTCGTGCAATATCGCATTGCCATCCGAGACCGACCTCCAGGTGATCGCCTATCAGGAATCGCCTGCCGCATTCAGCATAAGTGTGCCCATCGGGTATCGCTACGACATCCCCGATACAGCAGCCGGACTGGCATTCGTCGCATTTGGCGGCCATGCTACCCCAGGCCGCTGGCCCGAGCAGACATCCGCCATCGTGGATGCACAGGCATGGTCGTCGCTCCGGAATGCCGTCCAGGCCGCCGCCGAGCGGGGATTTGCCCAGGTTGAAAACCCATTCTTCCCGGACATCACGGATCTGTCCTGTCCGGTCTATCAGGATGGTCGTTTCGTAGCGGTCCTGACGGTTCCGTTTATGCAGACAAGCGGCAGCGCCAACCTGGGATGGTCGATAGCAGCCCTTCAGATGGCAGCCGAGCGCCTGAGCCAGTCCTTGCAAGGCAACAGTCTCGTGGCCTGACGCTATAGCGATCAGTCGAACGCACAGCACACTTACGTATCCAGCAAATTTACTGAAATGATCGGCTTTTGATGTGCTAGATTCTTGCGATAAATCTCGTCTAAAGCTGCCCGGCAAAGAGTATAGCGCAATCATGCCTTTGATCCGCTTGCAAAATGTGCACTTTGATTACGAAACGCCGGAGAGACGGGTCGAGGCACTGCGCGGCGTCTCCCTCGATATTGAGTCCGGTGAGTTCGTAGCCATCTGCGGACCTTCGGGCTGCGGAAAGTCGACGCTTCTTAATCTCATGGGCACGCTGGATCGTCCCACTTCGGGCAACTACGTTTACGAGGGCGAGGACCTTGGCAACCGGACAGCGGGGCAATTGGCGGAATTACGGGCACGCGACGTCGGGTTTGTCTTCCAAAGCTTCAATCTTATCGAGAGCCTCACCGTTTACGACAATATCGAGCTGGCACTGCTCTACCGGCGCGACGACGTAAGGAACCTGCGTGGTCGTGTGATGGAGGCTATGGACCGCGTCGGCATCGCGCATCGCGCCAATCACCTGCCGCGCCAGCTGTCCGGCGGCCAGCAACAAAGATGCGCCATCGCCCGCGCCATTGTGGGACGGCCGGCGGTCATCCTCGCCGACGAGCCCACCGGCAATCTCGATTCCGAGACGGCCGCGCATATCTTCGGGATTCTCAAGGCACTGCACCAGGACGGAAGCACACTGGTGGTCGTCACCCACTCCCCCAGCCAGGCCGACCAGGCCGAACGGGTGGTCGAAATGCTAGACGGACGCATACAGTTTACACGCCGCCGTCTCTCATGAGCCGGCGGCTGACGGAACTAAGGCATGTCTTCGGTTCGCTGACGCGATACTGGGGTTTGAGCCTGCTTAATATCACGGGGCTGGCGATCGCCTTCGCGGCGACATTCATTATCGCGTTGTACGCCGGGGACGAACTGTCCTACGACCGCTTTCTACCCGACGCAAACCGTACGTTCCTTTTGACCGTGGCCTATGGCGCGCCCGGTAAACCCCTCGTAAGCAGCGACAAGTCGCCCGCCGGCATGGCGCATTGGCTGGGGGCAAACCCGGCGGTCGAAGTCGTTGCCCGCCTGCATGACGCGGAATCGCCGCTGCGGTCCGATCGCCACGAAGCGCTCGAGCACTATTACTTTGCAGATAAAAACATATTTTCAGTCCTCCGCCTCAAGGCCATCCATGGCGACCTTACAACGGCCCTCAGCGGCTATAGCGATGTCGTTATTACGAGGAACAAGGCTTTACGCTATTTCGGGCGGGATGATGTCGTCGGCCAGACGCTCGTTATGGACGATATCCAGCTGAAAGTGACCGCCGTCCTCGCCGACTATCCGCCGAATATCCATCTGGAGCGCGAGATCTTCGTTTCGAACAGGAGCGGCTATTCCATGCTGACCACTCTGGACTTCAATCCCGATTGGTTATGGGACAGCAGCTACACCTATGTACGTCTGAAGCCGGGCGCCTTCCTTGGCCCGAATGCGCTCGAAGGCCTGGCGCGGCGCAACTGGAAAGGCGAATTCAATCGGCCCGCCGCCTGGCAACTGATCGCCCTTCCCGACCTGCACTTCCGCCCCCAGGCCGATGGCCAGATGAAGCCGCGCGGGCATCTGGACACGGTCATCGGCATGATCGGAGTCGCCTGTCTCATACTCACCCTGGCGGCTGCCAATGTAGCCAGCTTGATGTCTGCGCAGATCGAGGAACGAAGGGATGAGATGACCGTGCGCAGGGCATTGGGCGCGCAAAGGGGGCATCTCATTCTCCAGATCATCGGCGAAGCCGTGGTGATCAATCTTCTTGCACTTGTGACCGGCCTCACGCTCGCGGAACGGCTGCTTCCTTATGTCAACGCGCAGTTGGGCCTCAAGCTCGCCCTGTGGTCGTCGCTCGGCGCCATTGTGCCGGTTGCAATCGCTGTCACCGCCATCGGAATAGCAAGCACGCTTTATGCCGCCGTAAGATTGGCGGCCGGCCCCCGACGAGAGGCAGATGCGGATCGGACGACAAAACGGCTGTCTTATCTAGGACGGATGGGATGGATCACCGTCCAGTTCGCCTTGCTTATCATCCTGCTCATAGGCGCGCATACGGTGCATCGCCAATGGCTGTTCGCCATGGATAAGGCTTTGAATTTCAACGCGGACGACGTGGTGCTCATAACTGTCTCCGATGGAAAGGGACAGGAAGCCAGCTTCAAGGACCATATCCTCGCCACCCCCGGCGTCCAAGGCGCCGCCTATTCCCGGTACGTGCCGGTATACCAGAATATCCGTCCCGGCTGGCTCAAGGCGCCGTCAGGACAGGTCGTACAGTTCACGCGGGAGTCCATCGACACAGACTTTTTCAGGTTGTTTGACGTGCCCCTGCTGGCAGGTCATGGGCTGCCCGATGTCTACAAGGTGGAGCCCCCCCCGAGGGAAGTCGTCATCAATCAGACGGCCGTCAAAGCTTTCGGTTACAAAAACCCCCAGGACGCCATCGGCCGATCCCTTGTCTATACCGCCGACGGCAAACCCATGACCTCGTCAATCATCGGCGTGGTAAGCGACATGCGCACCGCAACCGTGCGTGACGCCCTGGCCCCCATGGTGTTCGACAGCCAGGCCAAATACTTCACCGTCCTGAGTGTACGGATCGCCAAAGCCGGTCAGGAACGCACCTTGGCAGCCATCGATGCGCAGTGGCGCCGGGACTACCCCCAAGCCGGTCCAATTGAACGGCAGTTCTTCTCGGCTTACCTGCGCGAGCAATACCATGACATGCTGCAGCAATGGCGGGTATTCGGCATGCTTTCAATTGTTGGAATATACCTCAACGTCCTGGGCCTCAGCGGTTTGTTGATCTATGTGGCGCGGGCCCGGCTGCGCGAGATGGCCATCCGTAACGCGCTCGGCGCTCGCCTCCTCGACATTTTCCGTCTGCGGGTACAGCCCTTTGTGAAACCGCTGATTGTTGCCAACCTCGCGGCGGCAACCGTCTCATGGTTTCTGATGTCCTGGTGGCTGGGTTCATTCGAGGCTCACGTCGATCTTAGTCCTCTGTCATTCATCGGCGCAGGTGTTCTGACAGTACTGATCACGCTTCTTACTCTCACCCTGCACGTTATTCTGTCACCTCCGGCGCGTTCAAGCCAGCCGCTTCGCGCCGACTGAGCTCTTCTTCCCAAAAAATATGGAGATTTTGCTGTGACCCTTTCACTTCGCAGGCTCGCCTGCGCGTCTTCGCTCGCTGCCCTCGCGCTGGCGGCGCCCATCCTGGCGCTTCCCGCTCAGGCGGCGGAACCGGAAGCGCCCGCACAAGGGCCATGGACCAATAAAACGCTGGCACCTGAGGTCCGTGCGGATGCTGCTGTTGCGGCGATGACCCAGCCCGAAAAGTTGCGCCTGGTGTTCGGGTTCTTTTCCACCGAAGCGACGTGGATGGACAACGAGGTCAAACGCTTCCAGTTGCCCAAGGAGGCCCTGCCCTTCGCCGCCGGCTATGTTCCCGGCGTTCCTCGCCTGGGCATACCCGCCCAATGGGAGACCGACGCCGGCATAGGCGTGGCAAGCCAGGTCAGCGACACGCCCCGGCTGCGCACCGCCCTGCCCTCAGGTCTCGCAACCGCCGCGACATGGGATTCCGAAGCCGCGTTCTCCGGTGGCGCCATGATCGGAAACGAAGCGCGCCTGTCAGGCTTCAATGTCCAGCTGGCGGGTGGGATGAACCTCATCCGTGAGCCGCGCAACGGCCGCAACTTTGAATACAGCGGCGAAGACCCCCTGCTTGCCGGCGTCATTACCGGCAATGCCATCAAGGGCATACAGTCCAACAACATTATTTCGACGATGAAGCATTTTGCGTTCAATGCGCAGGAAACCAATCGCAACGCGCTTGATGTCAAGATCTCCGACCAGGCGGCGCGCCAGTCGGATTTGCTGGCCTTCCAGATCGCGCTCGAAACCGGAAAGCCCGGCTCGGTCATGTGCGCCTACAATCGCATCAATGGCGCATACTCGTGCGAAAACGACTGGCTGCTCAATCAGGTCCTGAAACAAGACTGGAACTTCAAGGGTTATGTCATGTCGGACTGGGGCGGGACCCACTCGACTATTCCGGCCGCAAACAACGGTCTCGACCAGCAGTCCGGCTGGGCGTTCGACAAGTCTCCCTATTTCCATGCAGCCCTGGGCGAAGCGGTCAACAATGGCCACGTCCCCCGGTCGCGGCTGGACGACATGGCGCACAGGGTCCTTTGGGCCATGTTTGCCAACGGCGTTATAGACAATCCCGTTGCCGGCGATCATTCGGCATCAATCGACCAGGCCGCCCACGCTCGTACCAGCCAGGCCGCAGCGGAGAAAAGCCTCGTTCTGCTCAAGAATAACGGGCTGCTGCCGCTTTCCACCAAGGCCAGGCGCATCGTGATTATCGGCGGACACGCCGACTTTGGCGTTTTGTCGGGCGGTGGGTCATCGCAGGTGTTCACCGCGGGCTCCCAGCGTTTTGACGAGCCACTTGGCAAGGCCGTATTCTACCCTTCGTCGCCGCTCAAGGCCCTTGCGTCGCGCACGCAGGCAGTTGTCTCCTATCACGATGGCAAGGACGCCAAGGCGGCCGCGAAGGCTGCACGCGACGCCGATATCGTCATCGTCTTTGCGACCCAGTGGACGGCGGAAGGCATGGACACGCCTGACCTCAACCTGCCTGGCAACCAGGACGAGCTGATCCGGACAGTGGCCAAGGCGAACCGAAAGACCGTCGTCGTCCTGGAGACCGGTGGCCCGGTGGCCATGCCGTGGCTGAACCAGGTCGGCGCCGCCATCGCGGCCTGGTATCCCGGAACGTCCGGCGGTGAGGCGATTGCGCGGGTTTTTGCCGGCGAGGTCAATCCGTCCGGAAGGCTTCCCGTTACCTTCCCGGCCGGCGTCGATCAATTGCCGCGTCCGGTGATAGATGGCGATCCCAAGCTCGACAAGGCCGACGATCCCCACCCGCATACGGACTACGATATCGAGGGGGCAGCCGTTGGCTACAAATGGTTCGACCGGAAGAGCCTGAAACCCCTTTTCCCGTTCGGGCATGGTCTCAGCTATACCACTTTCGCCACCTCGGATCTGGCCGCGACACCCGAAAGCAAGGGTGTCCAGGTGTCGCTAACCGTGAGCAATACCGGCAAGACCGCTGGCGCGACTGTGACCCAGATATATGTTTCGCCGGTCGGAGACGCGGGTTGGGAGAGCCCGAAACGCCTCGGCGCCTTTGTCCGCACTGAATTGCGCCCGGGTGAACGCAAATCCGTGTCACTTCAGGTCGATCCGCGTCTTCTGGCGACCTTCGATTCGGTCGCCAGGCGCTGGACGGTCAAGCCGGGCGCCTACCGCGTTACCGCCCAGGCGTCGGCCACCGCCGTCCTCGCGACGTCGATAGTGACGCTGGATCAGCAAGTCCTGGACGTCAGCGGACGATAAAACGGACCGGGCCGGCCCTGTAAATCAGGACCGGCCCGGGATACTTTCAGTCTGCGAAGCGACTTTGTAAGGGTCGCCGGCTCCTGCGGGACTTACCTGGCCGCAGGTTCCATTTGCAGCTCGATGATCGTGACGGCTGCGCCCCGAGACGAAGGCGGCACCGACAAGGTGTGCCCGTCAGGCGTGGCCATCCATTTGACGGTATCGCCTGACAGGTTCCGGGCGGCCACGACCTTTCCAGGCAGGGGTGGCAACGACAGTTCGTCCGCCGGCCAGCCGACGATATGGACAAATACGCTGTTTCCAGCCGTGGTTGTACCGTAGCAATCGTCGACGGGCTGAAGCGGCCCAGGGCGCGTGCCGTAAACGGCGTGACCATGGCGCTCCAACCAGCGGCCGACGCCTTTCAGCGTCTCGGTTTGCTTCGGCGGAATGACCCCTTCCCTGTCCGGGCCGACATTGGCCAGCACGTTGCCGTTGCGCACTATGGCATCACTCAGAAGGCGTACGACCTGATCCGTGCTCAGGACGCTGTCTTCTGGCGTGTAGCCCCAGGCGCCGTTATTGATGCTGAACGTCTTTTCCCATGGACGAGCGCGGATCGGCCCTTTGATCGGCGCACCACCTTCCTGCAGGTCGAAATCACCCTGCCAACCCGAACGCGGATTGATGACGGCCGCGGGTTGATATTTGCGCACCATGCGGTTCAGCTTGTCCGGTTCCCAGAACCAGGCAGCGTCGGCGTCCGTACCCTTGTGCGCCAGCCAGCCGCCATCGTACCACAGGATGTCGATGCGGCCGTAACGCCGGACTAGCTCCTCGACCTGGCCGTAGGTCTGGCGCTTGAACATCGCCGCATTGTCGGGAAGTTCCTTCGGATGGAAGTAGCCGGGGAAACGCCAGTCAAGCGGTGAATAGTACAGCCCGACGCGAAGCCCCTGCCGGCGGACGGCGTTTACGAAGGGGGCGACAAGGTCACGCCGCGCCGCCGAATGTGGGGCGTCAAAATGTCCATAGCTGGCCGGGCTGTCCCACAAGGCGAAGCCATCGTGGTGCCGCGCCGTCATGACCATGTAACGGGCACCGGCTGTCTTCGCCAACGCAGCCCAACTGTCGGGATCATAGTGCCGGGGGTTAAATTCCCTGGCGAGTTCGGCATAGGTTTCCGGCGAAACCTTCTCGTTGAACATGTACCACTCGCCCCGGGCCGGGATCGCATAGAGCCCCCAGTGGACGAAGACACCGAACTTGGCGTCGCGCCACCAGGCCATATCCTTTTCGGACAGAAGCAGATCGGGTGCCAGGGTTGGATCGGCATTGGCGGTCTTCAGCGCCGATTTTTGCTCGTCGCTCAAGGTCTGGGCAAACGACACGGACGGCAGGAACGCTGCGGCTGCAGCTCCAAGCAAGAGATGGCGGCGATCCGGCATAAATTTCCCTTACATTTTGACCGCAGGCTATGCTTCGCACAGCGAATTTTCAATAGACAAATATAATTTTAAATATGAATTCACCTCATAATTGAAGCGCTCGACAAATGATTTAAAATGCTCGAAAATGAGCGATCATAAGTGTCATGCCTGGCATTGTATCTCGGGACTAGGCAAACGCCATGAAATGCGAAAAGGCAGGAAAAGGCCGTGAACTTCACCAAGCGCGATGCGGCAAAGCTGATGCTCGCTGCCGGGGCGGCTGGAACGCTGGCAGGTAAGGCGCATGCCAAAGCCGCGGCCAGCCTGGGTCAGGTCACAGTCGAATGGCAGACCGCACCGCTGGCGCTAGACACCCTGCGGCCACGGTTCAAATGGACTTTGATTGCGCCACGCCGCACACGGGGCCTCCGTCAATCTGCGTTTCGGCTGACCCTTACGGACGAGGACAATGCACCGTTATTCGACACCGGGCGTTTGAACTCTTCCACCATGGCCTGGCATCCAGATTCTGACCTGCCGCTCAAACCTCAGACCCGCTATCGCTACAGGCTGAAAGTCTGGGACCAGGACGGACAATCCTTGAGCGCGATCGGCCGGCCCTTCGCCACGGGAATTCTCGGCACCGCCAACGCTCAGGGGCAATGGCTGGCGGCGAAGCCGGATATCACCCCGCGGCACGGTATCGAAGGCCACTGGTACCACGTCGACAAACCGCAGCCCCTGCCCCTGTTCCGTAAGGCGTTGCGCATTCAAAAGCCGGTGCGTCAGGCGCATCTCTGCGTCGCCGGGCTGGGGCAGTACCAGTTGTGGATCGACGGCGGCAAGGTGTCTCCGGACGGTCTCAATGGCAGCTGGACCAGCTATGACAAGCGCGTTCTGTACGATGCCTACGACGTCACCGACCGGCTGACGGCTGGCGATCACTGGCTTGGCCTGGCCCTGGGCAATGGCTTTTTTAACGTCGAGACCATCGACGGACGATATTCCAAGTTCGACGGCACATTTGGCCGGCCGCAGATGTGGGCCCAATTGCGCGTCCGCTACAGTGACGGCAGCGAAGAGATCATCGCCTCGGACGCCACCTGGCAGGTGCGTGACAGTGGTACGGTCTATTCGTCCCTCTATGGCGGAGAGGACTTCGACGCCCGCCTTGACGACGGCCGGTTCGATAGCGGCGACTGGACACAGGCGACCCTGGTCAAGGGGCCGGCGGGCGGGCTGGAGGGCAGCACGTTTCGCCCAATGGTCCTGCAATCCAGCCTGAAACCGACGTCCATCACAACGCGCGGCCGCGCCATCGTCTATGATTTTGGCCTCAACCATTCCGGCCGCCCAAGCCTGCGCCTGAGAAACGTGGCGCCCGGCACCGTAATCCGCCTTCTGCCTGCGGAACTGCTGGGGGATACGGGGCTGGCGGATCAGCAGAGCATGGTCGGCGGCAAGGAACGCGGCTATCGCGGCATCGCATTTACCTATACGGCGCGCGGCGGCAAGAGCGAGGAATGGACGCCGCAGTTCACTTATACCGGCTACCGTTACCTCCAGATCGAAGGCGTCGATGCCGCCCATATAGAGCGCCTCGAAAGCCACTTTCTCAGCAATGATGTTGCCAAGGTCGGGGCCTTTTCGTGTTCAGATAAACGCATCGAACTGGTCCACGGCCTGATCGACCAGGCCCTGCTCAGCAACAGCGCCAGCGTTCTCACCGACTGCCCGCATCGCGAAAAGCTTGGCTGGCTCGAACAGATCTATCTCAACGGCGCGACCGCGATGATGAATCGCGACATGATCGGCGTCTACGAAAAAATGATGACCGACATTCGCGACGCCCAGGAACCCAGCGGCATGGTCCCGACCATCGCCCCGGAGTTCACCAGGTTTATCGACAAGGCCGGCAAGGACACGCGCTTCCGCGATTCACCCGAATGGGGCGCAGCGCTGATCCTCGGCAGCTGGGCAGCCTATTCACTGCACGGCGACGCCGAAATTCTGAGCCGCAATTACCCGGCCATGATCCGGCGAATGGCGTATCTGGAAACGCGGCTGGGTGTGGACGGGCTTTTGGACTACGGCTTGGGGGACTGGTACGATATCGGGCCGGAAAATCCCGGCGCCGCCCAGTTGACCAGCCGCAGGATGACCGGCTCGGCAACCTTTTATGCCGAGCTTGCGACGCTGGCCCGTATCGCACGCAAGATTGGAATGCCTGACGACGTGCGCTTCGCGGCGCGCGCCGATGCGCTGAAAACGACGATGCAACGTGCATTGTTCGATCCCGTCGGATCAACATTCGACACGGGCTCGCAGACGGCGCAATCCATGGCGCTGGTGCTGGGACTGTTTCCGGAGGCGCACCGCCAGACGGCAATGCAGGTGCTGACCGATGATATCCGCGCCCGCAACAATCATGTCAGCGCCGGCGATATCGGCTTCCACTACCTCGTGCGCGCCCTGACCGATGGCGGCCGATCAGACGTTCTGCATAACATGCTGACCCGGACAGACAAGCCGTCCTATCTGGACCAGATCGCCAAGGGCGCCACTGCACTGACCGAAGGCTGGGATGCGTGGCGGGAAGGCTCGCAAAACCACTTCATGCTGGGGCACGCCGAAATCTGGTTCTATCAGGGCCTGGGCGGGCTCAATATCGATTTTGGCCGCGACTCTGATCCGGTCATCCTGGCGCCGCAACCCGTCGCCGGTATTGACGATCAGGCCGCGGCCTACCAGTGCCATCTGGGCCTGATCGCCTGCCGCCTCCGCCGCACCGGCTCGAGGTGGTCGTTGAACGCAGAGGTGCCGCCGGGCATCTCGGCCAAGATCATATTGCCGACGACAACAGCAGTACGTGAAGGCAGGACGCCTTTGGCAGCAGCAAAAGGGGTAAGCTCGGTCCAGACGACCGGCGCGGCCACAAGCCTGATCGCCGAGTCAGGTACCTACGACTTCAGTTGGCGGACCTAGCTACACGCCACCATTGACGGAATTAGACCTGCGACGATTTCGATCCGACAAGGTTCGCTCGGGCAACGACGATAAGCTTTCAGCAACGGCCCTCGACATCCACGCACAAGTGAATATCGAGGGCCTAAAAGGTGGGCGACAATTGCCTATTTACGAACTTGTTCCTTCTCGGAACCGTGCTCTATTTGCCGTCCACCTTTCGGCCGTGAATATCGAAAGTCGCGCCTGGAAGCGCAATATCGATACCCTTGCCAAGGTTATCCGCCGCTGCCCCGGCGGCCACGCGATAGGTTCCCGCTTTCAACTGCCATGTTTTTGTTGCCGGATCATAGGTCGACAGGCTTCGCGGATCTACGGACACCGTGACGACCTTCGACTGACCCGGCTTCAGCGAGACCTTGTCCCAGCCAACCAGGCGTTTCGGAGCCTCCCAACCCGCGCCCTGGGACGCAGTGACATAAAGTTGCGGGACATCTGCCGCCTCGCGCTTGCCGGTATTGGATACGACAAGGCTGAGCGAAACACTGCCGTCGCGCACGTCAGCCTTCAGGTCTTTGTAAGCGAAGCTGGAATAGGTCAGTCCGTGGCCGAATGCGAATAGCGGTTGCTGTTTCTGCTTGTCGAACCACTTGTAGCCGACGGCTGAGCCCTCGATGTCATAATTGATTTGCGTGATCGGCCTGTCGGGCTTGCCAAGACCATCCAGTATCGGCCGCGGCAGTTGATCAAGCGATGCCGGGAAGGTCACGGGAAGGCGGCCCGAAGGCGAAACCGCGCCGGTCAGCACGCGCGCGATGGCGGTGCCGCCCTGGCTACCGGGATACCAGGCCTCCAGTACAGCGCGGGTCTTGGAGAGCCACGGCATAAGGACCGGACCACCCGTCTCCAGGACGACGATCGTATTCTTGTTTGCCGAGGCTACGGCTTCGATCAATGCGTCGCCGTTCTGGTCGAGGGACAGGGCCGCGTCCAAGGCCTCAGCGGTCCATTGGGTTCCGAAGACGATGACGACATCGGCTGATTTCGCCAGTTCCGCCGCTGCTTTAGGATCTTTTCCATCGTTATAGACGACTTCGGCCTTGGTCAGGCGTTTGAGTGCGGCCACCGGTGAGTCCGGGTAATAGCTCACAGGCCCCGGGAAGAATTTGGGTCCGAGATCAAGATCTGCCACCGGGTTACCGCCACGGCCATAGACCTGCGATGATCCGCCGCCCGAGATGACGCCACGGTCGGCGTGCCCGCCCAGCACAACAATCTTCCTGGCGCTGGCGGCCAGGGGCAGAGCGCCTTCATTTTTCAGAAGCACCATGCCGGCCTCGGCATCGGCCTGGGAGACCTTGCCGTTGGCTGTGTAATCGATCTGATTGTCGTTGACATCAACGGCATTGTCGAAGGTGCCAGTCGAGAACAGGGCCCACAGGACGCGGCGGACCATATCGTCCAGCCTGGCCTCCGTCACCTGCCCTGAGGCGACGGCATCGCCTAACGCGCCGGCGAAGTATGCGGACTTGTCGAATGGATAGCCCGATTGCTGATCGAGCCCCGCATTGGCGGCAGGGATGGTCGAATGGGTCGCACCCCAGTCCGACATGACAAAGCCTTTGAAACCCCAGTCGGCTTTCAGGACCTCGTTCAGCAAATAGTTGTCTTCGCAAGCATAGACGCCATTGACGCGGTTGTAGCTGCACATCACCGCGCCGGGCTTGCCAACCTCGATAGCGTACTGGAAGGCCAGCAAGTCGGATTCACGTCCGTTCTTGTCCGATATGTTGGCAGACGCCGAGTTGCGGTGGGTTTCCTGGTCATTGAACGCATAGTGCTTCACGGTGGAGATAATGTGGTTGGACTGAATACCGCGTATCTGCTCGCCCACCATGACGCCGGCCAACAGAGGATCTTCACCGGCATATTCAAAATTGCGGCCGTTGCGCGGTTCACGCGCCAGGTTCACGCCGCCGGCCAATTGGACATTGAAGCCTGACAGGCGCGCCTCGCGGCCGATCATCGCGCCGCCGGCAAAGGCCATGCCGCGATCCCAAGTCGCCGCGGTGGCCATGCCCGACGGCAAGGCTGTACGCAGGCGTGGGTTCGGCCCGGCTTGCGAAGCGACACCGATACCGGCATCGGCCTGCCATTGGTTGGGAATGCCGAGGCGTGGCACGCCGAAGACAAATCCGGCCGATTGCGGCCGGGCCTCTGCCGGCATCTTCCAGGCCAGCCCCGGAATGTCGCCACGGAAGTTCATCCACTCGGCATTTGTGCCGAAATGGCCCATGAGCAGGAGCAGCTTTTCGTTCGGCAGCATTTCCTTCAACAACAGGTCGGCCCGCGTAGCGGCGTCCAGGCTGGTGTTTTTCCACGGCGTTTCTTTGGGTGGTGGCGGTGGAGCGGGCGGCGCGAACTGAGCGGCAGCCGGATTGGAGACGAAGAGGACGGCGCCAATGGCGGCCGTCGCGATGAGTGAGCGCTTCAAAAATGACATTTGATTTCCTGCAAGTCGAAATGGATCTGATCAAGATCTTCCAGGGCGGATCGCCAAAGATGTCCGTCAGTCCACAAGCACTCGCCCCTGCGAGTGTGTAAGACAGAACGCATCGCCTCGACGTCGGCCGGGGCAGCCGATCGCTTTACCTTCAAGATATGAGGCCGGCGGCTCCCTGGCTCAGGCGCCAGGGAGCCGACAGGATTACTTCTTGGCCGGCAAGGCGGCCAGATCGGCATCGATCCTGGCCAGCAGGTCGTCCGTCAGCGTCGGGATGTACTGCTGGAGTCCGGAGAGAGTCAGCCCACGGCCCATGCCGATCTGGGGGCTATTGATCACGTCCGGAATGTACTTGTTCAACACTGCCTTGGCGGCGGGGTCATCAAGCATGTCGCCAAGCGGCGTGATCTTGCTGGCATAATGTCCGTCAGCCGTTTTCGTGGCGGGCGGCGGCGCGGGCGGCAGATCAGCGGCCGCAGCCGTCACATCCATGCGAGCCTTCCAGGGGTCAACCTGCGCGACAGGAACGCCTTCCGGGGTAAAGATCATCAGCACATCGGCCTTGGGATCATATTGCGGCCAGTTGGGCAGGCCCGCGCCGTTCGGATTGCCGGTCTTGGCAAAATTGGCCCAATAGCTGTTGGTCTGATCGGCGATCCTGGCGTCCGTCGCCGTCAGCTTGTCACCGTACTTGGCCTTGACCGTGTTCATGACATAGGGGATTTCCGTCGCGTGGGGCGTGCCCGTCTTCCACTCATTCTTCATCGAATCCGCAACGTAGCCGAAACGGAATTCGTAGGCCGGAATGCCCTGCTTGGCGATCGTGGCCGCGACGAAACGCGATGGCTCGACCATCATCTTGTCCATGGCAATCTGGGTATTGATTTCCTGAAGCGATTTGGAGCCGTCCGGATCGTAGGCGGCCTTGGCCTGCCCAGCAAACTTGCCGAAGGCTGCGAAGGCGGCTTCCTTGCTTGGCGCGAACCCAAACCCGATGTCCGCTGTATCCGCACCGATCATGAACGGCACCTTGGCCTGACGCGCGGCTTCGTAGACGCTTTGCGGGGCTTCGGCGACGATGACGCCGTCAACCATCGGACCGCCATAAGTCTCTGCGGCGCCTTGCATGGTCATCATGCCGAGACCGTCATTAATCTGCTCGGCCGAAAGTTTGCGCAAAGCGGCCAGGGCTTCAGCCCCCGTGCCGGAAATGCCGTTCTTTTTGGCGAGATTGGCGCCCAGGGTTTCCGACGACGGCATATTCGGCTTATCCGTCTTCAGCTCCCGATTGCCCATCAGATTGCCACGGCCACCGCCCGATTGCACGATCGCCTTGGCGAACAGGCCCTTCGCCTGTGTGCTGGTCATAAGCATGTGGACTGAGCCACCGCCTGCGGATTCACCGAAAATCGTCACATTGGCCGGATCGCCACCGAAGGCCGCAATATTGGCCTGGACCCACTTCAGGGCGGCAATCTGGTCCATGTAACCGTAATTGCCCAGCAGGCCGTTGTCCTTGTTTTGCTTGGTCAGCTCCGGGAAGCCGAAAAAGCCGAAGCGGCCCAGGCGATAGTTCGCACTGACCATGATGACGCCCTTCCTGGCGAAGGACGAGCCGTCATAGACCGAAGGCGAAGACCCGCCGTTGACGAAGCCGCCGCCGTAAATCCAGAAGATGACGGGGAGCTTGGCGTCCTTCGCCACCCCTTCCGGGCGCCAGACATTGACCACCAGACAGTCTTCCGCCGGCGTGGTGCCCAGGGGGGCAGCGTCGCCGCCGAACGGAGTCTGCATGCAGTCATGCCCGTACTCGTCGGCGACTTTTACACCCGACCATTTGGCGGCCGGCTGTGGCGCGCGCCAGCGCAGATCACCGATGGGAGGCGCAGCAAACGGAACGCCCTTAAAGGATTCAACGCCATCGGCCACAACGCCCTGGACCGGGCCGGCTACGGTCTTGACCGGCTGTGGTGCGGCTGCGGCCGACAAGGCAAACACCGACAGACCGGCAGCGGCAACAGCAGTCAAAGCCTGACGGCTTACGGACGAAATGGATTTCAAACGCATGGTTTCCTCTTCTGATCCTTTTGCGGATCTCATTATAAACTGTTGATATTCGTCCGGTTTAGAAGGCTTTGATCAGTTTCAGACTGAAAACACGGGCGGTTACGCTGGAATTGGCAGGGCGTCCCAATCGATTCACCGGCATCGGACGCCTGGCAGTCACGATTGTATCCCAACTTGCCTGACTGTCTTGACGGAAGGCGACCGTGCTCAGCACCTCCGGATCAGCGACGATAGAGTTCGACTCGGGATTTTGTTGACGTGCATGTTTTCCTTCCCGTGGCATTAAGCCATCTGTCGTTTCTTTTTTTGCACCAGGACGGCCTGACGGCGTTCACCCATGGCTGTCTCCCACCCACCCAACCTGACGAATTGAGAAAACGTTGTCAACGCAATCTCCGTCTTTAAATCCCGAGCCTAGATGATCCGACGGGCAAGACAATCTGACGCAATAACGCGATTACAGCGCTTACAATGAAGGCCAACGACGTCCCTTTAGCAGACGGATGCGGACAGTTATCCAATATAATCAATACACAAAACGAATACACACCACCATAAACCCGTTGTAAATTATAGCTTCTTCAAATCATCTTATAAAAAAACGTAATAGTAAACCGCCGAACAGGCCCATTCCGCCAGATCGTTTCAGCGCTGAACTGTTGCGACGGGGCAACATATTGGCCGCGATTATCGTACGATTGGGCAACGCTCACGCAAATCGTCATCCCCTCTTAATACTGTGCGCAAAACCGCCTTGACTCGCGTAGAAAATCGCCAATACTACGACAACGTTGTCTAACGGGGGACTTCTCAAGCGTTTTCCCAACCCCGTTGGCAATCGATCGCGGCCGGCTCTCTTCCGGTTCGCGCTTTTGCGCGCCCCTCCCCTTGGGGCGCGCACCTTTTCAATCCATAAATGTCGGCGCACGGCTTGATCGTCGAACGGCATAATACCCAGGGACGATCCATGAAACCGACCTCTTCTATCGCCGCCAAACTATCGAGAGCCGCCTCAACCACCGCCCTGCTCATTGCCCTCGCCCTGCCCCTGGGCGCCGGTGCAGCCGAGACAGCTCCGTGGCAAGACAAATCCCTGAGCGCGGATCAGCGCGCGGCGCTGCTGGAAAAGGCGTTGACGCCGGATGAGCGCTTGAGCCTGGTGCATGGTCCGATGGCCATGATCTTCTTCCCGGGCATGAAGTTGCCGGAGGGCGCGATCGGGTCGGCCGGTTTCATTCCGGGCATTCCGCGCCTGGGCATACCTGCGCAGCAGGAAAGCGATGCCTCCCTGGGCATCACCAATCCGGGCAATGTGCGCCCGGGCGATACCGCCACAGCCCTGCCATCGAGCCTGTCGCTGGCGGCAACCTTCAACCCCGAGCTGGCCTTGAAGGGCGGGGTCGTGGTCGGCAAGGAAGCCCGTTCACGCGGCATCAATGTCCAGCTGGCCGGCGGCGTCAACCTCGCGCGTGATCCACGCGGCGGCCGCAATTTTGAATATGCCGGCGAAGACCCCCTGCTGGCGGGCATGATTGCCGGGTCGGCGATCAAGGGCATTGAGAGCCAGAATGTCATCTCGACGATGAAGCATTTCGCGATCAACGACCAGGAAACAGGACGGAATTTCGCCAACAGCGTCATTTCCGAATCCGCCATGCGCGAGTCGGATCTGCTCGCCTTTCAGATTGCGCTCGAAGTCGGCCAGCCAGGCTCGGTGATGTGTGCGTATAACCTGGTCAATGGCGCCTATGCCTGCGGCAACGACCACCTTTTGAACACGGTCCTGAAAGGGGATTGGGGTTACAAGGGCTACGTCATGTCCGACTGGGGAGCGGTGAAATCTACCGACTTCGCCATGAAGGGGCTCGACCAGCAGTCGGGCGAACAGTTGGACAAGCAGGTCTGGTTCGGTGAGCCGCTAAAGGCCGCTATCGCCAACGGCACCGTGCCGGCAGCCCGCCTGTCCGACATGTCGCGCCGGATCCTGCGCTCGATGTTCGCCGCCGGCCTGTTCGATTCGCCGGCGCCCGTCACGGTTGACCGCGCGGCCAATGCCGAGGTGTCGCGTCAGGCGGCGGCCGAGGGCATTGTCCTGCTCAAGAATGAAGGCAATTTGCTGCCCCTGGCTTCGACCGCCAAGACTATTCTCATTGTCGGCGGCCATGCCGATGCCGGCGTGCTCTCGGGCGGCGGCTCCTCCCAGGTCACGTCCGACGTCAACCAACTGGCTATCCCGGTTGGCGGCGAAGGCATGATGGCGGCCTTCAATCGCATGAACTTTCACTCGTCGTCTCCCGTGAAAGCCCTGAAGGATCGCCTGCCAAACGCGAACATCCGGTTTGACACGGGCCGGTATCCGGCCGAGGCCGCACGCAAGGCCAAGGAAGCGGACCTGGTGATCGTGTTCGGCAATCAATGGATGGCCGAAGGCGATGACGCAGCCGACTTGAGCCTGCCGGATGGGCAGGACGCGCTTATCAGCACTCTGGCGGAAGCGAATGCCCGCACGGTCGTGGTCCTTCAAACAGGCGGCGCCGTTACCATGCCCTGGCTTGCAAAGACACCGGCTGTGATCGAAGCCTGGTATTCCGGAGAGAAGGGGGGCGAAGCGATTGCCGACGTGCTGACCGGCGCGGTCAATCCGTCGGGCCGTCTGCCCGTTACCTTCCCGCAGTCCATCGATCAATATCCGCGCAGCGTCATGCCTGGCCTCGGCCTCCCCGATGGCCAGGTGTTCGACGTCCGTTATGATGAGGGCGCCGATATCGGATACCGCCGGTTCGCCACCCTCAAGCAGAAGGCGCTTTTCCCGTTCGGTCGCGGCCTGTCCTATACGCAATTCGCTTATTCCGATGTGAAGGTGACCGGTGGCAAGACCCTGACGGTCACCTTCAAGGTGACCAATACCGGCAAGGTCGCGGGTAAGGACGCGCCGCAGGTTTATCTGGACCAGGCGCCGGCCGGAGCAACCAAGCGTTTGATCGGCTTCTCCAAGGTATCGCTGGCGCCGGGCGAAAGCACCACCGTAACAGTGACTGCCGATCAGCGCCTGCTGTCGCGGTTCGATGAGACAACCCGCAAGTGGGTACAGCCTGCCGGCCAATATGGCATAGCCGTGGCCCACGATGCCGAGGATGACGGCGTCAAAGGCTCAGCCGTCCTTGCTGCGGCCAGCCGCAAACCCTAGTGTCGTGATTTCGAAGTTCGTACGATTTTGATATCGACCTCCGAAACGAATTTCGAAATCGAGAACGACACTAGAATCTAAAAGTTGCGAGTGTCCTTTTGGTTCTGAAAACCATTTACTCTGACCACAAACGGATTAAGTCTCGGGGGCGACTTCCGAAAGCCCTCCGAGACCCATGAAAAACCTGACGATTGTTGATATTGCGCGCGAAGCGGGAGTTTCCATCAAGAGCGTTTCGCGCGTTCTCAATCACGAACATGGCGTAAGCCCCGCAACAAGGGCCCGCATTCAGGCGATCATCGACGCTCATGGCTTCAAGCCGAACGCTGCTGCCCGGTCCCTGCCCGGTTCGCGCAGCTATCTGGTCGGCCTCATGATCTACGGTGACGAGATCCACTACTACTATAGCGCTCTGCAAACCGGCGTCATGCGGGCTGCGCGCCGTCACGGCTACCATATGATCATGGAACCCATGCTAGGTTATGAGCGCGAAGATCGCCTCACGGTCCTGAAGCGCCTGAGCACTTCGCGCTTCGACGCCATAATCGTGCCGCCGCCGATGTGCGATGATCCGGTCATCCTCGACATGCTGGAAGAGCTAAAAATCCCCTATGTCCGGGTTGCGCCTCGGCTGCAACTGGAGCGGTCCTCCTACGTTTTCATGAACGACAGTCAGGCAGCCTACGAAGCCGTCGACCATCTGTGGCAACTGGGCCACCGGGATATTCTGTATGTCGGGTTCCGCGAAACCGGGGCGAGCGAGGATCGCTACCAGGGCTACACGCGCTATTTCCGCGACAAGAGTCTGGTGCCGCCCTACCCCTTGAAGGAGGTGGATTCAGCCACCGCCAAGGGGGCGATCGCGGCCGGCGAAGCCATCATGTCCTCCAATATCCGCCCGACCGCCATATTCGCCGGAAACGACATGATCGCCTTCGGCCTGATGACCGCTGCGGCGAAGTACGGACTCAACATACCCAATGATATTTCCATTGTAGGCTTCGACGACAGCCCCGGCGCCGAAACCGTCTGGCCGCCGCTAACTACCATTCGCCAGCCAATCGCGGACATGGGCGAAACCGCGATGGATTCCGTCGTCAAGGGACTGGGGGGTGACCTGGCCGTGAAGACGAAGGAAGTTCAGAAACTGGACTTCAGCCTGGTCATTCGGGGCACTACAGCAGCGCCGAGGTAAACCAATTCCGACGACCCGATTTGTTATCGTTATGGATCTATAAAAAATTATAATAAGTATTCATTTAAGTACTTAAAATATAAAATGCACGACACGCATTGACACAAAGCATATTTAAATATTTATCTCTGTTTAACAATACAAACAGGGACAACAAAGCCCATGCTGGCCGTCATTGGTCTCGTCGCGATAGTGGCGCTTCTTCTCATGGTAATGACGCAACGTGTATCGTCACTGGTGGCCCTGGTGATTGTAGCCGTCGGCGTGGCGCTGGCGTGCGGCTACGGGCTGGGCACCGGCAAGCTGATCCTTGCCGGCATAGAAAAAATCGCCCCGGTCGCCGGCATGTTCATCTTTGCCATCCTGTTCTTCGGTGTCATGAGCGATGCTGGCCTGCTTGATCCCATCATTCGGCGGATCATCGGTATTGTCGGCAATAAGCCCGCCCGGATTACTGTAGGGACCGCGGCGTTGGCCCTGTTGATTCACCTCGATGGATCGGGCGCCGTCTGTTTTCTCATCACCATTCCCGCGATGCTTCCGCTCTACGATGCGCTGCGCATGGACCGGCGGGTACTGGCGTGCTGCGCATCGCTCGCCGCCGGCGTCAACTTCCTGCCGTGGACCGGCCCAACGATACGCGCCTCCGCCGCACTCGGGCTGCCGGTCGGCGACATCTTCAATCCCATGGTTCCTGTTCAGGCTGTCGGCCTGATCTTCGTGTTTGCCGCGGCCTGGTGGCTGGGCAAGCGCGAAGAACGACGCTTGGGCCTCCATCTGGCTGGCGCGGAGATCGCGTCCACGCCGCAACTGCCACCAGGCGATCCGCTGATCCGTCGCCCCCACCTCTTTTGGGTCAATCTGGTCCTGGCCTTGATCGTCATGGCCGTGATGGTCAGCGGCCTCGTCGAGCCGGTCGTTGTCTTCATGACCGGCCTGGTGCTGGCCCTGCTGATCAATTACCCCAACGCCAATGATCAACGGGTGCGGATCGAAGCGCATGCGCGCGCCGCCCTGCTTATGGCCGGCGTCCTGTTCGCCGCTGGCGCCTTTACCGGCGTTATGAATGGAACGGGCGTGATAAAGGCGCTGGCGACAGAAGCGGTTGCCCTGGTTCCAGCCGGCGCCGGGTCTCACATTCCCTTCGGCCTTGGCCTGGTGTCGATGCCGCTCAGCCTGATGTTCGACCCAGATTCGTTTTACTTCGGGGTGCTGCCGGTTGTGGCTGAGGTTGCCAAACCGTTTGGCGTTCCGCCGATTCAGGTCGCCCAGGCTGCCCTTCTCGGCCAGATGACCACCGGCTTCCCGGTCAGCCCGCTCACGCCTGCGACGTTCCTGGTGGCGGGCCTGAGCGGCATCGACCTGGGCGCGCATCAGCGCTTCACTATTCCCTGGCTGTTCGCGGCATCCGTATTGATGACCTTTGCCGCGGTACTTTTTGGATTGTTCCCGATATGAGTTCCTTGCGTATTGGCTGCGGCGCCGGCTTTTCCGGCGACCGCATCGACCCTGCCGTGGAACTGGCCGAGCACGGTGACCTCGACTACCTTGTCTTCGAGTGCCTGGCCGAACGTACCATTGCCCTGGCGCAGATCGCTCGGCGTGCCAATCCGAAGGCGGGGTTCGATCCATACCTCGTGGAGCGGATGGAGGCGGTTCTCAACCCCTGTCGCGAACGGGGCGTGCGCATCATTTCCAATATGGGCGCGGCCAATCCTCTAAGCGCGGCCGACGCGGTGATCGATGTCGCACGCCGCCTCGGTATCAAGGGCCTCAAGGTGGCGGCCGTCACCGGAGACGATGTCCTCGATCAACTGGATTTCGACGCCACATTGCTGGATCGGCCAGGCCAGGTGCGGGATTTGCGCAGCGCGCTTGTGTCGGCCAACGCCTATACCGGCGCCGACGGGATTGTAGCCGCCCTGGCGGCCGGCGCCGATATTGTCCTCACGGGCCGGGTTGGCGATCCGGCGCTATTCCTCGCCCCCATGGTCCACAGGTTTGGCTGGGCGGCCGACGACTGGGACCGGCTGGCGCAAGGCACGGTCATAGGTCACCTTCTGGAATGCGCCGGACAGATCACCGGTGGGTACTTTGCCGATCCTGGGCTTAAGGATGTGCCGGACCTGGCCCGCCTCGGTTTCCCGATTGCGGAAGTCGCCGCCGACGGAACCGCCGTCATTACCAAGGTGACCGGGTCTGGCGGCATGATCACGCCGGCGACCTGCAAGGAGCAGTTGCTCTATGAAATCTTGGATCCGGAGGCTTACCTTCAGGCGGATACAGTCACCGACATACGCAATGTCTCTTTTCAACAACTCGCGCCGAATCTCATCCAGGTGAAAGGCGCCAAAGGGCGACCGCGACCGGAAAGCCTGAAAGTGACGCTGGGTTATCTGGATGGTTTCATGGGGGAAGGGCAAATATCCTATGCCGGTCCCGGCGCCGTTGCGCGGGGACGGCTGGCGCAGGACATCCTGCGCCAGCGCCTGGGAGACCAGTATGAGGATCTGCAATTCGACCTGATCGGCGTCGACGCCATAACGGCCGCTACCCGGTCACTGCCGTCGCCCGAGCCCCATGAGGTCCGGGTGCGTGTGGCGGGCCGCCACGGCGATCAATTCCATGCCGCACGGATTGGCCGTGAAGTCGAGGCGCTCTACACAAACGGCCCTTCGGGCGGCGGTGGCGCATTTTCCGCCATCAGACCCGTGATGGCCGTGGCGTCGACGCTGATTGACCGGAAACGTGTCATCCCGGCCGTCCATGTGAAGGTGTCCTAGGATGAAGTTGCGCGACCTGGCTCATATCCGCACCGGCGACAAGGGCGACACCTGTCAGATTTCGGTAATTGCCTACTTGCCGGAACACTTTACCGATCTCAAGCGTCATCTCACCACCAGCCGGGTTCGCGACTTTTATGCGGGCCTGGCCAGCCGGACGGTCAGGCGGCACGAGCTGCCGGCGCTTGGGGCTTTGATTTTTACACTCGAAGGCGCGCTGAAAGGCGGCGTCACGCGCTCCTCAGCCCTCGACCCCCACGGCAAGACTCTCGGCGCCTTGCTGCTCGATATCGACCTGCACGGGGAGGACTGACCTTATGAACAGGCACTGGCTCACTGCGACCGCTCTTGGGACGCTCGCCGCAACCACGGCTGTGCACGCCCCACCCGCGCACGCCCATGTCACCCGCGTCGTGATAGACAGCCGAACGCTACTCGAAGCGAGGGGCGGTCCGAACGGTGACATCGCCTATGAGGTGCTGAACGGCCACTTTGAAGGGGCGTTGGATCCAGCGGACGCACACAACCAGATCATTACTGATCTTGCCTACGCGCCACGTACGCCCACCGGCAAGGTCGCGTACGGCGCCAATTTCACGGTGATCAAGCCCGTGGATATGTCGCGTTCGACCGGCGTCCTTTACGACATGATCCCCAACCGTGGAAATGGCGAGGCCCTTGTGCCCGATCCGTTTGGCCATGTGCATGTGATCGTCGGCTGGCAGGGCGATATCGCCGCGAAACCGGGGCTCTACACCGCCCAGGTGCCGGTAGCCAGACAGGCGAATGGCGCGGCCCTGACGGGCCCGGTCTTCGTTCGCTTTGTCGATATGAAGGCGGGTACGAATACGCTTCCGCTCGTGGGGGGCCTGGGCGCCGGCGTCTCGCGTCCTTTACCGGTATCGCTGAAGACAAGTAAGGCCAGGCTGTTTTCCCAGGCTTCCGACACCGGTCCGCAAATCAACATCCCGGCTGCGGACTGGGCGTTCGCGGACTGCACCCAGGCCCCATTCCCCGGCATTCCCGATCCAACAAAAATCTGCCTCAGGCGCGGCTTCGATAACCGGCTCAGCTACGGCCTGACCTATACGGGGAAGGATCCATTGGTCCTTGGGATAGGCTTCACCACCACGCGCGATTTCGCCAGCTTCCTGCGTTATGACCAGGGTACCGACAATCCACTGGCGGGTCAGATCAAATGGGCCATCACCACGGGCACCTCGCAGTCCGGCAATTATGTCCGGTCATTCATTCATCTTGGCTTCAACTCTGACGAACACGACCGGATCGTCTTCGACGGCGCCAATCCGAACATCGCTGCCCGGCAGGTGCCGTTGAACTTCCGCTTCGGCGTCCCGGGTGGCGCGGCCAACCTCTACGAACTCGGCAGTGAGGGCGTCCTGTGGTGGGGACGATACACCGACACAGCGCGCGGCCTGAAAACCGCCAGCCTCCTGGACCGCTGCATGGAAAGCCGCACCTGTCCCAAGATCATCGAGACCTTCGGCGCGGCGGAAATCTGGAATTTACGGATGTCCCCCAACCTGGTGGGCACCGATGCAAAGGCGGATATTCCCCTGCCGGAGACCGTCCGGCGCTATTACTTTCCTGGCGTCACCCACGGCGGGGCGCCAGAAAGCCGTAATGGCGGCTTTGTGACAATCGCACAGCACAATCCGGCCATTGCCTGCACCCTGCCTGACAATCCAAATCCGTCATTGCCGCTCTGGCGCGCCGCCGTCGCCAATCTCGTCGACTGGGTCAAGGATGGCACCCTGCCCCCGCCGAATGCCTATCCGACATTGGCGCGTGGCGATCTGGTCGCGCCGACCGCCGTGGCCATGGGCATGCCCCGTCTGCCGGGTGCTGTAAAACCGGACGGCCTTGTCAACCCGCTCGTTCAGCAGGACGCCGGCAGCGGCTTCGTGGCGGCGGACCTGAGCGGCGTCCCGTCCCGCATGCCTCCGCGCCAAGTACGCATTCTGCCGACGCTTGTGCCGCGCGTCGATCCCGACGGTAATGAGACGTCCGGCGTCCTCAGCGTTCAGATGCGCGTGCCGCTTGGCACCTATACGGGCTGGAACGCCCACGCTTCCGGCTACGACAAGGGGAAGTACTGCCTCTTCCTCGGCGGCTTCATACCGTTCGCGCAAACAAAAGCCGAGCGCATCAAAAACAACGATCCGCGCCCCTCCCTGGAAGAGCGCTACGGCACGCACGACGGCTTTGTCACCCGCGTCCGATCGGCAACGGCCGACCTGGTCGCGCAACGACACCTACTGCCGGCAAACGCCCGATCCATTGTTGCAGCTGCCGAAGCCAGCGGAGTCCTGAAGTGAAAACACGCCTGGCTCTGATGACAATCGGCCTGGCCCTCCTTGCGAGCGAGAGCCGTGCCACGGCATGCGATGACCTGGCGGTCCGCCCACCTTCTGGCTTGCGCATTACTGCCAGCCAATCGGCCTTGCCGGGCACGCCGACGGTGTGCCGTGTTCAGGGGCGTGTGTCGTCAGTTCCGGGCTCCCAGATCGGGTTTGAGCTGTGGCTGCCTACCAGCAACTGGAACGGCAAGTTCCAGATGGTCGGGAATGGCGGGTACAGCTCGGCCCTGGACACGCGCGCCATGACGGTGCTGATCAACCGGGGCTATGCCGTTGCCGCGACAGACACCGGTCATACGGGCGACGATCCGGATTTCGTCGTCGGCCATCCCGAAGCCCTGGCCGACTGGGGGCATCGTTCGGTCCATGAAACGGCGGTCGCCGCCAAGGCGCTCGTTGCCAGCTTCTACGGACGCGCCCCTCGCTACAGCTATTTTTCCGGATGCTCGACCGGCGGCCAGCAGGCGCTGATGGAAGCGCAACGCTACCCGACGGATTTCGACGGGATCATCGCCGGCGCCCCCGGCAATAACCGCACGCGGCTGAACCTTGGCTTTCTCTGGCTCTATCGCGTCAGCCACCGGGCCGACGGCAGCCTGATACTTCCGCCCGCCAAACTCCCCCTGTTGAACGCAGCCGTGCTGGACGCCTGTGCGGGCAAGGACGGCGGACTGCCGGACGACCGCTTTCTCTCTGCGCCTGGTCGTTGCCGCTTCAGGCCGGAAAGCCTCCAGTGCAAGCGGAATGTATCGGACCAAAGCCAATGCCTGACGCCCGAAGAGGTCAGGAGCGTCCAGTCAATCTATCGTGGCGCGCACAATCCGCGCACGCGTGCGCGGCTATACTACGGCTGGGCCAAGGGAACTGAAATGGGCTGGCCGGGCTATTGGGCCAACCCTGCCAAGCCCGGTGAGCCGGCGCGCCTGAGCTTCTGGCAGCATTGGATCTTTGATGACCCGGAATGGACCGCCGCCCTTTTTGACTTCGATCAGGATATCGCGCGTCTTGACCCGGCAGGCCGTTCGATAGATGCCGTCAATCCCGATCTCTCCGCCTTTGCAAAAGCGGGCGGAAAACTGATCCAGTTTCATGGAATGGCCGACCCTGTGGTCCCGCCCGACGAGTCCATCACCTACTACGAACAGGTCTCGGCAAAGGCTGGCGATCCCTGGGACTTTTTCCGCCTGTTCATGGTGCCGGGCCTCGGGCACTGCCAGGGCGGCCCGGGACTGACCTACGTGGCGACCCAGGAGGCCTTGGAGCGCTGGGTGGAAGACAATGAAGCCCCGACCACGCTGCTGGCCACGCGTTTCAAGTCGATGAACCCGGCGGACGGCGCGTCCTTCACGCGTCCTGCCTGCCCCTATCCAGCCCAGGCCACCTACGATGGCAAGGGCGACCGAATGATGGCGTCCAGCTTTACCTGTAAGGCGCCGAAGTCCCGACGGTCAAACGGGCTTTTGCGGTAAGGCGGCGTATCCCAGCGCTTCGGCCGATGTGAACGCGTCCGGCAGTTCAGCCGCCAGCAAGGCCGAATAAAGTGCGTCCGCTGTTGCGCGCAGGCGCGCGCCCGGACGTTTAATGATGACGATTTTCCGGGTCATCCCGTCCCCGGTTACCGCTCGCGCGACGACGTCCGGGTAGATGTTGATCTCGACGGCTGACGACGGCAGCATGGTGACTCCCAGGCCTGCCCGCACCATGCTGACGGCGGTCGCCATATAGGTCGCTTCGCAGGCAGGCTTCAGGGGCAGGCCGCTGGCCGCAAAGGCCAGGTCCACCATGCGGCGCACACTCGTTTCCCGGTCCATCATGATGAAAGGATGGATAGCCACGTCGGCAAGCGTCACAGTATCGCGTTCTGAAAGGCTGTGGCCCGCGGGCATGACCAGCATCAATCGATCCTGGCACAGGTCTACATATTCGAGGTCGGTTTCGCGCTCGCCTTCCACCCCAATGCCGAAATCGACCTCTTCGGCGCGGACCATGCCGGCAATCTTCTTGCCGACAGCGTCGCGCAGAATGAAGGACAGGCCTGGATTGACGGCTTTGAAATCGACAAACAGCGAGGCCAGAGCCCCGGTGCAAAAGCTCGGCAAGGCGGCGATACGGACAACACCGCGCTCTGCCTCGGTAAACTCGGTCACATCGGCGATCGCGGCATCGAAATCCCGGATCATGCGCTGAAACACCGGATGGAGTTCGCGCCCTTCGCGAGTCAGTTCCAGTACACGGACGCCACGATCGATCAGTCTGACGCCGACCTGTTCTTCGAGCTGGCGCACCCGGACGGTCAGGGCCGGTTGGGAAAGGGAAAGCAGTTCGGCCGCCCGCGTAAAACTGCCTGCGCTGACGACGGCGAGAAATGCCCTGATTTGCCGCAGGTTGACGTCCATCAAGGCAAGCTTCCCCTTGTTACCTGTCCGCGTGTCGCGGTCTTCTCGAAAGGTATTATGGCAGAATACCTATTATGGCAAAGAGCACGTCGCTATATTTCGCGCAGTTGCTGGTTGGGGATCTTCAGAATGACAAGCTCAGCAGCCGTCATAGTGTCATCACCGCGAACGACTCTGGGTTGTCATTCCACCGGTAATATGGTGATCTGTCATAACAATTAAAAGCGGGGGGAATAAATGACCAGGCTCTACACCTTACTCGCAAGCCTTCTGTTGCTTGCAGCCTCTCAGACGGCTGCGCAGGACGGCGACGCCGTCATCGTGCGGGGGACGATTCGGCCCAAGCCGGCGCCCGAGATCGCGCCGCCGCCGCTTGACCTGTTCGTCGCCCCGCCGCGCGTTGAGCAAATTGGTCTGTCGCCAGATGGTAGTCGCTTTGCCTTCGTGACGCACAAGGGCGGTCTGCGCCTCCTGACGACCTATGTCATCGCAGATAATAGCAATCAGGTCATACGGCTGAGTGACGACTCGTTGTCGGCCATCACCTGGCTCGACAATGACCATATCCTGTTGTCAAACACCCAGAGCGGCCTTCGCGGCACATGTCCTTCTGGCCTGGATAGCTCGTTGAAGGCGGCACAGGCTTCGTCCGACTATAGCTACCTCATGATTAAGACGGCTCTTGAGATGCAAGATGACAGGCTTAAGATGGATGCCGGGGCCGATGAGCGCATGATCGCCCAAGCCAGGGCGATAGCCCTCACCCCTCCGCCCTGTGCCAGTTATGGCGTGCGGTCGCACGACGCTGCGACGATCGTCAATCTGCGAGACAAGACAAACATAACGCTCGGCAGCCGGTTGACCGGCGATTACGACCACATGGCTCTGGGCTTGCCGAAGCTGGTCACGATCGACGGCAAGGCGCAGCTGACGGGCGCCTTTCTGGAACTGCGCGACAAATCCATCGGCGGCCAGGTGGCGCAGCGCGTCTATCTGTGGCGCGTCGATCCCGATACCGGCCGTGGCCGTATCGTCGATGATCGCGGCGGTGATATCGACCGCACCGGCAGCTATGTCGATGACTGGATGCTGGACGACGCCGGCAAGCCCGTGGTGCGGGCGACCTACAGCTATTTCGACACGACATTTGCCATCGAGACGCTTAAAGGCGGTAAATGGACGCCTATCCTGAAACGCAAGATCGACCGCCTGGCCAAGAACACCTTCGTGCCGGCCCTGGCGGGCTTGGGACGCGACGGCCAGTCGCTGCTGATCCTCGATGCGGTCGATGCTCCGGATGGTGCGCGCAACTTCCACTATTACGAACTCTCAGCCGACGGAAAGCTGTCCGAGGCGCTCGACAAGCGCGACGCGACGCGCGACCGGCCGATCTTCCACCCGCAGACCGGCGTGCTGGCCGGCTTCGAGCACGATGGCGAGGTCAAGACCTACACCTTCTTCGATCCTGACCTGGCCGAATATTACAAGGTGGCGCTCGAGATGACGCCCGACAAGACCGTCCGGGTCGCCGCGCTCTCAAAGGACATGGATCAGATGATCCTGTTCACGCAAGGCGGCGACGATGCCGGCTCGTGGCACTAYTACAACTTCGCCACCAGCCAGCGCGTCGATATCGGCGACGACTATCCGGCGCTGCCSGCYGAATGGATCGCCTCCCAGCGGCAGGTGAAATACAAGGCAAGCGACGGCATGGAGATCCGCGCCATCCTGACCCTGCCGCCCCAGGGCGAGGCSARGAAKCGCGCGCTSGTCGTCCTGCCGCACGACGGCCCGCTGGSSCAYGAYCGCCGCAGCTATAACTGGCTGGCGCAGATCCTGGCCTCGCGCGGTTATGTTGTCCTGCAACCGAACTACCGTGGATCGGACGGCTATGACATGGCCTATACACGCGCCGGTTACGGTCAATGGTCAGGCCGCATGACCTCCGACATGGCTGATGGCGTGCGCTATCTGGCGGGCCAGGGCATTATCGACGACAAACGCGTCTGCATCGCTGGACAGGGCTATGGCGGTTACGCCGCGCTTGCCGGAGCGAACAGTGGATCGCCCTATCGCTGCGCCGCCGCCATCAATGGCATTGTCGATCCGCAGGACTATGCCGCCCATTTGACGGACGGCAATGAAACGGACGCCATGGCGGCCCTGAAGGCCGATCCGGAGCATCCCCGAGCCTTCCGCGCCGATGCGGCATCACCCAGCCTGGCGCTGCGCTATTTCGGCAGCCAGACCCCGCCGGCCATATCGGCGGCTTCGGTCGACGTTCCGGTCCTGCTGGTCACGGCAAAGTACGACAAGAACATCCCTGCCAGCCAGAGCCGTGCCTTGCGCGACAAGCTGCAGTCGGCGGGCAAGGCCAACACCTATGTCGAACCGGAGGATTGCGTCCACGACCTGAGTGCGCCGACCTGCCGGCTGGATGTCGCCCAGGCCATGGTCGACTTCCTGGCCAAATATAATCCGTCCAGGTAGTCGATCGTCTAGATCTTTGTTCTTTCGCGATATTTATGGTGAAAACCGCTCCACACTTTTCGCCATATCGCTCTCGGATCGGTTTAAGCGCTGCTCACTCCGCGCTGGTCACGCTGTCGAACATCAAGGCAGCCGCGCCAACCGCGGCTGCATAACTGCCGACTTCTGAATGACGGACAATTTGTTCGTCCCACAGGGCGCCCAAATTCAGAGACAGACGACGGTTGAGCTCAAAGCACAAACTACGTGACAATACGGCGGGCAACCTGCCTCCGACATAGATGGCGTTCGGGTCGATGGCATACATCAGGGTGACAAGCGTTGGATACAGGTAGTCGGCAATTTCGGCGATCCAGCCCTGGACACACGGCAACTTATCGAGTTCCGGAACGTCCAGGTCACCGGGCGAAGATGCGCTCACGCCGGAGGCGGCTAAAAGATCATAAAGCCGTGAGATCAGCAGTGCATCGCCCAAAGTCTTATCGAGACGCGTCAAGCGCGGTCGGAAAGGATTGAATTGGGGTAGAAAGCCTATCTCTCCGCTGCGGCCACGCGCCCCCCGGTAATATTGCCGATTGACCACCAGACCGCCGCCAAGCCCGGCGCTTAAAAACACATAGAAAAACGAGTCCGCTACCAGGCCGCCGCCGAAAACCATTTCGCCCACGGCAGCAGCAGCGGCATCGTTCTCCTGGAATACAGGAAGATCAATAATCCCGTCGAGAAGTTGATCAGCGCCATAACCCCGCCATTGACGGTAAGAATCTGGCTGTCCAGGCAGGGTAAGGTCGCCCAGATCGTCCGGAATCGCCACGCCTATTCCGGAAATGCGCGACCAATCCCCCGATACCGAAGCTAAGGCCTCAAGGATATGACAGCGCAGGAAGGCACGGACCTCGTCCGGTGTTGAAAAAGCGGTTTCGTTATTGAAATGCGCGCGGACCCGGCCAGCGAAATCTATGACGACTAAACTGAGATGATCGCGATCAACGTTCAGGCCAAGGGCAAAGGCCCCATCGGGATTGATAACCAATTCCGTTGCGGGCTGTCCGCGTGGACCGTTCTTGCGACCATCAGCAACAGTCAGACCTTCGTCACACAACTGCTTGGTAATTTTGAAGACGGACGGTACGGACAGGCCTGTAAGTCGTGCGATTTCCGACCGGGCAACACGACCGCGCGCACGAATAGTCTGAAGGACAAGTCCGCGGTTATGTTGTCCAGCATGAACTATATTGGCGCCGCGAAATTGCGTTGCCCCTCTCCGCGGCGAAAGTGCGTCCTCGGGCAAGTTTTTGAACTGCTTCGATCGCATCGTCGCTTGTCGTTTGAAATCACCGGACCATGCAGTCATAATGTGCCCTCCCTGCAAATTATACCGTCACCAGACCCGCGGACTTGTCAAGAAAATTAGTTATAAAGTAGAATGTTTATATATTAAATCATTTTACTTAATATAATACCAATATTCAATAGAGGCTACACCATGGCGTTGCCAGCAATTACATGCACAATCGTGCAGATGCGAGCGCACTTGCTAGAACTCGCAGCGGCTTCACATGCGCCCTCGATCCGGACGCGCGGCACATATTAGAAGGATGCCGTGTCTTTAGGTAAATGTGCTGCGGCAATGCCTGTCGATGAAATCCTGATGGCCAGGCATGAGCCCTAACGACCGTGTAATATCGTCCTCGATGCGCGTCATACGCCGCACCAGTTCTTCTTCCGGGATCATGTCGGCGATCGGATGGTATCGCTTCGGCTCTATGTTCTGCCCGTGCATAACCGCCAGCCAGCTTACTTCGCTGAACAGCTCATTGTCGTGACGGTATTGCCGGGCGTTCTCCTTGTATATCGCCAGCCGATCCGTCAAGGTTTGCGGAACGGCCATGGTGCGGCAATAATTCCAGAACGGGCTGTCGTCACGCTCCGTGGCGTAATAGTGCAGGATGATAAAATCGCGGACCTGTTCGTACTCAAGCCGGGTTCGGGCGTTGTAGTAGTCGATGTCAGGCTGATTGAAGGCCTTGTCCGGAAAGTTTGCCATCAGGCGGGCAATGGCCGTCTGGATCAGGTGTATCGACGTCGACTCGAGGGGTTCAAGGAAGCCGGAAGCCAGGCCCAGTGAAATGACATTCTTCTTCCACGGCGTCTTGCGGATGCCAGCCGTGAACCGCAGGAAATTGGGCTCCGACAGAGGTGCGCCGTCGAGATCGCTGTTCAGGCTTTCCAGCGCGTCTTCGTCGGATATGTAGGCACTGCTGTAGACGTGACCATTGCCGGTTCTCGACTGAAGCGGTATGCGCCATTGCCATCCAGAGGCCTTTGCGGTTGCGCGGGTATAGGGCAAGGGATCACCGACCTTCTCGCAAGCCCGTGCAACGGCGCGGTCGCAAGGCAGATAATGACTCCAGTCATCGTACCCCGCCTTGAGCGTCTGTTCGATCAGCAGTCCACGGAAGCCGGAGCAATCGATAAAGAGATCCCCCTCGACGGCTTCGCCGCTTTCCAGGACAACGCTTTGGATGTTGCCGGATTCCGGATCCTGAACGACCTGGGTAATGCGGCCTTCCGTCCGCTTCACGCCGCGCTTTTCCGCGTGTTCGCGCATCAGACGCGCATACAGGCTGGCGTCGAAATGAAACGCGTAGGAAATGGAGGTCAGCGCCGTATTTATCCGGCCCGGATCCGGACGTTGAAATTTTTCGGCGCGTGCGGCACGCACCATGAGATTGTACTGGTCCAGAGAGGGCGCTTTGCCCAGCTGGGCATAACGCAGCCAGAAATGGTGAAAATGGATGCCGTCCATATTGGCGCCATAGGGGCCGAAGGGATGGATATAGCTCTGCCCCAGCCGTCCCCAGTTGACGAACTCGATACCCGTCTTGAAAGTTGCATTGGTCTTCCGGATGAAGTCGTTTTCGTCCAGTCCCAGCAGGCGATTAAAATAGAGAATGTGGGGGATGGTCGCTTCACCGACGCCGACCGTGCCAATGGCTTCGGACTCGACAACACGGATAGCCACCTCGCCGGCCGGCATAAGCTTCGACATGCCGGCCGCAGTCATCCAACCGGCGGTGCCGCCGCCAACGATGACGATGTTACGAATTCTCAAGTCTTGCATGGCTTCGATTCTGCTGAATGTCAGGCCCGTTCGGCCGGGCAGTAGTTCTGGATGAAGGCGGAATGTGTGGGCATTCGCCCCGCCTCTGCGGCCATCGCCGCACGCATGGAGCCAAGGCTGCCGGCCACCTGGTCGTATGGCAGCGCTGCAATCACCGGATCACAGGTTTGCGGCACGATGCCCTGGCCGAGGAATACAGCCACCCAGCTGGTGCGCGAAAACAACTCCTCCTCGTAACGGAAAGACCGGCCAGCCGTCCTGAACAGGTCGATCTTGTGCTGTAAACTGTCGGGGATACTCATATTGCGGCAGTAGTTCCAGAACGGCGTATCATCGCGTTCAGTGGCGCAATAGTGCAGGATGATGAAGTCACGCACCTGTTCGAACTCGGTCCGCATATGCCGGTTGTATTCCTCCCGGATGACGGCAGGCAGCGACGCGTCCGGGAAAAGCGCGATAAACCGGCTGATGCCTTCCTGTATGAGATAGATCGAGGTCGATTCCAATGGCTCCAGGAAGCCGGCGGAAAGCCCGATCGCGATGCAGTTGTTCTTCCAGAAGGTTTGCCTGTGCCCGGCCTTGAAGCGTATCTGTCGTGGCGTCCCCATCACTTCGCCATCGAGGTTCGCCAGCAGGATCTCGGTGGCCTCGTCATCCTTCATGAAGGCCTGACTGTAGATATGGCCGTTGCCAGTGCGTGATTGCGTCGGAATTCGCCACTGCCAGCCCGCGGGCCTGGCCGTTGATCTTGTGTAGGGTAAAAGGGGACCTGCGTGCTTGCACGCCACGGCTTGCGCCGCGTCGCACGGCAACCAATGGCTCCAGTCGTTATAGCCCACACCCAGGGTTTTTCCGATCAGCAGGGCACTGAAGCCCGTGCAGTCAAAGAAGAGATCGCCATTGACCGTAATGCCATTATCGAGCCGAAGCGACGCGATATTGCCAGACTCAGGCGCAAGGACAACCTCCTCGACCTTGCCCTCGATGCGGCGCACGCCACGGTCTTCGGCATAGTTGCGCAGGTAGCGCGCGTACAGGGTCGCGTCGAAGTGGTAGGCGTAACGGATATGCGCGCGCGGAGAATTCAGATTGGCGCCCGGCAGGTCGAACTTTCTCTGTTGTGCGGCGACGGCACTCATACAGTAGTCTTCGATCGGGTGCGGATTGCCAGCGGCGCGGGCGCGTAACCAATACTGGTGGAAGTCGAAACCGTTCATGTCGACGCCATGCGTGCCGAACGGGTGAATATAGGTATCGCCCTTGCGTCCCCAGTCGACGAATTCGATGCCCAGCTTGAAGGTCGCGTGGGTCGCCTTCATGAACTCGTCTTCCTTAAGCCCCAAAAGACGATTGAAGTTGATGATATCCGGTATCGTCGCTTCACCGACCCCGATGGTGCCGATCTGGTCGGACTCAACGAGGGTAATGGAGACCTTTTGCGGATCAACCAGACTGGAAAGGGCCGCAGCCGTCATCCAGCCGGCCGAACCGCCACCCAGGATAACGATTTCCTTCAAGTAAGACGTCACGGTTTATTCCTTGTTTGCCGCAGATAGTCGGTCAGGCCATTCAGGTACGCGCCATGCGGCGGCATGGAACGGACGACGCCGGCGATCTCCCGGCGCAGGTTGGACAGGTAATTCTTCACGCCTGCCCGGTCAGCGCGGTCGGCGGTGTGGTCGTAGCGGGCGGGTTTGCGCTTCATGCCGTAATGCAGGATGAGCCAGTCTTCGGGACTGAACGGCTCGAGATCAAAAGCGACAGGCAGTCCGCGGCTCTCAAACTGTTCGATCTTCCGCAGCAGGCGTTCGTCCGCCGGCATGCCTGTGACGGCGCTCCAGTAGGAAGCCCCTTCAACGGGCGGCGTCTCAAACAGCGCCCGCATGAACAGGTCGGCATGGACATAGTCAGCTTCTGCCTGACGGTTATATTCCCTGCGCTCGACTGCCATATCGTTCGATACAGGCAACAGGGTCAGAAGCCTCTCTATATCACGCTGCAGCAAAATCATGGGTGCAGGCGTTAGCGGTTCGACCACACACGCCGCTTGTCCAATGCCAACGCAGTTGCCCACCCAGGCAGCCTCTCGCCGGCCGATAGTTGCCGTCGCGGACGTCATGGCGGCAGCCGCGTCGTGAGACTCAAGATCAGAGGCTTTCTCCGCGCCGGCCATAGTCAGCGACAGAATCGCAGACCGCAGAGGAGTCTGGGCGCGCCATCCGTCGACATCACCCGTCACGATCGTGGCTCCGCCCAGTGCACCATCTGCAGGCGTGCGGACAAGCTGTGCTGCCAGACGCCGGTTGCCGAGTGTCTTTGCGCCGGCCTGTGACAACAGAAGGGCCTGCGGCCCGGTGGCATCGACCCACAGGTCCGCTGTCAGGGACTGTCCGTCGCTCAGGTGAACAGCCCGGACAGTGCCATCGACGAGATCCAGACTGGCAATCTCGGCGTCGATCCGCGAAATGCCACCCCGCGCAGCGGCAATTTCGAACAAGCGTCCGTAATCCGCCACGTCAAAATGGTAGCCGTATTCGGCGCGCGATAAAGGACTATTGCTGTCTTCCGGAGGATGGGCGAAGGCGCCACGCCGGGCGGCCAGAGCCGACACCAGGAACGGCTCAAGCTCTTCGACGCCTTGCTGGGTCAGGTATTGGTGAAACTGCACCCCTTCAAGGACTGGCAGAGGCAGGTGGAAGGCCTGAACCCAGTCCAGCTGACGCCCGCCCCAGGACTTGTAATGCGTACCGTAGGAAAAGGTCGTATCGCCATCCAGTATCAGGTCCGGCTCGGTAACGCCGAGCGCGAGATTGAACGCGTAGGCGCTGGGCGGCGCCAGATTGCCGTAGAATATATCGGCATCTGCCGCCGGCTCACAGGCAAGCCACGTAATGTCCAGTGCTTCGCAGGTGTACGCGGCAAGAGCCGCGGCGGTCATGCGGCCCGCCAGCCCTCCCCCGCAGATTACGATTTTACGTCCTGCCGGCTGGCCAGATGATGCATTTGTCGAATTCATAGCGCTAACCTCTTCCCGCCATAAGCGGGCCGGTGTCGGAGGCCGCCCCCATATTCCGGATGTAGGTGGCATGGTCCGGCGTTGCGGCGGCGGCGTCATGCACCCGTTGTTTCAGGCGACTGCCAGCCTGCAGCAAGGCATTCTCAGGCAACCGGCTTACACGCGGATCATAATTACCTGGCATCAGGTTTTGTCCCAGCATAACGGCGACCCAGCTGGGCGGCAGGAAGACACCAAACTCGTAACGGATAAGATGCCCACGGGTGAGCCAGGCCTGAATCTTTTCGTCCAGGCTGTCGGGCAGGGTCAAATTGCGGAAGTGACGCCACATCTCGCTGTCATCGCGTTGCGTTGCCACATAATGAAGCAGAAGGAAGTCGCGGACCCGCTCAAATTGCAGGCCCATCCGCCGGTTATACTCATCCATGTCGGACTCGAGAAACCGCTTATCGGGGAAGATCTGCAACAGTTCGGTGATGCCTTCCTGGATCAGATGGATCGAGGTGGATTCGAGCGGCTCCAGGAAACCGGCGGCAAGTCCGATAGCGACGACATTGCGGTTCCAGAACCGGCGGCGACGGCCCGTGGTAAAATAGAGCTGACGCGGATCCGCGAGGGTAGGCGCATCCAGATTGCCAAGGAGGCGACGGGCTGCGTCTTCGTCGCTGATAAAGCTGCTGCAATAGACGTGGCCGTTGCCCGTACGGTGCTGAAGCGGTATCCGCCACTGCCATCCCGCCTCCAACGCCGTGGCGCGTGTAAAAGGGGTAAGGGCGCCACGCGATTCCGTTGGAACTGCCAAGGCGCGATTGCACGGCAGCCATTGGCTCCAGTCGTCATATCCCGTTTTCAGCGCCTGCTCGATCAGGATACCGCGAAAGCCGGAACAGTCGACGTACAGATCGGCCTCGACGACTTCGCCACTATCCAGCGTCAACGACGCGACATGCCCGTTTTCCGCATTCAGCCGCGTGTCGACAACCTTCCCCTGCCGCCTGGACACGCCGCGGCCTTCGGCGAACTGGCGCAGGAAGGCCGCGTACCGCGTGGCGTCGAACTGATAAGCGTAGCCGAAGGTCGACTCAATCTGCTCCATATCCGTCGACGGATGGCGAAATTTGTTCGCCTCGGAGATGGCGATCGGGTAGGCATAGTCGTCCAGGCGCGAAGCCTGTCCCAATGCCTTCAGGCGCAGCCAGTACTGGTAGAAGGGCACGCCGTCGATCTTTTCGCCGTAATCCCCGAACGGATGGATATAGCGGTCGCCGACACGGCCCCAGTTGCAGAATTCGATGCCGAGCTTGAACGTGGCTTCGGTTGCTTTCATGAAAGCAACCTCGTCAATATTAAGCGCCGTGTTGAAGCTGCGGATATGAGGCAGGGTCGCCTCCCCTACCCCGACCGTTCCGATTTCGTCCGATTCGACCAGGGTGATGGAAATGGGCAGCCCTTGAAGCTTGTGCGCGAGAGCCGAGGCGGTCATCCAGCCAGCCGTACCGCCGCCCAGGATGCATATGCTTTTTATCGCCTCCGGTTTTTCACTCATTTTCAGATATCCTGTTTTGCGCATTTCCATCTGCGGTCGTATTGGGGATGGCTATGTGTAACTCTATCAAAGCACACAGTCCCGCTAAGCCGCATTCACCTGGATAAAAAGATTTGCCGTCAGCCGCCCCACCCGCGGGTCACTACTGAAGGTAAAGTCCGGAGGAATGTCTCCGGAGTGAAGCAAGGCCCCTTGGTAGATCACCAACCGGTTGAACCGGCCCTCGACATGGAAAATCTTTTCATAGCGATCGCTGGTTTCGGCTGCGAATCCTTCCGCCAAGCCGAGGCGCGCGTCTTCGTCCCGCATCGCCTGGCGCAACCGTGGCGCAGCCTCGGAATCGACGCGCTCCACCCCAGAGGCAATATGACGGTAGAACGACGTTCCGGTACCCTGCACATTATGAAGGTGATGCAGGACCGCGAGAATGCTGGGATCGGCCCAATCGAAATGCGGAAGGCGCTGCACGGCGCTGAGCGCTTCAGGCGGCGTGGTTACCAGGGAAAAGCTGGCCTCGAGCAGGCGAAAACCCGCAGATGGAAACGCTTCTGCGATCAAAGGCGCCGCCGCTTTCAACGACGACATCACATAAGCAGCGGCGGCATCGTTTGGATAAATTTGCCTGCGCCTGCCGGGATATGCGGTTTCACCTTCTGGGGGAAAGGGCGTCATGGCCGCTGCGAGGTCGACGACGCGTCCGGCCTCTGACAGAAAATCATCGATCACAACGACGCGTGATCTGGACTGACCGATTTCATGCACCTTCACGTCCATCCCTCAGCCGCCTTTTCTACCCTCAAGAAACGGCTCCCCTGTTTGACTGAATAGCCGGGGGAGCGAAACATGAAAAAAAGGGTGCCGCGTTTTAGGTGCGACACCCTGTCAAGGCGGACAATTTTTCGGGAGAAAAAATCGAAGCCATGTAGTTTTTTTAAAGTAAAAACCACCACTCGTCAAATAAATAACAAGTATATGGCGATTTCTACAAGCCTTCACACTGATGCCCAAGGCGCGCAACCAGAAATAAGACGAATTCCCAACACCGCATTACTTTGCCAACTCACATCATTGCAGATGTCGACTTGCATGTCAGAAATTACTCATGAGTGCGACTCAATGGTGCGTATGCACTTCATGTGTCGCACTCTGGCTGCCCACCTATTTCATTGTGGCGCGAATTTCCTCGATCGTTGCCTTGGCATCGAAGATTTCCGGCTGCGACGTAACGTCGGGGAAGGTGGCGTTGTCACCCTTTCCCACCTGTATCATCAGAAGTGCCTGGACAACTTTTTTCGGTTTCCAGCGCTCAAGTACCGCAGGAGGAACGTCGCCCCCGCCGAAGCCTCCCGTGGATGGCCCCATGGCGACACTGCTGTCGCCGCCTCCGCGCCCAGCCGACTGATCAGAACCTGCACCGCTGCCCGCAGTGACATTGCCCATAAACTGCCCTGTGCGCGAGGACATATCATCGGCACTGCCCACTTCGACGTCTTTGACGGTTGTACTGAGCACCGCGAACCATTCGAACCCCGCCTCCGAGGTCAGTTCGGCAGCACGAAGCAAGGCATAGTTCGCAACGACATCGCGCTTCATACGCGAATCGCCTGTGTAAACGACCGCATACCGGTTTTCACCGGTGGCTGCTGTCGTATAGCCGACACCCCCCTTTGGGCCGGCCGCCTTGTAAGCCGGCGCCTTGGCAACAACAACACCCGGCGCCACCACAGCTGTGCCAACTGCCAGAACGATAGCCAGTTTCGTTAGTAATTTCTTCATGACGGAATTCCTTTTTTGCTCGGCTCGGGCCGACGCGCAAACAACGGCGCTTAAACTTGGCGTTGGCAGCGACCTGAAAAGCAACCAACGGGAACGCCGGAAATCGACAATATCACACGTGCGAACACGCCGCAGCCCTAAGACTGCATCCTAAGAATCCGAACAAGGGGCGGAAAATCCGCCCCTTGCCAGATCATATCACAACACTTGACTTAGTGCTGGTAACGCACGCTGAACACGAAGCGGCGGTCGTTCAGGAAGCTGAAGCGATCGACACGATCGCCATTGGCGTTAATCTGCGCCTCAGCCTTGTTCTTGGTATCCAACAGGTTGGAAGCGTTCAGGCTGATTTGGACCTGACGGTTGATGTTGTACTTCAACGAGCCATCAAGGAAACCGACATCCGAGTTATAGATGGGGTCACCGGTGATGTAGTCACGGTACGACGTTAGGTTTTCCGACCGCCAGTTGTATGCCAGGCGCGCTTCCCACTTGTCGTCCTGGTAGATACCGACAACGTTGAAAATGTACTTGGACTGACCGAGAAGGTCGTTCACCCCAAAGCGGTAGATCGTACCGAAGTCGTCCGGCGTTCCGTCACCGTTCGCGTCGATGAACGCGGGCGGCGGTGTTGCGCTGGATTCGATGTAGGTGAAGTTCGACTGCAGGCCAAGGTGCGACATCCAGCCAGGCAGGAAGTCGTAGAACTGCTGATAGGCCAGTTCGATACCCTGAAGGTTGGCTTCATCAGCATTCACCGGACCGCCATAGACGACGTTCACGGTCTTGCCGTCAAGCGTCTGGGAGCCAAGCGTTATGTCACCGCCCTGGATGATATTCTGCAGATCCTTTTGGAAGACGGCAGTCGAAAGCGTACCGCCCTGGAAGTACCATTCCCACGACAGGTCATAGTTAGAGGCCGTGGTAGGCTTCAGGAACGGATTGCCGCCGGTAACCCGGATCTGGTCGAGCGCGATATTCTGAGCACCGCGATCCACACCGTACAGAGGATCCTGCGTACAGCTGCCCACCGGAGTACACGCCGGGATCGACGGGTACGACGTTCTGGTCGTGATGGCCGAGGTCTGCTGACCGGCACGCATGTCCTGAACGTTCGGACGGCTCAGGTTCTTGCTGTAACCAAAGCGGATCAGCATGTCCTGATTGAGGTTCCACTTCACGTTAAACGATGGCAGCCAGTAGGCGTCGTCCTCAACCGAAACCGTTCTGGCTTCCGACTTGCCAATCCCATTGGGTGAACAGGCCGCATAATAGCCAGCAGCCGGCGGGGCCGGGAGGGCCGGACACAGCCAACGCGTCGTTTCCGGCAGGTAGTCCTGAGGCGCGTCATGCGATTCGGCGTCAGGCGTACGAGGGGCAGCCGTTGTCGAAGCAGTTTGCTGGTCTTGGTCGAACGCTCGGTAGGCCATGAAACCAGCCGAGTTGAGATCTGTCGTGGTGTAACGCACCCCGAAGTTACCGTCGATCGACATACCATTGTCGAATTCCTTACCGAAATTCATCATCAGGTATGCATTGGTCGTGGTTTCGACGATTTCGGAAATACGAGCCGGATCATAGTTCGGCTTGCCGTCCGTTCCGAGTTGCGTTCTCCAACCAGACCTGCGGCTGCCGTCCGGATTGATGAAGGTTGGCTCGTGATAGACGTAGTCGCGCATTGCAACAGGATCGAGGAGCAGGTCGCGGCGGATAACCAGAAGCTCGGTGTTATCGCCCTGAAGGACGCCACCACGATAGAAGTCCTTGAAGTCAACTTCCGAGTAAGCCGGCGTTGCCTGCGACGAGAAAATACCCAGTCCGGTACCTTCCCATGCTGGCGCGATGCTGCCCCAGTTGACGTCCATTTCCTTGTTGACCTGCGAACGCTCGGAGCGACGTGCGCCGAACTTCACCGACTTGAACCAGGAATCGCCTTCAAAATCGTACTGAACGTCGATCTTGGCGGCGGTCAACTGGCCCTTACCGTCGCGGTGACCTTCACCGGCATACAGCCAGAAGGCTGCGTTCGGATCGTTCATGCCCTGCTGAGGCCCAGGCATAATTCGATAGATCGAGTTGCCGCTGCCATCCGTACCGACAACCGTGTTACCGGCAATATTGCCGGGATTGACCTTGGTGCGCGGATCGGCCGTCAGAGTGACTTCCGGATTGTCTAGGCCAGGCACGATGAACGCGTTGGCGTAGGTTTGCGAACCGCCCCACATTTCGTTGGACGTCGCCGAAGCCGTGGTCTTGTGGACATCCATTTCGACAAACAGACGATCGCTCGGACGCCACTTGAAGTTCAGGCTCAGGTCGTCGGTCGTGGTACGTTCGGTCCGGCCGATACCCAGAACCGCAACGCCAAGACCATAGGTTCCAACCCAGCTATCGAAATCGTTCGTCACCAGGCCGGAGGTCATCAGGCCGCCATCGATCGGGAACTGCGTTTCGCAATAATCGACCGGACGCGTGGCGCTAACTTCGGGAACGTTACAACGGTTGATGCCCGACAGCGTCGTGTTGTCGAACGTCGCGTTCGAGACCGAATAGCGTTGGTTGTTACCGCCGGCGGGGAAAGATTCAAGCGTGTATTCGACGCCCGAGCTTTCGTTGACCACCCGGACATACTTTCCGGTCAGTCGCATATTGTCGTTTTTCCACTGAGCCGCGAGATAGGTGCTGTCGCGGTCGCGGTCGACTTCGTTGGTGCGCATCTGGAAGCCCAGGATAGCACCAACCGTCTTGCCCGGAACGATCGTCGTCGTGCTGGCCGGCTCGTTGCTCTCAAGCGGGTTGCCGGTCGTCGGACCACGCGGAATCGGTGCAGGCTGCTGCCAGCCATGGATCATCGACTTCAGGTTCGAAGTCGAATAACCACCCATCAGGCCGAATTCGCCCATGGAGGTCTGCCAGCGATTGCTGATCACGGCATTGTACGAAGGCGACCACTTCTTGGCCAGGTCACCATAGTTGAAGTCGGCCGAAACCGATGCAAAATAGCCCTTGCGGTCAAACGGCTCGAGCGTACGCAGATTGATCGTACCGCCGATACCGCCTTCGATCAGGTCAGCCGAAGAGTTCTTGTAAACGTCAACGCCGCCAACCAGCTGCGGCGGAATGCTGGACCAGTCCAGCGCACGGCCACCGTTGGCCGAGAAGGCGTCACGGCCGTTGAATTCCGAACGCACGAAACCGAGGCCACGAATCAGGTTGCCGCGGCCTTCAGGCGACGGAAAGTCCGGGCTGCCGCCGAGGGTAAAGCGCGTAACGGTAACGCCGGGGACGCGCTGCAGGGCTTCAGCGACCGAAAGGTCCGGCAACGCCGCAACGTCCGACGCCGTAATGGAGTCAACGAAGGTTGAGGCCTTACGCTTGGTGGTTGCCGCGGACTGGAGTGCACCACGGATGCCGGTAACCACGACAACAGTGTCATCAGCCGGAGGCGCGGCTTCCGTGGAAGCTGGCGCAGCATCCTGAGCAAGTGCCGAAGTTGACAAAAGGGCAACGGCCAACGCCGTCGAGCCGAGCAGAACCTGGCTTAAGCGGGACCGGGACATTCCGGATCGGCGATTTTGGTTACAATTATCCTGTACGGATTTCATACGTTAAGTCTCCCTTGCCTCTTGGCTTCTATGGCCCGAGGATTTCGTTTTCTCTCGGCATTAAGCGAAGAGACGCCCTATTAGGCGATACAATTTTATATCAATCACACGCCGGCCTTCATGCGTTTCCACACTTTCAGCAATTTCTGCATCGCCCGGCGCGCTGTGACATACCAAGGCTATGATACCGGTCACACGATTTCAACCAACATTGGCCAGACAAGTGTGGAAAATGCGGCACCCGTTGCGGGATTGTTACAGTTTTGTCAGAAATAAGGCGCCACCCACGTCATTACGTTTCATATGTAACAAAAATTCCGCTAACGCCGTAACTTCTGAAATCCGAAAGTGATGGTAATTATAGTATTATAATATTTGAAGTTTTTTGATTATATCTTAACCAAGCGCGCAAATGCGAAAAAATAGACCCCGAAAGCCGTGAGACAATTTTCCGTATGTGAAATCCATTGCCTTAAATGAAAAAACTCCGTGCAATTAATTATTATAAATAATACCATTGATAAAATTACCACATAACTGGTAACCCTGCACCAGTACGCGAATCATTCCGGTGACATCGACCTCCCCTTCCTGTCCCAAGGGGTACGACAAATGACTGTAAATGCACGGGGCAATAAATGAGGCCGGTCGGGAAATCCGCCATCGAGAGACAGTCTTCGGCGGCTTGCCCAAGGCGTAGGGTGGCTAAGCAATTACCTTTGGACCGTGAGCCGGGACGATCATCACGCACAATGGCGCTTAGCTGCTGCCGGTGAGAGGGCAAGGCCGCGCCGATCAGGATCAATAGCACCTGTCGCACAAACCTTGCGCTCACACGAGAGAGCCTTGCCCCGACCTAGCTGCCAAAATCAGCGCCCTCCGCCGATCTACTGCGCCAGAATATAGGTAGCCAAGACCTTGCGATCGGCCGCAGTTATGCCCGCAAAGGCCGGCATGGCGTGGGGGCTACCCCATACACCCTGGCTGCCCTTTTCAATCCGGCCGGCGACATAATCCACCGCATCGGCGCGGCTGCGGTACTTTTCCGCAACCTTCTTGTACGACGGCCCAACCGAATCTTCATCGATTTGGTGGCACGACAGGCAGGCATTGTCTTCGATCAATGCCATGGCGGGCGATATTTCGACCTGCGCAACTGGTGGGGTGGCAGGTTCCACTTCGCCTGGCCGGAAGACGATGCGGTAGAGGCCCGAGGTCGGGTTGGCCGCATTCCACTTTGGTCCATAAGCGAGGACGTACAGATTGCCATCCGGCCCGAACATCATGTCGATCGGGTTATCGATCTTCACGTTCGGCGCCAGGTCGACGATCTGGCGGACGTGGCCCTGGGTGTCGAAATCGACAACCTTGACGTAGCTGCGAACGAAGTCGGAGATAAACAGCTTACCTTCGTACCAGGCCGGCAGGTTGGTCGTCGCCGGTGTTTTGACGCGACGATAGACGCCCCCGGCCGTGGCCGAGCGGCCGCCGGTGCCGAGCTCCGGGAAGACTTCAGACTGGTTGTACGGATAGTAGATCAAGGCCGGACGTGCTGCCGGCAATACCTTCATGCCCGTATTGCGCGCCGACGGATTGACCGGGCGGGCCGGATCGAAGGCCGGGCCGTTTCCGCCTGTGACGAAGTCGTGCTTGTGATACGGGAAGTTGTTACCGATGAAGAGAGGCCAGCCGTAGTTGCCCGGGCTCTTGATCTCATTGATCTCGTCGTGGCCACGGACACCCCGGTTGGGATCATCGACGCTGGAGTCCGGCCCGACGTCCCCAAGATACAGGAAGCCGGTCTTCGGATCCTGCGCCAGTGAATAGGGGTTACGGAAGCCCATGGCGTAGATTTCCGGACGTCCCTGCTTGGGGTTGGCGAACAGGTTGCCCTTAGGCACCGTATATCCACCGCCGGGCTTCGGTTTGATTCGCAGTATCTTGCCGCGCAGGTCCTGGGTATTGCCAGACGAGCGGCCGGCGTCGATATCGGTGCCGGCGGGGCGGTTGTCGAGCGGCGAGAAGCCGTTGACGTCCTTGTTCCACGGATTGGTGTTGTCACCCGTCGTGATGAACAGTTCACCTGCCTTATTGAACAACAGGCCACTGCCCGTATGGCAGCAGGTATCTTCGATCGGGATGTCAATGACGGTATCGACGAGCGTCAGGCGCCCCGCCTTGACGTCAAGGCGGAAACGGCCGACGCGGTTCATCATCTTGCCGCCCTTGCCGCGTTTGGAATGCTGGATATAGACGATGCGGTTCGACGCAAACCCGGGATCGACGGCCAGTGCGTAAGCGCCGTGCTCACCGTTGGACGTGTCGAATGCCACCGTACCCACGGTCCTGCGCGAACCCCAGGTCGGATCAACATGGATCAGGTCGCCGCCGCGTTGGATGATCAGAACCGTGCGGTCGGGCAGGAAGTCGAAGGCGATCGGTTCGTTCATATTGGACACGACGGTTTCACGCGCCATGCGGTCCGCCACCGGCCGGACCTTGCTGTAGTCTTTGTCCTTCTTACCGACGGCATAGATCAGGCCTTCAAGCATCAGGCGCTGCATGATCGGTTCGGCATAGACTTCGTTGCGGTGCCCGAAGCCAATGTAGAAGGCACGACCGCCGTCGAAGTCATTCGACCACACCATGTTGCGGATACCCTGGGACTTCGATCCCTTATAGCTCTGGCTGTCGATCTGCAGGATGTGGTGCAGGAAGGGGCTTACGTCGCGGTAGTCGTACCATTCGTCGGTAAGGCGCATCTCGCCCTTCTTGACCAGCGCAGGATCGGCGGCGATCGCCGGATGATGGGGATCGGCGACAATCAGGCGCGCTTCCTGAATGGCAGGATGGCTCTTGAAATGGCCACCGATCAGCTTGGTATACCACGGCCATTTACCGTCGCTCTCTGTGTCGGTCGCAGAGTGGACACCCAACAGGCCACCACCCGACTGGATGAAGCGCTCGAAAGCTGCCTGCTGGTCTTCGTCGAGAATGTCGCCCGTGGTGTTGAGGAAAACAACGGCGTCATAGGTTTTCAGAGTGGCGTCTGAAAAGATCGCAGCATCCTCCGTGATGGTAACGCTGAAACCCTGCTTCTGCGCCAGGGCCTTGAACGCTGCCTGGCCGGTCGGAATCGCGTCATGGCGGAAGCCGGCGGTCTTGGAAAAGACCAGCACCTGCTTACCCATCAGGGGCTTGGCCGGGACGGTCGCCGCCCAGGCGGCAAAAGCGACTGCCAGCGCCGTCAGCATCAAGACCAGTCCGAACAGCATTCTTGTCGGCGTGGGACCTATTCTTTGGATCATTGCCATTGTTTCCTCCCAATTGTCCCGTTCGGGACTTATTATAGCGCTACCATACTTAACCTGGACGGTGATCTCCTACCAGCGTTTATCGATGCTTACCGTGACATTGCGCCCGCGCGCCCGGAAGCCCGCTATGGTCTCGTAGGTTTCGTCCCACAGATTGCCGATGCGCGCCGACAGGGCCAGACCGCTGTTGAAGCCATAGATCACGGTCAAATCGCTGCGTACATAGGCGTCGAGCGTGACGTCGCCGGTTGGAATTGAATTCGATGCCCGTTCGCCGACATAGCGGTTATCCAAGCGCACCGTCACGGCGTCGGTTGGCGTCCAGGTGAGATCGACAGCCCCGGTCAGATCCGGCCGGTGCAGCAGGCCATCCTCGCTGCCATTGACCTCATTTTTCAGGGTCGATACCCGGGCCTCGTACGTCAGGCGCGACGTTATAGGTCCGTCGAGCGCCAGGTCGATACCTTGAATGTCAACCTTGTCGCGGTTGACCAGTTTGAACGTCGCGAAGTCGAAATCGATCAGGTTACGATAGACGGTGCTATGCGCCGCCATCGTGAAACGCGTGCTGCCCACGCGGTAGGCAAGGCGGATATCACCGCCCTCGCTTTCCTCCGGGCGCAGGTCCGCAGAGCCGACCAACGGGTCCCCAAGGGCGTAAAAGCTCGGCACTTTCAATGACCGTCCCCAGGTCGCGGCCACGCCCAGACGGTCATCAGCCGACTGCCATTCCAGGCTGGCGCGGTGGCTCCAGGCAGCTTTATCGTTATCACGGGCATCGACGCGCGCGCCACCACGCACGGCAAAGCCCCGACCCAGACGGACCAGGCCCTCGCCGAAAACGCCGGCGCTTTCGCGCGCCTGTTCAAAACCGGCCGGAAGCATAAAGCCGCCACCGAAATCGAGTACACCCTCGACCTCGCCGCTTTCACGCATCAGTTCGACGCCTGCGGCATAGTCCAGCGTGGCGCCAGTGGCCCGATAGGTGGCCGTTGCCTGTATGCGATCGAAACGGCTGGTTTGTATGGTCGCTGGCGTGCCGCCGGTCACCGGGTCCGGGTTGGCAGGCGTAAACTGGTCCTGGTCGCGGCGGAAGGCGGCCAGGTTAAGGCTCAGGCTTCGCCCATCGCCGGCTGGCTGGCGAAAGGACAGGCCTGCCATGCGGTCCTTGTCCTGGATACGTTGACGCTCTCCGGTTACAGAATAGAGGACACCGCCGCTGGCCACATCGAAGCCCTCGCGGTCACTGTCAGCCGCGCGAACAAACAGGCTGAGATGACCATCGTGCGCGGTCTGGCCCGTCAGCTTGGCCGTCACCGACGACAATGTGCGCCATTGGCCCAGATCCTTGTCACCGTCCTCACCGTGGCGGATCGCCCCGGCCAGGTCCCACCCCGGGCTCAGTTCCGGCCCGCCGGCCAGGCGAACGGCGTACTCCTCATCGCCTGATGCCGACACGCGCAGCCGCGGCGGCAACGACAAGTCGAGCTCCGTCGTCACTACACCAGCCAGGGCACCCGACCCATAGAGCGCCGACAACGGCCCCTGCCCCACAGTGACGGCGGAAATTTCGTCGCCGGCCAGGGTGGAAAAATCGTACGCCCCACCGCGCGCGTCGCTGAGATCATGAACCGGGACGCCTTCGATGAGCACAGGGGTAAAGTTGGCATCGGCGCCGCGCACAAACAGCTCCACGCGCGAACCGGCAACGCCGCCGTCCAATATGGTCAGGCCAGGCACACCTTCCAGGACATCGCTGACGGACTGGCCGTCCTTCACCGCACGCCACTCAGACCACGGCAGGGCCGGCTTCAAACGCGTACTGACGATGACAACCTCGGTCCCCTGACCGAAGGCAGGAAATGCCAGCGCCCCCACAACGGTAAGGCCGCAGCCGACCAGATTCCAGTTCACGTGCGACTCCCTCAACTGTTCGGCCTGTGTTGCAGCACGATTTCATCTGACGCTCAACATGTAACTGGTGACCACACTACACTGCCACGCGCTCGCCGCCCCTGCGGCGGACACCGGACAGTGACGAGACACCAATGCGGGTATGGTCCTCCGTGGGCGCGAAGCGCACCTAAGCGCGGCGCGAATAATGGGCGTCAACATGCCGACAACCTTCATCTCGTCCGTCATGTTTACGTTCGCGCCAGATCAAAGGGAATCTGCAGCCGCCGTCGGTCGCTAAATCATGCAACAGGTTGGTCAGTGGCAGACTTCCGGCGAAGCTTCCAGCTGTTTTGGAGGTATACTTGCACTTCCGCATTTGCCAGCTTTGAATAGCCGCCCGTGGCCGCACTGGGCCAATTGCGGCCCTGTACCGAGCTTAGGGCAGCACCGCATTGCTTGCACCTAGGTCGTTACTCACGGGACATCAAGCACGCAATCTGGTGCGCCCAGCTTTCGAAGCATGTTGAATAAAAAGGAGAAAATGGTGGGTGGGCACGGACTCGAACCGTGGACCCGCTGATTAAGAGTTTTACTTTCAATTCAATGAGTTAGTTAGATTTTGCTAGATTTAACACCGAAATCCTTGCCCGGGCTGTCGCCGCGAAAAATTTAACTGTTTGATTCTGTTAGACTCCGTTAGATCCCAGAAAGCGCTAATAAGCCCGTCTTCGTGACCCATGTGTTACCCACAAAAAATCAGGTCCACTGTGTGATAGAGGCTGTTTTGTTGGTCTTCAGTTTCATTAGCCTCCCTATAATTCTGTAAAATCTCTTTGATTTGAATGAGATCGACAGGCCTGACGGATCAGGCTGTCTATGACATACCATAGGCATGCGTAAGAAACTGTCCGCTCGACTTGTTGAAAGCCTCCCAACGCCACCCGCGCGACGGGTTGATTATTGGGATGAACTTCTGTCCGGCTTCGGGGTTCGTGTTTCCCACACGGGCCGTAAAACGTGGTTCGCAATGGGTCGCGTTGATGGCGAACAGAAGCGGCATACGATCGGTACCTACCCTAAGATTGGCTTAGCGGACGCAAGGGACAAAGCCCGCGACATTCTTAGCCAGATGCAACTCGGGACGTACCAAGCGACCGAGCCTGAAGTGGAAAAACCCATCACCTACGGCGAAGCCCGATGCGAGTACATCGACAGGTATGCCAAGCCCAACACACGGAGTTGGCGAGATACCGAACGCGCGCTCGGTAAGTTCGCTACCTTTGATGCCCGCCCCCTCGCTGAGGTCAGGCGCGGCGAAGTCGTGCGCGTTCTCGACGGAATAATTGCCAAGGGCAACCCTACCAGCGCTAATCGAGCCGTCGCCGCTATCAAGGCAATGTTCAATTGGGCTATCGACCGAGAGCTGACCGACAAAAATCCGATTGCTCGCTTGAAACCACCGGCCAAAGAAGTATCGCGCGAGAGGTTCCTATCGGACGCAGAGATCGCGGCGTTTTGGACTGCGTGCGACGATTTGCATCCTATTTTCGCTGGCTACTACCGCATCCTCCTATTAACCGGCCAGCGCCGCGAGGAAACCGCGTGCATGACTTGGTCGTCAATCGACTTCGAGCGTCACAGCTGGACGATTTCAGGCGACCGAGCAAAGAATGGATCGGCACATGAGGTGCCGTTGTCGTCGCTGGTCGTTGAAATCCTAAAAGGGATGCCGCGCTTTCTCGGATCAGACCTTGTGTTCACTACGACGGGCACTACGCCAATTTCCGGCTTTTCGAAGGTACTGAAACAAATTCAGACATCCATGGGTGTTTCTGATTGGAGAAATCATGATCTACGTCGGACAGCCGCGACAGGCATGTCACGCCTAAAGGTTCAGCAACAGGTCGTTGAAAAAGTGCTGAACCATAAAACGGGAGTAATCTCTGGCATCGCCGCCGTTTACAATCGGCACGGTTACGATATGGAAAAGCGAGAGGCATTGGAAAAATGGACGAAGCACGTCCGTGGCTTAGTAGCTTCCAATGCTGTGACGGGGCGAGGCTATGTACGAAAGCAAGACATCAGATCTTTGGCTGTCGGAAGCGATTGATATTGTTGGGCGGCATCTCTACTCCGACGAGTGGCAAGGCGCCAACTCCTTGAAAAACAAATACATTCGAAATGGTATCAACCTTAAACTGATAGAAATTATCCTATCGGGAAAAGTAGCTTGCTGGTACGTCGATGAGCGCGACCAGCCTCAGGAAGTTACGCCTGCCGTTGCGACAGTGGGCACGTTCTCGATTGCATTGATGAATAACGCCTTTTCATTAGGCGGCGAAGGACGATGGCACCATGGAAAATTCAATAGAGCTGATTTCACCTTGTATCTCCATGGACACAACGAGGAGGAGGTGACGAGATTTACTTCCATCGAAGCTTTCTTAAGAGACGCCCTGGATAAGGCGGACGCCGCAGGCGTGAAGCCAGATCGTGATCATTTTTTCGTCTTGGCTCGAAACTATTTCAACAACCAAGGCCCCCTTCAGCTTCGGAAAAATCAAATACTAAAGAACTGGAAAGTGGTGACAGAAGACCCGCGTTATAAAAAATGGAGCGCCCCAGGACGCCCAGTCGGCACATAAAGCTTTAATCATCAAAATAATCGTCGATTATCTCTTATTTTTCCTCGTTAAAACTAAGAATATCTAGCTGTCTCCACCCCGCTTTGGGGAAGAAAAGGAGGCACTTGTGCAATCACCTATTTTAGAACCAACGACGTTTTTCCAAACGCCTACTGACAACGCATCGCTGTCGAAAAAAACTGTCCTGTTAACTCGCGCTGATCTGCGAGGAAGAGGAATCACGTTCTCCAACGTGCATCAGATATCACTCGAGCAGCGCGGTTTTTTCCCCCGTCGTGTCACTCTGAGCCCTGCAAAAGTCGCATGGATCGAAGCCGAGGTCGATGCCTGGCTCGACAATCGCATAGCGTCTCGTCCGATGCCGCAGGAGGTGCACCAATGACGCCCCTCTTGATTACTCCCGGCATGCGTTCGAAAAACCTGCTGACCGCCGCCAAGGCCTACGCCAAAGCAGGTATCCCTGTGCTCGCGCTTTGGGGCGTGGATGCGGATGGTGCCTGCCTTTGCAGAAAACCGAATTGCACGTCTGCGGGTAAGCACCCGATTGCTCAAATGTATCCGTTCGGGTTCAAAAATGCCAGCACCGAACTTGCTGGTATTGGGCGAGTGTGGAAGGCGTACCCTGAGGCAAACATCGGCTTGGTTATCGATAAAAATCTATTCGTCATCGATCTCGATGCCAAGGGCAACACCCAGGCAGGGCGCGAACTGGCTTCCTACCATCTGCCGCTTACTGCAACCGTGCGCACCTCAAGAGGAAAGCACTTGTATTACATGTGGCAGGGTGAAGGCCGTCCACCAAGGATCAAGAAAGTCGACTATCGCCACAGTGAGAAGGGCTACGTCGTTGCACCGCCCAGCCGCCACGCGTCCGGTACTCAGTATCGGTGGTGCGGTCCTAGCGAGGTGGCGACCATACCACCGTCATTTTTCACAACTACTTGCTGGTCAGGTAAGGGAAATGCCGCGATCAGCGAAACGACGGGTTACTTCGATCCAGACGAACACGAAGCTGTGGCAGTGGTTAAAAAATACCAGCGTCACTATTCGCACAATGTTGGCCGACTGATGATGCGCGATAGGATGCTAAGCCCTAACAGGTCGAAGCAAATTTTTCTAATCGCCAAGTCGTTGTTCGAAGCCGGCGCGTCCGACGATGAAGTTGCGGCAGTGGTTTGGCGCAGCCCATATTTCCTCGACAAGTGGGGAGAGGATTATCAGAGGCTAAATGAAGAACTGACGCGAATTAAGGATGCCGTGGAACGGGGACGCAACTGATGGAAGCCAGCTTTAAATCTCTGCACAAAATTGAATCGCGGCAGGTGGAGTGGCTCTGGAAGCCCTACATTCCGCGCGGCTGTCTGTCGATCTTTGAGGGCGATCCTGACGTGGGCAAATCGTACTTGGCGATGCACCTTGCGGCGCAGGTCACTACAGGCGGTGATGTGCCAGGTGAAGAATTGCTCAAGCCCGGCCGTGTACTCTACGTCACGGCCGAGGACGATCCCGGACTGACCGTTCGCCCTCGTATCGAGGCGATGGGCGGCGACTTACGTCGAGTGAGAGTCCTGCAAGGGTTGCTCACGTTCGATGAGGATGGCCTGGCATTGCTCGAAGAAGAAATGGAACGCTTTACGGCGGACTTGGTGATCTTCGACACCTTGTTTTCATTTCTTCCTGATGGGGTTGATCTCGGCAAGCCCAGCGCTGTTCGGGCGCAATTGCACGCGCTTGAACAGGTCTTCAAGGCGTACAATTGCGCGGTAATGTTGATTAGGCACTGGACCAAGGGAAGCAAAGGAAAGGCGATCTATCGCGGCGGAGGGTTGATCGATTTCATCGGTGTTGCCCGAACTGCGATGGCCGTTGCTAAGCACCCTGAAAACCCCGACCAGCGCGTTCTGGCACAGGTTAAGAACAACATTGGCCGGAAAGCGGACAGCCTGATTTTCCAGCTAGAATGCAAAGGAGACAAGCTGCCGGTTTTGAAATGGAAAGGAATCACAGAACTGACAGCCGACGATCTGGAAGGCGCAGTATCCACGCCAGGAAAGGCAATCGACTCGGCAGAAGACTTCCTTCAGCACCTACTGCGAAGTGGGCCAATCGCAGCCCTTAAAATCCTAGAGCAAGCTGACCGCCGGAGCATTTCTAAAAGAACGCTGGAACGTGCTAAAAGAGACTTAGGCGTAAGAAGTATCAAAAAGAAAGAAGGGTTTTTCTGGAGTTTGCCGCTCAATACCGGCTAGCAGTTTTAAAATCACAAGGCTGGCGCCTGCGGCAAGACCGCCAAGGGCGCCAATTTTTTGTTCTGAGACTTGGCGATGATGACGATATGATCGCCAAAATATGTTCACGCAAATCTGGCGTGCTTGGCGACCTTGAAGAACAACAGTGGCCGCATAGAACCTTTCATTTCCAGCAAACTTCCAAAATGTATATAAAAAATGCTGTTTTTTGTGTTCCTGCGGGAGAGCCCGCGCGCGTACACGTAAGTCATCTGGCTCAAAATCTCCGACGAAGCGACATACAAACTGCGGTCGCGCGCTTCATCAGCTTTTGCACCTGTCTTAATCAAGTGCGAATTGGACCCGCTGATTATCAATCACACTATCGGATCAGGTAGGAAGCCAATCTGGATTCAATCTGCCTCGAAACTTCCATACTTGCAGGAAGTGCGGGTAACAAAATCCACTCTAACAAGCCGCCAGAAGTCATCCGACGACGCGACCGTGCCCATTTCCCCCGTCCTCTTCGATATGAGTCATGACGAGCGAATGTAGGCCTTGGCTTGAGATGGGAGCCTCGTATTGCAGAGAGGTTTCTGACCGGTCCGTTGTGCATACTCAGTTATAAGACGGTCCTTAAGGTCGCTCGCCTCGCCTGTGATCCCATGCACATAATCGAAAATATCAATCTGAAGCCCGTCAAAGGTCAGCCCCTTCCTATAGAAGGTTCTGCCGCCTGAATTGCCCTTGTCACCGGTGGTGGCGGATTTCTCAAACTCCCTGATCCGATTTCGGACACCAGTTTCTGCTTGTGCGATGAATACGGCCTCCTCCCCGCGCATGATCGCGTATACGCCCGGTTCGGGATCAATCACGGCTCGCTGTTCCCACAGCCATGAGCCACGTTTTTGATAGTCCATTATTGCCCTCCGGCGATTTCGACGGCGCTATGACGCGCCTGACGTATGCTAAATCGCCCTCAGGAAGCCCTCGGGGCGTGTTCGTTGAATTATTTGAGCGACGACGCCCAGCGCGCCACAATTTGAAAAACCAGCGCCCCTAAGCGCTAAGCGCTCATTCCGAATTACATACCGGCATCGCGCCATAACGCTCGACGTACTCCCAGATCATGCGACGCTCAGCGTATTGGATGTACGGACAAAGAATTTCGGTCGAACGGCTCACTGTGTAAGGCACATGAACCTCGACACTCAAGTCGGAGACATCAGCCCCAAACTTGGCGTGGTATGTCACGCCGCCCGCGTGTCCCTTCTTACCTGTGATCGCTGATCGGTGAAAATCTCCCACGCGATCTCGCAATCCGCCGCTTCCCCATGTCTTTCCGAAGTAGATGACCTGATCGGCTTCGCTTATGCAGTACACACCCGGTTCTGCCGGCAGTGCCATCCTTTCGGTCCACGGCGTCCGTTCGGTAAAATGGATGCTGATCATGCTCACCCCGAACCGCGAGCGCCCTCGCGTTCCATGACTGGAGATCGGGGTGTTGGAAAACCGCACAGAGACGGTCCCTGCGCCTTCAGCCAAGGGCCTGTTGTATAACGACAGGCACCCCGACCATAGGTCAAGGTTGGCTACTCATCAGAGTTGCCGAAGTTTCTGTGAAGGGGTTTCCACGCCCCAACATGGCCGCGTCTGCCATGTCACGGTGAGAGATAGCAGCAACGTAACGACGCAGGAAGACCCGACAGTCTAAATATGTCCGCCCCCACCTACGTGTTAAATTTAGACGCTCCGGGTGCGTGTAACGCTTCAGAGCCGGTTCGACATTTTCTAGAATTTCAAGATTTCTTCGTGCGGACCTGGGGTTTCTCCTGACAGGCCGGAATCCGACGTCTTATTGGTTTGATCGTCCAGGAAAAGGAGGGACGATCATGACTACTGAACCTAAGTCCAAAACCACCGAGCCCGAAGTTTTACCCCTCAAGGCTCTCTGCAACGAACTGAACATCGATCCGCGTTTAGCTCGCGAGAAGCTCCGCATCGCCGTCCGTGACGCCAAGAAATACCCCGAACTCGCAAAGACGCATAAGCCGCGCACTTCTTGGGAATGGCCGAAAGGCTCTCTCCTCGAAAAAGAAGCCCGTGCTGTTCTGCTGGCGTGAGGATTACGCGATGACGAAGGATAAAAATGCACTCGGCACCGATCAGCGCTCTGATCGACACGAACCGCGTATCGGCTCATCTCGTATCAACTATGTGATCGCAGGCGTTCTCGCTCTACTCGCAGCATTCGGCTGCCTCGCCACTGCCGGCGGCTCTGACGGTGCGGGTACCTTTACGACGGTCTGCGCTGCGCTCGCTGCCACATTCCTGCTTTGGGCGACGATCAACAACTACGTGCGCAAGATCGAACTGCGCCTGATCGACATCCAACGAGCCGTCGAAATGAAATGATCAAGCCAGGGCGGTCGTTGCGCCGCCCGGCCAACTCCAGGAATCACAACTGATGATGAACTTTGCCGACCTTGAGCGAGCACATCTCACGCTCGCGTTTCTCAAACAAATTCCAGATGCACTGGATATGCAGATTACCTATCTGCGGACATCTGAAAAAATTAAAGTGGCAGTTAAGGTAGAGGCTGGGAACAAAAAACGTAGGTACACCTTCTCAGCCTCATCTGACGACGACGCATACGTTTTCGTCAATGACCTCACCCCATCTGATTACTTGGTGATAGAGGCGCTACCATATTAATGCACCACGGATTAGAGCGCCGTAATCGGAAATAGTGCCGTTTAGACGACGGCTACCAATTTCCCGTCCAGAAGCGGATATGATTTGCGATTCAGGGAAAACCATTAGCCGCCAAGCATGGTTTTGATGTTCGGAGGCGCGTGCGACGGCAAGACGGCGAACGGATAGATCATATGTTGAACATCGATTAGGAAATCGCAGCTTTCACAGACACTCTATGTGCTTCGACAACAGACCCGACTCCCATAATCGGACCATAAACGGCACTCATCCGATCCAGGATGTCGAGCACTGTTTCGCTGAGAAGGTCCGCGTGGGACGGTAGCGTCAGCTGATATAGCGTGAGTAAGTGCGGCCGTAGGTATTTCTCCATATACTGCCTCTGCGCAACCGACACAGGAGCGGCGAAGCAGGCCTGCGCACACCAATAACACGTTGCCCAGCATTCCAGCAGATCGATTGGTACTTGGTTGTTGATGTTTTGAAAATAGAGTTGCCGTAGTGGCGAGTTCGTCCCGTTGATCAGCGCGAAGATGAGACGACCGACAATATCAGTCCAGCCGTTTCGATTGTCCTCAGCCGCCAGAACTTTGTCCAGCGGAAGCCGGTTCACCGCTTCGCCGTCTGCCGAGTAGGCTGCCTGGCAGATGATCATCATCATAAGGCGGACACGCAGCATTTCGATCGTATCAATGTTTCCAGCATTCTGCTTCTCTTTGAGGCGCACTTGGAATTGGGAAACTGCTTTGAGTAGGCGATCGCTCTCCGTTCGGCGGTCGCGACTATATGTCAGGCCGATTTTCTTCAAAGAAGGCATTGATTCGACGAACTCAGCCGGCGCGACGTCCGCGTATAATGTGATCGCGCCAAAATCCGGAACGGCCGGGTCAGACGCTTCATCATCTTGAGTGACATCGCGAACACCCGCGTCTTCATCCTCCACTTCCAAAAGTTTCTCCGACGTCCCCAGCAGGCGGTTCAGAACGCTGCGGACGCTGAAATGGGAACTGCCAGCCAGCGTGTTGTGGAGGCTCATTTCCTGGTCTGCACCAGCAGCCCGCCGGGAATTCAAGAACTCTTCATAGGTCAAGACGTGGTATGTTCCCGTAGTATCCCTTGTCTTATGGCGCGTGCGGGACACATACATGGCTCCCTCCCCGCCTTGGTCGGCCTGATCGAGCCGATGAAGGAGGTCAAAGATTTCCAACGTCTGCAAGGAAACGACGGAGGTGTCCTCCAAACCCGTTAGTGCCTGCTCCAGTTGGCGAAGTCCTCGCTCACGCGATGCGATCTGAATCTCTTGCGGATAAGTAATTACGGCGGGCGAAGACCATGGCTTGTCCGGCCGCTTTGCTATGGCGAAAACCGGCGCAGCATCCCTGACCGGCGCGCTCAAGCGGTATCTCCGCACAGCGCCATCATTCTGAAGCGGCACAAATTTGACATCGACTTCCTCGCCTCTCTGATCTTTCAGGGCAAGGTCACAAGCAACACTGGCGTAGCTGGGCGACGGATGCCAACTGAGCTGATCACTGAGGATTCGGAACTCGCCAGGATTTTCTGAGGCTAGCCGATCAAGTTCGATCTCATATTCGGGAAGCTCACGGGAAGGGATATCTGCAATCGAAAGCGGTTCGCTGGAAAACAATTCGGCTAAATCAAGCTCTGTCAGCGCCGAGCCCGGCGGGAGTCGGCGATAGAGCGACGCCTCGGAATTAACACCGGGTATGGAGCCGGCACCGAGCGCCGCCAGCGTGCAATTAGCGCTACCAAACAGGACGTGGTCAGAGTTTGCGCCTTGGGCAATGATCACTTTGGCGTGGATAAAGCGCGATTTGAATGCCTTGCCGCGATCAAAGATGCGTAACACAGACGAAAGCGCCCCTGGTACTGAAGGGAATGCGGTTACTTCCTTGTCGATCAGCACGGAGACCTCCTCGGGCTCCCACGCTGACGTCAGATACTGAAGCGCGGCAAGTTCGTCGTCCCAGTATGGACTTATGACAATCAGTCGATGGATAGGTTCATCGACCAAACCGATAAAGCGATCGGCAATAGTTTCTCGCGTGCCGCTGGCGAGTAAAGCAGCCAGAGTTCCGTCGGCCAGTGAGATGCCTCCGGAGGCGGGCTCCGTTTCGAAGAGCCAAGAAGTGCGCCGCTGCAGAAACTCCAGTTGCGCCTCTACCGCTGGATCGTTTCGGTCGAGATGCCGTAGCAGATGGTCAAATGCCTGGCGCAGAATCCTTTGCTCGCCGCTCGGTTCAGCCGTTGCTCGGAGCTCGCTGACGATTTCGAGGTTTCCTGCAATTCCACTGGCGGTCAGGTTGGCCGACCCTATAAGCAACCGTCCCTTCTGACGCCCAAGCTGAACAAACAGTTTCGGATGGAAGACACCGCCAACTCGTTCCCCCTGCGCGCCGGAAACTGAATAGAGACGGCCAGCGTAGCGCGGCAGCCTGAAGGGTCCGTCGAGCGAGGCTGTCACCATCCGACTGTCGCAGAGCAGGAGATTGTTGCGGCATCCTGCACCGCGAAGTCTAGAAAGGACGATCGTTTCGTAGGCGTCGAAATCGACGTTGAAGCTCGAAGCGATGCTGGAGTGATAACCTTCTTCTGAATATTTTTCGTAAAGCTTCATGCGACGGCTAACACCTCAACACCGTAGGACGTAAGGCCTTGCCCTCCGAGGACGTGGATGTCCTTTAGGAATGTTATCGCCGGCTGAAGGCGTGGGTTGGTGTAGACGGGACCATCCTGCTTCCGCCGTCGCAACCGGCCATTCTGCGATTCGATGAGGAATGTGTAGTCTTTCTGATGACGCAGCTTACGCATCGCGACGGCAAGATGGCGCCGGACGACACGCTCCTCGACAAGCCGGGCGACTAACTCCCAGAAACCTTGGTTCTCATATTGTTGCAGGAATGCACGTTCGCTCAGTAAAGAGTGGAACCCGTCATTGGTAAGCGGCCCTAATTCCGTTTCGAGCGGCCACGCCTCCTTGAGACTGCGCTTGTGCAAGGCCGCCAGGAGCCGAACGGCCTTGAATGCCGTTTCACCGTCTACAAAGCCGTTGGCGCGACGGGCCGTTCGCATAATATCGTCAGCCAACGACCACTCGCTGTCCGGCCGGGCTCGGTCGCTTGCATTTTCTTCAAGCTCGATTCCGTCAAGAAACGCTCGCCAGCTCTGCGGGTCTGTACCGGAAGCTACTCGCATATCACCAACAAGTTGCTCCACCAGTTGCCGCGGAGGAATACCCGCAGGTTCCGTGCCCAGCGTATCCAGGGCAAATCGCAAAAGCGTTTCGAGCGCCACATGGCAAAGATCATTGGCCTGATAAATGCGCCAGCGTTCGCAGTGCGCAACCAAAGCCGTATCGGCAAGTTCGAGACGATCTCCATCATGAGTCTGTCCCGCATAAAGTGCCCAACGGAGTTCCTCGGTATCTGGGGGACTTCCGAGTATCTCCGCAACCTTAAGCACAAGGAGCAGCGTCTGCGTCCGAAATGCCCCTGGTGCGTGTTCATCCGCAGATTTTCTAAACAGAACGCGTTGATATATATCCCGCTCCGCACTGCCAATAGCAATTTGCGACGGCGCAAACGGTCTTAGTGCATGTAGTTCGGTGAGCGTCACAACGCCACGTGTATGTACGTCTTTGAAAAGTTGGGCCGCTTCGCCCGTTGCAGAATCAAAGCCCTCCGCAAGCTTCATACCCAACTCCTTACTGGGCAGCGGGATACCGTGGCCAACACCACGCGAAAGAACGCCGATCTCATATAGTTGGCTCTGGTAAGCCAGCCCAAAAACACCCCAACTCGGGGCGAAATAGTGGTCATCAGATCCCAGCGCGGCGGACGCGGCGAAGTCGATCTGGGCCGATCCACCGTCCGCCTTCGCGGCGGCCACTGCGCGGTTGGCCCATACCGCTCCCGCAACTCCCCACTCACCGCCAGCTTGGTTCGCGATTAAGGCGTACAGGGCTTCTGCACGGCGCAGAAAATCACGCCAGATTTCTGGATCGGTGCGGCCATTCGTTTGCAGATAGTGGCGCACGAGCCAAGGATAAAAACCATAATAACGCATGCGGAACGTAACATTTCCGATGCCAGGAATAAGGCGCTGATAGAGGGCCACACTGCTGTTCTGCATGCCGAGGGGGTCGAGCCCCCCTTTTTCAGCATAGTAGGTCCATTCGGGCATATTGAGAGCGTGTACGATTGATTACCTCCCTAATTCCGCTATCGACAATTTAAGGGAATTTCCCGAATGCGCTAACTTGGCGCCGCCGCCCCTCGATTGTATACGCCCGCGTCATCTAGCGCCGAAGCGCGCGAGATTAGCTGAGCGCATAATCTGTCCCTCGCGGGCATAAGGGGTATCAAATGCTGTGAACGACATCTTAAATTCACCTCGTCAACTACATGGATAAATGACAATTGGTGTTCAAAATCAGGGCGTTCAGTCTGTTCTTGGATGAGGATTAGTAGAGGCGGGTCAGTCAAACTTGCTGACGCGCAAACTAGCAAAAGTGGTGAACTCCTCCGACATCGGTCAAAAGATGCTGTTGTCTATGTGTTGCTCCTCGCCGCCCTGCCCTAGTATTTCTGGTGCTAAACTTTGCAATGTATAGTCATACATTACAGCGTCGCCTCGACTACCAGAAATCACAGCAACAAACGCTAACTGGTCATGAGAAGCATTTGAATAAATCATCCGCAAAGCCTCGTTGGCGGAAGCCGCGCTGCTAACTTCTGGGTCATAAAGCGCCGCTGTAAGGTACGTGGCGAAATCGACAGATTCTTCTAGTGCATTTGTCCTATTGGCATCGCGAATCGCTTTGATCGATTTGACTAGAGGCGGTAGCGGCTGCGGTAACAACCCCTTTGCATCATTCTCATAAAAGATGAAAGCAGCGTCACATTTGTTGTGTGACAAAACGTGGCGTTGATAACCGCGCGCATGATGGTGCTGTGAAATATCGACGTGAGGCCGGTTATAGCGCTTAGCTTGAAATATTATCGGCACAATGCGCTGGTGCTTAGCGACGCTACCAGGTTCGAAATCTAGAATAATGGCGAAATCACCACCGGTGGCTTGCTCGCCCCCAAGAATTGACAGGTCGACTCGATGAATAACCAATGCTTGCCCGAACCGCTTAAGTGCACTCTCAACAGGCCTAGTCCAAGTCTCACAAGCCTCCCCCAATGCCCCAATCAACATACCGCTTAAATGACTTTCACTCGTTGGGCTCTTGCAATGTTTTACCTGCATCGCATTCGAGACCTTGCGTGCTGCAAAATAAAGAGCCCACGTCGCCAAGTGCCGAAAGCACACCGGCATGCGTAGAATATGCTTCTCGAAGCCGGCGATGTCCGCCATCATATCCGGCGACATAATAGCAAGAGCCATATCGGCTCCGTACCCAAAATCCGACAGGATTTCTCGTCGAAGCGACTTGATGCGTACATAGTTTTGACAATTAATTTGAGGCGCAATGGTTGCGACAATTTTTGCGGCTGCCTGATTTTCCCGCGACGCTAAAAACTGTTCTGATTCATCAAGGGCAAGGAACACCTCACGGTTGGTGATTTCCGAATCCGGAAAAAACTCGTCTAACATAGTCTTGACGCCCCCTTACCGCACAAAGCTGATGATAGATGACATACGACCTAACTGCCTGAAATCGTGTGAATCTCACAGCCCGCGAACATCAGTGCGATTAACCGCAGTTGAAATAACATCCGACAAAAACTCAGAGCCAGGTGAAACCCCTGTTACCAGAAGCCGATCTCGCGCCCGCGTACAGGCGACGTAAAGCAAGTGCCGTTCGGTCTCGAACACATCATCTAGATCAGTCTCATCGACAATGGCATCTATACGTTCTGCCAATGGCAGAACATCTTCATCACAGGCCATGATCGCCACGGCTTTGAACTCAAGGCCCTTAGCTAGGTGCATTACGCCTATGGCGACACGTTCAGGAGCGTCAACAACACGTTCTGACAGTTCAATCGCCTGCCCTTCCGCCTTCTCAACCGCTTTGCGCGCTCGTCCCAGTTCCGCTCGTGACCGAACGAAGACACCAATTTCATTCGGCGCAATGCCATCAGCTAACGCATTGCTGATGAAGTTCGAAATTAGGTCAATTTCCGCTGACTCGTTGGCAACAATTTTGACAATCGGCGGTGGTCCGTCAAAAACAGAGATCGTGCCTTTACGGCTTTCTTCTAGACCATCAACATCGCGCACCAGATCGGGCAAAAGGCCGTCGGCCATAGCCCTTATTTGCTGCGACGTGCGGTAATTGACCTTAAGTGTCGAAGACCTACCTCGAACGTCGATGTTCAAAGCTTTCCACGAGAACGGTTGCTGGAATATACGCTGTCCTAAATCGCCAGCAAAAAACAACCGGTTCTGCCCCGTATCCGGGACTATAACCGAAAGCAACCTCAACTCGGGAACGCCCAAGTCCTGCGCCTCATCGACCACTATATATGAGAACGGCTTTTCCGACGTTACGCTGTAATGGTCGTACAACCGGTGAAACACTTCTGCCCACGTCAGCAGAGCCATTGACTGCAAACGGCCGCGTACTGCGTCGAAGACAGGCCAAAGCGCCTCGCGCTGCTTTGCACCAAGCCTATTCTTTCGCCCGAGCCTCGGAACCTCTCTATATCCATCTGGATTGATTACGCGCCACGCATCGATGACGTTAGTCCACTCGGAAAACAAAAATCGGCGAGAAAAGCCGCTCAAGCCTTTTTCTTTAGCTGCCTCGATGAGCAGATCACCGACTTGCTGATCAGAGGCAAGCCTCGGCTTCCGAGCAAACAAAAGCTGGAATAGCTCTGACCCCAGTTCTTGAAAAGACGCAACTGTGATGCGCGGCACCACCGATGTATCTGGCCCGGCGAGAATACGGAGTTTGGCCTTTAGATTGTTTGCTAGAGGTTCGGAGAACGTCGCCAACAGCACCAAGCTTTTTTGCTCCGACCGGATCAGTCTTACCGCTCTATGGAGAGCAACAACTGTTTTACCGGTTCCCGCTGAGCCAGAAACACGACTTGGTCCATTGAAATTGCGTTCGACAACTGCTCTCTGGGAGGGATGGAGAAAGACGGACCACTTATCCCAAGGCGCATCGAGTGCAGCCGTCAATTCATCTAAGTTCTCAACGGTAAGGAAGCGGCGTAGTGCATCGGGATGCTGATATGCTGTCCCATACCCGATCGCTGTTTCAGACTGCGGCATAGCTAGGATGCCAGTTGCTGCAAACTCCAGCAGCGCCTCCGAAGCTTCTGAAGGTAATCGCTCAGATAGCTGGTAAAAGCCCTCTTCGGTCGCCGTCTGTACTGGATAAATCCAATCTTCAGGGACACCAACAGACAGCAGATCGCTCTCATTCAATTTTGAGAAAAGAGGAACAGGCGGCGGCGGTGAAAGCCAGAATCTTGCCAGTTCGGGCTCTGCTTCTTCAATACGTTCGCGAACCTGGACAATTTGAACTGCCCCGGTAGTCGGATGCGTTTCGATACGCCTACGCATAGCCCATTCATAGGCAGCGTCATGATGATCGACATACGCCAAAAGCAATGTCGAGGCAGTTCTGTGTAATATAAGACGGATGTCGCGATTGACGCGTGCTGACCAGAAATTTTCATCCTTTGCCCTATCAATGCGATGCATCTGAAGGCCGGGACTACTGGGATCAAGTTGCAGGTCAAAAACGCTGATCTTCACTGCCTTCTGATCCTGAGCAGGAAGCTTAGCGAGCGCTGCCGTGAAAGTGTCAGCAATTATAAAATCCATCGCCGTATCCTAGCTGCCAGAGGTCGGAGTAAAATTCCATTGCTTTGCAACGGCCTCAGCAACCGGCTTGATTAGAGCCGAGACGGATTGCCTTGGTATGCCGCTTTCGACTAATCGTGAGTAGCCGCAGATTTCAAAGACTACGTAGTTTTCCAAGCTGTTGACTACACACTGATGAAGCGTCATTCCCGTCCATAGCGTAGCTGAGGCGCGCTTAGCCACTGCCTTCCTGGCCGTCTTGGGCAATGAGGAAAATGTTTGAGAATATATGCGGTGATTTGTTGGTTCGTATAGGTATCAGCCAACTGCACGTCACCACTAGGTTCTTTTAAGCCCGGCGCTTTAGGTAAATTTTTAATCTTCTTAGAAATCGCCATCACCTTTGGTTTTGGCTGACGCCGACGGCTTTTCTCAGCCTCAATCTCGGCTTGAGACGGCACCCTCTCTCCAGTTTTACTGACTTGCTTCACCTCGATATGCGTAGGCGTCTTCAATCGGGTACTTTTAGGTCTGCTACCGACACCAAATGTCTTGATGACCGTAGAACCTCCCAAATAGCTCCCCTTGCTCACGTCCTCGCCCCTCGCAGTATCATAATCCTGCCCTGTTTTATCTTCGACCGCTACTTACGTTTTCCCCAGTCGGCCGCGGACCGAAACTCACTCAGCCTTTTCGAAGCTCTGCCCCGAGCAGCATTGTCTGTCGCTGAAACCTCAGCAAGATACTTCATTCCCCGTTGAGCCGCATGGACGTAGTCTCGGTCCCACGCTTGCTCAGGAAGGTTTTTCTGAAGATCTTCAACTGCCTCTAGCAATATTCCATAAAATGTAAGCGGTTCGTCACAGCGTTTAATGAGTTCCACAACATTGTTTAATAGCTGGGCAGCTTTCCAAGTTGCATTGGATGGATCGCTGTCAGCTACAGCGCGCATGAGGTTCCGTATGATTTCCGTCACCTCGCCGGCAATATATTCGGGCCGTGCGTTGGCTTTTAGAAACCTTTCCTGGAAATCATCGTCAATCATAGCCCTACACCCTGAAAACTTTCATCACTTCGTCGCCGAAGTGGTTGATGACTTTGACGGCGATACGGCCGCTTTGCGGGCGGGCGAATGGCCGCGAGACTTCGCGGTAAAGCGTTGACCAAGCGGCTTCATCGATCTCTGCACGCAGAGCCGTTTTGAGGCTCTTGTAGGGATCGTTCGCGCCGAGGAAATAGGCGTGGCGGACGAAGAAGCTTTCTTCGTTATAATCGGTGTCGATAAACCAAGCCGCGATGGATTTGGTATCGCCCGAACGGATGTCGCCAGTATTGGGATCGAAGACATCAACGCCTTTGACACGCACCTTGATCGTGTCATCAGGCAGGTTTTCAATATCGACATCGGGTTCACCGAAGACAATGAATAGATTGCCTTTGCCGGTGTTTTTCAGTTCCCCGGCCATGTGTAGGTCGGGATTGATCTTGGCTTTCAGGATCGGCAACGGCCCCAGCTTGACCAGTTCCGAGGCGTGAGCTTCGAAGTTGAAGGCGGCGGCGATCAGAACATCAAAGCGCGATTCCGTGGCTTCGCGCGCAGCGGCCGTCAGGTCGGGACGTGAAGTCGTGCCAAATTCCGGGCCAATGAAGATGGCGGCGCGGCGTTCAACATCGCCCTCCATAAAACGACCCTCAGCCGCAATATATTCTCCCGGCCAAGGCGTCAGTGACGTGAAGGCGATCTTTTCCGCTTTGGTTGATTGCTGAACGCCGGAGCTTTTCAGGTTTTCGATAACGATCGCGGCGAAATCGGCGGGCGGTGCCGAGGCGAGATTGCGCTTCTTCTTGCCGGGGCGTTCGGCTTGGAGTTCTTCGGCGTCGGCAGGCACGACACGATGCGGCGAGAGGCTTTCGACTGTGAATGGACCTGCGACACGAACGCGATTGTTGTCCTGATAGGGGCGATCATACAAAAGCTCGACCTCCGCGCGCTTGGCAATCGAAGCATCGATTTCTTTCTGTCGCGAAATTCGGGCTTGCCACCAAGCCATGTGAATGGACTTGGCGTCTTCAGGCCAACTTGCCGCCATTTCGCGTGGAATATCCCATTCTTCCCACGTCTTGTCCAAAAGCCTATTAAGTTCATCACGAAGCGGCTCAAGTTTCGACTGCCAAGTATCCCAAACAATGTCTATTTCAGCATTATTAGCGATGGATTTTAAGCCAATATGCGGAGCGCGCTCATAAACAAAGCCCTGACGGATATCACCGTTAGTTGGAGATTGGGGCTGCGATAGGCCGGAGACGTCTTGCTCTTTACGACGCCCCTCCGGGCTATCAGCGAGAAGATAATAAGGATAACGCGCGCTCATGATGCGTGTTCGCGCTAAAGCCAAAGCTACCCGGCTTGTATCTATAGTAATCCAGCGACGCCCCCATTGTTCCGCGACATAAGCAGTAGTGCCGGAACCGCACGTCGGATCGAGTACCAGATCGCCGGGATCGGTAGCCATAAGAATGCACCGTTCAACGACCTTAACCCCAGTTTGAACAACGTAAACTTTCTCGTCCGTAAAAGACCCGGTGCCGGTATCAGTCCATACGTTAGTAAACGGAATTCGAGGGTAATCGTCCAAATACCGAATATATTGCACAGTACCAGCATTTGTAGGCCAAAGGCGATTAGCTTTACCTAAGCGCGTGAGCCCCACAGACTCGGTGGCGAATGTGCGTCGCCCCGGTGTATATTTCCTCCCTTGGAAGGAGAACTCTTTAACATCCTGATCGCCCGCAGGTCTTGCACTGGTTAGATCACCCGGTCGAAAGATGCGTGCACCAGTAGGTAATTTTGCTTCCCCGCTCCGTTCAGCAACCGACATCCTTCGGTCTGTTCCGTCTTCAAATCTAAGAAGCGTATAGACAGCGTCTGTGGATGAACCCTCGGATTTATCGTATGTCAGTTGTCGATATTTTAGGCTCTCCGATTTTTTGCAGAACCAAACTATATAATTCAGAGCTTCTGAAAGTGCAGAGCCGCCTCGGCCTGTGGTCGTCCGAAAAGCTATCTGAGTCACACAGTTTTCTTCACCGAAGACTTCATCCAAAACCGCCCTAACACGGTGAACATTCTCATCCCCGATTTGGACGAAAACTGATCCACTTTCGGTCAGCAAATCGCGCATAACCGTAAGCCGGTCACGCAGATAGGTAAGGTAGGAATGAATGCCGTCCTTCCAAGTGTCTCGAAACGCCTTAACCTGCTCCGGCTCGCGCGAAATATCGGTTTGCTTACCGTCCTTCACATCCCGGCTTTGGGTCGAGACCTGCCAGTTTGAATTGAACTTGATGCCGTAGGGCGGGTCAAAATAGATGCACTGCACTTTGCCTGCTAATGCTTCGCGTTCGGCCAAGGACGCCATAACTTGAAGACTGTCGCCCAAGATCAGACGGTTCGACCAGTGCTGATCATGCTGATAAAAATCCGTGCGTGCGTCTTCGGGGATGCCGTTGAAATCGGCAAACAGGTCTAAGTTATCGGCCCCGGCGTCCGGCCTATCAGATTGACGCTTCAAGTCATCGATGATCGCCTTAGGGTGGATTTTTTCTTGGATATAGAGCGGCGGCGTGGCGACCACCAAATCCGACCAGTCTTGCGTATCCTTGCCGCGCCAGACGAGTTGCGCGTCGCCAAGTTCGACCTTTCCGGTTTCAACCAGTTGCGCAATCTGCGCCGGGGTCAGGCTAATGCGTGCGCCATTCCAGATGATTTGCGGATCAAGGTCTTCATTGCGCTCACGACGTTCGCCTTCGGCCAAAGGGCGGGCGCGCGGATAATGCGCAGGCTCCGGCGGGCGCATTTCTTCCAAATATTCTGCGGTCGATTGAAGTTCCGCCGTTGGGATGTTCTTACGGGTGGCATCGTCGTGGACAATGGTCTCGACCGACTTAGGGCCTTTGGGAAGTTTGGCCATAGATTATGCCTCCTCTTTTGAGGTCGCTGTCTGCGCTCTCAAGTCTTCTACTAATCGGTCGAAAGTTTCTTGAATGGCGTAGACATCGCGGAACTCTTCAAATGCCCAGCGGCCAAAGGTGCCGAGGTTGTTCACGCCCGGCACCCACTGCACCTTCATGGTTTCGGCTTTAAGTTGCGCGTTCACGCCTCGGAAGCCCTTGGTTTCCAAAATCAGGTTCAGCGGTTCCGACTGTCCATCGTCTATGCGGATGATGAAGTCCGGGATGTATTTGCGTGGAACGCCCCCATCGAGGTAGGGCACTTCGAACTGCATCCCTTGGTTCTTCACATAGGACAAGACGTGCGGATTGCGCTCGACAACGCGTGCCAGTTCGGCCTCCCAATCGCTGTCCATAACCACATGGCTGACGTGGCAACGTTTGGCCGATGTTACATAGACATCCTTAGTCGTGTTGAAGGCGACATGCCGCGACGATCCTGATGGATTATAGGCGTCCAGAATGGCTTTGATACGCTTCTCGCCCGGCACTGCGCGCTGGCAGGCCAAATAGATGAGTTGGCAGGCTTTCTCGACCAATTCAGCATAAGTGATTGCTCCGACAGGCACACCCTTTGCCGTCAAGTAGCCCTCACCGATCCAACGGCGCACAACACGCTGAATGTCACCGTACAAGTGCATCGGGGCATCTTCGCCATGCTCACGGAACCGCTTAAAGAGCAAATATTTGGCGAGGTGCATGGTGATTGTGCTGGGCCGTATGTCAGCCAAAATTTCCGGCGTTAGCTCGACACCTTCGCCGACTATACCTTCCATCAAAACTGTGCACGGGCCAACGTTGTCCGGATTCAACTCAAAACGGCTGTCTTCGGTGAACTCGGCGGAGATACGTTCTTCGGGTAGGTCAAAGCGGTACCCCTCGACACGCGGGAAGGTAATTTCCAAGGCTTCGCGCTCTTTCATCGCGTGAACACGCGTCGTCTTGGCGGGCTTTTTGACAGGTGCAACAACTGGTGCGGCCGTAAAGTTGAATGGAATGCCCAAGATGTCAGCATATTCGACATCGAACAGACCGGTCTTGGGATTGAGTTCGTAAGACTGGCGACGCAAGCCGCGACCAACGACCTGCTCACACAGCAATTGGGTGCCGAATGCGCGAACGCCCATGATGTGCGTAACCGTGTTGGCATCCCAACCTTCGGTCAGCATCGACACCGACACGACGCAGTGGATTTTCTCGCCTAGACGTCCCTTACGGCCGACGGTGTTTAGGATTTCGCGGAGGACATCGGTATCGGTGATGTTGTCGCCTGCGTGCGCGTCCTGCTTGCGCTCGGTCAGTTCACGTTTGAACTGTTCGATTTGGGCGCCCATCTGATCGCGGTAGCTTTCATCTAAAGCTTCCCCGCTTTCCAAAGCCTCGGAGTCGACCAGAAGGGTTTTGAACTCAGTAAGACGATTGCCGTGCTCATCGAAGTTGCGGAACAGTTCGAGGTGGCCGCGATGCTTGTTGACCATGTGGCCATCGTCGTCTTCACGCTCGAAGCCCGCGATCCATTCGTAGACCAGCTTCGATGTGGCGGTGTTATTGCAGACGACGATAAAAACCGGTGGCGTATCAAGACCAGCTTGCTTCCAAACTTCATAGGTCTTTTCATAGTGGCTGTAGAGGGCAAAGAGCGCCGTCTGCAACTTGGCTGGAAAGGTAGATGCCAGCGGATCAAGGTTGCCAGATTTAGAGGCTCCTTTTTTCGGCATACCCTTGCCGATATGCTCCCACAGGTCGCGATAGACCGGCAGATCGCTACCCACCGCGTTGTCGGCAACAGGGATACGCGGCAATTTGACGATACCGCATTCAATAGCATCCATCAGGGAGAAGTCTGAAACCGTCCACGGAAACAGAGTGCCTTCACGGTAGCCGGAGCCACGCAAGAAGAATGGCGTCGCCGACAGATCGTAAACAGTGCGGACACCGACCTTCTTTTTCAAAGCCTCAAGGCCGGAAATCCACAGGCGCGCCGCTTCAGTGTTGCGCTTGGCTTCTTCCTTTTCTTCGGCGCCAACAGGGGCTTCTTCGTCGCCCTGCGGTCGTTCGCGGTAGCAATGGTGAGCTTCATCGTTGATGACGACCACGTTTTTGAAGCTAAGCAATTCACCACAAGCACGGCTAAGCATCGCGCCTTCGGTTTCTGTCGTTTGGATGGGTTCGCCGCGCCCCTGGAGGAAAGCCTTACCGACCTTGGAAAGCACCATAACTTCCCGACGTTTGAACGCATGATAATTGGTCAAGACGATCTTCGCCCGGCCCATATCCATCATCATGTCGGCGGGGACCAGTTCGCGCTTGGCGTAGTAGTTGTCCGGGTGGGACGGCAGTAGGATTTGCAGGCGATCCCGAATGGTGATGCCCGGCGCTACCAGCAGGAAAGCGCGGCTGAAACTTTGACTATTGGGCGAGCGGACGGCATTCAAGGTTTGCCAAGCGATCAGCATCGCCATGACCGTTGTCTTACCTGAACCCGTCGCCAGTTTCAGGGCCGTGCGCATGAGCATCTGCTCGCGCTCTGGTGCCGCTGCTAGATTGGCTGCCTGAATATGAGCCGGGAACTTGGCGTGCTGGCGTAGCTTAGGGGAAACTTCGGCCAGCCAAATTGCTGTTTCAACCGCCTCAACTTGACAGAAGAATGGCCGCTGGTCGGAGAACTCGAACGAACGCCAATGTTGTAATAGCCGCTGAGTTACAGGCGTGACGCCCCAGTCGGACGGATTCTTAATTTTACGCCAGCTTGAAACGTGGGCACGTATCTCATTGATGATGGTGAAGGTGTACTCTTGGCTTTCGGCGTCTTCACCACCTTCGTCAAACAGACCGACTTCCTTGGCGCGCTTCTTTTGTTTTTTCGCGGCTGGAACAGGCGAAATGAGCTCGGACTTTCTGCGCCCGAGAACTGGCGGCAAATTTAAAGGTTGCCCCTTGTCATCGAGAGCATGGTGCCGACTTGGTTCCTCGTACGGAGAATTAAGAATCGGTTCTTCAAAGAAACTTTTAGTCAAGGTGCCCGCCCCGCAGATGGAAGGGCATATTCCTATGTCGGTTCGGCCTTAGGCACAACTCTGAATAGGACCTAGAGCATTCTGATCGTTTTCAATGACTAAAGACCTTAATCAGCGAGCCATCGTATGCATTCTACGGGCTGTTACCCAAGGTGTTACCCATACCCAAAAGCCCGCAAGCCACAGAGACAGACGGTAAATCAAGTTATTGATTAAAAAAGAGAAAATGGTGGGTGGGCACGGACTCGAACCGTGGACCCGCTGATTAAGAGTCAGCTGCTCTACCAACTGAGCTACACACCCAAACCATTTCAGTCATCACCGGGGGTTGGTCCCCGGGATCAAGGCGGCGGAACATAGCCATTTTTATCTGGGTTACAAGCGCAAAATCAGTTTAGTTCGTATTTTTTCTGAGTCGGCTGAAAGGGACACGAAAATGGCCATGCGGGATATCACGGGAGCGGTCGATTTCGCCTACCTCGAGGCCTATACGATGAATGATATCGGCATCATCGAAGAGGTGTTGCACCTCTTCCAGCAACAGTGCGAATTGTGGGCGCCTTTGCTCGATACGGCGCATGAAGGCTGGCGCGATGCCGCCCATACATTAAAGGGCGCGGCCGCCGGCATTGGTGCGCAAGCCCTGGCGGATCTGGCCGGCGAAGCGGAAAAAGGCGACGCTGAAGGCGCGGCCGGGCGGCTGGAACGGGTCAAGACCGAGATGAACGCCGCCCTGCACGACGTCGCAGCCTACGTCCACGGCCTGCATCTGCGCAGCCTGAAGGCCTGACACAAAGCCTGCGACGCTTTTTTCGTTGGCAATCGGCGCGTGGCGTTTTAAAGCCTGCGCGACTTTATCTTAGGCTTTTCAGATGTCCGACGAAGAACTGCACATTATCTGTACCGACCGTGACGGCGCGATCCACACGCTTCCCGCCCTCGAAGGCTGGCGCGTGATGGAAATCATCCGCGACAACGGCCTGCCGATCAAGGCGGAGTGTGGCGGTGCACTGGAATGCGCCACCTGCCACGTCTATGTCGACAATGAATGGCTCCCAAAGCTGGTCGAAAAGACTGACGAAGAAGACGAGAAACTCGACGAAGCATTCATGGTAAAGCGCAATTCGCGCCTGTCATGCCAGATCATTATGCGCGAGGATTTCAACGGGCTTAAGGTGACCCTGGCGCCGGAAACCGACTAGACTCACGTTCATAGAGTTGACACGGGCCTTGGTTAAGCCTGTAACGATAGGCGTAACGTTAAGGTAGGCACTATGAAGTTCAAGACGCTTGTGACCACGATGATCATGGGCTCCCTGATCGCCACCCAGGCCCTGGCCTGGGGTGATCACGGCCACCGCATGATCGGCGAAGAGGCTATGCGCGGCCTGCCCTCGCACCTGCCGGCCTTTCTGCGTACGCCTCTTGCGATCGCGAGTGTCGGCGAGTTTTCACGTGAGCCCGACCGCTGGCGCAACTCAGGCAAGGTCCACGACTCGGACCGTAACGCCGCCCACTTCGTCGACCTGACTGATGAGGGAAAGACCTTTTCGGGCCACACACTCGATAACCTGCCCGGAACACGCTTTGATTTCGACGCGGCCACGCGCGCCGCAGGCGTTGCCCCTTGGAAGTCGGGCTACCTGCCCTATGCCCTGGTCGATGCCTACCAGCAGGTCGTCAAGGACATGGCGCAATGGCGCGTCCTCAGCCTGATGGAAACGCGTGAGACCGACAAGGCGAAGAAGGCGTGGTATCGCGCCGATCGCCTCCGCCGCGAACAACTCATGCTACGCGACATCGGCATCCTGTCGCATTATGTCGGTGACTCGACCAATCCGATGCACCTCAGCATCCATTATAATGGCTGGGGCGACTATCCGAATCCCAAGGGTTACACCAACGAAAAGGTGCACGGGCCTATCGAAGCCGATTTTGTGTCGCAGGGCCTGACACCGGCCGATGTCCGCGCCAACATGGGGGCGCCTGCTGCCTGCACGACCAAGATCGAGATCTGTTTCGCCGATCGCCTGATGAAGAGCTGGAACGACATCGAGCCAATGTATGCGCTCGAAAAGGATGGCGGCTTCAAGGACGGCGACCTGCGCGGTAAGAGCTTCCTGGCCAAGGCGCTGGGCAAGGGCGCCGCTGACCTGCGCGATGTGCTCACCGACGCCTGGCGCGACTCCAAGACCATGGGTGTCGGCTATCCGGCTGACGGCACTACATATGACGACTTTGTCGGCAACAAGGTCGAAAATCCGTGGAAACATCTGCACGGCGAGTAATCGTTACAGATTGTTTCGCGGATGTGACATGCGTTTTGCCGCGCCGCAACATACCCTTGCCGTGAGGTACCGTTCGCACGCGTATGCACGTTCTGATTATTGATCCTGATGAAGTCCGGGCCGCATCGGTCGCGGAAGGTATCCGTGCCGATTACCCCGGCCAGGAAATGATGGTCCGTATCTGGCCGCGCCTGGAACTGCGCATGCTGCGCGATTTCGACCCGGAAATGGTCATCATCGCCTGCGAAAGCCCTGACCGCGACATGCTGGAGGCGCTTCAGGTCGCCAATGAGCAGGTCCCCCGCCCCGTCGTCATGTTCGTAGACCGCTCTGACGCCAACGCGACGGCCCAGGCGCTCGAAGCCGGTGTCGCAGCCTATATCGTCGATGGCTATAATCCCAAGCGCATGTCGTCGATCCTGACCGTGGCGGCGCAGCGCTTCGCCATGACGCAGTCCCTGCGCAACGATCTGAGCAAGGCCAAGGCCGACCTGGCCGCGCGCAAGACGATCGACCGCGCCAAAGGCGTGCTGATGAAATCCCGAAACTTGACCGAAGACGAGGCCTACAAGGTCCTGCGCAAGCACGCCATGGATACTGGCCGTCCCATCCAGGCTGTGGCTGCCGACATATTGGCGGTCAGCGACCTGCTGACGCCGGGAGGCGAGTAATGTCCAGCGACATGCAGATAAAGATAGGCTTCTCTCCGCTCAACGACGCTGCCCTGATCGTCGTCGCCGAAGCGCTCGGTTTCTACGATAGCGAAGGACTGCAGGTCACGCTCAGCCGAGAGGCCAACTGGTCGACCATCCGCGACAAGCTGGCCTATGGCATGATCGACGCCGCCCACACCCTGGCGCCCATGCCCTTCGCTGCGGCGTTGGGTCTCGGGCCATCCATGGGGCGGATCATCGCCCCCATGGCCCTCGGCGCCAACGGCAATGGCGTTCTGGTCTCTGCGGCGCTGAAAGAGCGGCTGCAGGACGCAGGCGATTCTCACAAGAGCCTGATGGGCAGCGCCCGTCTGCTGGCGCGCGAAGTGGAGCGGCGCAAGCGCGAGGGCCTGGGCCGGCTGGTCTTCGCCGTGCCGTTCACCTGGTCGCCGCACCATTTCGTCCTGCGCCATTGGGTGTCGGCAGCCGGACTCGATCCCGAACGGCAGATCCAGTGGATCGTCGTGCCGCCGTCGCGCATGGCCGACATGATCAAGGACGGCGTCATCGACGGTTTCTCCGCCGGCTCGCCCTGGCCGCAGACCGCGCAGTTGCTGGGGCGCGGCGAGGTTCTGTTTTCGGACCCCGACTACTGGAGCCTCAAGCCCGAAAAGATCCTCGGCGTCCGCGCCGCGTGGGCGGAGAGCAATCCTGAAGCCGCCGTCTCTCTTGTCCGTGCCTTGCTCCGGGCCGCCCAATGGGCCGCCGACAGCAGCAATCGCGGTGACCTTATCCGCATCCTGGCCAGGCAGGCCTATGTCAGCGCGCCGCCGGAGGCCATAGAGTTCGCCCTGTCCGAAGGCGGCAGCGGACTGATGCTCGATCCCGAATCGGCGACCTTCCCGTGGATCAGCCACGCCAAGTGGTTTCTGGGGCAGATGGTGCGGTGGGGCATGCTGGCGCCCGACCACGACTTCGACCAGCTGGCGCGCAATGTGTATCGCCCCGACCTGTGGCGCGAAGCCGCCGGTTCACTGGGATTCAACCTGCCGGTCCAGGACGAAAAGGACGAAGGCGGTCATCTGCGCGCCTGGTCGCTGGCGGCAGTGCCGCAGCCGATCACCATGCCGCCTAACGTCCTGTTCGACGGCGGCGTCTTCCGCTGCGCCTGAAGCCTTTCGCGGCGAAATGAACAGCGGTCGCCGTTGAGAAATGCCACAAACGCCTGGAGCGTTTCCCCGAGCCGAAGCTCGCCCCAGCCTCAATATCGCAAATCAATAGATGTGGTTTCACTGGAAACCATATAGTCCGTTTTTTTACAATGCACACTTAGTCTCCAAAACAGACCTTCCGTCCGATTTATTGTGACAATTTTGCTGCGTTGAATTTGTGCGGCGCAGAAATATTCAAAAACAACTGTCTTGCCGATTGACGAAAGAGCGGGTTCGGACAACCCTGTACGCATGCAGCCAAGGGTGACTGCATAACTCAAGACATCGGCGCCAATGCTGGCGCCAACTCATAGACAACGACGTCCCAGGTGACCGGTCCGATTTTTCGGAGCTGTCCGCGTGGGGCGTTTTTTTATGCTTTCTTCCAAGGGGATACAGGTGAAAGTACGGGACATTTTGGCAGCAGGCTGCGCGATGAGCGCCCTGCTGGCGGCCGCTGAAGTGCGCGCTGAAGACACGATTGCCGACGCGTTGGCGGCATCCAAGCCTATCGTTGAATCGAGCCTCCGTCTGGAAGGCGTCGATCAGCAGGGCATCGCCGCAAAGGCCGAGGCCGTGACCTGGCGCAACCGCCTGGGCCTGCAAAGCGGTGAATTCCACGGCGTCAAGGCGCTTATCGAGATCGACAGCGTCATTGCGCCGACCGAAAAATACAATTCGACCATCAATGGCAAGACGACCTTTCCGAACGTCGTCGATCCGGCGGTGACCGAAATCAACCGCGCCCAACTGACCTGGACGCCAACCGCTGAAACCACCCTGACGGTTGGCCGCCAGCGCATGATCCTCGATGACGCGCGCTTCATCGGCAATGTCGGCTGGCGCCAGGATGAACAGACCTTTGACGCCGTCCGCATCGATACAACACTCTTCCGCGTCAAGCTGACCGGCGCCTATCTCGGCCGCATCAACCGCGTCGTCGCCGATGCCAAGGACTGGAATTCCAACTCGTACGTGCTGAACGCGACCTACAGCTTCAGCGAAGCGGTCAAGGTGACGGCGTTCGACTACAACCTGCGCTTCTCGACAGCGGCCAAGGCGCCTGTCGCCGCCGACATCAACAACGCCTTGATTTCGTCGGTCGACACCAAGGGCCTGCGCGTCTTCGGCACCACCTGGGTATCGTCGGTCAAACTGGGCTATGTCGCACAATATGCCGAGCAGGAACCGGCCGGAAATAACCCCGCCGTCTTCGACCTCAGCGAAACCATGCTGGAAGGTAATGCCACCTGGGACATCTTTACCGTCAAGCTTAACTACGAGTCTCTGGAAGGTAACGGCACGCAGGGCTTCGTTACACCGCTCGGTACCGTCCACGCCTTCGAAGGTTTTGCCGATGTCTTTGGCGCGACCGGCGGCAACAAGACCTTCGCCGACGGCATCAACGACCTCAACCTGACCCTGGTCGTTGCCGGTCACACCCGTCCCTGGGCGCCGTGGTTCATCAACCCGACCCTGACGGTCGTCTATCACGACATGGACACCACCCGCCTCAGCCGTCCGATCGGCAAGGAATGGGACGCCGTCCTGACCGCCGGCCTGACCAAAAATCTCAGCCTGATGCTGAAATACGCGGACTTCGAGCGCGCCGATCCGACCATGCCGGCTTCGCGCACCAAGACCTGGCTCATGCTGCAATATAAGCTTTAAGGACGTTTTGATTATGACCATTCTCAACAGACGCGAAGCCCTGTTCGGCGCCGTCGCCACCGTTGCAGCCGCCAAGGCCCTCTTCCCGTCGGGCGCCTTTGCCGCCGGCAAGGGCCCAGAAGTCGCCGCCGCTAAACTGGGCTTTATCGCCCTAACCGACTCGTCGCCGTTGATCATCGCCAAGGAGCGAGGCCTGTTCGCCAAGTACGGCATGCCCGACGTCGAAGTGCTGAAGCAGGCGTCGTGGGCCGCGACGCGCGACAACCTGGTCCTCGGCTCCAAGGGCGGCGGCATCGACGGCGCACACATCCTGTCGCCCATGCCATACCTGATCACCACCGGCCAGGCTGCAAAGCCGACGCCGATGTACATCCTGGCTCGCCTGAACACCAACGGCCAGGCGATCAGCGTCGGCAACGACCTGAAGAGCGTCAAGGTCGGCCTGAACAGCTCGGCCATGAAGGCCAAGTTCGCCCAGATGAAGGCCGCCGGCAACATCGCCAAGGTTGCCATGACCTTCCGCGGCGGTACGCACGACCTGTGGGTCCGCTACTGGCTGGCCGCAGGCGGCATCAACCCGGACGTCGACTGCTCGACCATCGTCATTCCGCCGCCCCAGATGGTCGCCAATATGAAGGCCGGCACCCAGGACGCCTTCTGTGTCGGTGAGCCGTGGAACGGCCAACTGGTCTCGCAGAAGATCGGCTATACCGCCACGACGACGTCGGAAATCTGGATGAACCATCCGGAAAAGGCGCTCGGCATGCGCGCTGACTGGGTCGACAAGTACCCGAATGCCGCCAAGGCGCTGATCGCTGCCGTCATGGAAGCCGCCCAGTGGTGCGACAAGAACCGCGCCGCCATGTGCGCCATCTCCGCCGGCCGCCAGTATATCAACGTGCCGATCAACGACATCGTCCCGCGCCTGCAGGGCAAGATCGACTACGGCGATGGCCGCGTCGTCGCCAACAGCCCGCACATCATGAAGTTCTGGGCGGATTACGCCAACTTCCCGTTCAAGTCGCACGACGCCTGGTTCATCACCGAGAACAAGCGCTGGGGCATCCTCGACAGCGATCTGAACACCACGGCCCTGGTCAACAAGGTCAATCGCGCTGATTTGTGGCGTGATGTCGCCAAGCAGTACGGCATCGCGGCACCGGCCTCGGATTCGCGCGGCGTCGAGAAGTTCTTCGATGGCAAGGTCTTCGACCCGGCCAATCCGGAAGCCTACCTCGCCAACCAGCCGATCAAAAAGCTTAGCTAACCGATTTCGTCCTATCTGGGCGAGAGGGTCGGGATGAGGGGCAACTAGCCCGTTGCACACGTTTTGCTCCTCATCCGGCCTTCGGCCACCTTCCCTCCTCGCGAGGGGAGAAGGAAAGTACAGACATTCATAAAGGCAATTTCGATGCCCTTCGATTTCGTGAGAAAACCTGTGACCCAGTCGTCACCCGCACCTGCCCCCATCATAGACCGGTCCGCCCTGCTCAACGCGGCCCAGAAGAAACAGATCGAAGCCGCGCGCTTCAGGAAGGTCGGCGAACGCGTCTCCACCTTCCTGATGCCGGCCCTGATGCTGGCGATCGTCCTGGGTGCATGGGAAGCGACAGCGCGCGCTTTTCCCGGCGGTCTGCCTGGTCCGTCCATGGTCTGGCTGGAGTCACGAGAGCTTATCACCGACCCGTTCTATGATCGCGGCGGCGTCGATAAGGGCCTGTTCTGGCACGTGCTGACGTCGCTGTCGCGCGTCGGCATTGGCTTCAGCCTGGCTGCCGTCTGTGGCGTCCTGCTGGGCGCCTTTGTCGGTACAGTCACATGGGCGCGCAAGGGGTTCGATCCGATGATCCAGGTCCTTCGCACCGTGCCTCCGCTGGCCTGGCTGCCTATCTCGCTGGCCATGCTGCGCGAAGCCCAGCCGTCGGCACTGTTCGTAATCTTCGTCACCTCGATCTGGCCGATCGTCATCAATACGGCCGTCGGCGTGCGCAACATCCCGCAGGACTATATCAATGTCGCCAAGGTCCTGCGCCTGCATCCGGTCGAATACTTCTTCAAGATCATGCTGCCGGCCGCCACGCCACACATCTTCACCGGCCTGCGCATCGGCGTCGGCATGAGCTGGCTGGCCATCGTCGCTTCGGAAATGCTGCTGGGCGGCGTCGGCATCGGCTTCTTTATCTGGGATCAGTATAACTCGTCACGCATGTCGGACATCATCGTCGCCCTGCTCTGGGTAGGCCTCGTGGGCTACGCGCTCGACCGAATCGTCGCCGGCGTCGGCCACTTCGTTTCCAGAGGCACGGCCGCTGATTAACGAGATCACTCTTTTCCTTCCCCGTTCACGGGGAAGGTGGCGGCGCGAAGCGACGACGGAAGGGGGACTTTAGAGGCGAGTGTGTCCCCCTCCCACCGCTTCGCGGTCCCCCTCCCCGTAAACGGGGAGGGAAGAAGCCTTCAAACGATTGCCCTCACTCTATGAGTTTCCCATGACCAAACCCATTCTCTCTATCGAAAACCTCTATGTCGATTTCGAACGCGACGGCGTCATCTCGTCGGTACTCGACAATGTCTCACTGTCGGTCAATGCCGGGGAGTACATCTCGATTATCGGCCATTCGGGCTGCGGCAAGTCGACCCTGCTCAATGTCGTTGCCGGCCTGGTGCCGCTGACGCTGGGCGTGGCCTTGCTGGAAAATAAGGAGATCACCGGCCCCGGTCCCGACCGCGCCGTCGTTTTCCAGAACCATTCGCTGCTGCCGTGGATGACCGTCTACGAGAATGTCCGCCTGGCGGTCGACAAGCTCTACGGCCACAAGGAAACCATGAGCCAGCTCAATGAGCGCGTCATGACCAATCTCGACCTCGTCAAGATGACCCACGCGGCGCAGAAGCGTCCCGGCGAGATTTCCGGCGGCATGAAGCAGCGCGTCGGCATCGCCCGGGCGCTGGCCATGGAACCCAAGGTCCTGCTGCTTGATGAACCGTTCGGTGCGCTCGACGCCCTGACACGCGGGCATCTCCAAGATACAGTCATGGCGCTGCATTCGCGTATCAAGGCGACCGTACTGATGATCACCCACGATGTCGACGAAGCCGTATTGCTGGCTGACCGCGTGGTGATGATGACCAACGGACCGAAAGCCACCATCGGCAAGATCGTCGACGTCAAATGTCCAAGGCCGCGCAGTCGCCTGACCGCATTCAACGATCCGGAATTTGTGCGCTGCCGCGCTGAGATCGTCAGCTTCCTCCAGGCGAACGATGTAGCAGCCCCCGTGCCGGCCTGACGCACCGAATCCCTCTCCCTTCACCGAGGGAGAGGGACGCCTCACTGCAAATGCGAACCGTTTGCTTGTGCAGACAGGGGAAAATGACGGCCAAAGCCAACTTATTTCATTTGAAACCATTTCGACAATTTCCGCGAAACTGCATTAACCCTCCCAAAAATGGTGTCCTGGCCGAGTTTCGTGACATTTTTGCTACGTCATTTTTGTGCAGGGCAGCAATTCACACCTCTGGCCCCCGGTTGCATTGACGAAAACGCGGTTCGGCATCACCCTGATCTCAACGTGATCAAAGGCGATCACGGCGAACCCATCCAGCGGCGCCAGTGTTGGCGAAGCGGATCATGTGAGGACAACGACGTCCCAGGCTTCTCGTACCGGCAACGGTGCGAAGCAGCTTGGGGCGTTTTTTTTTGCTGTCGAGGATTAGATGATTTCCAAGGAGTTCCTGAAGGCCGGACACGCGCCCACCCTGCTGTCGGCTTTTCTCTATTTTGACCTGAGCTTCATGGTCTGGGTCGTGCTGGGTGCGCTCAGCGTCCAGATCGCCGGTGACCTCGGCCTTTCGCCCGCTGAAAAAGGCATGATGGTTGCCGTACCTATCCTGTCCGGCGCCCTGCTTCGCCTCGTCAACGGCTTCCTTGTCGACCATATCGGTCCCAAGAAGACCGGCCTTATCGGCCAAGTCATCGTCATCGCCGGCCTGCTGATCGCCTGGGCCTTCCACATCGAAACCTACGGTGCCGTCATCGCGCTGGGTGTTGTTCTAGGCGTCGCCGGCGCTTCATTCGCCGTCGCCCTGCCCTTGGCTTCACGCTGGTATCCCCCCAAGTATCAGGGCATTGCGCTGGGCATTGCCGGGGCCGGCAATTCCGGCACGGTCCTGGCCTCGCTGTTCGCCCCCTCGCTCGCCAAGGCCTTCGGCTGGCAGTCGGTCTTCGGCATGGCCGCCATCCCGCTGATCCTCGTCCTCGCCTTCTACATCTGGCAAGCCAAGGATTCGCCCGAGCAGCCGCCGGCCAAGACCACCAGCCAGTACCTGACCATCCTCAAGCAGCCTGACGCATGGTGGTTCATGATGTTCTACGGCGTCACCTTCGGCGGCTTTGTCGGCCTGTCTTCCTCGCTGAACATCTACTTCAACAGCGAATACGGCCTGTCGCCCGTCATCGCTGGCTTCTTCACCGCGGCCTGCGTCTTCTCCGGCTCGATGCTGCGCCCGATCGGCGGCACCATTGCCGACCGCATCGGCGGCATCCGCACCCTCTCGATCATGTACAGCGTCGCCGCTGCTGCCCTGGTGGTCCTCAGCTTCAAGATGCCGTCGGTCTACGGCACCCTGTTCATCCTGCTGATCGCCATGGGCGCGCTCGGCATGGGTAATGGCGCGGTCTTCCAGTTGGTGCCCCAGCGTTTCCGCTCTGAAATGGGCGTCATGACCGGCCTGGTCGGCATGTTCGGCGGCGTCGGTGGCTTCTACCTGGCGGCCTCGCTTGGCTTCTCCAAGCAGGCCAGCGGCAGCTATCAACCCGGCCTGATCGGCTTCGCTCTCCTGGCGCTCGTTGCCCTGGGCGGTCTGACCTTCATCAAGAAGAAGTGGCGTACGACCTGGGGCGCCCTCTCCGCCAACCAAGTCAAGATCTAAGGGACCTTCGTCATGACCAAGGAAAAGATTGTTGTCGTCGGGGCCGGCATGGCCGGCGGGCGGATCGTCGAAGAAATCCTCAAGCGCGACGATACGAAGTTCGAAATCTCGATCATCGGAGCGGAAGCCTGCGCCACCTACGACCGCATCCAGCTGTCGCCGGTCCTGGCAGGGGAAAAGACCTTCGAACAGATCGTCACCCACAGCCAGGATTGGTACGACGCGAACGGCGTCAAGACGCACTTCGGCTACTGGGTCCAGTCGATTGACCGCGCCATGAAGCACGTCGTCCTGCACGACGGCCAGACTATCGCTTACGACAAGCTGATCCTCACCCTTGGTTCCGATCCGATCCGTCTGCCCCTGCCCGGCGCCGACCTTTCGGGCGTCGTCGCCTTCCGCGACCTGCATGACGTTGACGCCATGCAAAAGGCTGCGGAACAGGGCGGTGAAGCCGTCGTTATCGGCGGTGGCCTTCTCGGTTTGGAAGCTGCGTACGGCCTGGCCAAGCGCGGCATGAAGGCCACCGTCATCCACCTGGTTGACGTCCTTATGGAGCGCCAGCTCGACGAAGCCGCTGGCCGCCTGCTGGAAAAGGCGCTGCTGGAACGCGGCGTCAACTCGATCCTCAACGCCCAGTCCGAAGCCATTGTCGGTGAAACCCACGTCGAAGGCCTGAAGCTCAAGGACGGCCGCGTCATCCCGGCCTCGCTGCTGGTCATGGCCGTCGGCATCCGTCCGCACGTCGAGCCCGCCAAGGGCGCTGGCCTGACGGTCGAACGCGGCATCGTCGTCGACGACCAGATGCGTACCTCCGATCCCTCGATCTTCGCCGTCGGCGAATGCGTCCAGCACCGCGGCGTCTGCTATGGCCTGGTGGCGCCGATCTGGGACATGTGCCGCACCCTGGCCGACGTCCTGACCGAAGCCAATGTCGAAGCCGCCTATATCGGTTCGGAACTGGCGACGCGCCTCAAGGTCTCGGGCGTCGATCTCTATTCCGCCGGCCAGTTCAACGGCGGCGAAGGCTGCGAAGACATCGTCTTCCGCGACCCGGGCCGGGGCGTCTATAAACGCGTCGTCATCAAGAACAACCAGTTGGTCGGCGCCGTCCTGTTTGGCGAAGCGGCCGATGGCGGCTGGTATTTCGACCTGATCAAGAAGGGCGAAAGCGTCGCCGATATCCGCGACACCCTGATTTTCGGCCAGGCCGTTACGAACGCACTGGCCGGCACGGACCCCTCTAGCGCTGTTGCAGCATGGCCCGACGACACCGAAGTGTGCGGCTGCAATGGCGTGTCCAAGGGCCAGGTTGTGGCATCGATCACAGCGGGCAATGATACGCTCGACAAGGTGCGCGGGCATTGCAAGGCGTCAGCAAGTTGCGGATCGTGTACCGGCATCGTCGAAAGCCTGCTGAAGTGCACGCTGGGCGATGCCTTTGCCGCCCAGACCGGCCCGAAGCCGATGTGCAAGTGCACCGACCACGGCCATGCCGTCGTCCGCAAGGCGATCATCGAGCAAGAGCTGAAGACCATTCCTGACGTCATGCAGGCCATGAAGTGGTCGACGCCCGATGGCTGCTCATCCTGCCGCCCGGCGCTCAACTACTACCTGCTGTGCGCCTGGCCACGCGCCTATCACGACGATCCGCGTTCGCGCTTCGTCAACGAGCGCAACCACGCCAACATCCAGAAGGATGGCACCTATTCCGTCGTTCCGCGCATGTGGGGCGGCCTGACCTCGGCCAAGGAACTGCGCGCCATCGCCGATGTCGTCGACAAGTTCAAAGTCCCGATGGTCAAGGTCACCGGCGGTCAGCGCCTCGACCTGTTCGGCGTCAAGAAGGAAGACCTGCCGGCCGTCTGGGCCGACCTCAATGCCGCCGGCATGGTGTCGGGTCACGCCTACGCCAAGGCCCTGCGCACGGTGAAGACCTGCGTGGGTTCGGAATGGTGCCGCTTCGGCACCCAGGACTCGACCGGTCTCGGCGTCAAGCTGGAGCAGGCGACCTGGGGCAGCTACATGCCGCACAAGTTCAAGATGGCCGCATCCGGCTGCCCGCGCAACTGCGCGGAAGCCACCATCAAGGACTTTGGCGTCGTCTGCGTCGACAGCGGCTATGAGCTGCACGTCGGCGGCAATGCCGGCATCCACGTCCGCGTCACGGACCTCCTGACCAAGGTCGCGACTGAGGAAGAGGCGCTGGATTGGTCGATGGCCTTCGTCCAGCTCTACCGCGAAGACGCCTGGTACCTGGAACGCACCGCGCCGTGGATCGAACGTGTCGGCCTGCAGTTCGTCAAGGACGGCCTGGCCGATCCAGCGGTGCGCGCCGAACTTATCGCCCGCTTCAAGGAAAGCCAGGAAGTCTACCAGGTCGATCCGTGGGCCGAGCACGCGCCGAAATCCGAGCCCGCCAAGGTCTTCTCGCCGCTGGCCGACCTGCGCCAGGGCGTTTCGCAAGATCATCTGCAAACCGAAGCTCAGGAGCCGGCGGAATGAACGCCTCTGTAAGCATACACTGGACCGATGTCGGCGCTGCCGCCGATGTGCCCTATCAAGGTGCGCGTCGCGTCGAAACCGATCTCGGCGCCGTCGCGGTCTTCCACACCGTCTCGGGCGAATATTTTGCCATCTTCGACCGCTGCCCGCACAAGAACGGGCCGCTGTCGGAAGGCATCGTCCATGGCAAGGCCGTCGCCTGCCCCCTGCACAACTGGTCGATCTCGCTCGAGACTGGCCAGGCCCTAGGCGCCGACGCCGGTAAGGGCTGCACGCCGGTCGTGCCGCTGATGATCGAAGACGGCCGCATCCTTCTGGGCCTGAATTGAACGGTCATTACCCTTCGCCCTCCCCATTCATGGGGAGGGGGGACCATCTGCGGAGCAGATGGTGGGCGGGGCTAACGTCGGTAGGGCCCCTTTCGTCTTTGACGGCTATCGCCGTCAAATCCACCTCCCCCATGAACGGGGGAGGCGAAACCAAGAAGCAGTTGCCCCCTTCGCACTGAGATAACACATGCCGCGTGACGCCGAACCCCATACCGTAAAGACCACCTGCCCCTACTGTGGGGTTGGCTGCGGTGTGTCGGCGGCGCCTGGCGAAAATCGCGCGCTTGCCGTCACCGGCGACAGCCTGCACCCGGCCAACCAGGGCCGCCTGTGCTCCAAGGGTACGGCGCTCGGCAACACCTTCGGCCTCAACGGTCGTCTCCTCCAGCCGAAAATCCGCAATGCCGACGGCCACATGGAAGCCGCCTCGTGGGACGACGCCCTGTCGACCGTCGCCGATAAATTCCGCGCCATAGTCGATGAACACGGGCCCGACTCGGTCGCCTTCTATGTCTCCGGCCAACTACTGACCGAGGACTATTACGCGGTCAACAAACTGGCCAAGGGGTATATCGGCACGGCCAATGTCGACACCAATTCACGCCTGTGCATGTCGTCGGCCGTGGTCGCGCACAAGCAGGCCTTCGGCGCTGATCTGGTCCCGGCTATCTACGAAGACGTTGAAGAAGCCGATCTGCTGGTCTTTACCGGCCACAACGCCGCCTGGACCCATCCGGTCCTGTTCCGGCGCATCGAGCAGAACACCAACCAGCGCCGCATCTGCATCGACCCCAAGCGCACCGACACCGCCAAGGCGTGCGACCTGCACCTGATGATCAAGCCGCAGACCGATGTCCGCCTGTGGAACGGCCTGTGCGCCTATTTGATCACCCATGACGCGCTCGACCGCAACTTCATCGCCAATCACACCGAAGGCTATACGGCCCTGTCGCTCAGCCTGTTCGAGGACGATCAGAGCCTGGAGGCCGTCGCCGCCGACTGTGGTGTGTCGGAAGTCGATCTCAAGTCCTTCTATGACGCCTTCATGCATACGCCGAAGACGGTCAGCCTTTTCAGCCAGGGATCGAACCAGTCGGCACAAGGCGTCAACAAAGGCCTCAGTCTGATCAATGCCCACCTTTTGTCGGGCAAGATCGGCAAGCCGGGTGCCGCGCCCTTCTCGATTACCGGCCAGCCCAACGCCATGGGCGGCCGGGAAGTCGGCGGCCTGGCCAACATGCTGGCCGCGCACATGGACTTCGACGACGTCTCGCGCGACCGCGTGAAGCGCTACTGGAACAGCCCGGTCATCGCACCCAGGCCCGGCCTCAAGGCCGTCGATATGTTCAAGGCGATCCATTCCGGCGCCGTCAAGGCCGTCTGGGTCATGGCGACCAATCCGATGATTTCGATGCCGGACGCCGACTTCATCGAAGAGGCCCTGCGCCGCTGCGAACTGGTCGTCGTCTCCGACGTCGTCGAGCGCACCGACACCATGGCCATGGCGCACGTTCAACTTCCCGCCGCGGCCTGGGGCGAAAAGGACGGCACGGTCACCAATTCCGAAAGAGTCATCTCGCGCCAGCGCCGCATCTCGGCCCTGCCCGGCGAGGTCCGCGCCGACTGGGCGATCATCGCTCAAGTGGCGCAGCGCATGGGCTATGAGGGCTTCGACTGGCGCGACTCGAGCGACGTGTTTTCCGAATATGCAGCGATGACGGCGTTTGAGAACAACGGCACGCGCTTCCTCGATATCGGCGCCCTGGCCGGCAAGTCCAAGGCAGAATATGACAGCCTGTCGCCTGTGCGATGGCCCTACCCCGCCGGCGGCCAGCCAGCCTCGCGCCTGTTCGGCGACGGCCGCTTCAACACGCCATCCGGCCGCGCCCGTCTCAAGCCGGTCAAGGCCATGGGCCCCGCCAATGCGACGACACCCGAATTCCCGCTGTCGCTCAACTCGGCGCGCGTCCGCGACCAGTGGCATACCATGACGCGCACGGCGCTGGCGCCCGAGTTGAACCGCCACGCCCCCGAGCCTTTCGTCGAAATCCACCCCGACGACGCCGAAAAGTTCTACATCACTGACAAGCGTTTGTGTCAGGTCGTTACCTTCCACGGCGACGCTATCTTCCGCGCCAGGATCACCGACGATGTCCGCCCGGGTTCGATCGCTGTGCCCATGCACTGGACACGGTCGTTCGCGCCGTTCGGCCGCAGCAACCCGCTGATCAACCCGGCGGTCGATCCGATGTCCGGCCAGCCGGAGTTCAAGCACACGCCGGCGACCATAAAGCCGTACGGTGAAAACTGGCATGGCTTCATCATTCACACGGACGATGAACTCAAGTTCAGCCGCGACGTCATCTGGCGCCGCACGCCCTACGCGCACTGTGAAGTCTATGAGATTGCCGGCCGCGACCGCGCCATCGGCTTCGACACCCTGATGCGCTCGGACGGCATGCTGACGCTTGACGATCCGGCCAGCGGCGTTACCCGCCGTGTTCATATCGAAAATGGCCGTCTGAAGTCCGTCGCCTTCATCGCGCCGATCGCCAAGCCCCTGCCGGGCCGCGACTGGCTGGCCGAGCGCTTCGGCGACGAAACCCTTGAGGCCGCGGACCGCGCCGCCGTCCTGCTGGGGCGCCTGCCTGGCGTCGAGGACCAAGGGCCGCTGGTCTGCGCCTGCCGCGCTGTCGGCCAGAAGGCCATCGAAGCCGCTATCCATGATGGCTGCCATACGGCCGATGCCGTCGGCGCCTGCACAAGCGCCGGCACCCAATGCGGATCGTGCCGTCCCGAAATCACCCGAATGATCGCGCGTATCACAGCGATGGAGAAGGCCAATGCAGCGTAATGGTTTCGTCTCTTTAGTGGGCTCTGGTCCCGGTGACATAGATTTGTTGACCGTTGGCGCCATGAAGACCCTGCAATCCGCACAGGCGCTTCTGTACGACGCCTTGGTCAGTGAAGACATCATCGCCCTCGCCCCGCAAAAGTGCGTCAAGATCTGCGTCGGCAAGCGCGGCGACCGGCTCAGTGTTCCGCAGGACAAGACAAATGCGCTAATGGTGCGTTTGGCCCGGCGCGGTCTGCACGTGGTGCGCCTCAAGGGCGGCGATCCGTCTGTCTTCGGTCGCGTCGAGGAAGAGCGCCAGTATCTCGACCTGCACGGCATCCCGCACAAGACCCTGGCCGGTGTCACGGCCGCCAGCGCGGCAGCCGCGCAATTCGACTTCCCCTTGACCCATCGCGGTGAAGCGCGGTCGGTGACGTTCCTGACCGGCCGGACCAAGGACGGCGGCGTGGACCTGCGTGACGGCCTGGTCGCTGATCCGGAAGCCAGCCTCGTCTTCTACATGTCGTCGCACAATGCCGCCCATATCGAAGCTGCCCTGCTCAAGGCCGGGCGCTCACTGTCAACGCCGGTGCTGGCGGTCGAAAACGCCGGCCGCTCTACAGCGCGCGCCGTCAGCGGCACGCTGCGCGACCTGTCGGCGCTGGTCGCGGCGCAAGCCTGGGAGGGCCCGGTGCTGATGGCCGTCGGTCCGGCCTTCCGCTATGCGCGTCTGGGCAATGTGCTACCGATGGTTGCTGCTAACGGATAAAGAAGCGGTGGATCGTGGCCTGGCGATAGATCTCACCCGGTCGCAGAACCGAATTTGGAAAACCCGGCTGGTTCGGCGCATCCGGGAAGTTCTGCGCTTCCAGTGCAATGCCATCGCCCTGACGATACAGAACGCCCCCCTTGCCGGGCAAGGTGGCGTTCAGGAAATTGCCGGTATAGAGCTGGATACCCGGTTCGGTCGTCAGGATATCGACGCCGATACCGCTCGCGGGATCGAACAGCCGCACCGCCTGCCTGGGTTCGGCGGTCCTGCCCCCGATCAGCACGAAATTATGGTCGTAGCCGCGCCCGATGCGGATCTGGTCGTCACTGGCTGTCCGCACACCGTCATTGATTCGCCGGCCTTCGCGGAAATCAAACACCGTCCCGGTGACGTCGCGCTGTTCGCCGGTCGGGACCAGAGCCGCATTGATCGGCGTATAGGCGTCGGCCGCCAGGGTCAACTCGGCGTCCAACCCACTGCCGAAGTTGAACAGGGTATGGTTGGTCAGGTTTATGATGGTGGGAGCGCTGGTCGTAGCTTCATAGTCGATACACAGATCGGCGTCTGACAACGTGAAGGTCACGGCCACGGTCAGTTCGCCGGGATAGCCTTGTTCGCCGTCCGGACTGACACGGGTGAGGCGTACGTAATTGTCGCCCACCTCGTCGATAATCCACACGCTCTTGTCAAAGCCCTTGATGCCGCCGTGCAAGCTGTTGGCGCCGTCATTCTGCGTCAGTTGATAGACCCGGCCATCAAGCGTAAAGCGCCCGCCGCCGATACGGTTGGCGTAGCGACCAACCGTAACACCAAGATAATCCGACTGTTCGATGTACGGCCTGAGCGTGTCATGGCCCAGCACGACATCCTTCGCCACACCTTCGCGATCTGGAACCCAAAGGCCCTGCAGGGTCGCGCCGTAGGCCAAGATCGTGGCGCGCAAATCCGCATTGCTCAAGGTAACGGCTTCGACCTCGCGGCCATCGGGCAGGCGATCGAAAACAAAACGGCTGGCGGTCATTGGCGTCCCTGGGTGTGATTTAACAGGGGTCTTAAATCGCGTCCGAATGTGTGTAAATCGCTCTTTTCTCTATTCCTCAGACAATTGACATTTCAGGGCGCGCCCCTTACACCGACGATCAAAGCCATCACACAGGAAACGCTTATGTCGTACCGTCTCATTCAGGTTGTCAGTTCGGACGGCGTCCGTCAGGTTCTCGCAGCGGACGCGGACGGCGCACGCGTGGTCGAAGGCGTCGGCTCGACCTATGAACTGGCCCGCGCAGCGATTGCCGCCGGCCGTTCGATCGCCGATCAGGTCGCGACCCAGGGTTTGGGTGAAACCGTCGATGTTGATGTCGCGCTCTCCGAAGGCCGCGTGCTTGCGCCGATCGACCATCCGGATCCCGCCCACCTGCACGTCACCGGCACCGGCCTGACCCATCTGGGCTCGGCGGAAGGCCGCCAGCGCATGCACGAAAAGGCCGCCGCAGAGACAACCGACTCCATGCGCATGTTTCTAATGGGCGTAAAGGACGGCAAGCCCAAGGACGGCGAAGTGGGCGCTCAGCCGGAATGGTTCTACAAGGGGAATGGTCACACCCTGGTCGGTCCGGGCCAGGCACTCGCCTCCCCTGCCTTTGCGCAGGACGGTGGCGAAGAGCCCGAAATGGCCGGCATCTACGTCATCGGTGACGACAACATGCCGTACCGCGTCGGCTACGCCATCGCCAACGAGTTCTCCGACCACGTCACCGAGAAGCACAACTATCTGTGGCTGGCCCACTCCAAGCTGCGTCCCGCCTCAATCGGTGCGGAACTGCTGACCGGCGAGCTTCCGCGTCACGTCGAAGGCACGGCCCGCATCTGGCGCGGCAATGATGTCATCTGGGAAAAGCCGTTCATCTCGGGTGAGGACAACATGTCCCATACCCTGGCCAACCTGGAGCATCACCACTTCAAATACGCCCTGTTCCGTCAGCCAGGCGATGTCCACGTCCACTGCTTCGGTACGGCCACCGCCTCGTTCGCCGACGGCATCAAGACCCAGGACGGCGATGTGTTCGAAATCACCGCTGGCGGCTTCAAATATGGACTGAAGAATGAACTCAAGACGGACGCCAAAGAAGCTGTCGCCGTCCGCGAACTGTAAGAGCAGATTATGATCCGGATCGACAAGCGCCAGTTTCTTATGAGCGGAGGGGCCTTGTCGCTCCTTCCCGCCGTTAACGTGCACGCCGCGACGGCCAAGCCGCCGCTCGCTGCGCGGCAAGTCGAGCCCTTCCCGCTCGAAGCCGTGACCTTGACGCCGTCTATATGGCAAACGGCCGTTAGTACGAATGGCAAGTACCTGAAAACGCTTGTACCTGAGCGCCTGCTGCATAACTTCTATGTCAGCGCCGGCTTGCCGCCGAAGGGCGCGGTCTATGGTGGCTGGGAAAATATGGGTATCGCCGGCCATACGCTCGGCCATTACCTGAGCGCCTGCGCGCTGGCCTATGGCCAGACGCGTGATCCGGACTTAAAGGCTATCGTCGATCACACCGTCGCAGAAATGGCCGTCATCCAGGCGAAGCAGGGCGACGGCTATATCGGCGGCACGACCGTCGAACGTAACGGCAAGGTCGTTGACGGCAAGATCATCTACGAAGAACTGCGCGCCAGGAAGATCACTGGCAGTGGCTTCGATGTGAACGGCGGCTGGGTGCCGATCTATACCTGGCACAAGGTCCATGCCGGGCTGCTGGATGCCCATCGCTACTGCAACAACGCCCAGGCGCTCGATGTCGCAGTCAAGATGTCCGACTACCTGATCGGCGTTCTGGGGCAGCTTGACGATGACCAGATGCAGCAGGTTTTGGCGGCGGAGCACGGCGGTTTAAACGAAAGCCTGGCCGAGACCTATGCCCGCACCGGCGAAAAGCGTTTCCTCGACCTGTCGCGGCGCATCTATCACAAGGCCATCCTGACACCGCTCAGCGAGCGCCGCGACGAATTGCAGGGCAAGCATGCCAACACCCAGATCCCGAAACTGATCGGCCTGGCACGGCTCTATGAGATCACCGGTGACACAGGTTATCGCGATACGGCGGCCTTCTTCTGGGACCGCGTCGTCCACCACCATAGCTACGTCATCGGCGGCAATTCCGAGGGCGAGCATTTTGGTGCCCCGGACAACCTCAGCCACCGCATCACCGACAAGACGTGCGAGGCGTGCAACACCTACAACATGCTGAAACTGACCCGCTATCTCTATAGCTGGCAGCCGGACGCCAAGTGGTTCGACTTTTACGAGCGCGCCCACCTCAACCACATCATGGGGCATCAGAACCCCGACACGGGCATGTTCGTCTATTTCATGCCGCTCTATTCGGGTTCGGAGCGCGGCTATTCAACGCCGGAGAACAGCTTCTGGTGCTGCGTTGGCTCAGGTATCGAAAGCCACGCCAAGCACGGCGACAGCGTGTGGTGGCGATCGGGCGACACGGCCTTCGTCAACCTGTTCATCCCGTCCGAAGTCAACTGGACCGAACAAAAGACGAAACTCACGCTCGAAACCAAGTTCCCGCACGATGAAACGGTAACGATCCGCGTCACACCGCAATCGGCCAAGGCGTTCGAGATCGCACTGCGCCTGCCCGGCTGGTGCGATGCGCCGAAACTGGCGGTCAACGGCAAGGCGGAAACCATCCTGCCGCGCGACGGCTATGCCCGCCTGCGCCGCAAGTGGAAATCCGGCGACACCATCACCCTGACCCTGCCGCAAAGCCTGAAGATTGAAACCATTCCGGACGATCCAGGCATTGTCTCGTATATCAAGGGTCCCGTCGTTATGGCCGCCGATCTCGGTCCGGCCGGTACGCCCGAACGGCCGCGGGCCCCCGTGCTGATCAGCGACAATCCCGTCGCCCTGGTCAATGCCGATCTGGTGGTTGCCAGTCTGCCGCAACCTGTCGCGCTCAAGCCCTTCTACGCACAGTATCATCGCCGCTCGGCCGTTTACTTCCCGCGCTTCACGCCCGAGCAATGGAAGATCGAGGAAGCCGCTTACTTCAAGGCCGAGCAGGAACGTAGCGCCTTGCAGGCGCGGACGATCGACGTCATGCGCCTGGGCGAAATGCAGCCCGAACGAGACCACGGCTTCGACACCGATATCGGCGAAGTGACGTCGCGCGCCGGCCAGGCCGGCCGGTGGATCATGTGGACGAGGGACAAATACTTCGCCTTCGACATGGCCGTCGATCCGAAGGGGTCAGCGCTCCAGATCACCTATTGGGGCCAGGACGTCCGCAAGAACTTCGACATCGAGATCAATGGCATCAAGCTGTTGAACGAGAAGCTGGCCTTCGAGCCGGAAGCGAAGTTCCGCACGATCGAATACACCCTGCCGGCCATTGCCTCAGGCAAGGCGCGCATCCGCTTCGTCACGCGCGGCAGCGACGTCGCGGTCTTCGAAGCGCGCACCCTCAAGCTTGCCGAGTCAGCAAGCAAGGCCTAATCTGGCTGAATGAAAGACACACCTCCGCTCGTCATCCTTGCCGGTGGCCGGGGCCTGCGCATGGGCGGCAACAAGCCCATGCATCCGTTCGAAGGCGGCACGCTGATCGGCACCGTGATCGCGCGCCTCGAACCGCAAGCCCGCGACATAGCCATCAATGCGGCGGAACCGACTTTAAGCGTTTTTGGCCTGTCGCTGATCTACGACGATCCGGCCTTTGCCGATCTTGGCCCCTTAAGCGGCATTCGCACCGCGCTGAAATGGGCGCAAAATCGCGGTAATACGCATGTAATAACCGCGCCGTGTGACATGCCGCGCCTGCCTGAAACCCTCGTATCCCGCCTTATGGCGGCTCCGCGAGATGATGCTGAAGTCGTGTATTTTGCCGGCGCCCGCGATTATCCACTTTGCGCGTTGTGGAGCGTCGCCATACTGGCAGATCTCGAAGATGCTTTACGCGACGCAGACGGCGGATTGGCTGTAATGCGTTTTCTGAGCACGCGCCGGGTAGTGAAACTTGAGGCCGGCGACGACAACGCCTTCATGAACATCAACAAGCCTGAAGCATAGACAGCGCTCCTAGCGTTATGTACATAGGGTGCATAACGGAGTGCCTGATGCTGCGCACCATTCTCACCACCTTGCTGATGTTCATCGCCCTGCCCGCGCAGGCTGGTGAGGTCAGCGTCGCCGTGGCCGCCAACTTCACCGAACCGGCGAAGGCGATTGCCACGGCTTTTGAGAAAAAGACCGGTCACGCCGTCGTCATGAGCTTTGGGCCGTCTGGCGCGTTCTACGCCCAGATCCAGCAGGGCGCGCCGTTCGAGGTCTTTCTGTCGGCCGACGCCGAACGCCCGACGCGCCTCGAATCTGAAGGATTCGGCGTCCTGAAGACGCGCTTTGTCTACGCCTATGGCGCGCTCGTCCTGTGGAGCGCAACGCCCAGCCTTGTCGATACCAAGGGCGAAGTGCTGAAGACCGGCAGGTTCGACCATATCGCCATTGCTGATCCGGCCTCAGCCCCCTACGGCACCGCCGCCGTCGAGGTCATGAAAAAGCTTGGCGTCCACGACGCCCTAGCCTCCAAGATCGTCAAGGGCGCCTCGATCGCCCAAGCCTATACCTTTGTCGATACCGGCGCGGCAGAACTGGGCTTCGTCGCCTTGTCGCAGGTCAAGGCTCGCCCGGGCGGATCGCGTTGGGTCGTGCCGAAATCACTCTATTCGCCGATCGACCAGCAGGCGATATTGCTGAAGCCCGGCGCCAACGATCCGGCCGCGAAAGCCTATCTCGCCTTCCTGAAAACGCCCCAGGCCCGCGCTATCACCACCGCCTACGGCTATGAGGTGAAATGAGCGGCTGGCTCGACAAGGCCGTCTGGCTGACCGCGCAACTGGCGGCGGTTACGACTCTGTGCCTGCTTGTTATCGCCACGCCGATTGCCTGGTGGCTGTCGCGTGGTCGCGGCTTGTTCAAAGACGTTGTTGCGGCTGTCGTCGCCCTGCCGATCGTCCTGCCGCCGACCGTGCTCGGCTTCTATCTGCTGGTTGCGCTGGGTCCCAACAGCCCGTTGATGGCCATGCTCCAGCCTTTTGGTGTCCGCACCCTGGCCTTCAGCTTTACCGGTCTGGTCATCGGCTCGATCATCTACAGCCTGCCCTTCGCCGTCCAGCCGATCCGCAATGCCTTCGAGGCCACGGGCAAACGGCCAATGGAAGCCGCCGCCATGCTGGGCGCCTCACCTCTTGACCGCTTTTTCACGGTTGCCCTGCCCTTGGCCCGGCGCGGTTTCGTGACCGCAGCCCTGCTGGTCTTTGCCCACACGGTCGGCGAGTTTGGCGTCGTGCTGATGATCGGCGGCGCCATTCCCGGCAAGACTCAGGTGATCTCGATCCGCATTTTCGAGATGGTCGAACAACTCGACTACACTTCGGCGCATCGCCTTGCCGGCGGTCTTATGGTCTTTGCCTTTGTCATCCTTCTGGGCCTGCTGATGATCGACCGCCGCGCCAGCCAGAAGGTGGACGCATGATCGATGTCCGCCTGCATGGCGCGCGCGGCGCCTTTGTCCTCGATACCGCCTTCAGCGTTCCGGCCGAAGGCATTACCGTCGTGCGCGGCCCGTCGGGCTCAGGCAAGACCAGCCTGCTGCGCGCTATTGCCGGTCTCGAACATATGACCGGCCACGTGAAGTTTGGCGGTGACACATGGCAGGACGGCAAGGCTTTCGTTCCACCTCACAGGCGCCAGGCCGGCTATGTCTTTCAGGAAGCGTCGTTGTTTCCGCATCTCGATGTCCGTGACAATCTCGACTATGCCCGCAAGCGCGCACCGACCGCAGCCGACTTTGACACCATCGTCGCCGACCTGGATATCGCCCGCCTACTCGATCGCCCGGTACACGACCTGTCCGGCGGGGAACGCCAACGCGTCGCCGTCGCGCGGGCCTTGATGGCCGCGCCGAAACTGCTGATGATGGACGAACCCCTGTCCAGCCTCGATCGTCCGGCCCGCGACGGCATCCTGCCGCTAATCAAGCGCTTGGGGGAGCGGCTGCCAATTCTCTACGTCACCCACGATGCGGCTGAAGCCATGGCATTGGCTGATCGCGTGCTGGGGATGGACTATGGCCGGGTTACCCCGGAAAGCCTCTCAAACGGACTCGAAGGCCTAAGCCAAGCCGAGATCGAGCGCCTTGCCCTGGCCGCACTCAAGCAAGGCCTTTAATCTACCGCCAGAATGATGTGCGATGCCTTGATCAGGGCCTGAGCCTTTTGTCCCGGTGCGAAATCCAGCGCTTCAGCCGACTCGTGCGTCACAACCGCGGTCACCGTCTTGCCGCCGCCGATATCGAGCGTCACCTCGTCATTGACCACGCCTGGCAGGACCGCGCTGACGACCCCCAGGATACGATTGCGCGCCGAGACCGGCAGTGGATCATGGCCGGTCGCCAGAATGACGAAGCTCGACTTGACCAGGACGGTGACCGCCCTGCCCGGTTTCAGGCCCAGTTCCTCGACGCTTTCGCGCGTGACTATGGCCGTCAGTTCGATGCCATCCGTCACTTTTACGGCTACGCTGGCATTGACCGCGCCACCGGTTACGCTGGCAATGGTTCCGCTCCAGGCATTGCGCGCCGTGGTCTTCATGCTCAGGCTCCGCAACAGGCCGGTAACCTCTCCACCGGCGTTCAACACGGCGTCGATCTTTTCCATCTGGGCAGCCAGGAGGTCTTCGAGGGCTGCATAGGCGTCTATGAGCGCCCGCCCCTCGTCGGTCACGGTCGCCGCACCGCCTGACTTTCCGCCGGTCTGGGCTATGATCAAAGGCCGGGCAGACAGATTGTTGAGCGCCTGCACCGCGTCCCACGCGCCCTTGTAACTGAGCCCCATCGCCCTCGCCGCTGCCGAGATCGAACCCAGCTCACCGACTAGGCGTAGCAGGCGGATACGCCCCTCGCCGATCTGCGAGTCGCTGCCTTTGCGAAAATGCAGAAGCGCCTTGAGCGGCAAGTCACTCATGAATCACGATGGAAGTTGGCCGACTTCGCCCCAGAAATGCACGACCTCGCGCACTGTATTGGCGTACTGAACGCCATCGAACGGCTTGACGACATAGCAGCTGGCATGACGCTCATAGCATTCGCGAATGTCGGCCGGCGACTCCGAGCTGGTGAACATGACGACGGGAATGGCGCGGAAGGCGTCGTCCTGCTTGATCGCGCTCAGGAAGGCCTTCCCATCCATGCGCGGCATGTTGATGTCGAGAAGGATGAGGTGCGGCGGCTGCACCGACACATCCTGCAGCAGCTTGATCGCCTGGTCGCCGTTGTTGGCCACGGTCAGCCGGCATTGCGGCTTGGCTGTGCGCAGAGCGCGCCGCGTCATTTCGACGTCGCCTTCATTGTCTTCGACCAGAAGAATTTCAAGATCGGTGTACATCTTGCCGGTATCGTTTCCGCTTCAAAGCCCGTGCGATGCGTATCGCGTGAATATGTCAGAACGGCCGTAACCTGCAACCGATACAGTTTTTTCCTCGGTTCGGATCACCTTCGTCCACCATACGTCGCATGTCAGCGCTGTCGAGTTGAAAATCACCGCCGCCAACAGCTTTATCCCCTGGCTGGCAGCGTAAAGACGAAGGTGCTGCCCTCTCCCGGCATTGAGGTGAAGGTAATGTCCCCCCCCACAAGGCGCAGAAACTTCTTGCAGGTCGACAGGCCGATCCCTGTGCCCGGGTAGTCCTCGACGCGGTGCAGGCGCTGGAAGATGGTGAAGACACGATCGGAAAAGGCCGAATCGATGCCTATGCCGTTATCCTTGACTTCGAAGCGCCACATACTGCCGCTGGCCTGGGCCGATATGGTGATCTCGGGCGGCGCAGCGCCGTTCTGGAATTTCAGCGCATTGCCGATCAGGTTCTGGAAGAGGATGCGGATGAGGGTCGGGCTCGTCTGCATCATCGGCAGCGGACCGGCGGAAACGACGGCATGTTTCCGTTCGATAACGTCTTCGAATTCCTGCAGGATTTCGGCCAGCACCGCGTTGCAGTCGACCTTTTCCGTCCGCAATTCCTCGCGCCCGACACGCGAAAAGGTCAGGATATCGCGGATCATCTTCTGCATCCGCACGGCGTTGTCGCGGATATAGGTGACGTAGCGGCGATTATTGTCATCAAGCTGGGTCGCGGCGTCCTGCTCCAGGAAGCCGGCATAGGTATTCATCATGCGGACCGGCTCCTGCATGTCGTGCGAACAGACATAGGCGAAGCGCTCAAGCTCCTCGTTCGACTGGCGCAGCGTTGCATTGAGCTTGAGGATTTGCTCACGCTGGCGGTAGAGGTCGAGATAGACCTTGACCTTGCTCTTGAGGATATCGGGGTTGATCGGCTTGAAGATATAGTCGACGGCGCCGATTTCGGCGGCGCGGGTGGCGAAATGGTCTTCCTTGCTGATCGCCGTCACGAAGATGATCGGCACGCTTTCCATATCTGGCCGCGTCTTCATCAGCCGCGCGGTCTCGAAACCGTCCATCACCGGCATCTGGACATCGAGCAGGACGATGGCGAAGCTGTGCTTGAGCACCAGCATCAACGCATCGCTGCCCGATTCGGCCGTCAATATGGTGGCGCCCAATGGTCTCAGGAGGGCCGAGGTCGCCATCAGGTTTTCCGGACGATCATCGACAATAAGGATTTTCGGCGGCGTTTCCGGAGCCGCGGGCGCATACTCCGTGCGTCCGGTCATGATGGCGCTCATCTGCTTCCCGGTCCGATTGCTCGCCGCCTCCCGTCATGGCCTGCGCATCAGACGACGCAGGCAGGCCGTGAATCTAGATCGCTGCTACTCTGGCGTGAAATCACAAATGTTTTATTACCCGCCTGCTGGTATTCAAGCACCATGCAACAAAACTACTCGCCTGCTCTCAGCACGCCAATAAGGGTCTGCATGTTCTCGATATAGGTGCCGGTAGAGATGCCGGCGAACGTCTTCTCGGCGATATAGGGCGAGGTATCGGTCGGATCGCCGACGCGCGTCGTGCCAAAGTCGCCGGCCGCCGGTTCTTTGGAACCGTCGCCGATATAGGGGTTGCTGGTAGCATTCAGATCGGTTGGCCAGTAGCCCTGCGTGTTGAGCGAGCCTACCAGCTTGCCGGCATCGGTCTGGGCCGCGCTCATGTTCAGGTCCGAAGTGTCCGACGCCATGGTGAAATAGCGCGGCAGCGGCACCTTGACCTTCAGCGGCGAATCCTTGCTGACCTCGGCGGGAGACTGTGCCTTCAGCGCCTCGTATTCCTTTCGCACCTTGGCGACATCGAGATAGCGGAAGCCGCTGTAGTGGCCCAGCGTCCTGCTCGGCTCGTAGTCCCAATAATAGGTGCCATTGACGACGTTGGAACCGCGGCGATGGACATAGATTGCCTTGTTGGTACCCAGCTCGATGAAGGTCGGGTGGCGGTTGGTCTTGCCGCCAGCATCGGGCAGCCGCAGGCTGTCGAGCCAGTCAAGCGCAGCCGGAATGCCGGCGAGGTACTTGCTGTCGCCCGTCAGCTTGTAGAAGTACATAAGCTGCTTGACACTTTCATAGGTCGTATGTGTCGCCAGCGCGTTCGGTTCATAGGTCCGGGCGCCGGCCGGCTTCAGGTCAGGCGTGTATTGCAGCGCCCAGCCCGGCTGAGGTGCCCCCTGCTGGGCGACGATATAGACCGACATGCCGCGCGTGATGGCATCCAGTACGCGCGTTTCGCCCAGCGCCTGATAGCACATCAACAGGAACTTGACGTTTTCCGCCGTCACGTCGTCGTTGAAGGTGATGAAGGAGGTGTAGTCCGGATTGCCATGGTGCGAAAATTCGTACTTCAGCGGGTAGCGCTGCGGCCAGCCTCCGATCGGGTACTGGCTTTCCAGAATGAAGTTGATGACCTTGTCGAGCGCCGGACGATACTTCGGGTCGCGCTTTTCGACATACATGCGCAGCAGTAGCTGGGCGGCTTCCGATGTGCCGAGATCGTCGAAGGTGGCATTGCCCCAGTAGTGCTGGAACTCTTCCATCCGCCAGGCATTCTTGCCGATGGTGTCGTACCACTGGCGCGTCGAGGCCTCGCCGTCGAAATCGATGAAGTAGTTCCACCCGCCCTTGGGCAACTGGCCCCAAATCAGGGCGTCGGCGACCTTTTCGGCGGCCAGGTAGTAATATTCGTCGCCGGTGGCGTGATAGGCGTCCAGGAAGATGTGGCCCATGGTCGGCGTGCCCGGCGGCTGGACCCAGATCATGCTGGGATAGGCCTCGAGTTCGCCCCAGCGCCGCGACTTGTCAGGCAGATAGGACCAGACATAACCGCCATTGGTCGAAACCTCCTCGACCATGAAGCGCGTCGCCTCCCGCATAGTGCGCGCGATATCCTTGCGGCTGACGGCCTTCGGCGCCCCTGACGCTTTTTTGGCGGCAGCGAAGGCCGGCATGGCGAATGCTGCGGCCGCAAAGGCGGCGCTGCCCAGAAGTTGGCGGCGATTCTGGCTCATGGTCTGGTTCCCTGTATCGTTCCGGCGATGCATGACACCGGTTTCCCAAACAGCATAGGCTGGGCGCTTTGCATTGGCAAGTTCAACGTCGCAGATCGCCCGGCCTGTCTACATCTCTCAGTACGCCGTCCGAATCGCTGTCGACGAAATTAACACTATAGTCGCCAGACACGATCAAGGCGCGGCCACCCCGGTCACCTTCCAGACGCAGCAGACGCGGAAAACAGACAGACGAAAACAATACCGGATGACCGAATTGTCCGTTGTGACGCGGCACGACGATGTCATGGCCCGGAAGATGCTGGACTAGCTGCAGGAAGATACCTTCGGGAAGGAAGGGCATGTCGGCCAGGACGACAAAGGCGGCGTCAGTGGACTTGAGGCCGCTTATACCCAGTGCGAGCGAGCCCCCCATGCCGTCGTCTGCATGCCGATTTTCGACCAGACGAATGGACCCAGCGAGAGGATAGCCTGGCCGGACAACCGCAAGAATTTCATGAAAGGCAAAGCCGGAAAGCGCGTCCAACACATGTTGAACCACCGGCCGCCCGTTCAGATCAGCCATGAGTTTGTCGCTACCGAAGCGGCGTGCACTGCCGGCGGCCAGCACGACGGCCGACACCTTCATGCCGGGACCTTTTCCCGCCAGCCTGATACGACCTGGGCCAGGACAGCGACCGCGATTTCCGGCGGCGTCCGCGCGCCGATATCGAGGCCGATCGGGCCGTGGATTCGCGCCAGCTGTTGAGACGTCACCCCCATGGCGGTCAGGGTCTCCAGCCGCCGTTCGTGGGTCGGCCGGCTCCCCAGGGCACCGATGAAGAAGGCGCCACTCTCAACAGCCTTGCGCAGGACCTCGGCCTCGTAGCTATGGTCGTGGAAGGTCATGGCCAGAGCCGTCCAGTCGTCGAGCATTGTCTCGTCGAAGTCCTCAGGACCGGTCATCAGCCTTCCCGCGAAGGCGCGCAGGACGGCCCGGTCCGGCGTGAATATTTCGACGGAGATTTCGGCCAGCGCCGCCATCTGGGCCAGAGCGATTGTGATCGGTCCCTGCCCCACGATGGCCAACCGGCATTGAGGAACATAGGTTCGAACATAGGGTGCATCGAGATCGTAGCGCAGTTCGGCGACCTGCCGCTCATGCCGCGCGGCGAGAAGCTTATCGAGCGTCTCGTCCGACAGGGAAACATCGAAATGGACGTGCAGGCCCGAGCCGCACGGCAGGACGATATCCCTGAAGCGCGAGCCTTCGCCATAAAGTTCTGTGTAGCTTTCGCCGCGTGCGATCGCCGCCATGGCGTCCAGCGCCAGAGCGCGTTCGGCGCAGCCGCCGGTGATGGCGCCCACCGCCCGGCCATCCTCCGCCACCGCCATCTGGCTGCCGAGTGGACGCGGCGAGCGCCCCTCCACCTTGACGAGGGTCAGCAGGGCCGTCCTCAGACCTTCGTCACGCCACGACTTCAGGTCTTCGAGCACGAAGTCCTTGTAAACCGGCGCGTCGATCAGCAGCGGGGCGTTCACGTGAGATCAGGTCTTGCTGCGCGCCGCCTGGATCTTTTCGGCCGTCACCGGCAAGGCGCGGATGCGCGCGCCACAGGCGGCGAAGATCGCATTGGCAACGGCGGGCAGGACCGGCGGCAAGGCCGGCTCGCCCAGACCGGTCGGCGGGAAGTCACTGATATGGAAGTGCACGTCGATATGCGGCGCCTGCGACATGCGGATCATCGGCACGGCGTCGAAGTTCACCTCCTGCGCCTGGCCCTTGACGAAGGTGATCGCCTGCGACAGTTCGCCGATGCCATCGATCACGCTGCCCTCGACCTGGTTGCGCGCGCCCGACGGGTTGACGATGGTCGAGCCGACGTCGCCGACGACCCAGACCTTGAGTACCTTCCACGTTCCGTCGTCCTCGACCTTGACCTTGGCGACCTCGGCAAAATGGCCGAGATGGCAGAAATAGGTGGCGACGCCCATGCCGACACCCTTGGGCAGTTTGGTCTTGCCCCAGCCCGAGCGCTGCGCCACCAGTTCCAGCACGGCCTTGGCGCGTACGGGATTATAGCTGGAGCGCCGCTCCCAGTCATTGTTGGGGCGCGGATCCTTGAGATGCGTCTCAAGGACTTCCAGCCGCGATGCGACCGGATCCTTGCCCGCAGCATGGGCGATCTCGTCCCAGAAACTTTCGTGGACGAAGGCCACGCCGTTCGATATCGGCGCCCGCAGATATCCGGTCGGGACGATCGTCTCGATCAGAGACTGCTCATGACGATAGTTCGGCGCCAGTCCCTGGAAGGCATGGCCCTCGGTGGCCGCGCCCTGCGCCGGCTTCCCGCCCTGGCCGAAGGTGACGGCGTGGGTGTGATAGGCAACTGTATTGCCACTGGCATCGAGACCGGCGCGAATGGTGTGATAGGCGCCTGGCCGGAAATAGTCGTAGGCGATGTCGTCTTCACGCGTCCAGATGACCTTTACCGGACCACCCTGCTTTTGTGCAATGGCCGCAGCCTCGGTCATATAGTCGTTTTCCAGCCGCCGCCCGAAGCCGCCGCCACAGCGCAGCATGTGGACGATCACCTTATCCGCGGCAATCCCGATCGTCTTGCCGACCAGTTCCTTGCCAGCATTCGGCAATTGCGTCGGCGCCCAGATCTCCATGCCGCCGTCCTTGGTCGGGGACGCCGTGCAGTTCTGCGGTTCCATCGGCGCGTGCGGCAGGAAGGGGACTTCATAGGTCGCCTCGATGCGCTTGGCGGCCTTGGCGAAGGCCGCATCGACGTCGCCGGTGTTCTTGCTGACCTCGCCCTTGCCGGTCAGCAAGGCCTTGGCCTTTTCGGCATAGAGGGCCGTGCCATGCGACGCGCCATGGGCATCGTCCCAGACCGGGTTCAGCGCCGCGCGCGCCGCCTTGGCGTACCACCAGCTTTTGGCGACGATGGCGACGCCGGGACGCAGGCCGTGAAAGTCGTCCGAACCGTCGAGCGCAAAGACATCGGTAACGCCTGGCATGGCCTTGACGGCGTCGATATCGGCGGACTTGAGCTTGGCGCCATAGACCGGCGCTTTGACATAGACGGCGTATTTCATGCCCGGCAAGGTCTTGTCGATACCGAAGATCGGCTCGCCCCTCAGGACACGCGCGCTGTCGATGCCGCCCCTGGCCTTGCCGATAATTGTATAGTCCTTGGGGTCCTTGAGCTTGACCGTGTTCAGGTCCGGCGCCGGCAGCTTTGCCGCTGCCCCCGCCAGCGAACCATAGCTCAGCATCTTGCCAGACGCCTTGTGGATCACCTGCCCCTTGGACGTGGAAAGGCTGTCCACCGGAACCTTCAACTGCGCCGCAGCCGCAGCCAGCAGCATGGCGCGTCCTGCGGCGCCGGCCTTGCGCATGCCGTCCCAGTTCATCGGCGTCGACATCGAGCCGCCTGCGAACTGCGCGCCAAAGCGCTTTTCGTCGGACGGCGCCGTTTCGATCTTCACCTGGGCCCAGTCGACATCCAGTTCTTCGGCGATCAGCATCGGCAGCGACGTCTTGATGCCCTGGCCGATCTCCGGATTCTTGGCCAGAAGCGTGACCGTATTGTCGGGATGGATGGTGATGTAGTCGCCAAGCGCGCTATTACCGGCAGCTTCGGCGCCCGATGACAGGCCAAGCATCAGGCCGCCACCGGCTGCAACGCCGGCCATCAAGACGAAACGGCGGCTTGGCTGGAAAGATGTATCGGCCATTGCTCAGACCTCCCGCGTATCGGCGACAGGCAGTCCCGCGGCCGTCTTGATGGCTGCGCGGATGCGCGTGTAGGTCGCGCAACGGCAGACATTGCCATCCATGCCGACGTCGATCTCCTCGTCACTGGGCTTAGGCGTTTCTTTCAGCAGCGCCACGGCCGACATGATCTGGCCGCTCTGACAATAGCCGCACTGCATGACGTCAAGGTCCAGCCAGGCGTCGCGCACCTTCTGACCCAGCTTGGTGGCGACGACGCCTTCAAGCGTGGTGATCTCGGCATCCATGACCGAGGTGATCGGCGTAATGCAGGAACGAATCGGCTGACCATCGACATGGACGGTGCAGGCGCCGCACTGCGCGATGCCACAGCCGAACTTGGTCCCCTTCAAGTCCAGTTCGTCGCGAAGGACCCACAGAAGCGGCATGTCGTCGGGCACGTCCAGGCTGTGCTTGACGCCGTTAACCTTGATGGTGACCATGCCCATGCAACCCTCCCAATGAATGCGAATACCTTATTACCGCAGCTTCGTCGCAATCGGATATGACAATTTCGTAATTGTTGCGCGAACATTTTTACACGTGAAAAACCACGCGCCTGACACATGTTTAAGCCTATAGGCAGGGCCGCGCGAATAGGGCATAAGACCCGCGCCCAGCAAGAGAAAGCCCTGCTTCAAGGACCGCAATGCCGACGCCCGAGCCGACAAAAGCCTCCGCCCTCACCTCGCATCCGATCTACGTAGCTGTCCGGGATTTTGCCAACCGGGCAATGGACGGCGACGACAAGACACTACGCTGGGTGCTTGGCGCGCTCATTCTTGTCCTTGCCTGCTTCAACTTCCTGCGCGACCTCAACAACCCGAACCACGCGTTCTGGGACGAATCCTATTACCTGACTGCGACCCAGCGCTATGTCGAGGACACGGCGCAGTATGCTTCGCACCCGCCGCTCGGCTTCATGTTCATGGATTTGGGCGTGTCCTTGGTCGGCCGCAACGAGAAGCTGGACCTGCATCCGCTGGCGGTAGAGAAGAAGATCGACACGCGCAACCTCGCCAAGGGCTATGACTTCACCGGCATACGACTGCCGGCGGCGATCTTCTCGGTCATCAGTGCCATGCTGTTCTACCTGATCATGCTGAGGCTTTCGAACGAGAGCTTCGACGCCTTCGTCTTTTCACTGCTCTATATCTTCGAGAACGCACTGATCGTCCACTTCCGGGCGGCGCACCTCGATCCGTACCAGTTTACCTTTACCCTGGCCTCGATCTACGTCTGGCTGTTCACCTGGGGCAGAGAGCCGAAACGACCGCTGCTCATGTACGGGCTGTTCGGCCTGTTCTGCGGCCTCAGCGTCATGGTCAAGGTCAATTCACTGGTCATGCTGGCTCTGGGTGGTTTCAGCCTGCTGCGCATGCTGTGGTCCGACCGGACGCGAGAAACCCTGATCAAATGCCTGACGCGCGGCTCGACAATCGCCGCTTCCTTCGTGGCCATCGTTGCCGCCGTCTTCGCCCTGCACGTCGTGCTGAACCCGGTCATGCCGGACGCCAAAACCGAATCCGGCCGGCGCGACCTGGTCATCATGCCCAAGACCTACCAGGCCTGGCTGAAGGGCGAAGCGCCACTGACGCCCGGCGTCATCTGGGACGCGACCGCCGGCTATTACAAATACATGAAGCACGACTTCCAGTTCGTGACCAAGAACGAGCCCAATGGCGCCAAGGCCATCCTCTTCCCCTTCATGAACAAGATCATCAGCTATCGCTGGGACTATAACGGCCGCAAGACGGCCTATGTCCAGATGGTCGGCAATCCGGTCAACTGGGGACTTGGCATTGTCGGCATAGTGGCGGCGGCCGTGCTGATCCTGCGAAGGCGTACCCGCAAACGTGCCGAAACCGGAGACGCGGACATGGACCTGCTCGAGGCCGTGTTCGCCATGTTCATTCTGTTCTGGGGGCTCCACATCTATCTCGGCACCCAGCGGGTCATGTACATCTATCACTACTTCATCGGGCTGGCGCTTAGCTACTTCCTGGTCGCCCTGGCCTTCAAGGTGGTGTCGCGGCGCGTGGCCTTCGTGGCCAAACACCGCTTCACCATACTCTGCGCGACCAGTGTCTCCATCGCCGGCAGCTTTCTCTTCTATTCGCCGCTGACCTATCACTACTTCATTTCGCGCCAGGGCTGCGAAGTGCGCAACTGGCCGGTGACGCTGGTGATCTGCCAGCCAGTTAAGAAGAAGCCTTCTGCTTCTGCTTCTGCTTCTGCTTCTGCTTCTGCCCCTACACCGCTACCGTCGCAGTCCCGGTGAAGCCGTTGGTGTAGTCGCCAGTCAGCGTCACCATGGCTGCGGCCAGTTGCGCCGCGCTGTCGTCGCCAAAGACATTGTCCGAAGCAAAGGTGATGGCCGCAAGGTTGCTGACGCTCTGGCTGTATCCGGTGGCATTGTTATAAACGTTCTGGCAGGTGGTGCGGTCGAAGGCCAGTTGCGCCACCTTGACGGCATTGTTGGCGGTCGTCGCCGTCGACTGGCTGGCATAGACCTCGACGTGGACGTGCGGCATCCGTCCCGAGTAACAGGCAGGAAAGATGGTCGTGAAGGTCACCTGGCCGCTTGCATTGCTCACCTGGACGCCACGCAAATAGTTCTGGGCGGTCACGCCGCTGGAATAGAGCGAATAGAGACCCGCCCGGTCGCAGTGCCAGATATAAACGGCGTAGTTGCTTAGCGGCACGCAGCCGAGATCGGCGTCCTGGACCGTAATGGTCAGGGTCAGGGGTACCCCCGCAGCCGTACCCGACATGGTGCCGAAGCTGGTGCGGATGTCGCTGCGGACAATCCCCGACTGGGTCAGGACATTGACCACGCTGCCGCTGATCGTGTTGGTGCCATCGGCAGGATAGGGTCCATTGGTCTCTGTCGCCGCCTCGGTGCAGGTGCCGGCCGAACTGCTGGAAGACGACGAGGACGAGGACGAAGAACTGCTGCTGCTTGAGGATGAACTGCTGCTGGAAGAGGACGACGTGCTGACCGTCGTGCTCGACGCACTGCCACCGCCGCCACAGGATGCGAGGGCGGCGGTGGTCACCGCGCCCCCTATCATCAGTAACGCGCGACGGCGTCCGATGGCGGCGAGGTCCAGCGCCAGGCTTGGCGATTCAGGGTGGTCGTGATGATCTGTCATGTAAGCGCTCCCGGCTGACGAAATAGTCAACGAGGCATAGCGATCGATTGCGGCAAGAATGCCGGTATCATTATTTCATTTTTGAAAAATTCATTCCAACGGCTGCACGCGCGGCCATGGAAGCATCACCGCGGCAGATAGATGTCCGAGATGACGCGTTCGCCGCCGACCCGGTTGAGCTGGACCACGACGTCGATCAGCGACGTCGCATAGGCCAGGGTCTCGCTGCGCGTCAGTTGCGTGCCGCCTTGCATGACCATCAGTGCGATCTGTTCCAGCGCCCCCTTCGGCGTATTGGCGTGGGCCGTCGTGAAGGAGCCCGGGTGGCCGGTATTAATAGCGCGCAGGAAGGTCTGGGCCTCCTCACCACGGATTTCACCGACGATAATGCGGTCCGGCCGCAGACGCAGGGACGCCTGCAAGAGATCGTTGATCGTCACCTTCGCCTCACCCAGTTCGCCCTTGACGGCGACAAGGCGCAAGGAATTGGCGTGGTTGTCGGCAATCTCGGCCGTATCCTCGACCAGGATGATGCGCTCGTGCTCGGGGATGATCTTGAGCATGGCGTTGAGGAAGGTCGTCTTGCCCGACGAGGTGCCGCCGGAAATCAGGATCGTCCTGCGCGACCGGACGGCGTCTTTCAGGAACGATATCGGCTGGGCGCGCGCATAGGCTTCTTCGTCCTGGCCGTGGCCGTGATCGATAGGCTTGATAGGGCCGCGATCATAGTCTTCGAGCGACATGTTGATCATGCGGTGACGGCGGATGGCCATCGCCCAGTGTTTGGAGGCCGGCGGACCGACCAGTTGGACGCGCTCGCCGGTCGGCAGGCTGGCCGCCAGCAAGGGGCTTTCACGATTGATGCCCTGGTGCGCGACGCGGGCGATCTGCGCCGCCAGGCGCGACAGCAGGATGTCGTCAACTTCAGGCATCTCGACGCAGCGCATGTTCGGCTCGCCGGAGATTTCGATCCACACCTCGAACGGTTTGTTGACTAGGATTTCCGTGACGTCATCGCGCTCCAGCCACGGCAGGAACGGCTTCAGATAGGTGCGTAGGTAAACACCGTCGAGTGCGACGACATCCGAGTTTTCGACATCCAGCGGAGTGGCCATGGCGAACTACAGTCCAAAATCCAGGTCGCGTCCGGCGAAGACCTGGATGGGTGCGCCCTGCGGGACCTTGATGGTCGGCGGAATCTTGACGTCGCTCGACAAGGCTTCGACGGCGACATTCTTGGCGTCATTCGCGCCACCGATGACGATGGTGTTCGATGTGTTCTTGCTAAGTCCGCCCGCCAGGCCGTTGACGACCGACAACAGCATGGCCGCGCCGAAGCGCTTGACGAAGTGGGTATCGACACTGCCGGCAGCGCCCGCCTGGCCCAGATCATCAATGGCCGGCGACGACAGCTGGATCGACAAACCGTCGGGCCGGATCAGCCGCGTCCAGATGATGAAGGCGCGCGTCTCGCCCGAGGCCAGGCCGCTCTTGTACTGGCCGATCAGTCGCGAACCGCGCGGGATCAGCACAGCGGTGCCGTCGAAGCTGCGGATGTCGCGTGACACGATGGCGCGCGTATAGCCCGGCAGGTCGGAATTGATGGCGGTTTCCAGCACGGCCGGAATGACCGCGCCCATCGGCACGACCTTGGACGGGTCGCCGATCTTCTGGGCCTTCTGGGTCACCTCTCCGTTGACGCGGGCAGCGAACTGGTCGTTGGAGTTGAGGGTGATCCCCCCGCCCCCCGCCGCAGGCGCGGCCTGGGCCGGCGCGGCGGCCTGAGGCGCGCTGTTGTCGATGACCAGGGCGGGCGAGCGCGGACCGTTCGGGTCGGCATTGACGACAGGTTGCCCAGGCTGCGGCGGCGGAACCTGCATAGGCATCGGCTGCACGACCGGCTGAGGAATATCCAGCGGCGCATTATAGCCCGGATCGACGGGCGGCAGGGTCGATGATTGAGACGGCGGCTGGACCGGCACGGTGCGCGGCGGCTCCGGCGCGCGGGCGGGCTCCTGCCCCAGCATGACGAAGGTCACCACGCCCAAAGCGACGGCGCCAGCGATACCCGCGATGGCTGTCATATCGACGCCGCCGGCCGGCTTGGCCACGTCCGGCAGGGCGCGCACCGAGGCAGCTTCGAGCGCGTCGGGCTCCATCTTCAGGCGCGGATCGTTGCCGGACGGCAGGGGCGCATTGCGAGGTGTCTGGACCATGGCGGGCTCCTACTTCTGGCGCTGTTTCGGCGACTGGGCGTCGAGGCCCTGCACCTTGAAGGCGTCATTATAAAGGGTCGACTTCAGGCTCCCGCGCCGCAGCACATAGGCCGGTGCGACCTGCTCAATGACCAGGTAATCGCCGCGCGACGCGTAATTAACCAGGCTTTCGGTATTGTCGGTGTTCAGGGCATAGACGGCCGGGGCGGAGATAGACGGCGCCCAGCGCAAATAGGTCAGTGCCCCATCGTCGAAAACACGGATCGGCACCAGATCCGGCGAACCGACGAAGGAATAGGCCGTATTACGTTTTTCCGGCGCCGGCAGGAAGGCGTTGGGATCGGCCGGCCGCGTCGGCGCGGCGGGCGTGCCGACCGAAGGCTCGGGCGCATAACGGAAGCGCAGTTCATAGGTTACGTCGCCACTGCGGCAGGCCTTTTCGGTCGCCGTGCGCAGCTCGAAATTGTAGCTGCGGCGATTGGTGATCACCGTCATATTGGTGAATCCCTTGGGTGCCACCGGCTTGACGAAGACCAGGTTGCCGCGCTTGTTGACCGTCACCTGCCAGTTGGCGGAGTCGCCGACCGAGACGTTTTCGACCTGTTCGTTGGACGCCAGCGTCACGGTTGTCTGGAAGCCGGAGCAGCCCAGCATCTGGACGACGGCGGTCGGGTCATAGTCGATCACGCGCAGCCGCGAATCGAAATCGGTGACGGGCTGGGCGACGGCAGGCATGACCCATATTTGGGCCAGCAGGAGCGGAAGCACAGGGAGGACTACGCGTTTCATGGTCATTTCACATCTGCGGGCGGCGCGGGCGGAGGCATCTTCAGGGCGGCCACAGGACTGGCCGCCGGACGGAAGCGTTGCCCAAGCCCCTGGACGCGGCTGAAGCGGTCGGCGCTGCCCTGGGGCGCGCGGGTGTCAGGGTCGTAGAGGCCCAGTACCTGGGTGCGGGCGGCGGACGATGAGGCGATCGACTGGTCACGCGTGACTGCCGTCACCAGAGGCGCCGTGCGTTCCAGCGCATCAGAGGCGCGTGAACTGGCGTTCAGCGACTGCAAGGCCGGCGACGACTGCATCGTCTGGAGCGTGCCGCCGGCGCCGGGTGCCTGTGGTCCAGGCGTCGCCGGCTTGTCGCGCAGGGCCGCCTGCCAGTCCTTGACCAGATTGGCGGCCACCCACATCAGGGTGAACAGGAAGGCGCAGTAGATCAGCGAGCCCATGAACAGGATGACCATCGGCTGCACAGCCTGGACGGCGCGCTGCGGATCGTTGCCGATGCTCTCGATCAGCGGAATGAACAGGGTCAGGGCTGCCGTCCCGCCAATCACAGTCAGGAGCGGCGCCAGTGAGAACACCATGCTGGTGCGAATCCAGCCGTTGAACAGGCCGCGTGTCTGCGGGAACAGGCCGAAGACGATGAAAACCGGCCCCAGGATCAGCAGCAGGTAGAGCACCATGCGCGTCAGGATGAGCACGCCCAGTGTAGAGCACAGCAGGAACAGGCCCGACAGCCAGAACAGCGTCACCGGCATGGGCTTGGGCGCCAGCATGTTGGCGGTCGTCGGATTGGGCTGGCCGGGAATCGTCGCGACCGTCGATGTATTGCCATCAAGCGTCTGGGCGATATCGGCAAAGCGGACGAACAGGCCGTCGAGGGCCTGGGCGAAGTTCATCACCGCGCTGCCCTTTTGGCCCAGCAGCGCTGCCGCGACCTCGTCCGGGCCATTCATCAGCAGGCCGTAAAAGATGGCGTGATAGGCCGGCCAGGCGGTGACAAAGGTCAGGACCAGCACCATGGAAATGATGCGCGGCGACAGCATCGGTACGGTCAGTTGCGTCCGGCCCGTCATAAAGCCGTAGCCGAGGATGGCGACATAGATGGTCAGCAGGGTGAACAGCACGTAGCTGAACGCACCACCGGCGCCGAACAAACGGTTATAGCCGACTTCGACGGCCTGGATGATGCGGCAATCCATCGTCGCCAGCGACTGCGAGACGCTGACTTCACCGACCAGGGTGATCTGGGGACAGGTAGCCGCTTGCAACATCATTCGGCCCCCTTGCGGAGCTTAGTGCGGCGCGTCGCGGTATCCGGATAGGGCGTGCCGGTCAGGGCTTCCCACCAGGCATGGGGCGCGTCACCCAGCTGCGCGCGCAGGTCGTCGAGCTGGCGGACGGTCGATTCACGGCCGGACAGCACGGTCAGGATGTCGGGCATGGTCGACAGGTCGAGGCGGGCGACGACGCTGTGATTGCCGTGCTTGACCAGGAAGGCGCGCGACGACGCTGGCAGGGCGCGGATCAGGTCGAGTTCGTGCAGGGTCAGGCCGAAACCGTCAACATAGTCTTCGGCCTGGGCGCGCGGATTGGGCATGAAGATCTGCGTCGCCGACTGTTCGATGATGGCCGTCGAGATGCGGCTGTCGAGCGCATCGCGCGCCGACTGCGTGCCGAAGCCCAGGATGGCATTGCGTTTGCGCAGGGTCTTCATCCAGTTGCGGATGGCGGCGGCGAAGATTTCGTCGTCGAGCGCCTTCCAGCCTTCATCGATGATGATGACGGTCGGCGTGCCGTCCAGGCGTTCCTCGACGCGCTGGAAGAGATACATCATGCACGGCGTGCGCAGGACCGGCTCATTGAGCAGCAGCGTCATGTCGAAGCCAAGCGTGCGTGCGCTCATGTCGAGCGCGTCGTTTTCGTTGTCGAACAGCCAGGCGTGCTCGCCTTCGCCCACCCACGGATTGAGGCGCGTCGCCAGATCGCCGTGCGTCGGCCGGCGGACACCGCCCAGCAACTCGCGGAAATAGCGCAGGCGACGGTAGCGCGGCTCCTGTTCGAAGTTGGCGTCCACCGCCTCGGTGATAATCGCCTCTTCCTCGGAGTTAAGCGGCAGATCGGGGCGGCTTAAAAGCTGCGCGATCAGGGTGCGCAGGAAGGCGCGGTTGCCGGGATTATCCGCCAGCTGCAGAGGATTGAAGCCTGTCGGCTCACCGGGACGCAGGGTGGCGTAGTGGCCGCCGATGCCGCGGATGAAGATTTCGGCGCCGCGATCCTTGTCGAACAAAACGGTGCGCGGCTTGAACTTCTGCGCCTGGGCGGCCAGGAAGTTGAGCACCACCGTCTTGCCCGAGCCCGATGGCCCGATGACGGTGAAGTTGCCGAGATCGGCCTTGTGGAAATTGAAATAATAGGGCGTCGCCGACGAGGTCTCAAAAACCGTGACCGCCTGTCCCCAGTGGTTGCCTTCGGGCTGGCCGATCGGAAAGCCGTGCAGCGAGGCGAAACTCGCATAGGCCGAGGTCGAGATCAGCGCCTTGCGGGCAATGTACTGTTCGTTGCCGGGGAACTGTGCCCAGAAGGCCGGCTCCAGATTGACGTCCTCACGCACGGCCACGGCCCCAAGATCGGCCAGGGCCGCCAGGCATTGCGCTGTCGCCGGATCGAGGGCTTCCAGCGACTTGGCGCGGACCAGCAGGCTCATATGGTGCTCGCCCAGGCCCAGCACGCCGGTCGACAGGTCGTCCTTGGCCGACATCAGGCCGGCGCGCAAGGACAGCGCCTCTTCGTCGGCGGCGCGCATGCGGCGCAGAGCCAGATTGATTCGTTCCAGGCCGATCTGGCGATCGACGAAGCCGAAGCTCTCGGTCAGGGTCATCTCGTACGGCAGGCGCAGCAGGGCATCGACCATGCCAGGCGTGGCATTGGGTGGATAGTCCTTGAGCGACAGGATCGAGCCGTAGTCCTTGCCCTCGCCAAGCGATGCCTGTTCCAGCGATTCGAGGCCGAAGCTGATGCGGCGGTAAGGGAGATACTGGCCGATGTCGTTGTGCGTGCGCAGGACCGGGCGCATCTCGCCATTATAGATAGCCGACAGAAGTTCCAGCAGTTCCGAACAGCGGCCGTTCTGAGTCTCATAGGCGCCGAGGATGCGCGGCCCGTACGACTGAAGCGCCGCCAGCAGCCCTTCGGAAGCCGCCTGGATTTCCTTGTGATCGCGCGCCTGGGTGGCGGCCAGGGCGTTGTCGCCCAACCCCTTGCCGAACATGTCAGCCAGGCGCTCGGCGAAACCGACCTTGCCCTTGGGACTGCGGCGGACGATGGTGATGAACAGGTCGTTGACGAACAGCTGGCGCGACGACAGCTTGTCCTGCCATTTCGACTGGATCAGGCCACACACCGGATCGTCATAACTGGCGTTCAACCCGACACTGACCTTGCGGCGGATGATGTGGTGATAGAGCACGAACCGCGACGACCCGATGGCGCGCAAAGCGGCTGCCCGGATGAATTGGCGGTGATTAACCTCTTCGGTGTCCGCCGTCTCGAAGGCAAAGCCTTCGAGATACAACGACTGCATCAGGCTGCCGTCGCGCAGGACAATCGTGCGGTCATCAAGGAAATGGTCGTAAGGCAACTGGTCGCCGACGCGCTTTTCCTTCTTGGCCCAGCCCGCGAAACCGCCCAATCCCTTGCTTTCGTCAGCCATAATTTCAAAAATACTTAAGGATGGTAGGAGTTACAGCGCCAGAAGCGCCAGTTGCGAATGCGTGGGCAGCGCTGCACCTTGGTCATCCACAGGTCGAAGACCCGGGGTTCACGCAGGCAAGCCAGATACCCAATGGCATGGATGACGACCGATACCGCGAACGCCCAGAAGGATCGCGTGATCAAAAAGACTTCGGTCGTCACCACTGCATTGATGATGAAGTAGCTGTAGGTCACACCGGCAAACATCTGCGGCTGGGTCAGCGCCTTGAATACCGGTGATTTGACCAGGTCCGTCATAACCTTAGTGCGCCATCGCCTGGATGCCGCCGACGATGGTCGCAGCGCCAAACAGGATGAAGACGCCGACGATAACGGTCGCGCCGTAGCGCCAGTTCATGCGGCCGGTCAGCATCATGAAACCCACTGCAGCAACGGCGATAACGGCGACGGTCGTCGCGACACGGCCCAGCAGGGTCTGCTGAATCCAGTCAACGGCGCCGGTAATAGGCGACGATCCGGCCGGACCGCCAACGGCCTGGGCCGCAGCGGCGTTCGCCCACGTCATCATCGATGCCGCCACGGCCATAACAGTCAAAGACATAGGGCGAATAGACTGGGGACTCGTCGACAGGGGCTTCTTCATTCCTACCTCATATCAGTGTCACGCACGGCTGGCAGCCGCCGGAGAATCAGCAACGGCTATGCGCAACCCTCGCGCAATGTACGACCCATGACAACCGCCGGATCATCCGGGGACTGAACACGCTGCGCGACTTATAGGCAAAAACTATGTTGGCAAAAAGGGCTTTGCGTGACTTCACCCAAAGTTTCACGGGATTGTCACAATTGCGCTCGGAGACTTTATCCCCTCCGTTATTCTTCCGAAAAGGTTACCGTGACGCCGCGCTTGCGGAAATAGGCCTGCATCGTCTTGCGGCCCGCCCGGTTATTCTGTGCCAGGCGCGTCGGCTGGACGACCGCCTCTTTGAGGCCCTCGGCCACCAGAGCTGCCTTAAGCGCCTTGATGTGCGTATCGATCTCGGCATTGTCGTCGGCCAGCGACGCGTAGATGTTTTCGAGGGCTTCGGCGACGGTCAAGGGAAACTCCAATCAGTTCAGGACCGCCTGTTATCAGGTTTAACCTCTGTATGGCAAGTGGCGCATTCCCTAGCGTATGCGTAAACCAATGCCTTAAAAAAACACCGATTCACGGCTTTTTGAGAGTTAGGCTGTAATGATTCGGTTGTAGATTCGCGGCACAGCCAAGCAGGCCTCACAGGGGAGCGAACCGGCGGATGGGTTTCATCGGCAATATCAGGCGTGACGCCACCTTCATGACCCGTCTGCTGCGGATTCTCCGCCGCATCCGCAGCGTCAATCCCGATTCGCCCAATCTGGTCTGCGACGACTTCGAACACGCCGCCGATCAGTGGCCGACGCAAACCGCCGTGATCTTCGAAGGCAAGAGCCTGACCTATCAGCAGCTCGACGTCCTGGCGAATCGTTATGCCCACTGGGGCCGCCAGCGCGGCCTGAAGTCCGGCGACACCGTCGCCCTGTTCATGCCGAACCGGATGGAATACCTGGCCATCTGGATCGGAATGAACAAGATCGGCGTCGTCACAGCCCTGATCAACAATTCGCTGACGGGCAAGGGCCTGGTCCACTGCCTCAACATCTCAATGGCCTCACTGACCCTGGTCGACCTGACGACCATGCCGTGCTTCATGGAGGTCGAGTCCCAGATCGAGCGCTTTCAGGCGCTGTGGGTACTGGACCTGCCGCGCGAACAGGAGACCGAGGACTGCCGCAGCCTGGATGCGGCCATCAAGGGCGTGTCAACGGTCCGTCCTGATCGTGCGCCGCGCGCCGAACTGAAGGCCTCATCGACCGCGCTCTACATCTATACGTCCGGCACGACAGGCCTGCCAAAGGCCGCCAAGATCTCCAACGCCCGCGCCCAGCTCTACATGAAGGCCTTCGCCGGCCTGACCAAGATGGCGCCCGGTGACCGCGTCTATTGCGTCCTGCCGCTCTATCACGCCACCGGCGGCCTGTGCGCCACGGGCGCGGCCTTGCTGAACGGCGGCGCCATCGTGCTCAAGCGCAGATTTTCGGCCAGCCAGTTCTGGAGCGATATCCGCCTGCAGGGCGTCACGCATATCGTCTATATCGGCGAGCTTTGCCGCTATCTCGTCAACTCACCCCCGGCTCCCAATCCCGAGGACGAGCGCAAGCACAAGGTGCGTATGGCGTTCGGCAACGGCATGCGGCCCGAAGTCTGGGACCAGTTCAAAGCGCGCTTCAAGATTCCGGATGTGCTCGAATTCTACGGTTCGACCGAAGGCAATGTGTCACTGTTCAATCTCGATGGCCGCTCCGGCGCCATTGCCCGCGTGCCACGCATCCTGCGCAACAAGTTCAATGTCCGCCTGGTGCAGTTCGACTTCGAGAGCGAAATGCCGGTGCGCGGTCCGAACGGCCTGTGCATCGAATGCCGGCCGGGCGATATCGGCGAGGCCATCGGCCATATCGGCCATGATGCGCGCCACGCCTATTCCGGCTATGCCGACAAGGCCGCCTCGCAGAAAAAGGTCCTGACCGACGTCTTCAAGACAGGCGACCAGTGGTTCCGCACCGGCGACCTGATGCGCCAGGACAAACAGGGCTACCTCTATTTCGTCGATCGCATTGGCGACACCTTCCGCTGGAAAGGCGAAAACGTCTCGACATCCGAAGTTGCCGAATATTGCGCTTCGGCGCCCGGTGTCGAGGAGGCCATTGTCTATGGCATTCCCGTCCCGCATCACGACGGCAAGGCCGGCATGGTGTCGCTGATCACGCGCGACGGCTTTGACCTCAAGCTGTTCAAGGACCATGTCGACTCAAAGCTGCCGGGCTATGCCCGGCCGCGCTTTGTCCGCCTGCTGCAGGAGGTCGAGACGACCGGCACCTTCAAGTACAAGAAGATGGACCTGATCAAGGCTGGCTATGACCTCAGCGTCATCACCGATCCGCTCTATATCCTGTGCAATGATGCGTATGTGCCAGTGACGCCGGACATGACCGTCCAGATCACGAGTGGGCAACTCAGGTTATAAAGCCTTTTTTGCCAAAAGCTTGCATCCTGCAGCCGCGAACCCTATCCAAAACCGCGCAGGGCCTTTGCTATCGTTAATTCATCCCGCACGGAGCGGGCATGGATGGAGATAGTCTTATGGAACTTCAAGTTGGTTGGCTGGCAGCCATTATCGTCGGCGCACTCGCCGGCTGGATCGCCGAACAATTCATGCGCTCTGAACAGGGCCTGTTGATGAACATCGTCATGGGTATCCTCGGCGCCCTGATCGCCAACGCCGTTCTGGCCATGATCGGCGTTCAGCTTGGCGGCATCGTCGGTTACCTGATTGCCGGCGTGGTCGGTGCCTGCCTGCTCATCGCGATTGGCCGGGCCTTCAAGGGCCGCCGGGTTTAAACGCCAGCACATAAAGATAAAAAAGCGGCGGAGGGAAACCTCCGCCGCTTTTATTTTAATAGCTCCGGGCGACCAAAGTGCCGCCTTCTTCTTAATCCTTTTGCTGCGCTTTCGATCCGAAATCGCTTAGTACCGCACCCGCAGCGTCACACCGTAGGTCTTCGGCGCGCCGAGGAAGGCGTCATAGGTGTTGCTGTCGGCTGCCTGGTTGTAATAGGTGCCGGGATGCGAGCCGCCCGACTGGACGGTCTGCTGGAAGCCGGTACCTTGCAGCGGGGCATTCAGGACGACCTGCTTATAGGTTTCGTCGGTCAGGTTCTGGCCCCACAGTTCAACCGACCAGCGGCGGTCGGCCGAACCGATCGAGAGGCGGCCGTTGACTATGGTGTAGGCGTCCTGTTCCTTGAACGGGATCAGATCCGAACCGGTATTGTATTCCGACGAGTACTTGGCCGACAGGTTGGCGCCGATGCGCAGGTCGCCGACGTTTCCACCCCACGACAGGGCTGCCGTGCTGCTCCACTTGGGAGCGAACGACATCTGCGCGCCCGGCAGCAGCGACAGGCCGGGGAAGTGGCTTGGGTTGATCAGATCCGCGGCCGTGAACTTGCCGTACTTGGTGTCGGTGTAGGTGACGCCGCCCTGGAAGGTCAGGCCGGTAATCGGCGTACGCCAGTAGACGTCGGCGTCAAAGCCCTTCGATTCCAGCACCGGTATCGATTCAACAACGAAGGCCGTGCCGAGGAATGTGTTGAGCTGGAAGTTCTGGAACTTCTGGTCGAACAGGGCTGTGTTCAGTTGCAGGGCGCCGTCGAACAGGGTGGTTTTCAGACCCAGTTCGTAGCTGTCGACCGTTTCCGGCGGGAACCACAGGTCAGCATCGGGTGTGACGCCGGTCTGGGCGCGGTCGAGGTTGAAGCCGCCCGCCTTATAACCCTTTGCGTACGACGCATAGGTCATGGTGTTGGCATTGACGTGCCACGCCGCCTTGAACGTACCGGACAGGTCGCCATCGCTGTTACTGTCGGCGACTGAACGGTTGTTGAAGGCCGGGTTAGCCCAGAACGGACAGAATGCGCCCGCCAGGGTCTGTGCCGTCGTGCCGCCCGCGCGGATGGCGCCCAGCCAGATCGGATTGGCGCCATTGGCCAGGGCCTGGCCGGCGGCGGCCGTCGGGTTGGTCGGATTGGCGGCCACGGCAGCGGCGTAGAGCGCGCCGGTTTGCTGATACTTGGTCAGGGCCGCGCCGCAGCCAGCGCCGTTGTCGCTGTTGGTGTAGAAGGCCGTCATGCTCTTCTTTTCCTGGGTGTAGCGCAGGCCCAGGGTGAATTCGAGCGATTGGATCCGCCACGAATTGTTGGTGAAGAGGGCGATCGATTCGTCGGTCTGGGTGTAGAAGTCGCGCGCGCCCTCCCCCGCCTTGAAGTTGGTGCCAAACGCGCGGCCGGTCATGTTCGGCAGGAAGGTCGCGCTGGGCGTGATCGCCGGATTGATAGCGTTCAACTGGCTGGAGATCAGCAGGCTGAGATAGGGTTCGTAGTGCGAACCGTAGACGTAGGAGTCGTGACGGTTCAGGTCTTCCTTGACGTAGAAGGCGCCGACCAGCCAGTTGACGTTCTCGGTCGCGCCGGCCAGGCGGACTTCCTGGCTGAAGGTCTTGAAGCGGGCGTCGAAGTCGCCATTGTCGCGGCGATAAAGGATGTCAGCACCGGTATAATCGATGTCCTGGCCGTTGGTCGACTTCCAGTCGCGCGCGGCGCTGATCAGGGTCAGTTGCGAGTCCCACAGGTCCGGCAGCTTGACATTGGTTTCAACCGAGAAGCCGCCATCGCGGATAACCTGGTGCGTGTCGCGGTTGGCATAGGCGATGCGGGCTTCCGGGTTCGGTGTCGTGGCGACACCGTTGCCACCGGCCAGGGTGTTGATGGCCGTAGCCGTCGGACCTGTACGGATCTGGACGGCTGTACAGCAGTATTCATTGCGGTGGCTGTAGTCGCCGATCAGGCGGATGTCGATCAGGTCCGTCGGCGTGAACAGCAGCTGACCACGGATGGTCGAGAAGTCCTGCGTGCCGTCGTCCTTCATCGTACGCGGGCCGACGCCGGTATTGACGTTCATGAAGCCGTCGCGCTTGCGGCTGGCGACATAGAGGCGGCCGGCGATCAGGTCGTCGACCAGCGGGCCGGTAACCGAGGCGGCGTAGCCCTGCTGACCGTAGTTGCCGAAGGTCGCTTCGCCATCGGCGCCGAAGGTGAAGGCGGGCTTCTTGGTGATGATGTTGATGACGCCGGCTGACGTGTTCTTGCCGAACAGCGTGCCTTGCGGGCCCTTTAGAACTTCGATGCGTTCCATTTCGCCGAGGTCGCCGAAGCCGACGCCGTTACGCGGGCGATAGACGCCGTCGATCACCACGCCAACCGAGGATTCCATCGAGGGGTTGTCACCGACTGTACCGACGCCGCGGATACGGGCGGTCGTCAGGCTTTCGTTCTGGGTCGAGGTGACGGTCAGGCCCGGCGTCAGGATCTGCATGTCCTTGATGTCGCGCACGCCGGCATCCTGAAGCAGCTTGGCCGACAGGGTCGTGACGACGATCGGCACATCCTGCAGCTTTTGCTCGCGCTTCTGGGCAGTGACGATAATGGTCCCTTCATCGGCCGCAGGCGCATCCTGGGCGAACCCGATCGCGGGAAGACCGGCCAGAAGCGCGGCGCCGGCGGCGCCTGCCATCAGATGGCGATACTTCAGTAAAGTGGTGGCGTTTTGCATGGCGTTCCCTTTGGGCAATTTCATCTCTGCTTTGAACATTTTTTGTTACTGCCGGATCTGCGTCCGGTAAGCGGAAACCGCATCTAGAGCCGCATCCGATTACTCATTTGACTAACACATTACGCGCACGGAAACAAATTGGTCTCCGGCTACACTGCAATGCAATAGTTTACGTAGGGTCAATACTTACGCGATCGCGGTAAAAAAACGCGGTTACGAAGCTATTTCGCATTCCAACAGGGGAAAACCAATACTTGCGTATCCGCATAACAACCGTTTTCGTTCGCAGTTTATATTGCACTTGCTCACTTGATTACAATTTGACGTAACGGCACACGCCCTTTGAACCCTGCCTTAACGAAATTTCCGGCCTTCGAATGCTTCCTGTCCACTGACAATCCTGTGACTGTGGCGCATAAAAGCCACACACCTAGGGTCAACTTTCCGGCACTTGACGGGGCTTCGCACTTGCAGGCGCCGCCATGACCGTTCACAAGGCCCATAAACGGAGAGAGTGTCACATGCGGTTGAGCAAAACAGCAACGGTCGCCATTGCCGGGTTGCTATTGGGGCTTTTCGCGCCGGGCGCCATGGCCACGACGGCCTTCAACACCTCCTACGGCCCCGTGCCGGTCACCAGCACGGGCGTGATTGCTGCGGCCAGGTTCGCGGCGACGACCAAAGAGGTCGAGATAAAGACGATCCTGAAGGCGCAGCAGGCGGCGACCGCCAACCTGCATTTCATTATCTGCATGCGCGTGGCTGAGGGCGGTAAGGCCTATCTGGTCGAAACCAAGGTGTCGCGCGCGTCCGGCAAGCCGTACAGCCTTGATGCCTGGAACAAGGTAAAGGCCTGCCAATGAAAGCTTGCAAGTGAGTGTTTATCAGCCGTCCCCCCGCCTGCTGGATAGCGGGCTTGCCATACACGACGTCGTCACGGCGGCGGATTTCCCGGAAACGATCCTGCGCTACCGTAATGACCGCGCGGCGAAAACGGTCGGCCTGGCGCACCTGTCCGATAGCGACTGGACCCGGCACTTCGGCCGATTCGAAGCCCTGCCAGAGAACCAGCCGGCGCCTCTGGCCTTGCGCTATCACGGCCACCAGTTCCGCCAGTACAATCCCGACCTCGGCGACGGGCGCGGCTTCCTGTTTGCGCAGATGCTCGATGATCGCGACCGCCTGCTCGACCTCGGCACGAAAGGCTCGGGCAAGACGCCGTGGTCGCGTGGCGGCGACGGCCGGCTGACGCTGAAGGGCGGGGTACGCGAAGTACTGGCGACCGCCATGCTCGAAGCGCTCGGCGTACCAACCTCAAAAAGCTTTTCGCTGATCGAGACCGGTGAACAATTGGTGCGCGGCGACGAGCCGTCGCCGACGCGGTCGTCGGTCCTTGTCCGCCTGAACCACAGCCATATCCGCTTCGGCACCTTCGAACGCCTGGCCTATCTCAGCGACACCGAGACGATGGCGGCGCTGATCGACTTCATCATCGCCAACTACTATCCCGATGCCGATGGCGCTGCCGGTGTGTTCGACGCAGCGGTGTCAACCTCGGCACGGCTGGCAGCGCGGTGGATGGCGGCCGGCTTTGTCCACGGCGTGCTCAACACCGACAATATGAATATCACGGGCGAAAGTTTCGACTACGGCCCGTACCGCTTTTTGCCGCGCTACGATCCGGACTTCACCGCCGCCTATTTCGACCAGTGGGGTCTCTACGCCTATGGCCGACAGCCCGACGCGGTCGGCTGGAACCTGGCGCGGCTGGGTTCGTGCCTGACCCTGATCTGCCCGTCCGAGCGGCTGACCGAATCATTGCGGCAGTTCGACACGCGTTTTCGTGGAGAACTGGGCTTGGCCTTCTGCGCGCGTCTGAACCTCACGCCGCAGGCCGACAACACGCAGCTTGCCGCCGCAATCTTTGATTTCCTGAAAACCGTCACCTTTGATGGCAGTTTCGAGGCACTGTTCTACGACTGGTTCGGCGGCGCAGCGCGCGAGGCGTTCGCGATGAACGGCGTGCGTGCGCAGTCCTATAGCGGTGAGGCTTTTGACGCCTTCCGCGCCGTACTCGACGGTTACACCACCGCCGACGCTGCGAAACTCGACCTCCCGCGCCTGTCACAGCCTGAGCCGGAAACCCTGCTGATCGACGAGATCGAAGCCATCTGGGCACGCATTGCTGAAGCCGATGATTGGCAGCGGCTTTACGACAAGCTGTCAGCGATCGAGACCTACCGTCAGGCGCTGGGCTTCAGCGCCTGATTTGATAATCCTGGTGCCAGTGGCCCGGATCGATATGGCTGAACAGGCCGGTCTTCATGCCGGCAAGCGTCCGCATCATCTCGTCCTTCGTCCACGGCATATAGCACATCGGCCCGAACAGCGTATCGCGCAGGAAGGGCTCGATAATGCCGTCGCCCTGGAAGAAGGGCGTCATCCACATGCTGGCGTGATGATAAAAGCCAAGATGGTTCTTGCGGACGCGCTGATATTCGACCAAAGCGTCGTCAATCCGGGCGTTGCGGTTGATGGCCTCGCCCAGCACGCAGGCGTCGATCAGGCCGAGATTGGCGCCCTGCCCCAGTTGCGGGCTCATGGCGTGGGCGGCGTCACCGGCAAAAACCAGCCGGCCCTGGACGCGCAAGCTTAGGGCCTTGTGGCCATATTCGGCCCAGGTCAGGTCGCTGAAATCGGTCATCTGGTCGACAAACGGCGCCATTTCCGGCCAGTAGCCAGTGACGCGTTCCTTCCAGGCATCGATACCGCCGGCGCGCACGGCTTCGAGATCGCGGCGCGGCAGGCTCCAGAAAAAGGCGATATGATCGTCATCCTCGCCTGGGCGCTTGCCGATGGCCAGGGTGCCGATCATAACGCGCGCGGCATCGTAGCGCTGCTGCAGCCCGCCCTGGCCGAAGACCTGGCCCGGATCGCGGCACACGCCCCACAGCGCACCGTACGGATAGGGTTTGTTGGTATGGATGTGGGCATGGCGCTCGGCCAGTTTCGAATGACGGCCGGTGCAATCGACAATGAGATCGAAAGGCCCGAAATCGTCACCGTTCGCGACCTTCAGCGACATCAGCCCGTCGGGATGCGTCACGACTTCGGAGGCTTCGCAACCCGTATGCAGGGTGGCACCGGTTGCGATGGCATGATCGTGCAGCACCTGAAACAGGCTGGCGCGATGCACGCCTAAGCCAAAGATGTGCTTGCCCAGAATGTCGTAATTGAGGTCGAAGACCGTCCGGCCGGTATGGGTCTTGCCATACAATGTCTTGATGCGCGCGCTGCGGTCGATCAGCGCCTTGTCGATGCCCAGCCGCGCGATAACCGCCAGCCCGGTTGGCTGGATTAGCAGACCCGCCCCCACGGGCGCCGCCTTGTCGAAACGCTCGAAGATCGACACCTCATGGCAGCCGGCGCGCAAAAATCCGGCCAGGGCCAGGCCAGTCGTGCCGGCGCCGGCAATCGCGATGCGATAGGTCATTTACCCTGCCACAAGTCCGGGCGCGCCTTCAGCCAGTCCGTGGCCCACGCCGCACCTGTCTTATGGCCGGAAAGGCTGCCGTGATAGTCGCACCCCGTCAGATCCACTGTAAAACCCTGTGGTGGCATCATGAATACCAGTTTTTTGAGGCCCGCAGCCGCGGCAGCCGCTTCGATGCTTTTGCGACCGGCATCGACGGTCTGGTCACTGGCGGCATCGCCGCTTGGCCCTGGCCACTGCATGACGATGGCTGCTGACGGATAGCGGTGATGCACAGCAACGACCAGGCGGCCATAGCCGGCAACCAGGGCGGTCTCCAACTGAGCGGTTGTTGTCCATGGCTCGCCCGGCTGCAGCGGTGTCAGATCGTTGCCACCGAGCGCGATGACCACGATCTGCGGGTTCCAGTCCTTCGAGGCATAGGGCACCGTCTTGTCGAAGAAGGTGAAGGGATAGAGGTCGGACATGGTGTAGCCCGGCGTCGTCCCGTTGTAATTGCGCACAACGCCGCGCCCAGAAATGGCGTTGACCTGATAGTCGGCGCCGAACGCCTTGGCGGTCAGCACAGGCCAGGCCTGTTGCGTGTCGGTCAGCTTGCGGACCTCTTCCGGGGTACATTTGACAGTCGTCGAGCGATTGCCATAACCGACCATGCCGGAATCACCGATGAACTCGATCTGGCGGGCGCGGCGGGCAAGCGGCAGCGCCTTGCCGCCCTTGGCCAGGTAAAAGCCGTTAAACACCGCCCGGTTCTCGATGCTCTCAGTGACCTTTTCTATGCGCACGTTGTGTTTGCCCTTAGCCAGCCCCGAGACTTCGACGGTGCCGGTCCCTGGCCGGTCGATCGAGATCGGCGCCAGCGCATCAATATGCAGGCGATATTCATTATGCGGGTCATCGAAGGCCAGGAATATCTTGTCTCCCGAAAACGCCGTTTCGAAATAGACACCGGGCCACTGATGTTCGTAGGCGGTACCGCTGGACATGGCGTTTTCCGCCACGCGGCCGGTGACGTGGAGCTTGAGTGCCTGAGGTTTCGCCGGAAGCTGAGCGCCGGGCGTTATGGTCTGCGCCCCGGCTACGCCAGTCCACAACACAAGCCCAGCCAGAGCGCCTAAGTAACGCATCCGTCCCTCCCCTGATCTTTTACAGGTATCCGGATAACACGGTTGCCAGGCCTACAAAACTGAACAGTTTGTCAGCTGGCTGAAATATTCCAGCGCATAGCCCCCAACGACGCTGGTGCCGAAACGGTCGAGTTCCGGCGACCAGACCGCGATCGCCGCCGTGTCCGGAATGATGGCGACAATACCGCCGCCGACACCGCTCTTGGCCGGCAGCCCGACGCGATAGGCGAAAGAGCCAACAGAATCATAGGTCCCGCAGGTCAGCAGAAGTGCGTTCAACCGCCGGGTCAGGCGTGGCGGAAAGATGGTTTCTTCGACCAGCGGCGAAAACCCGCCAGCCGCCAGCGGAAGTGCGGCGCGCGCCAGTTGCCGGCAGGTGACGGCGATGGCGCACTGATGGCAATAGGCCGAGATCAGCGCCTCGACCTCATGGGTGATAGTGCCGAAGCCGCGCATCAGGTTGGCAATGGCGCGGTTCTTGTGTGCCGTGGCGATCTCGCCCTTGGCGACCGCTTCGTCGATTTCGAGCTGTGCGCCCGACAGCATGCCCATGAAGTCACGCACCAGAAACTGCGACTGGGGCGCGATGTCCATAAGGCAGTCGGTGACCGCCAGGGCGCCTGGATTGATAAAGGGGTTACGCGGTATTCCCTCCTCGTGCTCCAACTGCGACAGATAGTTGAATGGCGTGCCCGACGGCTCCTTGCCGACACGAGTCCACACCTCGTCGCCAAAGCGATTGAGCGCCAGCCCCAGCGAAAACAGCTTGGTGATCGACTGCGCCGAGAACGGTTCGTCCGCGTCGCCAATGACGCACTCCTCGAATCCTACAATTGCGCTACCGCTCGCGCTGCTTGAGCGCTTTACAGTACAGACCGCCATGCCAAACCGGCGCGGATCGACCTCAGCCAATTGCGGAATATATTGCGCGGTGCGTCCCTTGCCGAAATGCGGCTGGACCATGATGGCGACTTCCGCCAGCACGTCGGAGATGGAGAGGCCCTGTTTCATGCCCTCAGAAACCGGCTGGCCATGAGTCTGTCAAGGCGTCACGACGACGCGCTTGAAGACTCCTTCTTGTCCATCTCATCGACGAAGGCCAGGGTCTCAAACACGACGCGCGTAAGGTCGGCGATGACCTTGTCGCGCCCGGCGGCGTCAAGCGTCCCGCCCGTGGTGAAGATCGACAGGAACATCGGCGGCTTGTCCGCCGCCGGCCAGATGACGGCGACGTCGTTGGCGTGCGTAAACGCCGTGCCGGTCTTGTGGCCGACGATATAGCCCGCCGGCACACCCGCTGGGATGCGGTTCGTGCCGGTCGTCGTCGCGATCATCCAGTCCTTGAGCAGCGACAGGCTCGCGGGTTTTAGCACCGTGCCGGTGAACACCGTCTTCAGCAGTTGCGTCATGGCGCCGGGCGTCGTCGTGTCGCGCTCGTCCTTCTCCGGGACATCGTTCAGCGACGGCTCGGTGCGGTCGAAGCGCGTGACGGTGTCGCCCAAGGCGCGCACAAAAGCGGTCAGACCTGCGGGTCCGCCTACCAGCGGCAGCAGCAGGTTGGCAGCCGTATTGTCGCTGAGCGCCACTGCCGCCGAACACAGGTCGCCGATCGTCATCTTGCCCTTGGCGACGTGCTGGGTCGTAACCGGCGCGTATTCAAGCAGATCGGTCTTGGTGTAGCTGACCTCCTGTGCGACCTTCAGCTTGCCCTGATCGACAGCCTGGAGTATGGCCGCCGCCAACACCCATTTGAAGACCGAACACATGGCGAAGCGTTCGTCCGACTGGATGTTGAAATTGCCATTGGCTTCGCCCGTGCCCGAGGTCAGGCTGACGCCGACGCGACCGCCATGGCGCCGGACGATTTCGGCCACCTTCTGACCAATACCGACGACCTGGCCGAACTCCTTCGAACATCCGCCAAGCAAACCGGCTCCGGCCAGTCCAAGCATCATCCCCCTGCGCGACAGCATGGCTTACTTCTCCGTATGTGTCTTGACCCAGTCAAACACCGTGGCGTGCCACATCAGCGAGTTCTGCGGCTTTAGCACCCAGTGATTCTCATCCGTGAACCGCAGGAATTTCGATTCAATGCCCTGGCGCTGCAAGGCTGTGAAGGTCGCGATCCCTTGTCCCGGGACGACACGATAGTCTTTGTCGGAGTGGATGACCAGCATCGGTTTCGACCATTTCTGGGCATGAAGCGCCGGGTTGAAAGTGTCCATCCTGGCTGAATTGCCATAGGGCACGCCGCCGTTTTCGGTCTCCGAGAACCACAGTTCCTCGGTTTCCTCAGCCATGGTGCGAGTGTCGAAAATGCCGTCATGATTGACCAGGCACTTCCAGGGTTCCTTCCAGTTGCCGGCGATCCAGTTGACCATATAGCCGCCGTAGGAGGCGCCCAGCGCACAGGCGCGATCGCCGTCGAGGAACTTGTAATTGGCCAGCACGTGCGCCCAACCCTTTTGCAGGTCTTCGAGCGGCCGGTCGCCCCAGTGCTGCGAGATCGAGTCGGTAAAGGCCTGGCCGTATCCCGGCGAGCCGTGGAAATCGATGAACACCACGGCGAAACCTTCACCGGCAAAGGCCTGCGGATTCCATCGATAGGACCAGGCATCGCTGAACGACGACTGCGGACCGCCGTGGACGATAAAGGCGACCGGATAAGTCTTTCCCTCCTCATAATTGGCGGGCTTCAGGACGTAGCCGTAGACGGTCTCGTCATTCCAGCCCTTGAAGCTGAATTGCTCGTACTGACCCAGGGTGCGCTCTTTCAGCACCGGATTGATTCCGGTCAGGCTGCGCGCGCCCATGTCAATGAACATGGCTTTGGAATTGGCGAGGTAGAGCTGCGACGGGCCGGACAAGCCGCTCTTGAGGAAGGCGATGCCTTGCGGAGTCTCGGCGAAACCGTCGATATGGCCATCTTTTGACAAAGCCATCACCTTGCCGGTCTTGACGTCTATGCGGAACAGCTTGTGGGTGCCGATGTCGTCGGAGGTGACGAGCAGGCTCTTGCCATCCTTCGACCAGGTCATTTCATCGACCGTATGGTCCCAGTTGGCGGCCAGAGGCGTCACGGCGCCGGTCTTCAGGTCGCGCAGGAAGATATCGAAACGATCGGCTTCATTGGCCGGACGCTTCATCGCCTTGTAAGCCAGGGTTTTGCCGTCGGGCGACAAGCGCGGCATCGCATCCCAGGCTTCGTTGCCGTCGGTCAGGTTGGTCAGCGCCCCCCCGCTCATCGGCGCCGAATAGACGTCGAAATTGGTCGACCATGGTTCGGTCTTGCCGGCTTCGCGCGCGGCGAAGTAGACGGTCCTGGCATCGGCCGAGATCGTGTATTCGCCCTCATCGCCGAAGGGCTTTGACGGCACATCACCGTCGTAACCATCGGTCAGCGAGACGGGAGCTGCGCCATCGAAGCCGACATAGAAGAGGTGGTTGCGCGTGCCATCGGCCCATTCGTCCCAGTGACGAACGAACAGCTTGTCGTAGATGACGCCGGTCGACTTCTGCGCCTTTTTGTCCGCGCTCGTCCTGACCGTACAGTCGATCTCATTTCCCTTGCACTCCGGGAAGACGGCGAGCGAGACGACGATGCCCTTGCCGTCCGGCGACAGCAGGTAGGAGCCGACATCGAGCGGCAGCCTGGTGACCTGGGTCGCCGTGGCGCCCATCAGGTCGGTCTTCCACACCTGCGTCGAGCCCGAACGCGACGACAGGAAGTAGATTGTCTTGCTGTCAGCACTGAACTTCGGCGACACTGCACCGCCTTCGGACGCAGCCAGCTTGATTTCGGCCGTCGCGGGCTTGGACAGGTCCTTTAGCCAGATGGCGCTCACGCCCTTGTTCTTGTCGAGATCGGTGGCGCGCACCTGGAACACGGCGTAGAGGCCTGTGCTATCGACGTTCAGCCCGCTGATCCGGTCGAGTGACACCAGGTCCTTGTAAGTGAAGGGGGCGGCCGTCTGCGCACTTGCAGACAGGGCCAGCAGAGACGCCGAGCCAATAAGTGTGGCGGCAAGAACGGATTTCAGGTTTCGGGAAAGCATGCGGCGGCCTGCGAATTAGTTACCAATGCGACTGTTAAAGCGCCCTTTGGCTTGCTTGTCGAGGCAGGGTGTTACAAATTTGCGAAAATTCCGGCCGTCGCGGAGGCCGTACCAACCTATTCCGCCGCCCTTGTGGGGAGGGACAACTATATTCAGGCTTGCTGCGCCAGAATGGCTTTCAGATCGGCCATCGCTTCCTTGGTTTGCTTCGGCAGCTTGGCCTTGAACAGCGGCAGGAGCAGCTTGCACAGCAAGGAGTTCGGCACCAGTTCGACGCGGTGGGTCAGGCGCGTACCGGCACCTTGCGGCTCAAGATGGAAGTCGATGAAGGCCTGCATCATCTTGTCGTAATAACGATAGCTTAGTTGGCGGTCGGGCTGGTAGGTCGAGATTACCCCGTCCATGATCCGGTGCTTGCCGCCTTCGAAATAGGCATAGCGCAACTTGTCCCCGACCTTGTTTGGCCCCTGCCCCAGCTTGGCCACGCCTTCACAGCGTTTCAACCACGTCGGTACGCGCTTGAAATCGTCCAGAAAAGCGAAAACTTCCTGGGGTGACTGAGGCAGGTCTATGTCGTGTTCGACGACAATGGGCATCCAGACAAAGCTCCTGAGATTCGGTGAATCTATGCCTCACCGTCTCCGGCATCAAGACAATAATGCGACAGGCAAAGGCCACGCCACACCGGCATGACCCGATAAAAGGCGGTAAGCAAAAACAGTGTCAACCGCGGCGGCCTATTCGACCGGCGCATGCTCCGGCAATTCGACGAGGAAAAAGAAGAACTGTTCGATGGTCGATATGGCGGTGCGGAAACTGTCGAGATCCAATGGCTTGACGATATAGGCGCTGGCGTGCAGCGCATAGCTGCGGGCGATATCCTGCTCGGCGGCGGAACTCGACAGGATGATTACCGGAATATGCCGCAGGCGCGCATCGTCCTTGATTGCATTCAAGACCTCGCGGCCATTCATGCGCGGCAGGTTGAGGTCGAGCAGGATCAGGTCCGGCAAGACCTGCCCTTCGTCACGCAGGACCTCGAGCGCCGCTTCGCCGCTTCCGGCCACCGACAGGTGGTTTTCGATCCGCGCTGACTGAAAGGCCTTGCGCGTCAAAAGCACGTCACCGCGATTGTCCTCGACGAGCAGGATTTCCGCCGGGCGGTTGCGCCCCATCAGTATATTGGACATGTGGACTCTCTCCAGGGCGCGATATGCAGAAAGAGTGTAAGCGATTTTCGGCTAAATATCGCGATAAAACAAAACTCAGGCAGACTCCGATCCAGTCGGGCGCGGAAGTGCAATGTGGAACTCGCTGCCTCCGGCCTTGACGGAGGCGGCCCAAATGCGGCCACCATGGCTTTCGACGATCTTCTTGCATACCGCCAGGCCCAGTCCCGTTCCCTTGATCGCTTCCCAGGTATGCAGGCGGCGGAAGGGCTCGAAGACCTGCTCGATAAAGGCCGGCTCGATACCCAGGCCGTTATCGCGGATGACGAAATGCCAGCGCCCAGGTTCGGCAATCACGCCGACATGGATGACCGGCGTATTGCCGGGCGCCTGGTATTTGATGGCATTGCTGATCAGGTTCTGCAGCAGGCGCATGATCTGGACGGCATTGCCCTGGATGAAGGGCAGCGGATCCGAAGTCACGATTGCCCCGGTATCGGCGATGAGCTGGCCGAGATTGGTTTTGACGTGCTCGAGTTCGGCCGCCATGTCGACATCGACCGTGGTCGCGCCTTCGCGGCCCAGCCGGGCGTATTCCAGCAGGTCGTGAACCATTTCGCGCATGCGCAGGGCACTGTCGCCGACGATCTTGAGGTATTCCTTGCCGTCCTCATCGAGACTGTCCTCATAGTCCTTGGCGATGATCTGGCTGAAGTTCAGCACCATGCGCAGGGGTTCCTGCATGTCGTGCGAAGCGACATAGGCGAAACGTTCCAGTTCAGTGTTCGACTCGGTCAGCCGGGCCAGCAGACGTTCGCGCGCCTCTTCGGCCTGTTTGGCCTTGGTGATGTCGCGCACGATACCGGAGAAATGCCGGACACCATCGACCGTAAAGGCGCTGATCGACAGATCGAGCGGAAAAACCGAACCGTCCTTGCGCCGCCCTTGCGCCTCGCGCCCCGCCGTACCGATGATGCGTGCCTCGCCTGTACCCATGTAGTGCGACAAATAACCATCGTGCCCGCTGTGATAGGGTTCGGGCATCAGCATCTTGACGTTCTGACCGATGACCTCGTCGGCGGCATAGCCGAAGATCGTTTCGCAGGCCCTGTTATAACTTTCAACCTGCCCCCGCTCATTGATGGTGATGATGCCATCGAGCACATTGTCGACGATCGCCTGCAGCCGCACGCGGCCACGCTCCTGGCTTTCGGCGTACAATTTTTCCAGTTTGGTGTTGGCGGCTTGCAACTGTGCATTCGTCTCACGCAACTGGTCCGGGCTCGGTATGGCCAGTATGTTGGGCAACAGACGGATGGTCATGACCAGTGTCCCCAGAGACGCCAGCGCCGTCAAGGCCTTGACCACGCCTTCGGTGTAGTAGGACGGATGCCACAACGTCCAGATGCTGATGACGTGAGTCGTCCCGCACAGCAGGATAAAAGCCCCGAACAGCAGAAAAACCAGAGGGAACGGCAGGTCCGGTCGCCTGCGCACGAAATAGATCAGCGCGAACGGGATGCAGAAATAGGCCAGCGCGATCATCGAGTCGGAAATGACGTGCAGCCACAATATGTCCGGCTGCCACAGGAAGCAGTAGCCATGCGGCATGAAGCTGGTGTGATGCGCCATGTCGTGAGCGGCCGTCATTGGTCTATCCCCGGGTCCGACGAGTCGGCATGCCTACCATGAAAATGCATTTGCCACTATCGCACACGCCAGACAACCTCAGGTACCAGATGATGCATTTTTCGTCACTGCGTAGAAGATGAATTTCATGTGATCTCCGCCCGTCTTCGTTGGGAATTAAGGACTTGCGGGCCAGGGTAAAATCAGGAAAAAATACCGAATGACAACAGAACCGTCCACGTGGCGGCAGTCCTGAAGGACGGGGTAATGATGACGAAGGTCAACGAGAGATCGCGAGCGGCTCAGGTTCTTCTGATCGAGGACAACCGCGGCGATGCCGTCCTGACCCGCCGGGCCTTCAAACGCGCGACCCTGGCCAACGAAATCACGATCGCCGAAACCGGCGAAGCCGGCCTGAACATCCTGCGCCGCCAGGGCGAGCATGAAACCGCCCCGCGCCCCGACATCATCCTGCTCGACCTCAACCTGCCGCATATGCATGGCAAGGATTTCCTGAAAGAGGTGAAGTCCGATCCCGAGCTGCGCCAGATCCCGGTCATCATCCTGTCCAGCTCGAGTGCCGATTCGGATGTCGCGATCTGCTATGATCGCCACGCCAACGGCTATATCACCAAGCCGGTGACGACCGATACCTATGACGAGATCGTCAACAAGATCGAGCAGTACTGGTTTGGTCTGATGCAGTTGCCGCCGGACGGTAAGGCCGCATTTTTGAACTGACGCTTTCCCAAACGCAATTAAGACTAAAGCGCTCTGCGAATCGTCAGGTTGAGTCTCTGGCGGCCCAGCTCAAGGTGCACGCCATCCTTCAGCGGCGAAATACCGTGATGGTTCATGCGCGCCGGTCCGCCCCACACGATGACATCGCCATGATGCAGCGCGATCCGTGTCTGCGGGTCATTGCGCTTGAGACCGCCGAACAGGAAGGTCGCGGGCAGCCCCAGCGACACCGAGACGATGGGGGCTGACCGATCGGCTTCGTCGCGGTCCTGATGCAGGCCCATGCGCGCGCCGGGTTCATAGCGATTGATCAGACAGGCATCAGGCGAGAAACCAGGAAAGCCGGCGACATCGGCTGTCCGTACAGCCAGCTCACGGATGATCTCCGGCATCTTCGGCCATGCCTGCCCCGTCAGCGGATCTATTGTCGAATAGCGATAGCCGTTGAGGTCGGTCACCCAACCGGCGGTGCCGCAATTGGTCATGGCGACGGACATGGTGCCGCCGCCCGGCACCTGCATTGTGCGGAACGGCGCCTGTTCACTAATCCGTTCCACCGCCGCCAGGATCGCCGCCGCCTGCGGCAGGGCGACGCCGCGCAAGATCGCCACCCCGTCCGGCACAGGCTCGGTGAACAGGGGCAGTTGCTCAGGCGGCATCGTGGAAGATAATCCCGAGCGTCCGGCGCGTACCCGACCGGATGCGGCTGACACCGTGGCGCATATTGACGCGATAATCGCCGTTCGCCCCACGCACCGGCCGGTGATGGACGGCAAAGACGACGGCGTCGCCCTGCTGCAGCGGCACGACCTCGGCGCGCGACTGCATGCGCGGCCGTTGTTCGGTCAGGACGAACTGGCCGCCGGTGAAGTCCTCTTCCGGCTGCGACAGCAGGATGGCGACCTGGAGCGGAAAGACGAGGTCGCCATAGAGGTCCTGGTGCAGGCAGTTATAGTCCCCCGGGCCGTAGTTGAGCATCAGCGGCGTCGGCCGTTGCTGTCCGGCGGCATGGCATTGCGACAGGTAATCAGCGTGGCTTAAGGGATAGCGGACATCGATCCCCATCCGCGCATTCCACCGCCCGGCAATCCCAGCCAGCGGCGGATAGAGCCCCGCCCGCAGTTCCGCCACAAGAGGCGGCAACGGATAGGCAAAGTACTTGTAGTCGCCGCTGCCAAAGCCGTGCCGCGCCATATGGATGTGGCTGCGAAACGCGCCGGTGACATAGGTGTTGTTCAGGTCGTGGCACTGGTCCGGATCGATCAGCCCAGGCAGGACGGCGCAACCCTGCGCGTTCAACTCCGCCTCCACCGCCAGCCAGTCGCAGTCTTCAAGACTCATCGGCCGGCCTCGCGTTGCAGGAGGATGCGCTTGCGCTCGGCGCCCCAACGATAGCCGCTAAGCCCGCCGTCGGTGCGGACAATGCGATGGCACGGCACCAGCAGCGCCAGGGTGTTCGCCGCGCAGGCGCCGGCGACGGCACGTACCGCTTTTGGATCGCCGATGCGTTCGGCCAGTTCAGCGTAGCTCAGCGTCTGGCCGGCCGGGATGCGCCGCAGCGCCGCCCACACCTTCTGCTGGAAGGCCGTGCCACGAATATCGAGCGGCAGGTTAAGGCTCTTCTCTGGCGCCTTTTCCGGGTGGTCAATCAAACTCACGATCTCAGCGATACGGCGCTCAAATCCTTCATCGCCGCCGATCAGCCGCGCCTTTGGAAAACGGTCCTGAAGTTCGCGCACCAGCATATCCGCGTCATCGCCCAGCGCCACGGCGCAGATGCCCTTGTCGCTCTCCGCGACCAGCATGGCGCCAAGGCTTGTCTCTGCCACGGCAAATCGTACCTCGGCGCCGTCGCCGCCGTTTTTGAAGCGCGTCGGTGTCATGCCAAGGATCGCATTGGACGCTTCATAAAAGCGGCCATTCGAATTGAAGCCGGCATCATAGAGTGCATCTGTCACCCGCCCCTCGCCCGCCAATTCCTCACGCACGCGGCGGGCGCGGTGGCCCTTGGCGTAGGCCTTGGGCGTAAGCCCCGTCACGGCTTTGAAGACACGGTGGAAATGGAACGGGCTGAGGCCCGCCCGCCCCGCCAGTTGTTCCAGCGTCGGCTCGCTTTCGGCCGTTTCGATATGGCGGCAGGCGCCGGCAATCATCTCGGCCTGGGCGTTACCCAGCGGCTGTTCCGGCTTGCAGCGCAGGCAGGGGCGGAAACCGCCCGCCCGTGCTTCCTCAGGTCCGGCATAGAAGCGAACATTTTCCGGCTTGGGCGTGCGCGCGCCGCACGACGGACGGCAGAAAACGCCTGTCGTGACAACGGCATAGACAAAGCGGCCATCGGCGGTCGCATCGCGATCACGGACAGTCTGCATGCGTGCGTCGGGCGTTACGGCGGTCATGGTCTCTAACATAGGATATTCTCCTTGATCTGACATCCCTTAGTGATCACAATCTACGCTTGGCGCGACGTGCTTGCGCTCCGCTCCTTGCGGTCGAATTCGGAATATTGCCGCACGGCAAACCGCCGATTCATATGGATTTTTTGCAGTCTCTTAACCTCCTTAAGTCTATGCGTTCATGCGAACGCCAGTGAGAGGGCGATACACATTTCTAAGCCAAGGGTCAGATCGCGCCTGTCTGCCGGGTCCGGGATACTGACCTGCTGGCTGATCGCGCCCATTGCCTTGTCGGGCATGGCCGTAGCCCAGGACGTACCGCAGAGCACGCAACCGGCGCCGGGTGTTACTACACCACCTGCCCAGCCGCCGGCCGTGACGGTGCCCCTGCCCTTGCCGCCCGCCCTGACAAAGGACAAGGACGATAAAAAGACGGACGATAAGCCGTCTGAGCCGGAAGCACCGGTAACGCCACCGCCTCCGGGCGTGGCGACCGTGACCCTGCCGTCTCCGCCCGAAACCGAGCAGCCGATTCCGCCACCGGCTGCACTGGATACGCCCATAGTCAGCGACGCCGACTTCGACGCTGCCCTTCCCGCGCTCGATGCCGGCGAAGCGCCGCCGGAAGGGACGATCCAGGCCGATTCAGGGCAGCAACTGACGCCCGTTGACACGCCGGAAGACACCGAGCTGGCTGAAGGCCTGGCGCCGCTCGACGGCTACGATGTCCAGCCGGTTAAGATCGCCGAAGCCCCCGAGACCCCGCCCAGCATCACCTACTCCACCCAGGTCAGCGGCTTGAAGGCGATCGGTGAGAAGGACCGCTTCAAGGACCTGAGCGCGCTCGAAAACGGCAAGGGCAAGGCGGCCAATGCCGCCATGGTTCGCGCCCGCGCCAATGAGGATCAGGCCCTGGCTGTCCGGCTGATGAAATCAGCCGGCTATTATGACGGCAAGGTCACCACGACCATCACCGCGCCGGCCACCGATGGCCAGCCCGTGGTCGCCACCCTGACCGCCCTGCCCGGCACGCCGTACAAGCTCGGCAACATCGCGATCGATGCGCAACCGACCGTACCGGAAACGCTCATCCGCGACGCCCTGCCGTTGCAAAGCGGCGACGTCATCTCGGCCAATTCCGTGCTGGCAGCCGAGGCCAATGTGGGTGTCGTCCTGCCGCGCAACAGTTATCCCTTCGCCAAGGTTGGCGCGCGCGACATCGTGCTCGATCCGCAAACCCATGTCGGCGACTACACATTGAAAGTCGATACGGGTAACCGCTCGCGCTTCGGCAAGGTGACGACCGACGGCGATCTGGCTTTCGACGCCAGGCACATCGCCGTGCTGACGCGCTTCGATCAGGGCGAACTCTACGACAGCCGCATGGTCGACGACCTGCGCCAAGCCCTGGTCTCGACCAGCCTGTTCCGCACCGTCTCGGTCGAGAGCACGCCAACCGGCGTGGTCGACGGCGAAGGCGTCGAGACGGTCGATCTCGTCGTCCACCAGAATGCCGGCCCGCCACGCACCCTGTCGGCCGAGATCGGTTTCGCCACCGGCCAGGGCGCAACCGCCGAAGGCACCTGGACGCACCGTAACTTCTTCCCACCCGAAGGCGCCCTGATCGCCCATGGTGTCCTCGGCACTCAGGAACAGGGCCTGGATCTGACCTATCGCCGCTCCAACTTCAAGCGGCGCGACCTGACCCTGGCGCTGGCGGTCAGCGCCGGCCACCAGATATACGATGCCTACCAGGCCTATACGACCGGGTTCACCGGCTCATTGGCGCGCGTCTCGACTCCGATCTGGCAAAAGGAATGGACCTGGTCGATCGGCGCTGAGTTGCTGGCCTCACGCGAAAAGGCGACCATCGCCAATACGACCCTGTCGGCTTTCGAGACCTATTACCTGGCCAACATTCCGGCGCGACTCGGTTTCGACCAGAGCGACGATCTGCTCAACCCGACCAAGGGTTACCGGTTGGCCATCCAGGGTGGACCACAATTCTCATTGTCGGGCACGGCATCCTCGACCTTCCGCACCGTCCTCGACGCCAGCTATTACAAGGCGTTCGGCGCCAGGTTCGTGTTGGCCACCCGGGCACGGGTCGGCGCCCTGACTGGCGGCACCACCGCGAACATCGCCCCGTCACGCAGGCTCTACGCCGGCGGCGGCGGTTCGGTGCGCGGTTTCGCCTACCAGGGCCTGGGGCCGCTGGATGCCACAGGTGATCCGACCGGCGGCCGCAGCCTGTTCGAAGCCTCGGCCGAGGTCCGCTACCGCTGGGGCGACTGGGGCGTCGTACCCTTTGTCGATGTTGGCCAGGTCTATGATGCGCAATTCCCGGACTTCTCCGACATGCGCGTTGGCGTTGGCGTCGGCGCCCGCCTCTATTCCAACTTCGGCCCGATCCGCATCGACGTCGCCACGCCAATCGACCGCCGCAGCGACGAGCCGCAGTTTGCCCTTTATGTCGGCATCGGCCAGGCCTTCTGATGGATACGGATCCAAAGCCGCCTGAAACGCCTGCCAAGCCTGGCCTGCCTGGCCGTATGGTCGCGCGCCTGCGCGGCTGGTGGACAGAGATCAATCACCGCATGCGCTGGCACGATCTGCGCTGGGCGCGCGTCGGCCTCTACTGCGTGTCGATCGTCGCCGGCGCCCTGCTGCTGGTCATCGCGCTGGGTCTCAGCGTCAATACCGGCGCCGGCAAGCGCCTGCTGCTCGGTTTCGTCAATAAATTTACGCTTGAGAGCGGACTGGGCGTGCGCATCGGCGCCATAGACGGTTCGCTCTACGGTGACATGACCCTGCGCGATGTCGAATTGCGCGATGGCCGCGGCACGTTCGCCCGATCGCCGCGCATCGCCATTGACTGGCACCCGCTGGCCTATCTCAACCGCCACGTCGATATCGACGACGTGTCGAGCCCACTGGTCGAAGTCCTGCGCCGTCCGGAACTGCGCCCGTCGACGACACCGCCCAAGCCCAATGAACCTTTGCTGCCTGATCTCGACATCGATATCGACAGCCTTAAGGTCGACCGGATCATGCTCTATCCCGGCGTCGCGGGGACTGCTGCGCGCGTCGCCTCGCTGTCCGGCGCAGCGCACCTGAACGACGGCCGCGCCCAGATGACGGCCACTGGGCAAAGCAACCGCAACGACCGCATCGAAGTCATCCTCGACGCGATGCCCAAGGCGAACCGGCTGGACCTGACCGCCCACCTCAATGCCCCCGAAGACGGCGTCATTGCCAGCCTCGCCGGACTGACGCAGCCCCTGCGCGCCAATATCGCCGGCAAGGGCGAGTGGAAAGACTGGCGGGGTAAGCTGCTGGCGCGCTACGGCGAAGCCGCACTGGCCAATCTCGATCTGACCGCGCGCAACGGCCGTTTCGCTGTCTCAGGCATGACGCGGCCGGATCTGTTCCTCAGCGGGGAATCCGCTGCCATCCTCCAGCCGAATGTCCGCGTCGATCTCGATTCGACCCTGCGTAAGCGCAATCTGGACATGGATCTGGCCCTTACTTCCGAAGTCGCGACCGTCAAGGCGGCGGGTTTGCTCAATCTCGAAGCCAGCCGTTTCGGCCGGCTCGAAGTCCAGGTCCGCCTGCTTCGGCCCGAACGGCTAGATCGCAGCTTTACCGGTCAGGACCTGCGCGCCGACCTGACGCTGGAAGGCGCTTTCGGAACACCGCGTATTGATTACGATGTCGATGTCACCCGCTTTGGTTTGGGCAAAATCTACCTGACCAACCTGCACGCCGAGGGCAAGAGCCGCATCGATCGCCACGGCAAGGTGACCGTCCCGCTCAATGTCCGCTTGGCGAGCCTCAGCGGCATCAGCCCCGAGGTCGATCCATTGCTGACCAATCTGCGCCTCGACGGCGAGGTCGATATCGTCGATGGCCAGGCAGCCAGCGACAATCTGGCGCTAAAAAGCGATCGCTTGTCGGCCCGCGGATCGCTGCGCGCCGACCTGTCCGCCGGCACTTTCCAGAGCGATTTGAAGGCGGGCCTCAAGAACTATCGTGTCGAAAACCTCGGCACCGTCAATGTCGATACCCAGGCCCGCATCGTCCGCAATGCAGCGGGCCTGAGCGTCACCGGCACCTTTACCGGCCAGTCGACCAAGTGGGAGAACACCTCGATTGCCAAGGCGCTGGGAGGCAATGCGCGCCTGAACGGCGGTTACGCCTTGCAGCCGAATGGCCAGGTCGTTCTGCGCAACGTCACCGGCAACGCGCCTGCCTTCCGCCTGCTGGCGCTTAGCGGCACGTTTGGACCCGACGGCCGGCTGAAGTTCAACGCCCGTGCCCAGTCGACACAGTATGGTCCGCTGGAAGCGGCGGTCACCGGCACAATCGACGCGCCCCAGGCCGTGGTCAAGGCGGCAAGTCCCGGCCTCGGCATGCAGATCCAGAACGTCATTGCTACGCTTAACGCCACCGAGCAGGGCTATGCCGTCAAGGCCAACGGCGACAGCGCCTATGGTCCGTTCGACGCCGATACGCTGATCATCATGAAAAACGGCCCTTTGACGGTCGATATCCGCAGCGGCCACTTTGCCGGCGTCAGCATGCAGGGCCGTATTGTCCAGAGTCAGGCCGGGCCATTCACGGGGACACTGGCGCTCAACGGATCCGGCCTCAATGGCACCGCCGCGCTTTACAGCGCCAATGGCGATCAGGGCGCCGCCATCCAGGCCATCGGCAATAATGTCGTTGTGCCGGGCCAGACCGGCATCCAGGTCGGGCGCGCCATCATCACTGCCAATGCCGTATTGCGCAAGGAAATCGCCGTCGATGCCGATGTCCAGCTCGGCGAGATGACCTATGGCACGGCCGTACTGTCCACGGGCCGCGCCAAGGTGATCCTGCGCGGCCAGACCGGCACGATCCAGGCCGTCGCCAAGGGCCAGAAGGAGGTGCCATTCGAGATCGCGCTGAATGGTGAAATCCGGCCCAACCTCTACACCATCGCTGCCAAGGGCAAGGCCAATAATATCGACTTCCGTCTGGCCAACCCCGCGCGCATCCGCCGCAATGGCGACGGCTGGAGCCTCGATCCAACGACTCTGGTCACCGAAGACGGAAGGATGGATATTTCCGGCCATTTCAATGGTGGCTATCGCCTGCAGGCGCGGTTGAAGCAGTTGAACCTGTCGGCCGTCAATGCCTTCATGCCGGATGCAGGGCTTACGGGTTCCGCGACCGGCGCGGTCGATTTCGTCCAGACTGGCAATGCCTACCCGACGGCACGCGCCAATCTCAAGATCAACAACTTCTCTCGCGCCAGCGTCTATACGGTCTCGACGCCCGTCGATCTCGTGGTCGATGCCAGCCTCAACCCAAGCCTTGCGCCAGCGGACAATTTCCTGCGCGCTCTGGTCCGGCGCGGCGGCGCGGTCGTCGGCCGCATCCAGATGAACCTGTCCCCCTCCGCTTCCGGTGAAGGGTGGATGCGCCAGATCACGACAGCCGGTATTTCCGGCGGCATCCGCTATAATGGCCCGGCCGAGGTTCTCTTCTCCCTGACCGGCCAGGCGCGTCAGCAGTTGAGCGGCCCGGTCGCCGTCGCCGCGGACTTCTCCGGCCGGCTCAACGATCCACGCCTCAACGGCGTCATCAAGGCCAACAGCCTGACCTACGATAATGAGACCTTCGGCACGCGTATCACCGCCATGGCGCTCGATGGCCGCTTCAGCAACGACAAGCTGGAGCTGACGACCTTCAGCGGCCGTGCCGGCAATGGTACGGTGTCAGGCAATGGCTGGGTATCGCTGGCCGCCAACGATAAATTCCCGCTCCAGGTTCATGTCGAGCTGAGGAATGCCCGGCTGGCGCGTTCGGACAATGTCGATTCGACCGTGTCGGGCACGCTCGACTTCACGAATAATGCAACAGATGGGCCGCTCATCAAGGGCGACCTGCGCCTGCCGGAAGTCCGCTACGTCTTCATCCCCCAAGGCGCCGCCGAGATCAACGAGCTGTCGGGCGTTCGCCGCAAAGGCTATCGTCCCGCGCCTGCCGCGCCGCCGTCGAACTTCGACCAGTTGTCGCGCTGGAAGCTCGACGTCCGCGTCCGGGCCGACAACCAGGTCTTCATTTCGGGCATGGGCCTTGAGTCGGAATGGCGCATGAACCTGCACGTCGTCGGCACCACCCGCGATCCGCGTGTCGAAGGCGAGGTCAACAATGTCCGCGGCATCTATTCCTTTGGCGGCCGCGATTTTAATATCGGCAACGGAACGATCCGGTTCGACGGCGGTGCATTGACCAATCCCGAAATCGACCTCACCGCCACTGCCGTGGTCGAAGACGTCACCGGCGTCATCAAGGTCACCGGTACCGCGACGCGGCCCGATGTCGCCTTTAGCTCGACGCCTGCCCTGCCCCAGGACGAAATCCTGTCGCGTCTGCTGTTCGGCCAAAGCGTCACCGACCTCTCGGCAACCGAAGCCCTGCAGCTGGCGTCAGCGGTCAACAATCTGCGCGGTGGCGGAAACGGTCTCAATCCGCTGGGCGCGATCCGCTCTGCGACGGGTGTCGATCGGCTGCGCATTATCGGCGCCGATGCCGCTACCGGGCGCGGCACCTCACTGGCAGCCGGCAAGTACCTGACCAACAGCGTCTATGTCGAGGTCGTCACCGACACCAAGGGCTTTGCGGCGACGCAGATCGAAATCGCCCTGACGCGCGCGCTCAGCATTCTGTCGCAGGCCGGCAATACCGGCACGGCCGTCAGCGTGAAGTATTCGAAGAACTATTAAGCGCTTTCCCAAAAGTGCGACGCGGTTCTGGGGTTAAAAGTGCGTCAAACTAACCAATTCGCTCTAAAATCGAGACGTAGGACGCGACCGCGCCACCGCCCATATTGAAGACCATGCCGAGGTTCGGATCAGACAGTTGCATGTCGGCAGCCTCGCCAGTCAATTGCCTGGCAGCGATGACGTGCATGGAGACACCCGTCGCGCCGACCGGATGGCCCTTGGCCTTCAATCCGCCCGACATATTGATCGGCAGCTTACCATTGCGGCCCGTGCCACCATCGATCACCAGTTCGCGGCCCTTACCTGGTGTGGCCAGGCCCATGGCTTCGACCGACAGCAGTTCAGCGATGGTGAAGCAGTCGTGGACCTCGGCGAAGGAGATATCATCGACGCCGACGCCGGCCTGCCGGTAGGCCGTCTCAAAAGCGCGTCTTGGCCCCTCAAAAGCCGTCAGATCCTTCTGCGACAGAGGCAGAAGGTCATTAACCTGCTGCGCGGCGCGGAAGCCGACGGCACGACGGAAATCACCGGCCATATCGGCGCGCACCAGCACGATGGCCGCGGCACCATCCGACACCAGTGAACAGTCGGTCTTTTTCAGCGGTGCTGCGATGATCGGGTTCTTGTCCGATTCGTGCAGGCAAAAGTCGAGCTCAAGCGCTTTGCGCAACTGCGCCAATGGATTGTGCACGGCGGCTGCATGGTTCTTGGCGGCGATATGCGCCATGGCCTCGACCGGATCGCCCCACTTGTCGGCATAGGCCTTGGCGAACTCGGCGAAGATCATTGGGAACGACGATCCCGCCTCTTCTTTCTGATAGCTGGCCGCGCCCAAAGCCCGCGTCACAGCCGCGCCGTCGACGGCCGTCATCTTCTCGGCGCCAACGACCAAAGCGGTCCGCACCCTCCCGGAAGCAATGGCGTCCATGGCGGCGTAGAGCGCGGCAGATCCCGAGGCGCAGGCGTTTTCGACACGCGTCGCAGGCTTCCAGCGCAGACCTTCGTCGGCACCGAGGATCATCGATGATGCGAACCCGTCCGGCACCATGCCGGCATTGAAGTTGCCGAGCCATACCGCGTCGATATCCGCCCCCGTCAGACCGGCATCCGCCAGTGCTTCATGTGCAGCGGCCTGGATCAGGTCTTCGAGCAACTGTCCGTCCAGCTTGCCGAACGGCGTGTGGCCCCAGCCAACGATTGCCGATGTCATAGCGGTCCTCCTGTTTGGCATTTTAGCCCATTTTTTGGCAGATTAGTATCAATTGAAACCGCGTCAATATCCGTTTCGCCAAGTCACTGATAAGATTGACCGTCATCCGCAGGCCATCCGACAAATTGTCCAACGATGACATTTTGCTTGAATGTTGCTTTGTAATCGGTTACAAGATTCGTGACTGCGGCAGGGATGCCCGTCAGTCTTCGCGTAGTCCCCATTCCCGGCGGGATGTGCGCGTTTCTGTTTCCTAGCAGACAGGGCCCCGTCTTCCCCCGAGGCGGGGCCTTTTCTGTGCCCGCGAAACACCAAGCCCTGGGACTAGGCCGCCAATCGCTTCTCATTGACCAGCAACAACAGGTCCGCCGCAGCGCGCGCATCGGCCATGGCGCGGTGATGGTTGTCGAGCCGGATATTGTACTGCCGGCACAGGTTCGCCAGTCCGTAGGACTCATGGCCCGGATAGTGTTTGCGCATCGAGGCGCAAGTGCACAGTTTTGGGAATCGGAAACGGATACCGGCGCGGGCAAATTCACTGCTGATAAAGCCGTAGTCAAAATTGACATTGTGCGCGACGAAGATGGCGCCATCCAGGAATGCCGCGAAGTCTTCGGCGACTTCAGCAAACAGCGGCGCATCGGCAACCATGCTGTTCGAAATCCCCGTCAATTCGGTGATAAAGGACGGGATGTGGCGCTGCGGATTGATGAGCGACTGCCATTCACCAACCACCTCGCCGCCGCGAATCTTGACCGCGCCAACCTCAGTGACACGGTCATTAGGTGGGCGACCACCGGTCGTTTCAACATCGACTACGACGTAGGTCTGGTTCGGATCGACGCGGTATTTGACTTTGCAAATATCGGCTTCGAAGCCCAGCGACTTCAACAGGTTCAGCCGTGCCAGCTGGTTACGGCGGACCTGATCGCCCTCGGCCTTGATCTCGATAAAACGAATCTGTCCGTCGCGCGTCAGCATCAGGTCGGGGAAGCCATCGCGCAGGGCGTAAAAGTCCTTTGTCAAACGCTCCAGCACGCCGCGCACGGCCTGCGGTGGCGCGGCCATCAGCAACTGCGTCATCAGCAGGCCCAGACTATCGTGCCACCAGACGATGCCGTTGTCGTCGCCGGCGTGGTTCATAGTCGTTTCGCGCACGATGTCGAGTGCCCGCCCTTCCTCGACCGCCTTCAGTTTGAGCGCGATGGTGTCGGCGTGGGTGTGGTGGAAGGTGCGGTCTTTCAGCGACTGCGGCACCAGGTCAAAGCCGCTCGACAAGGCGCCCGGCCCCTCGAACAGCTCGTCCCAGAAGATCAGGCCGAACAGCGCCGGCCACAGGCCATTTTCGGTGAGATGCGCCGCCCAGCCCTGTTCGGTAAAATGCCCGATCGCCGCCTCTTCGGCATAGCCGCGATAGAGCTCATCGACCTCGATGGTTTCGGCCGATCGCAGCAGTCCGGTAAAGACGCCGGTGCGCGACTGGCCGAACTTGCGGCGGAAAAAGTCATCGGCGAAGATATATTCCTCATCGTGCGATGGCGCCGCCAGCATCGTCTCCAGCATAGCCCGCACGCGCTCGGCGTGCCCGCCGGCATAGAGCAGCCGCACAACCCGCTCGCGGCTGTCAAAATGGGTCGAGCGTTCGTAAAGCGCCACGGCCGTATCGATATCCTTCGCCTTCTCAAACACCTGACCCAGTTGAAACAGCAACTGGTCACGCAGACGCAGGACGAAGTCGTTATCAGCGAGCGGGAAGCTGTCGATGTGGGCGGCGACCTGACGCGGATCGGCATCGCCCGACTTCAGGCGTCGCAAAGCCGTCGTGTAGACAAAGCCCGCCCGCGCCTCTTCCAGGCTGTGGAATCGCGCCTGATAGCTGTCTTGCGCCTTGACCGACACTACGCCGAGATCGCGCAGCGTAAAGCTCAGCAGGTTGTCGTTCAGCTTGCCGAAATAGAGATAGAGCAAGAAACCCAGCGTCTCCTTGTGCCCTGGCACCATGCGTTCAGAGACATCATAATCGGCGGCAAAATCGTCAAACCCCAGCTCGGAATAGATGTGCTTGACCAAGTCGGGTTTCGACCAGTTGCTCTTGATCTTGAGGCCGTGCCGTCGGCCGATGTCGATCACGTCGGCCTTGCCCAAGGTATCGAGACATCCGCGGAAATCGCACGCTTCCAACCGGCGGGCAAAGCCGGTTTCCAGCAGCTCCGCCAAGCCATCGGCAACATCGTCGATTTCGCTATAGTCGAGATCGCGCGGGCTGAAGACCGCCTTTTTGCGGTTGCTCATGCGGATATAGAGGCACTGCGCCGGGATGCTCAACGCCATGAAGGCGTCTATGAAATCGCGCTCGGCCTCGCCCAGCATCTCGCCATAGACCGACGCGACAAAGCCCGTCATTTCAAGGAAATGATCCCGATAATAGGTCGGCGGAAGGATGGGAAAACTACGGCTCATGCCATTCGTTCTATATTCGTTCCAGCCTCAGATTGCAATCCCGGGCGGTCGGATCACAGCAGATTTTACCCCCATGTCACGCGTTGGTGAGCTGATATGGAACCACGGATAGGCACTGAAAGCCTCGCTTTGCGAGGCAACACGAAAGGCACGGAATTCATGTTCATTCGGCTAATGTGCGCAGTTACCTCGAGAAAATGACGACGCATTGCGTCGAGTTTTCGCGTTGCTAAGGTGCACCGCACCATCCATTCGCACGGATAATCTGTGCCAATCTGCGTAATCTGTGGAGCGATCTTGAGGGCGCATCATCATGCCTAGCCTTAGCCGTTCAGACTCGAATTCCGTGCCCTTTTTCCGTGTCGCGCGCCTTGGCGCGCTTTCAGTGCCTGTCCGTGGTTCACATCCCAAGTGCCAGGGTCGCCGCTGCCAGGTCCTGAGACGCATCGCCGACGCTTTTGAACACGGTCACGATCTCGTCCCGGTCAGTAATTGCGGCGACTTCGCACAGGTCGCGCAAGGTCCCTCGCACCGCCTTGAGCGTTAGGCCCGGGCCGATCAGGTCGCCCGCTTCATTTAAAGCGCCCGGCCCATCGATCCAGACGGCGTTTTTCATGCAAGTGTCATCGGCTTCGCGCATGGCCGGCGTGTAGCCACCGATCAAGGCCACATGCTGCCCCGCCTTCAGCCAGTCTCCAAGCACGAGCGGTTCAGTGCTCAGCGTCGCACAGGCGATGATGTCCGCCGCCCTTACGCCCGCTTCGAGATCGCCGCAGATCTCGGCGTCGAAACCATGGGCGCGCAGGTGATGCACTAAGCGTTCAGCATTGCCGCGCGTGGGGCTGTAAACCTCAACATGGCGGATATCGCGAACGGCGCGATAGGCAAAGGCCAGTTCCGTCGCGATCCGCCCCGAGCCGATCAGCAGCAACCTATGCGCAGACTTTATCGCCAAACGATCGGCGGCCAGAGCTGCGACCGCCGCCGTGCGCCGCGCTGTCAGTTCGCCGCCGTCGAGCAGCGCATTGTGCTCACCCGTCACAGCGTCGAAAACCAGATAGCTAGCCGTCACCGCCGGCAGCGACCGCGCCGCATTGCCGGGCGTGACATTGACCAGCTTGATGCCGCCGAGGCTGGCGTTCCAGGCGGGCATCAATAGCAGCGATGCATCAGGCTCACCCGCCTGCTGCATGGTATGGACATGACGCTGCGGCGCTTCAACCGCGCGTGTCAGCAGGCGCGGCAGGTCCTCGACCAGACGGCTGTATGGCAGGGCTTCGATGACATCGACCGATGAATAGACGCGCATATTTTCTCCTTAGAATTTCATCTGTCCGCGGCGGTTTGCGCCAGCAGCCAGTCGCGAAACGCCACAAGCGGCGGGTGGGCAGCGCGTTCATGCGGCCAGGCGAGATAGTAGGACTCGGCGCTCTGCATTTCGCCGTCGGGAAGCGCGCGCACCAACTGCCCGGTGTGCAGTTCGTCTTCGATCAGAAATACTGGCAAGAGCGCTACGCCCAGGCCAGACCGCGCCACTTGGGCCAGGGTCGCGAACTGATCGAACAGCATGCCATGAACGTGCTCATCCGGCACATTGTGTTGGCGCAGCCAGCGCTCCCACGCGTCCGGCCGGGTGGTGATGTGCAGCAGCGGCGCGCGGCGCAGGTCGGCGGCCTCGTTGAAATCATACTGTGCCGCCAGTTCCGGACTGCAAGCTGGCACGACAATCTCATGGCGCAGCAAGGCCGTTTCGGCCCCGCGCCATTGGCCTGAGCCGATATGGATGGCCGCATCCATCGGTTCCAGCGCGAAGTCGAACACGGTCAGGCGTGTCGTCAGATTGAGCGTGATGCCAGGATTTTTAGACAGGAAGTCCGGCAGGCGCGGCGCCAGCCAGCGCGTGCCAAAAGTCGGCAGGATAGCCAGGTTCAGCGTCCCGCCGTGCGGATTAGCGCGCAGGTTCATCGACGCCGTGCCGATTTTGCGCAGCGCATCGCGGACCTCGCGGGCATAGGTCTCTCCGCCGGGTGTCAACCGGATGGTCTGGCGCTCGCGATGGAACAGCTCGACCTCCAGCTGCTCCTCCAGGGCCTTGATCTGGCGGCTGACGGCGCTCTGGGTCAGGTTCAGTTCGCGCGCCGCCATCGTGACCGAGCCGGTGCGCGCCGCAGCCTCGAAGGCTTGCAGGTGCGACAGGCTGGGCAGGAAACGGCGCGGACCTAACATTATTCCATTTCGGAATGACATGATGCGCAAACAGCGCTGGAAGTGGCCAATATAGCGCGTATTATGCGTTTGAACATACCGATTTGGAATAAATGCCGACGCCTGCCACCACACACGGACTATGGGCCATGACCGCGCCTGAGGCGCCCGCCACGGCGCCTTTGAGCGGTGATGTGCGCGCCGATGTCGCCATTGTAGGTGGCGGCTATACCGGCCTGTCGACCGCCCTGCATCTGGCCAAGCGCGGCATAAAGGCCGTTGTGCTCGAAGCCGGCCCGGTCGGCTTTGGCGGTGCCGGACGCAATGTCGGCCTGGTCAATGCGGGCATGTGGGTCATGCCCGACGAATTGCCGAACGTTCTGGGCGCTGTCCATGGCGACCGCCTGCTCAAGCTGTTGGGCGATGCGCCCGCGGCCGTCTTTAATATCGTCAAAGCCTACAACATCACGTGCGAACTGCGCACCGAAGGTACTTTACATTGTGCGGTCGGCACCGCCGGCCTCGAAGAACTGAAGGCGCGCGAAGCACAATGGCAGGCCCGTCACGCGCCGGTCCGGCTGCTCGACGCGCAGGAAACGGCGCAACGCGTCGGCACAAACGCCTATTCCGGGGCCCTGCTCGACCTGCGCGCCGGCACCATCCAGCCTTTGGCCTATGTTCGCGGTCTGGCTGGGGCGGCGCTCAAAGAAGGCACCGTCATCCACACGCAATCGCCGGTACTCGGCGTCGAAACTGCGCCGGCTGGCTGGCGCGTCGTGACGGACGGGGGTTCGGTGACCGCGCCTTGGGTGGTCATGGCGACCGACGCCTACACGCAAGGCCCGTGGGAAATCATCCGCCGCGAACAGGTCCACCTGCCCTACTTCAACCTGGCGACCGAGCCGTTGCCTGACGACATTCGCGCCACCATCCTGCCCGGCGGCGAAGGTGCCTGGGACACGAAAGAAGTCCTTTCGTCCTTCCGCATGGACGCGCGTGGCCGCCTGGTTTTCGGCAGCGTCGGTGCGCTTAAAGGCGCCGGTCACGGCATCCATCGCGACTGGGCCTTGCGCGCCTTGCACCGCCTCTTCCCGCAACTCGGCAAGGTGAAGTTTGAGGCCGAATGGTACGGCCAGATCGGCATGACCGATGACAATCTGCCGCGTTTCCACAAGTTCGCCGACAAGGTCATCGGCATCAGCGGTTATAATGGCCGCGGCATCGCACCGGGCACGGTCATGGGCCGCACACTGGCCGAGCTGATCGCCGGCGAAAAGGGCGAGGACAGCCTGCCCCTGCCCGTCACCACGCCCCATGAAGCGAAAATGCGGGCGCTGAAAGAAGTTTTCTACGAGGTTGGCGCACAGGCCGTGCACTTGACCGATTCACGTTTCTGAGGACAAAGCACATGATCACCGAAACCACCAAGACCGCCGAACAGGTCGCGCAACTGCTGAAGTCGCTGGGCGTCGAGACCTCCGCCTATACCGGCGGCACGCTGAGCGTCCATTCGCCGATCAATGGCGATCAGATTGCCGCGACGCCGGAAACCTCCGCTGCCGACGCACGCGCCGCCATCGAAAAGGCTCACGAAGCGTTTCTCGCCTGGCGCACCATTCCAGCTCCGAAGCGCGGCGAACTGGTCCGCCTGTTCGGTGAAGAGCTGCGCGCCCACAAGGCCGATCTCGGCAAGCTGGTCTCGCTGGAAGTCGGCAAGGTGACGTCCGAAGGTCTGGGCGAAGTCCAGGAAATGATCGACATCTGCGATTTCGCCGTAGGTTTGAGCCGTCAGATCTACGGCCTGACCATCGCCACCGAACGCAGCCAGCACCGCATGATGGAAACCTGGCATCCGCTGGGCGTCTGCGGCATCATCTCGGCCTTCAACTTCCCCGTCGCGGTCTGGGCGTGGAATGCTGCCCTGGCGCTGGTCTGCGGCAATGCCATCGTCTGGAAGCCGTCGGAAAAGTCGCCGCTGACCGGCATCGCCACCCATGCCATTTTTGAGCGTGCGCTGAAGCGCTACGTCAATGAAGGCTACGACGCGCCGGACGGCCTGTCCGCCCTGATCATCGGCGGCCGCGATATCGGCGAAGCCTTGGTCGATCACCATAAGGTCGCGCTCATTTCCGCCACCGGCTCGACCGCCATGGGCCGCGCTGTCGGCCCCAAGCTGGCCGCACGCTTTGCCCGCTCAATCCTGGAACTGGGCGGCAACAACGCTGCCATCGTCGGCCCGACGGCCGATCTCGACCTGACGCTGCGCGGCGTCGCCTTTGCCGCCATGGGTACCGCCGGTCAGCGCTGCACGACGCTGCGCCGCCTGTTCCTGCACGACAGCATTTACGACGCCTTCCTGGCCCGCCTGAAATCGGCCTACGGCTCGGTCAAGATCGGCAACCCGATGGAAGACGGCACCCTGGTCGGCCCGCTGATCGACAAGGCCGCTTTTGACGGTTTCGAAAAGGCCCTCGCTGAAGCCAAGGCGGCCGGCGGAAAGGTCACCGGCGGTGAGCGCGTCACGGTGGCCGGCGACAGCAGCTATTATGTCCGCCCGGCGATCGTCGAAATGAGCGAGCACGCGGGTCCAATGCTGCGTGAAACCTTCGCGCCTATCCTCTATGTCATGCGTTACAGCACGCTTGATCAGGCCATCGCCTGGCAGAACGATGTCGGCGCCGGTCTGTCGTCGTCGATCTTCACCAACGACATCCGCGAAGCCGAACTGTTTATGTCCGCGGCGGGCTCCGACTGCGGCATCGCCAACGTCAATATCGGCACCTCGGGCGCAGAAATCGGCGGCGCCTTCGGCGGCGAAAAGGAAACCGGCGGCGGCCGCGAATCGGGCTCGGACAGCTGGCGCGCCTATATGCGCCGCGCCACCAACACCATCAATTACGGCAGCACCCTGCCGCTGGCCCAGGGCGTGAAGTTCGATGTCTAAGTTTCAATGGGACGACCCGTTTCTGCTCGATGAACAACTGAGCGAAGACGAACGCGCCATCCGCGACGCCGCGCGCGACTACGCCCAAAGCGATCTGATGCCGCGCGTGCTCAAGGCCTATTCGGACGAATATACCGACCGCGCCATCTTCAATGAGATGGGAGCGATTGGCCTGTTGGGCGCGACCTTGCCGGAGCAATATGGCGGCGCCGGCGCGTCCTATGTCGCCTACGGCCTGGTGGCGCGCGAAGTCGAGCGCGTCGATTCCGGCTATCGCTCGATGATGAGCGTGCAATCCTCGCTGGTCATGTACCCGATCTACGCCTACGGCACCGAGGCACAGAAGCAGAAATACCTGCCGAAGCTCGCCAGCGGGGAATGGGTTGGTTGTTTCGGCCTGACCGAGCCGGATGCCGGCTCCGATCCCGGCGCGATGCGTTCGAAAGCCGAAAAGATTGATGGCGGTTACCGCCTGACCGGCACCAAGATGTGGATATCCAACTCCCCCATCGCCGACGTCTTTGTTGTCTGGGCCAAGCTCGACGACGTCATTCGCGGCTTTGTGCTCGATAAGGGCGCAAAGGGCCTGTCGGCGCCGAAGATCCACGGCAAGCTGTCCTTGCGCGCCTCGATCACCGGTGAGATCGTTATGGACGGTGTCGAGGTCGGCGAAGACGCATTGCTGCCGGAAGTATCTGGCCTTAAGGGGCCGTTTGGTTGCCTCAATCGCGCGCGCTATGGCATTGCCTGGGGCGCGATGGGTGCTGCCGAAGACTGCTGGCACCGCGCCCGGCAATATGGCCTCGACCGTCAGCAGTTCGGCCGGCCGCTGGCCCAGACCCAGCTCTTCCAGAAGAAGCTGGCCGATATGCAGACCGAAATCACCCTCGGTCTCCAGGCGGCTTTGCGCGTCGGGCAACTCTTCGACGCCGGTCAGATGCAGCCTGAGATGATCAGCCTGATCAAGCGCAACAACTGTGGCAAGGCGCTCGACATCGCCCGCCACGCCCGCGACATGCACGGCGGCAACGGCATCCATGAAGAGTTCCACGTCATGCGCCACGCCCAGAATCTCGAGACCGTGAATACCTACGAAGGTACGCACGACGTCCACGCCCTGATCTTGGGACGCGCCCAAACCGGCCTTCAGGCGTTTTACTGATGTTTGATGGGCCCGGCGACACTTTCTATACCTCCCCAGCTTGCTGGGGAGGGGGACCGCGCGCATTCATGCGCGTGGTGGTGGGGGCTCTTCCTTTCTTCCCGGAGTCGCCGTTATGAAGCCCCTCGCCGGTCTCAAGGTCCTCGAACTCGCGCGCATCCTGGCCGGTCCATGGTGCGGCCAGCTACTGGCCGACCTCGGCGCCGAAGTCATCAAGGTTGAGCGCCCCGGCGTCGGCGACGACACCCGCCAATGGGGCCCGCCCTTCATCACAGACGCCGACGGAAATGCGTGGGGCGCTGCCTACTTCCATAGCTGCAACCGCGGCAAGTCGTCGGTCGCCATCGACCTTGAGTCCGAAGACGGCCAAGCGGCGATTCATGCCCTCGCCACCGAGGCCGATGTCGTCATCGAGAACTTCAAAGTCGGCGGTCTGGCGAAATATGGCCTCGATTATTCGTCGCTCAAGCGAATAAATCAACGATTGATATACGCGTCCATTACGGGCTTCGGCCAGGACGGTCCCTACGCCGCGCGCGCCGGATACGACTACATCATCCAGGGCATGAGCGGTTTGATGGACATTACGGGCGATCCAAAGGCCGAACCGCAGAAGGTTGGCGTCGCCGTCGTCGACATTTTCACCGGCCTGTATACCGCCACGGCCATTCTGGCGGCCGTACGAGGCCGAGACCTGACCGGCGAAGGCAGCTGCATCGACATGTCGCTGCTCGATTCAGCCACCGCTATTCTGGCCAACCAGGGCATGAACTATCTGGCGTCCGGTGTATCGCCCACACGCCTTGGCAACGCCCATCCCAATATCGCGCCCTACCAAGTGTTCGAGTTGGCGGACGGCCATGTCATCATCGCTGTGGGCAATGATGGCCAGTTCAGAAAACTGTGCGAAGCCATTGGTGCGAATCAGCTTTTGGGCGATGACCTCTACCAATCCAACAAGAGCCGCGTTGCCAATCGCGAGACACTTCAGGCAGAACTTCAACCAGCGCTGAAAACCTTCAGCCGGGCGCAACTCCTGGCCACGCTTGAGACTGCCGGCGTCCCTGCCGGACCGATCAATCGCATCGAGGACGTCTTCAACGATCCGCAGATCGTCCATCGCGGCATGCGGCTGGACCTAAAGGCGGCCGATGGTTCGCCTGTATCGGGCATCGCCTCGCCCGTCGTTATCAATGGCGTCCGCATGGCTGCGGATTCCCCCTCCCCCCACCTCGGTTCGGGGTCATCTGCATGGAAATCGACCTTATGACGGCGCGAAACGGCGGCAAAATTCTCGTAGATCAACTGTTGATTCAAGGCGTCGATCGCGTCACTTGCGTCCCCGGCGAAAGCTATCTGGCGGCGCTCGATGCGATGCACGATGCCGATATCGACGTCCTGATCTGCCGTCACGAAGGCGGCGCGGCCATCATGGCCGAATCCTACGGCAAGCTGACCGGAAAACCGGGCATCTGTTTCGTCACGCGCGGCCCCGGCGCTATGAATGCAGCCCATGGCGTCCACATCGCCCAGCACGATTCGACACCGATGATCCTGTTCATCGGCCAGGTCGAGCGCGCCATGCGCGGCCGCGGCGCCTTCCAGGAAATGGACTACGAAGCCGTTTTCGGCAGCACCGCGAAATGGGTCGTCGAGATCAATGACGTCCGCCGCATCCCCGAGGTTCTGGCCCGCGCCTTCGCGGTCGCCACGCAAGGCCGCCCTGGCCCGGTCGTGATCTCACTGCCCGAAGACGTGTTGACTGACATCGCCGAAGTCACCGATAGCGCCGTTATCACACCCGTAAAACCAGAGCTGTCGATCACCCAGCTCGAGCAATTCGAGGCGTATCTACAAAAAGCCAAACGCCCGCTGGTGATTCTCGGCGGATCGTGCTGGAGCGACGAAGGTTGCGCAGCGATCGCCGACTTTACGGCCCGATTTAGAGTTCCAGTCGCCACAGAATTCCGCCGGACCGCTCTCTTCCCGGCGCTGCATGCCTCTTACGCCGGTGATCTAGGTTTCGGCCAGAACCCGAAGCTGTCGCAGCGCGTCAAGGATGCTGACCTGCTCATCCTGCTTGGCGCGCGCATGGCCGAAGTGCCGTCCGCCTCCTACACGCTGATCGATATCCCGCAGCCTAAGCAGCCCCTCATTCACATCTTCCCGGACGCCGGCGAGATCGGCAAGGTCTACCAGCCGGCGCTTGGCATCGTCTGCGCGCCCGATGAATTCGCCAAGTCGCTGTCCTATCTCAAGGCACCACTCGACCTGCCTTGGGCAACCGAGACTGAAAACGCCCACATGGACTACCTGACCTGGACGGGGCAACCGGCACGTATTCCCGGTGACTTCCAATATGGCGAAGCCGTCAAGGCGCTGCACGCCGCCCTGCCCGATGACACCATCGTCTGTAATGGCGCCGGCAACTACGCGATCTGGCTGCACCGCCACTGGCGCCACTCAAAGCCGCGCACGCAACTGGCGCCGACCTGCGGCAGCGTTGGCTACAGCCTGCCCGCCGGCATCATGGCCAAGCGCGCCCGACCGGATCAGACGGTCATCGTCTTTGCCGGCGACGGCTGCTTCCTGATGCACGGCAATGAGTTCGCCACGGCCGCCCAGTACGACATTTCGGTCATCGTCCTCGTCATCGATAACGGCATGTACGGCACGATCCGCATGCACCAGGAACGCGACTATCCCCACCGCGCCGTCGGCACAGATCTGAAGAACCCCGACTTCAAGGCCTATGCCGAAGCCTTCGGCGGACACGGCGAAACCGTGCGTACGACGGCGGAATTCATGCCGGCGTTTGAACGCGCCCGTGCGTCCGGCAAGCCCGCCATCCTGCACTGCTTCCTCGACCCGCAGGCCATCACCCCTGCCAAGACGCTCGCTCAGGTCGCTGCCGGAAACTGACACCTTGCCGCGTCAGGATCACGCCGATAAAACGGATCAAACGGAGACGCGACATGAGCAAGATCTATGTGGGTATCGGCGGCTGGACCTATGAGCCCTGGCGCGGTCCCTTCTATCCCGACAAGCTGTCGCAGAAGAAGGAACTGGAATACGCCTCGTCCAAGGTGACCTCGATCGAGGTCAACGGCACCTATTACGGTGCGCAGAAGCCTGAGTCCTTCCGCAAGTGGCACGATGAAACGCCCGATGGCTTTGTCTTCACGCTCAAGGGCACGCGCTACGCGACGAACCGCAAGGACCTGTCGCAGTCGAAAGACTCGGTCGAGCGCTTCTGCGCCAGCGGCATTTCAGAGCTGAAGTCGAAGCTGGGCCCCATCAACTGGCAATTTATGGCGACCAAGAAGTTCGACGCCGAGGACTTTGAAAACTTCCTGAAGCTGCTGCCGGCCGAGGCCGATGGCGTGGCGTTGAAACACGCCGTCGAGGTCCGTCACGACAGCTTCCGCGATCCGGCCTTCATCGACCTGTGCCGTCGTTATAATGTCGGCCAGATCACGGCTGCCGATTGTGAGTTCCCGCAGATCGCCGACATCACATCCGACTTCGCCTATCTGCGCCTGCAGGGTTCGAGCGAAGCGCATGAGCTAGGCTATTCGGAAAAAGCGCTGGATGATTGGACGGCGCGGATCAAGAAGCTGGCGGCCGGACACGTCCCCGAAGACATGGCGGCCGTCACTCGCGGCGGCCACAAGGCGGGACCGAAGGACGTTTATGTCTATGTGATCAGCGGCGACAAGGTGAAGAACCCAGCGGCTGCGATGGCGTTGATCGAGCGCTTAAAGTAAGGAACAGCCCATCACTTCCCTTCTCCCCACCTGAGGGGAGAAGGTGGTCGAGCTTGCTCGACCGGATGAGGGGTTACTGTCCTTTCAGCGCGCGTATCTGCTGGAAAGTTTACCCCTCACCTTGGCGCTACGCGCCTTTCCTCTCCCCTTTGCATGGGGAGAGGAGACTAAAGTTAGGCCCTGCCACACACCGGAATCTGGGCCCCTAGGCCTTCACCTTCAAAGCTTCGAGGTCCTTTTCGATCTTACCAAGCGTCTCGCGCAGCAGTTCCAGATAGACCGGCTTGACCAGATGATGATCGAAGCCAGCATCCTTGGCGCGCTGGCGGTGTTCGTCCTGGCCCCAGCCCGTCTGGGCGATGAAGACCGTGCCTTTCAAATCCGGCTCCTTTTTCATCAAGGCGCACAGGTCGTAGCCATTCATTCCGGGCAGGCCGATATCCATCATGACCACGTGGGGGCGATAGGTCTTTGACAGGTCGATTGCGTCCGGACCGTTGTGGGCCAGCTTGTAGTCGTGGCCGATCATCTCGATCATCCAGCCGGTGGTTTGCGCAAGGGCCTCATTGTCCTCAACGATCAGAATGCGCAAGCCACCCCCCGGCGGCGCTTCGGCGGCCTGTACAGCCACTTCATCGGTAGACACGGCGTCATTCCCTTCGGCCAACGGCAGGCGGACGGCGAACTCGCTGCCGGCATTCAGGCCAGCGCTCGATGCCGATATGGTGCCGCCATGCATCTCGACCAGGGCCTTGACCAGGGTCAGGCCGACACCAAGCCCACCATGCGCGCGTTCCAGCGAGCCGTCGGCCTGGGCAAACATGTCGAAAATGCGTGCGATCGTCTCAGGCGTCATGCCGAGCCCCTGATCCTTGATGCGCACCGTGACGAAATCACTGTCCGCCTCGGCACTCAAGCGGATTTCGCGGCCGGGCTCGCTGTACTTGGCGGCATTGTTGAGCAGGTTGGAAAAGACCTGCGCCAGGCGCGTCAAGTCGGCCTCCAGCCAGACCGGTGACTTCGGCATCTCGGTGATCAGGGTGTGATCGAACTGATCGACCAGTGGCTGCGATATCTCTGCCGCCGCATTGAGGATATCGCGCACGTCCAGCCGCTCGGGCTTGAGCACGATCTTGCCACGCGTGATGCGCGCCACGTCCATCAGGTCGTCAACCAGACGGACCATCTGCTTGACCTGGCGTTCCATCATCCCCAACGCCTGTTCGCGGACGTGCTTGGGCGAGCGGTCCGAAGCCAGGATGGTCACCGAGTTGCTGATCGGCGCCAGCGGGTTGCGCAGTTCGTGCGCCAGCGTCGCCAGGAACTCGTCCTTGCGCTGATCGGCGTCCTGCAAGGCGCGGGCATATTGCTGGCTTTCCTTCAGCAGCCTGCGGTTCTCTTCGGCCGACGCCGCCAGATTGTCGCGCTGGCGCGAGATCTGCTGGCGCTGGCGGTACAGTTCGAAAAAGACGTCGCATTTGGAGCGCAGGATATCGGGCTCCAGCGGCTTTTCAAGATAGTCGACAGCACCCGCCTCATAACCGCGGAAGCGGCGGCTACGATCGGCCGACCCGGCCGTCAGGAAGATAATCGGGATGCGGCGCGTACGCTCATTGCCGCGCATGGTTTCGGCCAGTTCGAAGCCGTCCATTTCGGGCATCATGACGTCGAGCAGGGCCAACGCGACGTCGTGCTTAAGCAGCATTTCCAGCGCCTCGACACCGGACTGCGCCTTGATCATCTCCAGGCCTTCGCGGCGCAGGACGGCTTCCAGCGACAGAAGGTTTTCGGACTTGTCGTCGACTAACAGGAATTTAACCGTGTCGGGAGCCGTCATGCGCTGCCCCTCATGGTCTGTCCCAGCCGCAGAAGATAGGCCGCCATGTCGCTCAGACTTAAGACCAGCGCCCCCGGGCAGGCCTCGATCGCAGCCTGCGGCATGGCGGCCTGGTAGGCGTCGGCCGGGTCTTCGATAACCGCTGCGCCACCAGCCAGCATGATGGCGCTGAGCCCCTGCGCGCCATCGTTATTGGCGCCGGTCAGGACGATACCCAGCAAACCCGCGCCATAGGCGTCAGCCGCGGTTTCGAAAAGAACATTGATACTCGGGCGTGAAAACAGGACAGGCTCCTCACTCGATAGCGACAGGCGGCGGTCCGGTTCGACCATGAGATGATAATCGGGCGGCGCGAAATAGACAGTGCCGGACTGAATCGGCTCCTTGTCCTCCGCCTCGCGGACGCTGAGCGCGCATTTGTCATCGAACAGTTCGGCAACAATGCTTTTCTTTCCGGGCGGCAAATGGATGCAGATCATGATCGGCAGTGGATAGTCACCTGGCAGGCCCGGCAGGATGGCCGACAAAGCTTTCAGGCCGCCGGCCGATACGCCGATGACGATGGCTTCGACGGGCGTAACAGGTAGCGCAACGGCTTTCGGGGCGGACGTCTTCATGACCGGTCCCGTTTCTGATAGATGCGTTCATCACGCGCGAATTCGGTAAATCCGTCGGCGTGGGCTGAAAAACGCAGCGTTTCCTTGGCGCCCAGCCCCAGGAACCCTTTTCGTGCCAACGATTGCGAAAACAGGCCAATCGCGCGGTCCTGCAGATCCTTGTTGAAATAGATCAACACGTTGCGGCATGACACCAGCTGGGTTTCGGCGAAGACCGCGTCGGTCGCCAGGCTGTGATCGGAAAAGACGGCATTCTTGCGCAAGGACTTGTCGAACGACGCCGCGCCATAGGCTGCGGTATAGTAGTCCGACAGCGACGACTTGCCGCCAGACAGCCGATGGTTCTCGGTAAACAGCTTGATGCGGTCGAGATCATAGACACCCATTTCTGCCTTCTTGAGCGCGTCGGGATTGATGTCGGTCGCATAGAACATGGTCCGTTCCAGCAGGCCTTCCTCGCGGAACAGGATGGCGAAGGAATAAAGCTCCTCACCCGTCGAACAGCCAGCGATCCAAACCTTCAGCGACGGGTAGGTCCTGAGGTGCGGTATGACCTTTTCACGTATCGCCCGGAAATACAGGGGATCACGAAACATCTCCGACACCTGCACCGTCAGGTAGCCCAGCAGCGCCGGCAACAGCGAAGCATCGTGCAGCACCTGATCCTGCAGCACCGAAAAGGACCGGCAGTTGAAATGCTCGCGTGCTTGGAAGAGGCGGCGCTTGACCGACGCCATGGCGTATCCCCGGAAGTCGTAATGATACTTCTGGAAGATGGCCTCGAGCAGAAGACGGATTTCGATGTCCTCTGTCTTGGCGGCAGATAGGTGCGCGGGTGCGTTCATCGCATGACCTGGACTTTCATCGCGGCATCCAGACGCGGACGAGCGAGACCAGCTTTTCAACATCCAGAGGCTTGGCCATATAGTCGTTGGCGCCGGCGTCGAGGCACTTTTCCTGGTCGTCCTTCATCGCCTTGGCCGTCAGCATGATGACCGGCAGCTTCTTCCATTCGGCGCGCTTGCGGATTTCGCGCGTCGCGGTCAGCCCATCCATTTCGGGCATCATGACGTCCATCAGGACCAGATCGACGCCATTGGCGCCCTCATTGCCGGCGGCCAGTGCGGCATCCAGCGCCTTCAGGGCTTCCTTGCCGTTGCGGGCGATCTGGATTTGCGCGCCCAGCGGCTCGAAGATGTTGGTGACGGCATAGACATTGCGCACATCGTCCTCGACAACCAGGATGCGACGGCCCTCGAGGATGCTGTCGCGGTTACGCGCCTTGCGCAGCAGGGTCTGCTGCTCGGGCGACAGTTCCGACACCACCTGATGCAGGAACAGGCTGACCTCATCGAGTAGGCGTTCGGGCGACTTGGCGCCCTTGATGATGATCGAGCGCGAGTAGCGGCGCAACCGCTCTTCCTCGTCGGCCGACAGGTCGTGGCCCGTATAGACAATGACCGGCGGAAACGAATAGGCCTCTTCCTGGCTGAGCGTCTCCAGCAGCGAATAGCCCGACGCGTCGGGCAGCGACAGGTCGAGCACCATGCAGTCATAGGTCTGCGACTTCAGCTCTTCCAGGCACTCTGCGGCTGTGCCGACGGCGTGACATTCGACGTCTTGCGAGGCCAGCAGACGGCGCACGGCGTCGCGCTGCGTATCGTCGTCCTCGACGATCAGGACCCGGCGCATCTTGGCGTCCAGATGGGTCTCGAAGTTTTTGAACGCTTCGATCAGTTCCTCGCGCTTGACCGGCTTCAGCATGTAGCCGATGGCGCCGAGCGACAGGGCCGCGTGCATGTAGTCGCTGGCCGACACGACGTGGACGGGGATGTGGCGGGTGCGCGCGTCGTGCTTCAGGCGATCGAGGACCGACAGGCCGGAATGGTCTGGCAAACCGACATCGAGCACGATGGCCGACGGCGTATATTCGCGTGCCGTGACCAGCGCGTCTTCGGCGGTCGATGACAGCAGGCATTTGAAATCAAGCTCGTGGGCCAGGTCATAAAGAATGTGCGCGAACGCCTCATCGTCCTCAACAACCAGGATGGTGCGGGTGCTGCCATCCAGCTTGCCGCGGTCGTCGGGCAAACGGCGAAGCGGCGTGGCCGGCGCGTCGGCCGTTTCCGCCTTCTTTGCCGGCAGGTTGCGGGCGGCGCGCGGTGCTGTGTCCTGGACGACCGGCGCAGGCTGGCCGCGCAAGGCCGGCGCGATGCTGGCCGGATCATAGACGAACGGCAGGGTGATGGCGAAGGTTGAGCCCTCGCCCGGCGTGCTTTCCAGCGACAGAACGCCACCCAGCAGGCGTGACAGCTCACGGGAAATCGACAGGCCGAGGCCCGTGCCGCCATACTTGCGGCTGATGGTCGAATCCGCCTGGCGGAAAGCGTCGAATACGGCCTGCTGCTGTTCCGGCGAAATGCCGATGCCGGTGTCGACGACGGCAAAGCGCACCCGGCCGTCCTTGGTCTGGCTGATATTCAGCTCGACCGAGCCATCCTCGGTGAACTTGAAAGCGTTCGACAGCAGGTTCTTCAGAACCTGTTCCAGGCGCAGGCGGTCGGTATCGACAACCTCAGGCAGGCCATCGGCGATCACCGTGCGGAATTCCAGCCCCTTCTGGCCGGCAACATGATCGAAGGTCCGGCGCAGGTCATTCGTCAGCCGCACCAGCGATACCGGCTCTGGCCGGATGTCCATCTGGCCCGCCTCGATCTTGGACAGGTCGAGGATGTCATTGATCAGCGACAGCAGGTCATTGCCGGACGACTGGATCGTCCTGGCGAACTTGACCTGCTCTTCGGTCAGGTTGCCTTCGGTGTTGTCGGACAGCAGCTTTGCCAGGATCAGCGACGAATTGAGCGGCGTACGCAGTTCGTGCGACATATTGGCCAGGAAGTCGGACTTGTAGCGGCTCGCCTGCTCCAGCTCCCGGGCCTTGGCCTCCACGGTATCGCGGGCACGGCCGATTTCGTCCCTCTGTACCTCCAGCGCCTGGGCCTGTTCTTCGAGCTGGTTATTGGTCTGCTCCAGCTCGGCCTGCTGCTGCTCCAGTCGGATGTGCGACTCCTTCAGTGCGCGGCTCTGTTCTTCCAGTTCCTCGTTGTTGACGCGCAACTCCTCGGACTGGCTTTGCAGTTCCTCGGACTGGCGCTGGGTCTCTTCCAGCAGGCTCTGCAGGTGCTGGCGGTAGCGCGCTGAGCGCACCGCAATACTGATGAATTCCGAGGCCCGCTGCAGCAGGGGCTGGGTGGTGTCGGGAAGCGACTGCAGGAAGCCGAGTTCGACGACGGCGTCGACACTGCCTTCGGACACGGCCGGCATGATGACGACCTGGCGCGGCCGCCATTGGCCCAGCGCCGAACCCGCCTTGATATGGGCATCGGGCAAGTCCTTCAAGACAATAGGCCGCGCCGACGCAGCGGCTTCACCCAACAGGCCTTCGCCACTCCGGAAGGCATCGGGCGTATCGGCGTCGGACGGCACGCCATAGGTTGCCGCGCGGCGGAAAAGCCCCCCTTCCTTGACATAAAAGGCCGCGACGTCGCTGCTGGTATAGCCGGTCAGGTAGGTCAGGATGTTGTGACCCAGCTGTTCCATATTCTGCTCGCCCAGCATGGCGCTCGACAGTCCCACCTGGCCGGATTGGAGCCATTCCTCGCGCCGGCGCGCGGCACTGGTCCGCCCGATCAGGCCGGCGATAATGCCGGTCAGGATGACGCCCAGAAGCGCCGCTATGCCGATCGAAGCCACAGACGTCACGTAGGCGGCGTTCATCTCGGCAATTTTCTGCGCGCGTTTCTGGCCTTCCTCGGCCTGCATGGCGCTGATCGAGGAGCGGACGATGTCCATATCCGCCTTGCCACGATCTGTCAGTATGAGCGCCTGCGCCGCCTCGAAGCCTTGCGTACGGCGGACCTCGATGGTCTGCGCCAGTTCGGCCAGTTTCGAATTCACGCGCAACCGGATGCCAGCCAGCCGGGCTGCCTGAACGGCATCGTCCTGCGTCAGGTTTTCAAGCGCTTTCAACTCATTCTCGAGTTCGGCGCGCGCGGCGTTGTAGGGTTCAAGATAAGCGTCACGCCCGGTCAGCACGTAGCCGCGCTGGCCGGTTTCCGCGTCCTTCAGGAGCGAGAAGACGTCGCTGGCGCCCAGCAGTATGCTGTGCGTCCGCATAACCTCTCGGTTATCCTTTCGCACAGTCTCGACATTCATGTATGAGATAATGCCGCTGGCCACGAAAAAAGCCGCCACGATGGCCAGGCTGAGTGAGGTGACGACGTCGGCTTTTGCCTGACGCCCGAAGCTCGCCAGAAACGAAGGTGACTGCATGTCTGTTCCCTAGGGACGCCGGTCCCCATGTCCGGCGCAGCCCCAAAGATCCAAGCTAAGGCCCCGCCCGCAAGCATCCAATAAGAAGCGCCAATTTTTCCATAAGAATGTCGTAAGCAACGCGAACAAAAGTGTGCCCCGCACACCCACTCTACACCCGTCACGCGAAAACCCGATCGCCCGGTTATCGAAAGAGACGAAATTCCCTGCAATTGCAAGGACAAACCGCCGCCGGGATCAATCAAGCTTCACGAAGTCGTGGCCCGGAAACGCTGGAATCCACATCGCATTTTTATCGTCTTTTGACGTTAATCACGGGTGAAAAAGCCGCAAAAGACGGCATCGGTGGAGAATGCCTAATGTACAATCTGGCCAAGCAGGCCAGGTCCGTGCCCGCGGATCTGGATCATACGTCCGTGCCACGGAAGCTTGCCGGCAAACGCGTATTGATTACCGGCGTCGAAAGCCCGCTGGGGCAGGCGATTGCCCTGCGTTTTGCCCGCGAAGGCGCGCACGTGGCGCTGCTGTCCTCGGCGGGCATTCCCGATGCCCTGCGCCAGTCGATCCAGCAATTGGGCCGAATTTGCGTGACCATCAATGGCGACATGCGCGAACTGGATACCTGCGACCGCGCCCTCGATGAGGCCCTCACGGCCTTCGACGGTCTGGATATACTCGTCAACAACCCGCCCGAACGCGACAGCACGACGGTCGGCGGCATGCCGCCCCTGGCGTTCGCGACCCTCTACCTGACACGCAATGCCTTAAGGGTCATGGATGCCGGCGGCGCGATCATCAACACGGCGTACGACGACACCGTGCCAGCCTTTACGCGATCCCTGGCCCAGGTCGCCGCCAAGCACAGCGTGCGCGTCAATGCCGTAGCCCCCCTTCCCCTGCTGCACCTGTCCGCCGCCAATCAGGAAACGCGCGCTCATTTAGCGATGACCGCGGACGACATGGCCTCAAGCTTCGTTTTCCTGGCCAGCATCGAGTCGGCCGGGATGAACGGCCAACTCATCGACGCGCGCGATTTCGTCAGCGCGGACTAATATCCTTGGTCAGCGCCGTAATGGTGGCGCACATCCGGCAGGTATCGCATCCGGTGCCACAGCCCTTCGGCGCTTCCTCAGGCGCACGCCCGGTCACCCGCGTCCGCAGGACCTGAAGGGTCTTGGGGCTGAGCTTGTTCAGCACGTGCCACAGGCTGAACAAGACAGCAGTCGCCAGAACCATGTATTGCAGGATTAGATAGGCCATATCTGCCTCGCGACCTGATAGGTGATGAGGGACGCGACATAGGCCAGCACGAATAAGTACCCTGCTGTCAGGCCGACCATCTTCCATGAATTGGTTTCGCGCCGGATGACAGCCAATGTTGACATACACTGCGGGGCAAAGACGTACCAGGCCATGAGCGACAGACCGGTGGCGACCGCCCATTGGCTGCTGATTAACGTCGTCAATTGCGCCGCCGTTTCCCCCTCGTCCGCCGCACTAACGGAATAAACGGTCGCCAGCGATGATACGGCGACTTCGCGCGCGGTAAGCCCGGGGATCAAGGCTACACAGATCTGCCAATTGAAACCGATTGGCGCGAACAAGGGCTGCATGGCGTGGCCGACTATGCCGGCGAAGGAATAATCGACTGCAGCTCCTTCCGCGCCTTCCGGCTTGCCCGGGAAGGTCGTCAGCACCCACAATATGGTGTTGGCGGCAAAGATGGTGCCGGTGATACGACGGATGAAGATACGGGCGCGTTCCAGCAGGCCCAGCGCCAGGTTGCGCGCTCCCGGGAGGCGATAGGACGGCAGTTCCATCATCAGCGGATATTCGATCTTGCGGCGGGTGAGGGTCATGACCCACGACACAATAAGACCGCTAAGAATGCCAACAACGTACATGCCAAATAGGATCAGGCCGTTCAGGCTCAGGAAACCACCAACCGTCTGTTCCGGAATGAAGGCGGGGATCAACAATGTGTAGACCGGCAGACGCGCCGAGCAGGTCATCAAGGGCGCGATCATGATCGTCGTCAGCCGTTCGCGCACATCCGGAATGCTGCGCGTCGCCATGATACCTGGGATGGCGCAGGCGTGGCTGGACAGCAAGGGGATAAAGGAACGCCCGGTCAGCCCTGCTCCCGACATCAGCTTATCCAGCATAAATGCTGCGCGCGGCAAATAGCCCGACTCTTCCAGGACCAGGATGAAGAAGAACAGGATCAGTATCTGCGGCAGGAAGACCAGCACGGCGCCCATGCCGTTGATGACGGCATCGACGATGAAGCTCTTGAGCAGGCTGTCCGGCATGTGCTCGCCGGCCAGCCCGGCCAGATAGCCGAAACCGGCTTCGATACCGCCCTGCAACGGCGCCGCCCCGGCAAAGACCGCCTGGAAGATGACGAACATCAGCACGACCAGCAGCGGCAGGCCAAATATCGGGTTGAGAAAGAAGCGATCCAGTGCATCATCGACCTTCGACGTGCGCGTCGGCATGACGACCGCGACATCAAGCAGGCGGCGGACTTCGGCGTGCAGATCGTCCGGCACGGTTTCGGGTGCAATGTGGTCGGCGGCATTGCGGTCGAGATAGGCGACAAGGTCGGATGCGCCGTTGATCTTGGTCGCCACGGTGCCGATGATGGTCAACCCCAGTTCGCGCGACAGGGTGGCGACATCGATCTGGATGCCGCGTTGGGCAGCGGCGTCCATCATGTTGAGCGCCACGACCATGGGACGGCCCAGCGCCTTGACCTCAAGGACGAAGCGCAGATGCAGGCGCAGATTGGTCGCGTCGGCGACGCAGACGATCAGGTCGGGCATCTCCTCTTCGCGATTACCCAGACAGACATCGCGCGTGATGATTTCGTCGGCGCCCATGGCGTCGAGGCTGTAGGTACCCGGCAGGTCCAGCACCTTGACCTTGCGACCTGAAGGCGCGGTGAAGACGCCTTCCTTGCGCTCGACCGTCACACCGGCGTAGTTGGCAACTTTCTGGCGCGCGCCGGTCAGCTGGTTGAAAAGGGCGGTCTTGCCGCAATTGGGGTTCCCGACCAGGGCGATCGTCAGGCTGTCCATCAGACCGTCTCCACATGAACCGATTCCACCAGAATTCTGGCGGCCTCGGCGCGGCGCAGCGCAAAGCGCGTAAAGCCGATCTGGATCAGCAACGGATCACTCCCCAGGAAGCCCTTGCCGACGATCCTGACCGGCTCTCCGCGCACAAACCCCAGTTCGCGCAGGCGCCGGCCGATGACGTCGCCGTCAGCGACATCGCGCACCTCCACGACGGTAGCGGCGGTAAAGGCGGGCAGTTCACTCAGGGTCATTTGAAACGTTTCTGGTTCGTCCGGCATCGCACCACTGCCGGGCAAAATCTTGCGCCAAAAAGCTGCGAATGATTATCATCTAAGCGTTTCACCCTGTGGGGTCAAGGGAGGGTTTGCCGCACCCTGCTTATTGGTTTTTTGCAGCGGACTCATGTGCGCTCCGCTTCATCCTTACTTGGCGTGCGCTAGGCTCATATTTTGAAATCCAACAGGAGGGAGCCGCTCATGGACGTACTGACGCCACACCGCATCGATCTGGAACCGCGCACGACCGCCAAGGCCATTCCGCCCTACGAATCCGTCAAGGATCAGTTGACGGACACTGCGCACCGGTTGCAGGAAAACGTCCAGACCATGCCGTTGGCCAGTTTCGCCCTGGCCCTGCTCATTGGTTACGCGGTCGGCAGCGCCATGACACGCGTGACCTATCACCGGCCACATCGCATCGTTTACCGCGACAAGCATTGATGGACTTCTATCACGCCCTTGAGGCCATCGACTCGAAGACCGGCCTGGTCAATGCGGTCATCGATACGCCCAAGGGCAGCAATGGCAAGTACAAGCACGAGCCGGAAAGTGGTCTTTTCCGCCTCAGCAAGCTTTTGCCACTTGGCGCCTATTTTCCCTACAATTTCGGCTTTGTCCCGCAGACGCGCGGCGAAGACGGCGACGAGCTCGACATCCTTGTCATAATGGATGAGCCGCTGCACATCGGCGCGGTCGTGCCGGTACGTGTCATCGGGGTCCTGCAGGCCGAGCAAACCGACGACGGCAGGACGTTTCGTAACGACCGGCTGCTGGGCGTACTCGAGACGCCGCACAATCCGCCGGAGTTGCGCCATTACAAGGACCTGTCGACTCAGAAGCTGGCCGAGATCGAGCACTTCTTCCTGTCCTACAACCTGATGGAAGGCCGTGAGTTCAGGAACCTCGGCCGGGCGGGACCTGACGAGGCGATCCGAATGATCCGCCAAAATGAGGTCAGGCTGAACGCATAGCCTTCGGGCGGGTAGACATCTCCTTTCGGGCTATGCCCCTCATAAGCGTCAGATGACATGATTCCCCATTGACCTTGACGGCACGGACGGGCTGTCCTACGGCAGCCAGGAGGAGACACGCCATGCAGACTTATATCGAACTCGGCGAAGAAGAAGCCAGGATCGCCATCGATACGGCTATCGGCGAACTGCGCAACCGCGGTAAGGCCGGCTCGATCGCCGTTGGCGACCGGCACGGCGAAGTCATTGCGCTGTGGCGCATGAACGGCGCCTCCCTGCCCTCGGCCGTCATTGCCGCAGACAAGGTCTTTACCTCTTCACGCGTACGCCGGAAGTCCGGCGATACCGGCCGTGATACGTTTTCGGACAACGCCTTGATGAGCTATCATGGCTCATCGCGCTATGTCGGCTGGGATGGCGGCGCGCCTGTCGTCGTCGATGGCAAGTGCGTCGGCAGCGTCGCGATCAGCGGATTGAAGGGGGAAGAAGACCTGGAGATCGCCGAGATCGCCATCGCCGCGATCCTGAAAAGCCTGAAGAGCTAGCGACGCGATCAGGCTGTTTCAGGCACGGCCAGCTTCGCCAATTCCGCGATAACGATCTCGGCCGCCGCCTTGCCCGAACGCCAGGCCCCTGGCAACGACGCCGGAAAGCGCTCGTCGAAGGCCTCGCCGCAGAAGGTCACCAAGCCCTCGGTCAGCGGTCCCGATCGGCGCGCTCCTGGCAGGCAGCACGAATAGGCGCCGCGCGTATAGGGGTTGGCCACCCAGCGCGTAACGATCGGCGGCGACATGACATGCGCTTCGAACCCCTTCAATACTTCGACCGGCGCAAGTATGTCGCGCGCATAGGCCAGGGCCTGGTCGGCCGCCAGGGACTCGATCGCCTCAGCCTGCTGCCCGCCGGCATAGATCTGGATCACCGGCTGGCCGGCGCTATGGACGTGACAGAAGTGCGGCGCCTCGCCGTCGAGCAGTTCCAGCGCCATGTCCACCGGCACACCGTTGACGGCCATGAATTCAGGATCGACCTCAATGATAATCTTGTTGATGTGCCCCATGACGAGGCCGGCGATCTGTTCGTGGAAGCCGCGCGACAGATCGGGCGTGAAGGTCACCAACCGCCCCTGGAGGACGCCCAGCGATCCGGTGAAGATCACTCGGCGCGCCGTCCACACCGATCCGTCCATCGACTGAATACTGACGCCATCGGCTGTCTCCGTTATGCGGCAAACCGAGGTGCGCAGATGCACACGATCGGCGCCGGCTTCGGCCAGCAGGGCCGAGGTCAGGGTGCACATCCCGCCTTCGACGTGGACGCCGCCCGGCGTGTTCTCATCGGTCAGGAACTCGCGCGCCGATGGATAGATCGGCGGTGGAACCCCGTTCCACAGCAGGCTGAAGGTCGCGAGCATGTCGCGCGCGGCGTCATCTACGCCCAGTTCCGGCAGGGGAACGTCGGGATGGTCCCCGGCCATGATTGCGTTGGCCAGATCGCCGCGGATCGCCGCGTCCAGCCAGGCCTCCATATCTTCCTGCTGCGCTTCGCCATCGCGATAAAGCCAGAGGACATCGCCCGCGTCGGGCCGCGCCGTCACACTGAAACGCTGCAGCTCCTGGGTCAGCGGATTGCTGTCGCCGTGCAGCCAGTGCGCGCCGAGGTCCGCCGCCACGCCGGATCGCAGGATTCGCGTGCGCGCCCGGCCACCGACGCCGTCCCCGGCTTCGAGGATGCGAAAAGATACGTTGCTGCGTTTCAGTTCGATCGCCGCTGCGAGACCGGCCATGCCGGCGCCAACGATAATGACGTCTTCCATCGCTCGCCTCCTCCGTAATTTTTCGGAGAATTTCGCGCGTCAGGCGATAAAGGCGCAATATGGTTTACGCCCTGCGCCCCGGATATCACGGCATTATGTTGGGTCAGGCAACATCACGTTGCGGCGCGGCCTCAACGCCGCCGATCAGCGCCGTGAAGTCGGCCGCCGTTACCGGCCGGCTGAACAGATAGCCCTGCATGCCGTGGATCCCCGCCGCCTTCAGGTGCTGGTGCTGAGTGACAGTCTCAATCCCTTCGGCGATCACCTGCATGCCGAAGGCGCGGCCAATGCCCGTAACCGCCTGGACGATGGCCAGGGCTTCGAGCGCGCTACGCGACTCGCCGTCGAGTGCGGTGACGAATTCGCGGTCGATCTTGATCTTGTCGAACGGGAAACGATGCAGCGCCGTCAGCGACGAATAACCCACGCCGAAATCATCCAGAGCCAGCCGGATACCGAGGCTGCGCAGTTCTTCGAACAGCAAACGCGTGCGCGACGGCTCGCCAAGGAACGCCGTCTCGGTGACCTCCAGAATCATGCACTTGGCATCATAGCCCGTCTCCTTCAGCAGCGCGCGAACGCCGTCGAGGAAGCCCGGCCGGTCGAGTTCGATCGGTGAGACATTGATCGCGACCGGCAGCCCCCAGGCGGCCGCTTGTTGCAGTACGCGGCGGCGGGCAAAGGCGCCGATCTTCGTGATCAGCCCGGTCCGCTCCGCCAACGGAATGAAGACCGCTGGTCCGACCGGCTTGCCGTTGCGCGCCCAGCGCACCAGCGCCTCGGCCGAGATCACCTTCTGGCCGTGGCGGTCGTAAATCGGCTGATACAGCATCTCGAGACGGCCGGCATCGATGTCGGCCTCCAGCTCAGCCATCAACGCCACATCCGGATCGACCTGACCGGCTGCGGTCGGAACGGCCGCCGGCGTATCGACGATGCGTCCCAACTCGACAATCGTCCGATCAGCCAGGGCCGCAATGCCTTCGATGACGTCGGCCGGCACGACGCGTCCTTCGTCGCGCGCGGCCTTTTCGATCTCACCGGCAACGGTGGCGACGGCCTTGGCGCCCAAGTTCAGGCTCATCGATTTCAGTGCATGGGCGGCCGACGTCATTTCGGCGGCGTCGCGGCTGCGGCACGCCGCCGCCATGCGGCCAACGGCTTCGGGGGCGTGACTGCGGTAGAGACCGACGACACGGGTGACGAAATCGCTGCGGCCATTCTTCAGGCCCGCCAGGATCGGCTTCAGCGTATCTGCATCGAACAAGGACATATCGATACTGGCCTGGGCGGGCACCGGCGCGGCTTCGACGACGACTGGAACCTGAACCTCGACGGTCGCAACCTCATCGACGTGGCGCGCCTTGGCGGCCAGCCAGTCGTGCAGGACACTGCCCAGCGCCTCGAGCGTAAACGGCTTATGCAGGACGCCATCCATGCCGGCCTCGCGCCACGCTTCGGCGGCAGCGCCCACCACATGCGCCGTCAGCGCCACGACAGGCACTTCCTGGCCGCGCGCGCGCAGTTGCCGCGTCGCTTCGAAACCGTCGAGGACAGGCATAGAGCCGTCCATCAGCACCAGGTCGTAGGCCTCACTGTCCAGGATATCGAGCGCTTCCTGGCCATCGGCGGCGGTGTGCGCGGTAATGCCGAAGCGCGACAGGGCCTCACAGGCGACTTCGCGGTTAACCTCGCCGTCATCGACCACCAGCACCCGGGCGCGCGGATAGACGACGTCGATCACCTCGGCGTCCGGCGCCGGCTCGTGCGCCACCAACGGGCGGCCATCGCGCACGGCGGCGATCAGGCGGTCGAAATCGCGGTGGCGCAGCGGCCGGGCCAGGACACAGGCGGCGCGCCCGTCCAGGACCCAGTCCTCAGCTTCGTTGTCGCCCGCATCCGCCAGCAGGACGAGCGTTTCGGGCGCGCAGGTGACATGATCACGGCAGGCGCGGTCGGCAATGGTCAACCTTGGTTCGGTGCCAGCAACATCGGCGCCGGCGGCCGACAGCCGCAGCACCAGCGCATTGCGCTCGATCGGAGCGGCTACGAGGACCTGAACCGGCAGCGCCCCATCAACCTGAGGCGGCGCCGCAGTCTCCGTGCCCGCAACCGGCAGACGGACGTGAAACTCGGTGCCGACGCCCTGCTCGCTCGTCACGGCGATACGGCCACCCATGGCTTCCGCCAGGCGTTTGGCGATCGACAGGCCCAGCCCTGTGCCGCCAAACCGGCGCGTCGTTGTCTGGTCTTCCTGGGTGAAGGCGGAAAACAGCTTGCCGATCTTGTCCCTGGCGATGCCAATACCGGTATCTTCGACGACCACGCGCAGGAAATCCGGCTTAGGGTCGGCCTCGACGCGAACGCGGACGTGACCGCTTTCGGTGAATTTCAGGGCATTGGATACCAGGTTCGACACCACCTGGCCCAGCCGCACGGCGTCCCCTCGCACCATGCGCGGCGCATCGGGGCTGACGGCCGCCACCAGCTCCAGCCCCTTGTCGCGCGCAGCGGCGCTGAACAGGGCCAGGGTCTCATCGACCGTATCGACGATATCGACGTCGGCTGTTTCGATCTCGAGCTTGCCGGCCTCGATCTTGGAAAAATCGAGAATGTCGTTGATGACAGCCAGAAGCCCCTTGCCCGATTTGACGATGGTGGCGGCATAGCGCCGCGCCTTGGCCGGCAGGCTTTCACCGGCCAGCATTTCGGCCATCACCATGACACCGTTCATCGGCGTGCGGATTTCATGGCTCATCGTCGCCAGGAAGTCGGATTTGGCAGCATTGGCGGCCACGGCTTCGTCGCGGGCGGCGACATAGTCACTTGTGCGCGCGGCGACTTCCGCCTCCAGCCCACGCATCTGTCCGGCGATCTGTTCGTCGCGCTCGCGGATGGCGTCGAGCATGGCGTTATAGCCTTCGACCAGTCCGCCAAGTTCGTCCTGCCCGGCGACGGCAACGCGCCGGCTGAAATCGCCCTGCGAAATCGCCGCCATCGACTCCGACAGCTCGCGCAGCGGCCGGGTCATGGCGGCCTGCAGCCGGCGCGTGACCATCAGCGCCACCAGCAGCGTCAGGGCCGCGATCGCCAGCATCCCGGCCAGGGCCTGGAGGAGTGAGCCGGCCATGCCCTCAGCCGTATGGACAACAACGACGCGTCCGATCGTGCGGTTCCCCGAACGCACGGGCGCCTCGACCTCGATGCTGCGCGTCATCAGCAGCGGCAGGATACCAGGGCTGGCGAAATCGGCATTGAGCTTGACGTCGTTGCGCAGGCGCGCGCCCGTGCCGGTCTCCGCCAGGACGGCGCGATTGCTGTCTTCGACACGGCCATAGATGATGCCCGGCGTGCGCGACACAGCGCGGATGGCGGCGAAGGCGTGCGGCTGGTCGTGGGTCTCGACGGCTTCGACCGCGCTCGACGCCAGCACTTCGGCGGCGGAGGTCATGACCGTCCAGCGCGCCTGGGCCTGGCGCGACGCTTCGTGCGCGACGAACAGGCCGGCGACCGGCAGGGTCGACAGCAGCACCGACCCCAGGCTGAGCCACATCAGCCGCCTGCGGATCGAACTCTTGTGCCCTGTCCTGCCTGGCCTCGCCTTCGCCGGCTTTGATTTCGGTGTCTTCTGCATCTACTCGTCCGGCCCACCCGTCCTACGGGTAGCCGAAGGCCGTTACCATCTCGTTAACCATAATTCCCTTACCGGCGTTTACGATATCCCTAAGCTGGATTTTAAGCCTTTTCCGGTAGGCTCTCCGGGTGTTTATATGGGCAAGGCGTCTGTTGAAAATTGTCTCCGCGCACGGTGCAGACCGGCGCGGCAATGTTGCCATGACCTTCGCCCTCACCGCCGTGCCCATCGTCATGGCCGTCATGGGCGCCCTTGAATTCTTTATGATTTCAAACACGCGGTCTCTGCTTCAGGAGGCCGTCGACACCGGCGCCCTGGCCGGTGCAGGCAAGCTGGCGATCGCCAGCTACGACGCTGTCGGCGAAGTCACGACCACCGCGACGGTCACAGCGCGAAGAAACGTCGCCGCAGCGCCCGATCCCGGCGTCTTTCATTTTCAGGTCGTTGTCAATGAGGCCGACGGCACCGTCACAGTGAACGGCACCGCCGACCACAAGTCGCTGGCGGCGATCACCGGCATCGGCGACAAGACCATCAAGGCGACCGCCACGGCTGAAGCCCTGCAAAAGACACCCTTGTGCGTGCTGCAAACGTCCGGCGGCGGCATTCAGGTGACGAACAATTCGCAGATCCGCGCACCCGGCTGCCTGATCCACGCCAACGAAAACATCACGGTCGGCAAATCCTCATCGATTACCGCCGAACGCGTCCAGGCGGCCGGCACGGTCACCGGGACGACCTACCCGCAAGGCAATTCAGGCGCCATGGTTATTCCTGACCCGTTCGACGGCATGAACCTCGACCCAAAGACCCTGTGCAATCTGAATCTCGGCCTGAGTGTCGGCCTCACGCCCCTGCTTAACGATTCCAGCCTGCCCGCCGGCGTACATTGCCTGCCGGTCCTGGTTGCCGGCAAGGCGCGCCTGCGCCTCCTGCCTGGTGATCACTACTTCATGGGCGGGGTGATCATGACCCAGGACTCAGTCCTGACGGGGGACGATGTCGCGCTGATCTTCGGCCCGCTCAACATCTTCAATTTCGCGGACAAGGCCACTGTCCGCCTGACGGCGCGCAAATCCGGCCCGTTCGCCGGCTTCCTGATCGCGACGACGCGGCAGAACCACAACACCTTCAAGATCGCGTCCGGCAATGCAGGCCAGTTGCTTGGCACCATCTACATGCCCAGCGCCACCCTGGAAGTCACCGCCAAGGGCAGTGTCGCGCAGGACTCCGACTGGAGCGTCATCGTGGCGCGCGACATCCAGCTCAAGAACGGCCCCACCCTGGTCATCAACAACCGCTATGTCGGATCGGGCGTCCCCGTTCCGGCCGGCGTCGGCCCATCAAACGGCACTGTGTTAAAAGAATGAGTTTTGTAAGCTTTGAAGCGGCCCGCCTGCTGGTGGCCGATGACGACCCCATCCTGCGCGAGTTCGCCACCGTCCATCTCGCTACACCGGACGTCGAGGTCGAGGTCGCTGAGGACGGCGTGGTCGCGCTTGCGCGCCTGCAGCAGGGCGGGATCGACATCGCCCTGATCGACCTTGAAATGCCGAACATGGATGGTTTCGAGCTGATCGAACGGGTGCGCGCGAGCGACGGGCTGCGTCACCTGCCGATCGTCGTCGCCACGGGCCGCGAAGACATGGCGGCCGTCGACCGCGCCTATGCATTGGGCGCAACATCTTTCGTGGTGAAGCCGCTCAACTGGCGCGTCCTGTCGCACCAGCTGGCCTATGTGCTGCGCAATGCCCGCGACGAGGCCGGTCTCCGCCGCCAGCTCTATGAGCTTCAGGGCATGAATGCCGCCTCGGCAGAATTGCTCAAGCTGTGCAGCACCAATCTGACGCGGCCGGCCAACGCCATCTATGAACGCGCCGGCACGCTGTGCAGTTCTCATGAGCCGGGCGTGCGTTCCGCGGCCACGGAAATCCGCGACCACGCCTCGGGCCTGCGCACGCTTCAGGACAATATCAGCCAGGCGGCGAAGCTGCTGGCCGAGGGTTAGGTTCCTTTTTCTTCTCCTCGCGAGCGGGGAGCGGGAATCACGTCCTCAACCGATATCCCGTACGGAATATCCAGGTGATGATCACCAGGCACACCGCCATGAAAACGAAGGTCATGCCTAAGCTTACCCACACCGATATGTCCGCGGTACCGTAGAAGGCCCAGCGGAAGCCGTTGACCAGGTAGGCGATCGGATTGAACAGGGCCACAGTCTGCCAGGGTTCGGCCAGCATCTTGATCGAGTAGAAGGTGCCACCCAGGAAGGCCAGCGGCGACAGGATCAGCATTGGCACGACCTGCAGCTTTTCGAAGCCGTCCGCCCAGACCCCAAGGATAAAGCCGAACAGGCAGAAGGTCACCGAGGTCAGGATCAGGAACATCGCCGTCCACACCGGATGAACGATCTCATAGGGCACGAACAGCCGCGCCGTCGCCATGATAACACAACCGAGGACAACCGACTTGGTCGCCGCAGCCCCGACATAGCCGATCAGGATTTCCGTCACGGATATCGGCGCGGACAGGACTTCGTAAATCGTCCCGGTAAACCTCGGCAGATAGATGCCGAAGGAGGCATTCGACGTGCTTTCGGTCAGGACGGTCAGCATGATCAGGCCTGGCACGATGAAGGCGCCATAGGCCACGCCATCGATTTCCGCCATGCGGCCGCCGATCGCCGAGCCGAAGACGATGAAATAAAGCGAGGTCGAAATGACCGGCGCCGCCAGGCTCTGGAACAGGGTGCGGATCGACCGGCCCAGTTCGAACGCATAGATTTCGCGGATAGCATGCCAGTTCATTGCGTTTTCCCTACCAGGCTGACGAAGATGTCCTCGAGCGAGGAGCGGTGCATATCGATCGACTTGAAGTCTATGTTTTCAGCCGCCAGCTTCTTGATGAAATCGGCCGCCGAAGTGTCCTCTTCGCTGTCTTCGCCTTTCAGCGTCAGGGTCAGCACCAGGCCGTCCTCGGACAGGGTGACCGGCCATCCGCTCAGTTCCGGTGGCATGCCGTCGAGTGGCGCCTTCAGTTCGATCTTCATCTCGGTCTGGCCCAGCTTCTTCATCAGGGCGCGCTTTTCCTCGACCAGGATGATCTGGCCCTTGTCGATGACCCCGATCCGGTCGGCCATTTCCTCGGCCTCTTCGATATAGTGGGTTGTCAGGATGATGGTCACGCCGCGCTCGCGCAGTTTGCGGACCATTTCCCACATGTCGCGCCGCAGCTCGACATCGACGCCCGCAGTCGGTTCATCGAGGAACAGGATGTCAGGCTCGTGCGCCAGGGCCTTGGCGATCAGCACGCGGCGCTTCATACCGCCCGACAGGGTGGCGATCTTGTTATCCTTCTTGTCCCACAGCGACAGGTCGCGCAGCACCTGCTCAAGGTGCTTTTTATTGGGCGTCTTGTTGAACAGGCCGCGCGAGAACTCGACCGTGTCCCACACCTTCACGAACATGTCGGTCGCCAGTTCCTGAGGGACCAGGCCGATCTTTTCGCGCGCCTTGCGGAAGTCCTTCACGACGTCGTGGCCGTCGGCGATGACCGTGCCTTCGGTAATGCGCACCAGCCCGCAAACCGCGCCGATCAGTGTCGTCTTGCCGGCGCCATTGGGCCCAAGAAGCGCGAAAATTTCGCCGCGCCGGATATCGAGATCGACGCCTTTCAGCGCCTGGTGACCGCCCTTATAGGTCTTTCGCAGACCTTTGATCGAGATGATGCTATCCATGTTTGCCCTTCTTGCGCCCGCCTGTGGTCAGATAGGTGCGCCTTGGGCATAACGCGAGTCGCGACGGATAATGTCAGCAGAATAAAGCTGTGAGCGACTCAGTTTTTGGAGGACGACAGCGATGGCCCCAACCGAGCCGGCTCTTACGCTTCCAGCGAAATCGCCAGCGCCTGGAACTTCTTGGCCAGGGCCTTGCGGCGTTCGGTCGAGGCCTTTTTGGCGGTTTCGACCGCAAAGTCCTCGGTTGCATTGAGCAGGTGCTCGATCACCCGGTCCATATGGTCGTGCATCGCCTGGCGCGCCGCGGCGGGCGAGTGGTTGCGCAGCGCGTCAACAATCGCGGTGTGCTCTCCGATCCGCGCCGCCATGCCGAGATCGGCCGCCCGCGACAGGATATTGCGTGCCAAGGGCGAGCGATAGCGCCAGTCCCACAGGTTTTCGACCGTAGCGATAAGAGCCCCGTTGCCGGTAATGTGCGCCAGCATCAGGTGGAACTCACGGTCGGCCTTTTCGGCGATGACCGGATCCTTGTCGGCCATGGCCTTCAGCAGCTTGTCCAACGCCTCGACCTGCTCATTATTGGCCTGAGTTGCCGCCATAGCTGCGACTTCACCTTCGAACAGGCGCCGCGCCTCGATTAACTCGAAGGCGCCGATTTCGCTGTCGGTGATTGGCATGGCCGGGGCATGGCGCTCGGTGACCAGGATGCCGTGACCGTGCTTGGCTTCGATATAGCCGAGGATTTCGAGCGCAATCAGGGCTTCACGCAAAGTCGGGCGACTGACGCCGAAATGCACCGCCAGGTCACGTTCCGTCGGCAGCCGGTCGCCGGGCGTGTATCGCCCCGACTCAATTTCGGCGGCAATAGAATCAGCGATCTGGCGATAAAGCTTTTTGGTTTCGGACATCTGCGACGCGTCGTGAATGGACACAGATTGTATGACCTTTCCCGAAAAGGGTTTCAACCCTAAAAAAACCTGCCCGTCCTGAGGGAAAAGAACGGCGGCATTGCCAGTGACGATGCCGCCGCGTGGAAGTCAAAACAGGCAGTGAAGTCATCGCCCGGCTTGCAGGCAGGAGATGGAGGGGCCCTCCCCGGTTTGGCGGGCCCCTCCTGTCCGGCCGCGTCGCCGCGACCGGATTGAGATAGGCAAGACCTAGAACTGGCCGCGCAGACCAACCATGACGGTCGTCCCCGGCTTGTAGACCGTAAAGGCAGCGTTGCTGAACTGGAAGTTCGTCCGCAGTTCCGCATCGGTCAGGTTGATAACATCCAGCGTCAGTTGAAGGTTGCCCGGCACATTGAACTTTGACAGCTCCAGGCTCGACGACAGGTCCAGCTGGTCGCGGGCTTCGGAATAGAAGGCCGCAGCCGTGATGCCGTTCTGGTTGGTGCCCGACGACTGCGTGCCATCGACGTGGTTGCCCGACAGGCGGACCATCAGGCCATTGGCTTCGTAGAATGCCGTGAAGTTATAGGTGTTTTCCGGCACGCCGATCGCGATGGCCGGCGCAGCGCCCGTGCCCGTCTGCTTGATGTGGGTGTAGTTGGTGCTGAAGCCGAAGCCATCCAGCGCTTCGAACCATTGACCCAGCGGCTGCACCCAGTTGAACTCGGTGCCGTTGACCGTCAAAAGACCGGTCGCATTGACCTGTTGGGTCAGGACAACCGTCGCAGCTGCCGGCCCGCCACGCGAAGTAATGGCGGTCTGCTGGGTTGGGCTCAGCGTATCATAGGTCACGCCATAGGCCGCCAGCGCCGAGAAAGGCACAGTCGAATTGCCGTTGGTCGTGAAACCGGTGATCTTCTTGTTGAACGCCGTCACGCCGAAATAGCCTTCGCGGCCGGTGTAGTATTCGAAGCCGACGTCCAGGTTGTCAGAGATGAACGGCTTCAGGCCGCCATTGCCAACACTGCCCGTATCCGCCGACGGCGAGGAGAAATTCAGGCCCGGCAACATGGTGTTCGGGTTCGCTCGCGTCATGGTCGTCGACGATGACAGACGGCCGATCAGCTTGTCGGTGATGTTCAGCGCGAAACTGGCCGACGGCAGGTAGTTCTTGTAGATCGTGGTCGTCGTCGCGAAGGTCACGAGGTTCGGGTAGCAGGCGCCGTCGCGTACGTTGCCGGTACCTGGGCAGGCGTTCGGCAGGGGCCCCGCGCCGTCCGGATCCTGCGAGTTGCGCGGATCGGGGATCGAGACACGGCCGCCGATCGTCTGTTCGGTCGTAATCGCGCGGATGCCGAAATTATAGCGCAGGCGGTGCGAACCGAAGATGTCGCGATCGCCGTTGACCTGGATATAGGCACCCTGAACCTTTTCCTGCACCAGGCCACCGCTGGCGCCGGTATTGGCGCTGCCGGCTTCGGGCGCCGAGTCGTGGAACTTGTCGTATTGCGACGCCGTCTTGAACTTGTCCCAGTCGACCGTGATGTAGCCATACGGGCCGGCCGACAGATAGCTGGCCAGGGCGGATTGTGGAACCAGCGAGCCGCCATAGGCAAGCGCGGGCGTACCCGACGAATAGCCGGTGCCCAGGCCGGCATAGGCCGGATAGCCGGCTGCGATAGCTGCGGCGGTGTTGGTGATGACTTCGCCCTTACAGGCCGGCTGGGTGTTCGGTCCCGGCAGGAAGACGTTCGGATTGTTGCCGCACACCGCGTTCTGCCACGCCTGGCTGTTGTCGTAGGCATTGATGCTGCGCATCGTGTCGTCATAGGAGGCGCCGAACTGGATGTTGAATGCGCTGTCGCCCCACTTCAGGTCTGCCCGCGCCCCCTTGGTTTCGGTAATGCGCTTTTCGTCCTGGATATTCACGCGGCCGCCGTTCCAGACGAAGCTGGCCGGATTGTTCAGGTCAACATTCGATGACATGACCGGAATGCCGCCGTCATTGGTATACTTCACCGTCAGGCCCGACGAGCCCGGCGTGATGACCAGGAAGGTCGGCGATTCGCGATGGAATTCGGACTTGGTCCAGTTGGCGCTGGCCGACAGCTTGAGGCGGTCGGTGAGGTCCCATTCGAAGCCCGGATTGACCGATCGGAAATCCGTCTCTTCGGTATAGGGTCGGTATTCGAGGAAGAACTGCGCGTTGGCGAAGGTGCCTTCGGTAACCACGCAGCCATTGGCGCAGTCACTACGGTCGACCTTCATATTCAATGGGATGGCGGCGCCGTTACGGCCGACCCAGTTCATGTCGGTACGCTCGACGTCCGTCTTCTTATGGGCATACATGGTGTCGAGATAGGCGCGGAAGCCATCACTTGGGCGCCATTCCATGCCGAAGATACCGCTGACGCGATCGCGATCGCCGTACTCGTTCATCGGGCGGCCAAGGCGCGGGATGATGGCGTTATCGATCTGATCAATTGTCAGGCCCGGATTCTGCGCCAGCAGAAAGGCCTGGTCTATGGTCGCGCCCGTCGTCAGGCCGTTACCGGCATTGGCAGGCACGGTGCCCGGAATCGTCCAGTTGCCGCCGCCGGTGCCGTTGCGCGTGCCGGTCGTGCGTTGGGTGGCGCTGAGGTTGGCATTGGTCCAGCCGATGGTTTCAAAGCCCGAGGCGGCGATCCGGGTCTTGGACAGCGAGACGCCACCCAGGATGCCGAAACTGTCGAACACCGCGCTGCCGAGAACCGAAGCCTTGTAGCCATAGTCATCGGCTTCGGAGTTCTTGACGCCCGTGACCGTGGCGTAGAGGCGGTTGCCCTTGCGGTCGAACGGACGCGCCTGGCGCATGTTGACGGTGCCGGCGGCGCCGCCTTCAACCATGCTGGCCTGCGGGCTCTTGTCGACGGTCAGCTGCGTGAACAGTTCGGTCGGGAACAGGTCAAGATCGACTTCGCGGTTGGTGTTCTGCGAATCCGTCGAGCCGGTCGAGGCAACGGCTACGGCGGCGCCGTTCAGCAGGACGCGTGTGAAGTTGGTGCCAAGGCCGCGGATGGCGATGTTGACGCCGTCGCCGGTGATTTCGCGCGAAATATTGACGCCCGGAATGCGGTTGAAGGATTCAGCGATGTTATTGTCAGGAAACTTGCCGATGTCTTCGGCAAAAATCGCGTCCTGGAAGCCGACCGCACGCTGCTTGGCGGTCGTCGAGCTTTGCAGCGATCCGCGATAGCCGGTGACAACGACGACGTCGGTGTCCTGGCCAGCGGATGCTGTTTCCTGAGCGTTGGCGACGCCGAAGGCGCCCGCCAGAACGGTCGCGCCCATCAGGGCAAGCTTAAGGGTATGACGGGACGTCCCGCGCACTAACGACATGATGTTTCTCTCCCGATGCTGTGCATTGCTTGCACTTGTTCTGCTGTGGCCTGGCTGCTTGTCGCGCCGTGGTAGCGGTCACATGCAAAAGGGGTAATTGGTCAGCGTTATAGTGTCAATAAGGTTAGACCAATAATGCCGAACATTGCTTTACCTCTGTTGGCAAATAGCCACAGGTGAGGCTCTAATTGTAGGACCTTTAAGGGGCGAAACGGCAAATTTTGCGCTAAAGCCGTCTATCAAGCTAGCGAATATGCGTCCTAACTGGGCTTTAATTGTCTGACCAATATCGGACTGTTGCCGAAGGCCCTATAATTTCGCCTTCAACCTGTGGGCATTGACTTTTGCCCGCTTGTGAAAAGGCTTGATCATCGCCTCGCCTACACTGAGCGCCGAGGCATTGGTTCTCATAAAGGCCGGATCAAGGCTGGCGAGTGCCAGGGCGCTGGCAGCCTCGCGACCGGCATCGATCTTTTCCTGGACCATGCGGGTAAATTCTTTCTGATCCTTAGCGGACAAGGGGTATCCCGCTCTCGCCATACGCCCTGTCCTGTGCTGGATGACGCTGGCCGAAGCCAGCAGCATCTCACCGGTCAGCCATGCCAACTGGCTCCAGGACGCCATGCCCGCCTTGCTTCGCCGCTTCATGTGCCTCGTCCTTCCGGTTCAGGCGTGAACATATCGCAGCCGCTGTAAGTCGTCTGCGCGCGAGGGTCGCGAACCGGCTAAAAAACGATAAGCCAGAATTGTCCTGACCAAAGCAGCGGGCGGGGCCGTCAGGTCTTGCCTGCACTCTGGAATCCGGCACAGCGCGACATCATGTCCGCTTACCCGCCGGCTGGATTCGTGCGAGCCGTAACCTATCGCCACCGGCTGAAAGACCGCGCCATGCCCGTGATTGCCGACAACGCATTGCCTGCCACGTCTCTCCTGCACGCCTATCGCGACCGCCGCGCCTATACAGACTGTTTTCACATCGACCTGCCGGGTGCGGTTAGTCTGGCCGACTATATAGACGCCTTTTACACGACCTGGCTGTTCAAGCTGAACGCCTGGTGCTGGCCACGCTGGTCGCGAAGCCGTCAAGCGATGCGCAGGCGCTTGCCCTAGCGAAAGGTGAGCAAAAGCGGTTCGCCGCCTGGACGGTTGAGTCGCGCACAGCAGACCAGGTCGTCATGCGCGACTATCAGTCAAAGACCAGTTCTTGGCTGATGCGCACGCCGCTGGACTGCGCGACGCGGCTCTACTTCGGCAGCGCCGTCGTGCCGGCGCGTATCCGGCCAGACGGCTCCGTCGATCTTGGCTCCGGCTTCAATCAGCTGATCGGCATGCACCGGCTCTATTCGGTCGCCCTGTTAAACGCCGCTGCCGGCCGCCTCAGGTCGCGAAACGCCGCGCACCGATAACGCAGCCAACAATGGCGGCCATGACGATCAGGACGGGCAATCCGACCTGCTCTTTCAGCAGCCACGCCGCCAGAACCAGCCCCAGGAAGGGTTGAAGCAACTGCAGCTGCCCGACAGCGGCGACTCCCCCCAGGGATAGGCCACGATACCAAAAGAAAAAGCCGATCAGCATCGAGAAGATGCCGACATAGCCAAGGCCAAGCCAGGCTGGAAGCGAGATGGCGGCAACATTTTCCGGCCAGGTCAGCCGCAGCAGCGGCAGGGTCACCGGCAAGGCGATCAGCAACGCCCAGCAGATGACCTGCCAGCCGCCCAGCCTCCGACCGACGCGCGCCCCTTCGGCATAGCCCCAGCCACAGACGATGATCGCCAGGAGCATCAGCAGATCACCCATGGGCGAGACAGCAAAGCCATGGCCGATCGCATAGACGACGATGCAGGCGGCGCCGAGTCCTGAGAACAGCCAGAACAGACGCCTCGGGCGCTTTTCACCCAGCTGTGTGGCGAAGACTACCGTAACCAGCGGCAGCAGGCCGGTGAAGACGATAGAATGGACCGAAGGGATGCTTTGCAGCGCAACGGCAGTCAGGAGTGGAAAGCCGATTACGCCTCCACCAGCCACGACCATCAGCGGCACAATGTCTGTCTTTTTCGGCAGCGGCGCACGCATCGTCCACAGGCACGCCGCGCCCAGTACTGCTGCGATCACCGCCCGCGCTGCCGTCAGGAAAAACGGCGACATGTCGAGCACGGCCAGCTTGGTGGCCGGCAACGAACCGCCAAAGATCAGCACGGCGATGGCGGCGCTGACCCAGGCCTGTGTGCGGACGGAAGACTGAGTGACGGATGGGTGTGCGGATGACGTGACGGACATGGGATACCTCCTGCACGCCTAATCGCAGGAAGCCTCTGGCATCGACAGATACATTCCAGTAAAATCATATTGAACTGTACCGGTACAAAAGGCAGAACAGTTGAACACTCACATGCCCGATCAAACCCTGACCCAGCAGATCATGGCGCGCATCCGTGACCAGATTGCGCGCCGGCAATTGTCGGCCGGGGCACGCCTGCCGTCGATCCGCGCCACCGCCGAGGCGCAGGACGTGTCGAAATCGACCGTCGTCGAAGCCTACGACCGGCTGACCGCCGAAGGCGTCATTACGTCCAGACGCGGTTCGGGTTATTTCGTCTCCTCGGCCCATGCTCCCCTGTCGCTGGCCGAGATCGGACCCAGCCTCGACCGCGCCGTCGATCCTTTGTGGGTGTCCCGTCAGTCGCTGGAGACGCGCGACTATCTCAAACCCGGCTGCGGCTGGCTGCCGCCGTCGTGGATGCCCGACGACGAAATCCGCCGCGCCTTGAGGTCATTGGCACGCAACCCGAATGCCGACCTGTTCGACTATTCGACGCCGTCAGGGCATTCCCGCCTGCGTCAATTGCTCTCGCGGCGGCTGATCGAGCGCGATATCGAAGCCTCGCCTGCGCAGATCATCCTGATGGATTCCGCCACCCAGGCGATCGAGCTTCTATGCCGTTTTTTACTCAAGCCCGGCGACACAGTGCTGGTCGACGACCCCTGCTATTTCAACTTCCTGGCCAAGCTGCGCGCCCACCACGTCAGGGTTATCGGCGTCCCCTACACGCCGACCGGGCCGGACATGGCCGCGCTGACGACGGCGCTGGAGACGCACCTTCCGCGCCTCTACCTGACCAACACCGCCATGCACAATCCGACCGGCGCCACCCTGTCGCCGCTCAATGCCCACCGCCTGCTGCGCCTGGCCGAGGCGCATGACCTGACCATTATCGAAGACGATATCTACAGTGATTTCGAACTTGAGTCCGGCGCGCGCCTGTCGGCCTTCGACGGCTTTGAGCGCGTCGTCTATGTCGGCGGCTTCTCCAAGGCACTTTCGGCCTCGATCCGCCTTGGCTATATCGCCGCCCGCGCCGACTGGATCGAACCCCTGACCGACCTCAAGATCGCCACCCTCTTCTCAACCCAGACCTTTGCCGCCGAACTGGTCTGCCAGGTCCTGAGCGACGGCCATTTCCGCCGTCACCTCGACACCGTGCGGCAAAAGCTCGCGGTCGTGCGCGGCCAGACGGCCGAGCGGCTGGAGACGCTCGGCGTCAAGGTCTGGTTTCGGCCGCAGGCGGGCATGTTCCTGTGGTGCGAACTGCCGGAAGGCATGGACGCTTCGCATCTGGCGCAAAAGGCGCTGACCGAACGCATCGTGCTGGCGCCCGGCAACGCCTTTTCCGTCAGCCAGAACGCGCCGCGATTCCTGCGCTTCAATATCGCGCAGTCGCAGGACGAGCGACTCTATGCCTTCCTGAAAAGAGAGCTTACGGCCCGACGCTAGAACGGAAACGCCGTTATCCCCTTGATCCATTCGTCGACCTGGAGCGCCTTGACAGCCGGCGGTGCGGCGCGTTCCCGGCAATTGGGGCGCTCGCACAGCCGGCACATCGGCCCGGTCTCGACCGCATTGGGATTGGCGAGGTCCAGGCCGCGCGCATAGATCAGCCGCCCTGCGTGCTTTAGTTCGCACCCCAGCCCCACGGCCTGTTCCGACCACGCGCCATCGGCATAGGGCCGCAGACCACGATCCAGAGTTCTGGAAAACGTGAAATATCTTTGCCCGCCCGGGGTCTCAATCACTTGCGGCATAATGCGTCCCGGAGATTGGAAGGCCTGATGGATGTTCCAGCGCGGACACGCGCCGCCATATCGGGAAAACGGGAAATTTCCGGCCGAGAAGCGCTTCGACACATTCCCGGCGCTGTCGATGCGCATCAAAAAGAACGGCACGCCGCGGCTGCCCGGCCGCGACAGGGTGGTCAGCCGCTGCGCCGCCTGCTCGTAAGAGACGCGATAGGGCGCGCGCAAAAGCTCCATGTCGTAGGCGTTCTGCTCGGCCGTCTCCACGAACCGGGCGTAGGGCATCAGGGTCGCTGCCGCCAGATAGTTGATCAGGGCGATCTTGTAGAGCCGCTCCGAAGCCAGGTCGGGCGCCCTTACGCGCTCAGCAATCGCCTTGATGTCGGCGACGTGCTCCGACCACGCCAGTTGATAGAGCACGGCAAAGCGCCGTGATGACGCACCCAGCGTCTCGGAAATCATCAGCCTGCGCCGGTGCGGATCGTAGCGCCGCTGATACATCATCATGACCTGCGCCGGCATCAGTCGTATGCTTATGCCGTATTGCGTTTCCAGACGTCGCGTTGCGGCCTGTTCCAACGTATGCGGATCGCCGCCCAGAGCCTCGAACAGCTTTTCGCCGAGTTCATCCAGCTCCGGGAAGAAGTTGTGGTGCGCCTGGATCTGGTCGCGCACCCAGTCCGCCGGCGACTGGTCGAGATCGTCTTCGGGCGGACGCGCTTCGATGGCGTCGCGTTTCTTGCGTTCAGTATAGGCGCGATAAAGCCGCGTCACCGCTTCGGCAGCGACAGGCGAAGATGCGACCAGATCAGAAATCTCCCGGCGCGGCAGCTTAAGGTCCTTGAACATCGGATCGGCGAAGATTTCGACTAGGTCGGCCTCACCCGCAGGTTCGGACTCATCGGTAAAGGTGCGCAGGTCGAGATCGTAGGCGGAGGCAAGCTTCAACAGCACCTGCGCCGTTACGGGCCGCTGGTTGCGCTCCAGATGGTTGAGATAGGACGCGGAGACGCCGAGGTCCTCGGCCATCTTGGTCTGCGACAGGTTGAGATCATAGCGCAGGCGCTTCAACCGCCCGCCCAGATACAGTTTGCGCTCGACATTGGCCATGCGGCACCTCCGTTGCGCATTTTGTCATAAATTTACAAATATGCAATTGTCACTCTTTTCCAAATGACCCGGTTTCTACGGCCCTATCTATATATTTTCGTCAGTATCAGGCGCTAAATCTGTCTGACGGCTGCAGGACGCGGCCCGTTAAGAAAGGAGACAGATTATGACTAAATCACCGACATTCACTTCACTGTTCGACTTTTGGGATGTGCCGTCGCTGTACGCTGCCTCCTCAGGCCTGTTTCTGCCTGGCCGCCTCATGACCGCGCGGATGCAGGCCATCCCCGTTCGCAACACGCCAAACGCCCCCACCTCCTCCCCTCACGCCCCCGCCAAGAGCCCCCGCCCATGACCACCTTCCAAGACCTTGTCCCCACCGCTCCCGATGGCCGTTTCGACGGCATTACGCGCCCCTACAGCCCCGAGGACGTCCTGCGCCTGCGCGGCTCCTTCCCGATCAATCACACCCTGGCCGAGCGCGGCGCCATCCGCCTGTGGGACCTGCTGCACACCGAGCCCTTCATTAACTCGCTGGGCGCCATGACCGGCAACCAGGCCATGCAGATGGTCCGCGCCGGCCTGAAAGCCATCTATCTCAGCGGCTGGCAGGTCGCGGCCGACAGCAACACGGCGTCCAGCATGTACCCGGACCAGTCGCTTTATCCGGCCAATGCCGCACCGGAACTGTGCCGCCGCATCAACCGCACTCTGCAACGCGCCGACCAGATCGAACACTCCGAAGGCGGCGCCAAACGCGACTGGTTCGCCCCGATCGTCGCCGACGCTGAAGCCGGCTTTGGCGGCCCGCTCAACAGCTTCGAGATCATGAAGGCCTTTATCGAGGCCGGTGCCGCCGGCGTCCATTTCGAAGACCAGCTGGCCTCGGAAAAGAAGTGCGGCCACCTGGGTGGCAAGGTGCTGATCCCGACCCAGGCGCATGAGCGCAACCTGACCGCTGCGCGCCTCGCCGCCGATGTCATGGGCGTGCCGACCCTGACGGTCGCCCGCACGGACGCCGAGTCGGCGCAGTTGATCACCAGCGATGTCGATGAGCGCGACCATCCGTTTATCGAGCGCGACAACCGCACGGTCGAAGGCTTTTTCCGCCTGAAGCCCGGTACCGGCCTCGATCACTGTATCGCGCGCGGCCTGGCCTACGCGAAATATGCCGACCTGCTGTGGTGGGAAACCTCGCACCCCGACCTCGACGACGCGCGCCGCTTCGCCGAGGCCGTGCACAAGGTCCATCCCGGCAAGCTTCTGGCCTATAACTGCTCGCCGTCGTTCAACTGGAAGGCCAAGCTCGACGACGTCACCATCGCGCGCTTCCAGCGCGAGCTGGGCGCCATGGGCTACAAGTACCAGTTCGTCACCCTGGCCGGCTTCCATGCCCTGAACAATTCGATGTTCGAGCTGGCCGACGGCTACCGCGACCACGGCATGGCCGCCTATTCCGAGCTTCAACAGCGCGAGTTCGACAATGAGGCGCGCGGCTATACCGCCACCCGCCACCAGCGCGAAGTCGGCACCGGTTATTTCGACCGCGTCGCCGAGACGATCACCAGCGGCCGGTCATCGACCACCGCCATGAAAGAATCCACCGAAACCGCCCAGTTCGCGGCTGAATAAGGAGAAAGACCATGGACCCTATTTCTCGCCCCCAGGCCATTATCGACTTCTGCCTGGCCCCGCTGAAACTCGACCCCGCTGCCGAGACCACCCGCGAAGTCACGCGCCGCATGGAGCACGTCATCAAGACCTTCCAGTCGCGCGTACCGCAAACCGTCTCGGTCGACTTCGCCCGCATGCCCTCGCTGACCATCAACGAAGCTGCGCACGGTTACGAATAGAGCAATATCCGAAACAGAGTTCGGCGTAGCCAAAAGTGTGCAGCGGTTTTCGGTAAATATCGCTCCAAACAAGGTTCAGGGGCGGCCCATAACGAACAAGACTAAGGCCGCCCTTGCCGAAGCGCCCTTCCCGTCCCCCTCACCAGACGGGAAGGGCGCGTTTCATTTTTTCTTATGTTAGAGGATCCGTCCGATGCCTTTGGACCAGACCATGACCGCTTCCCCGACCGTTGAGATTACCGCTCCCGTCACCGGCCGCATGACGGAAATCCTTACCCCTGAAGCCCTGACCTTCCTGGCGGAACTGCACACGCGTTTCGAGCCAAGGCGCCAGGAACGCCTGAGCGCACGGCGGATACGCCAGGCGCAATTCGATGCTGGCGCTTTGCCGGACTTCCTGCCCGAAACTGCCGAGGTGCGCGACAGCGACTGGACCGTCGCGCCGATCCCCGCCGACCTTCAGGATCGTCGCGTTGAAATCACAGGCCCGGTCGATCGCAAGATGATCATTAATGCGCTCAATTCGGGCGCCCGCGTCTTCATGGCCGATTTCGAGGACGCCAATTCCCCGACCTTTGGCAACTGCATCGACGGCCAGATCAATCTGAAAGACCGATGGGCGGGCGCTCTCAGCTACGACGATCCGGCGACCGGCAAGGCCTATCGCTTGTCCGACACGCCGGCCGTGCTGAAAATCCGGCCACGCGGCTGGCGGCTCGATGAGCGCCATGCGCAGGTCCGGGGCCAGCCCATGTCGGGCGCCCTGTTCGACTTCGGGCTCTACATGTTCCACTGCGCCAAGGCAGCGATCGCGCAGGGCTCAGGCCCCTACTTCTACCTGCCCAAGCTGGAGAGCCACCTCGAAGCCCGACTGTGGAACGAAGTCATCGTCTTTGCGCAGGGCTATCTCGGCCTGCCCCAAGGCACGGTCAAGGCGACCGTCCTGATCGAGACCTTACCGGCGGCGTTCGAGATGGACGAGATTCTGTACGAGCTGCGCGACCACATCGCCGGGCTCAACTGCGGGCGCTGGGACTACATCTTCAGCTTCATCAAGACCTTTGCCGAAAATCCGACCTTCGTCACGCCGGATCGCTCGAAGATGGTCATGGGCGACGCCTTCCTGCGCGCCTATTCGCTGGCGCTGATCAAGACCTGCCACCGGCGTGGCGCCTTTGCCATGGGCGGCATGGCGGCGCAGATCCCGGTCAAGAATGACGCCGAAGCCAACGCCTCAGCCTTTGCCCGCGTCCGCGCCGACAAGGAGCGCGAAGCCGGTGACGGCCACGACGGCACATGGGTCGCGCATCCCGACCTGGTGCCGGTCGCCATGGAGGTGTTCGACCGCCTGATGCCGACACAGAACAATCTGCACCGGCTGCGCACCGAAGTGCATACGCGGCCGCTCGACCTGCTCAAGGTTCACGCAGGCGCACGCACCGAACAAGGCCTGCGCGAAAATATCCGCGTCGGCATACAGTATATCGAAGCCTGGCTGCGCGGGCGCGGCGCTGTGCCGCTCTACAACCTGATGGAGGACGCGGCCACCGCCGAGATTTCGCGCACCCAGGTGTGGCAATGGATCCGCCATGGCGCCACGCTCGAAAGCGGGCAAGTGGTGACGGAAGGCCTGGTCCGGATGCTTATCGAAGAAGAGATGGCGCCCTTCTTCGGCGGGGAATTCGCCACGGCGCGCCAGCTGTTCACCGAGCTGGCGACCGGCCCGGCGTGCCGCGACTTCCTGACAGTGCCGGCCTACGAAGTGCTCGACTGACGAATACGCAGTTCCGGGACTTTCAGCAGGCCTGATGGCAAAGGCTTGAGGTTATCCATGTTCTGCGGCTTGAACCGCTCACCGAACTGCGCATTCAGCGCGCTGTAGTCGGTGAGCGAACGGCCGGCCAGAAGGTTGATGGCCGTATTGTAGACGCGGATCTCGAGCGTGTTGCGCCCGGGCTTCAGGAGACTTGCGATCTCAAGTTCGAACGGCGCACACCAGATGGCGCCGGCGCGGCGACCGTTGACAAAAACTTCGGCGGCATCACGGACCGGCGCGTCGAGATCGGCCTGCATTCCGGGGCCTTTGCGTTCACTGCCAGCGGACGGCGTGCCTTCGCCGAGGTTGAGACGTACAGAGCCGCCAGACAGCTCAGCAGCCGTCACGTCGACCTGGCGGGCATAGGTCGCGCCGCCTGAAAAGAATTGCGTCGTCGCATTATCTGCCCAGGAGGCGAAGGTCTCGACGGGTTGCGCGGCATTCCCGCCGACCTTACGCGTCCAGCCACCGGATAAAGGCACTGTACGGAAAGATTTGGCCGAATCCGATACCGGCCCCTTGCCAAAGATGAAGACACACGACTCGTATGGCGCCAAATGGACGGCATCATCCAGGCGGTAAGCAGAACTTTCGGCTGATACCGGGCTCCACGCGCATCCGGCACCCCCTGCTCGGAAACGCAGCGTCGCCGTTACCGGCTGATTGGTCGTATTGGCGACGAAATAGACCTCGCCTTCCGGAAGCTTGCGATGGACAAAGCCAAGCCCACTGACAATGCCGTCGATATCCGGCGGCGACAGCCGTTGCAGCGCGTCCCTCAGGCCCGCCTCATCGGTCGTCACGGCCCTGGCCTGGCCGCCGCCGAACAACGCGCTCGAGACCGCCGCCACGCGCGGATTGCCGCTTTTGGCTGTCAGGAAGCCCGGCGCCAGTACCGGCGGCGCACCCAGCGCGATGACCGCCCCGCCCTCGCGCACGTAAGCCTGGATGCGCTCATAGGCGTCGGGTGAAATGCGCGCGACATTCGGCAGGATCAGGACACGATAGTCGATCCCCTTGGCCAGTATCGCGTCGCCGTCGATAAAGTCGAAATTATAACCGGCGTCGAGCAAAGCGGCCGTCAGCTCCTCGGGGATACGCTTGCGCATCTGGCCGTTGATCGTCGCATCGACACCCGGCCGAAATGACGCCATGGCGTCTTCGGTCGGCAGGTAGATGGCGATGTCGGCGATGTTTTTGCCCTGCCGCAGCAGCCAACTCATGCGCTGGAGATAGAGATTAACGTCGCCCATCACCGGCCACCACGGATTGTGGTTATTAAAGACGGCGGCGGCATAGAGCGCCCAGCCCGGTTCCGGCACCTTCGGCGGCGTGTAGGGCCAGCCGTGGGCGATGAACTGGTTGATGCCAGACAAGAGCAGGACATCAGCCTCGGCCTTGATATCCAGCGGTGTGGCGCGAAACGCCCCCTTATGCAGCCACGTCCAGCTTTCGGCCGAGGTAACCAGCCGGTCGTAGATATGGTTGGCCGAGCTGGCCCAGCGCGACGACGAAAAGCCGCGCCATTCCGCGCCCTCGCCTTCGGCCAGGTCGACCAGGGCATTGGATGACAGGGTGACGGCCGGCACGCCATAGGTCTGCGAGCGGAACAGCGTGCCATGCGTCCTGGCCCAGTCGCGCACCGGTGTCAGATAGCGCTCATCGACCAGTTCCGACAGGGTCAGGCCCCAGTCGTAACGCACGCCTGCCATTTCGGGCGCATCGCCAAACAGGCTTAAGAGCCGGGGCGTCAGATCATACCCCCGCCGCCGGCTAAATTCGGCCAACAGGTCGTCGGTCCAGTTGGCGCCGTAGACCTCGAGGCTGTCGCTGAAGATCGCATATGGCCGGTCAGCGCCGAAGGCCTTGAGCAACGGTTCGCCGACGCTATCGAGATGCGTGCGCACCGCCGCCGGGTTCATGTGGTCAAGCACGAACCCTTCCGAACCAAGCGTCGGCCGCTTGACCTGTTGGCCCGTTCGGCTCTGGATGACGAGATAAAGCGTGCGAGCGGCATCGGACGGCGGAAAAGCAACCGCACGATCGGCACCGATGGCCACAAGATCGCTACCGACAAAGGCCGCCAGATAGCGGTTGGCCTCAGGCAATTCCGGCAGGTTTATAGATGATGCGCCGGACGCAACGGGCATCTCCTGCTTTATCAGCTTCGCCGCTGCCTTGTCAGCCGTGATGTGCGCCCCCCCGAACGGCCAACCCGAGCCGAGCGTCATATCGACCCTGAGGCCTTCCGCGCGACCGGTCTTGGCCGCCACGGTAACGGCTTCGAGGAAGTCCCCTGACAGGTAGGGCTTATTGCGGATTCCGCGCTCGGGGTCATCGAGCGCCAGCGGATAGACGGGCTGGATTTCGAAGCCGCCGAAACCGCCGGCCTTCATGGCCTTGATTTCGCGAACGATCTCGTCAGGCTCAACGGCGCCGCCGAACCACCACCAACGCACCATGGGCCGCGTCTCGGCCGGCGGCGCCACGAACCCGGATCGCAGGGAAGACTTGCCCGCGGCCTGAACGCGCGGCGTCACCGCCAGCATCGCCCCCATTCCCGCCGTCAGCGTCAGGAAGGCGCGGCGTCCCATGCCCTTAGCCATTCGATCCCGTTTCTGCATGCCGGCATCCCACGACAGAGCCAATCGCCGATACCCCGCAGGCATCGACAGCTATCATCAAGCCGACGGGCCGGGCGGGGACTTTGACCGGCAGGGTAGTGCGCCGCCCGAGCATAATCAAACAGTTTCGATCAATTCGACTCTTATCGCTGGAACATCGTGGCCGCGTGCAGATCGCTTCGTTATTGGCCTGGGGCCTATGCAACGACCTGGCTGAGAAGGAGCGTAAAGACCAGCCCGAATATACCCACCAGCCCCTCCATCAGGGTCCAGGACCTGAGCGTATCCTTTACCGACAGCCCGAAATACTCCTTGAACATCCAGAAGCCGGAATCGTTGACGTGGCTGAACATCAGACTGCCGGCGCCGATGGCGAGGACCATCAGATTGGGATCGACACCGCTGGCCTTGACAAGCGGGGCGACCAATCCCGCAGCGGTCAGGCCGGCTACGGTCGCCGAACCCAAAGCCAGGCGGATGACGCCAGCGATCAGCCAGCCCAGGACCAGCGGCGGCACGGGCAGGCTCTTGAGCATGACGCCAAGCTGGTCGTTGACACCGCCATCGACAAATATCTGCTTTAGCGCCCCTGCCCCGGCGATGATCAGCAGGATGGGAGCGATCTCGCGCAGGGCGGTTCCTGAACTGCTCATCAGGTCGCCAAGCGGTACGCGCCGGCCGAGGCCAAGCGTCACGACCGCGACCACAACGGAGACCAGCATGACGATCATTGGATGGCCCAAAAAGGCAATCAGTGCCCTGGCCTGGCTATCCAGGCCGTCATAATAGCCGAACAGAGTGAAGGCGGTCAGGAGGATGACAGGCAGGAGGGCTGTCAGGAAGCTGTTGGCCGCCGATGGCAGTTGATCGTCTGCGATCTCCTCGGTCACAAACAGCTTGGGCGGATTGGCCGTAATGTGTTTGGCGCTCAGGGCAAAGACAGGGCCGGCGATCAAGGCGGTTGGAATGCCGACGATCAACCCATAGATCAGGGTCAGCCCCATATCGGCGCCGAACATCGGCACGATGGCGGCGGGCGAAGGATGCGGCGGCAGGAAGCCATGTGCGATCGACAGTCCTGCCATGACGGGCAGCGCCAGATAGACGATTGGCTTGCCCGACTGCCGCGCCACCGAAAAGATCAGCGGGACCAGCAGGACGAAGCCGACATTGTAGAACAGCGGGATGCCGACGATGAAGCCGGTCAGGCACAGAGCCAGGGCGATGCGCTTGTCACCGAACGCCTTGATCAGCACCAGCGAGATTGTCTTGGCCGCCCCGCTGTCCGCAATGATCTTGCCGAAAATGGCGCCCAGGGCCAAAAGGACCGCCAGCGATCCGATCATATTGCCAATGCCGGTCTCGATCGACTTGGCTATGGTGTCGAGCGGCATCTGCAGCAGCAGGGCAGCAAAAATCGACGCCATAACAAAGGCTAGCAGCGGCTGGACCTTTGCCCAGGCGATCATGACAATCAGGGACAGGACCGCGACAAGCACGATGGCCAGGGCGGTCGTTTCTGCAGACATGGCCAGCATCAGAAGCCCTTTACGCTCAGGCTGTAGAGAGTGTGATGCGTCAGGATGAACAGCGTCTGGCGGTCGGCGCCGCCAAAGATGAGCTGTAGCGGCCGCTCCGGTGTGTCGATCCGGCCAAGTGCCTTGCCGTCGGCGTCGTAGACGAAGATCTGGCCATTGGCGACGAACATGCGCCCCTTGGCATCGACGGCAACGCTCTCGCCGCCGCGGTCGGTCAGGGCCTTCAGATCGGTGAGGCTGCCACCGGGACCGACCTGGCCGCTATAGATGCGCGCTTCGGAGCCATTGCTGACCGTCACCCGATCACCGGCCCTGGCCATGACGAAGCCATAGGTGTCGAGCGTGTCGGAGAACCGGTAGCCACGGAAGTTTGTCGGCCCCTGCTTGTAGACGCGAAAGGCGGGCAGGACCAGGCTGCCGTCCGGCGAGACATATTCCTGGGCTTTAGGAATGGCCACGTCGCGGGCAAACATCTCGGCAAGCGTCGTGAAGACATAGGTCTTGGGGTCGAGCTGATCACGGAATTCGCCGTTGTTCCAGAGATTGCCAGGCAAGGCGACCACGGCTTCCGGGCGCGCGACGGCGGGTGTCGGCGCAATGCGGGTAACCGGCGCGGTCGGCGTCCACGGGTCGAAACTGTAGACCGAGGCGTCCGGGCCGTCCGATGACAGGACCATCAGGTGTCCAGACTTGTCGACGGCCAGGTTGACAGGATCGAGCGGCTCATCGCTGACGACTTCCAGGCCGCGCATTTCAGACCAGCGGTAGATGCGGTGAAAATGGTGATCGACGAAGTAGAGATTACCCTTGGCGTCGACAGCGCCGCCACCGAGCGAATAGAAGCCGTCTTCGCGCTTTTCGATCTTGGCGGCTTCCAGGCCGGCCGGCACAGGTGTTGCCGGTACCGCCGGCGGCGTGGCGTTCACGTCCAGAACCGCGAACTGGCGCTCGCGGACCTCAAGCTTGTGCGTCATGTCGGTGATGGCGTTTTCGAACGGGAACTTGCTGGCGCGCAGGTAGGTGCCGCAACCATTGGCATCGCATGTGGCAAAGCCGCTTTCGGAATTGCTTGACATGTTGCGGAAGCGGATATTGTCGACATTGAAGAGTTTGACGGCCGTCGTCGCCGGCTTCAGGCTGCGCGTGACGCGATAGGCGTGATAGTTGGCAAACAGGATGTTTTTGGAATTGCGCACCTCAAGCGACATCGATTCCAGGCCGTCGATGACCTCCTGTTCGGTCTGAGGCGCCAGGAATTCCCAGTTTTCGACGCCATCCAGCACGATCTCATGGCGGTTGTGGTGCTCGGCCGACAGCTCATAGACGTGGCCGGGGGTCTTGGTGTTGCTGACGTAGAACCCAGAGTCGGACATGGTATTGGGCGTCCAGTTGGCGACAAAGTAGCCACCACCGCCGTCCGTCACCCAGATGCCGGGGTGCTGACCGTCCATGCGAAATTTCGGATCAGAAAAATCGACACGCTTGCCGTCTGGCTTAAGCGTGCCGTGGCCGCCGTGAATGCGCACATCCTCGACCAACGACCGTTCGCCGGCCTTCCACAGCAGCGCCGTCGCCCGGGGATTGATACCGCCGGTGAACAGTCCGACACCAAAGACGATGGCCTCGCCGCCCTTTGCGCTTTCGATCAGGGCCTTGGCGCTGCCGACGCCCTGATAGGCGGGGGTCTCTTCCGCGAGGGTGATCTGGGTCACGCTGGGGTGCAGACCGATCAGGACGGTGTCGCTGCGCAGACGCAATGTGTCACTGACCAGGTAGTGTCCGGTCGGCAGATAGACGACCCGGTGCGTGTCGATGACTTTCTGCAGGGCCGCGGTGTCGTCGGCGATGCCGTCACCGACCACACCCTGCGTGCGGACATCGACCCATTCGGCGACCGGCGGCAGGGCCGGGAGAACCGGCCCGCTCCAGGCGGGAAATTGCTTCAGGGGCTCGGCCTGGAAGTTGGTCGCGAACTGTCCGATCTGGCCTACGCCATCGATCTTCAGGCCGTAGTTAAAGGCGCTGACACGATAGTTCGCGGCCGGGCCTTTCAGCGTCCGGCCGGAGTCGCGAAAGAGGGCGAATACCGGCGTACCCGTGGCCACGGCATTATCGAAACCGATCTGGGTAAACGGGCTTTTCTCATTGCTGATGACCACGGCGGCCTTCGACACGCGCTCGAACCGGACGTGCTTGCCCCACAGGCTGTCACTATAGCCATGGTCGATATCAATGCCTGTCGGCGTGTCGGAAATCCTGACATTGATCAGGGTCAGGTCGACCTCGTGCTCGCGGATCGCCGCCTCGCGCTGACCTTCGAACGTCGAATCGATCAGCGTGAACTGCCAGGCCGGTGAAGTCTTTTCGGTTACGATTCCATAGCGGCCGCCATGGAAATGCAAATCCTCGGCGACATTGCCGGCCTGATAGATGCCGGCGAAGCCCGAGCCGAGCCGGAAGTCGATATGGCTCAGGAAAGCGTGCTGGGCGATGCGCATGCGCACCCCGGCCGCGGCGGGATTGCCCTTGCCCATCTCGAAATCGACATTGGAGAGGGCCGAATAGAAGGTTCCGGAATTGGCGTCGCGAACATTCGCGGTAACCGGCCGGGCGGACGGGACCGGCACGGGCACCGGGCTTGGGCCGAACGGATCGGCGCCGGTGAAGATGACCATGGTCGCCACGCCCTCATCGAAACCCGGCGTGCGATCGGCCAGGAGCAGGACAGGACGCGTGGCGCCGACGCCGAACAGGCGTACGGCCGGAGGAATAAGGATGCTCTTCGTGATGCGATAGCGTCCGGCCGGCAGCCAGACAATGCCGCCGGCGCCAGATTTCGCCGCGGTGTCGATGGCGGCCTGGATCGCGGCGGTGTCGTCGGCCTTGCCGTCGCCCACACCTTTTACCGTAATGGCCTTGGCATCGCTGGGGGCGGTCAGGAAGACGGAGCCTCGTCCCTCCCCGGCCCAGCTTGCGGGTGCGCCAAACGCCAGGGCCGCCAGGCAGGCGACCATCATCAGGGTTTTCCGGGCCATCGGGATAAGCCTCCGTCAGATATGGTTCAACTTGTGTCGGGGAGAGGTTTCAGCGGGCGATAAATAGCGCATGACCAGGTCAACGCAGCGCGACGGGTCCGCCGCACCGTCGATGGTCAGGACGTTTTCCTCAGGTCCGGGCAATTCAAGCGTCGCGACCTGGCTGTCGATAAGGCTCGACGGCATATAGTGGTTGGGACGATTATGCAGGCGCGACCGGATGATATCGACCGGCAATTGCGGGAAGATAAACAGAAGCGGCCGGGACGACCGCGTATTCAGGAGATGCCGGTAGGCGTAGCGCAGGGCCGAACAGGACACGATACAACCGTCGCCTTCCTCCGCCGCCTTGAGTTCGTCGGCTATCCGCTCCAGCCACGGCCAGCGGTCGTCGTCGGTCAAGGCGATGCCAGCCGACATCTTGGCGATGTTTTCCGCCGGATGCAGTTCGTCACCTTCGACGAAACGATAGCCCGTCGCCGCCGCCAGGCCTTTGCCCAGCGTTGATTTCCCGCATCCACTGATACCCATGATGACGATCGCGTATGCAGATAATGTCAATGTCTTGCCTCGAAGGCGGTCCGGCTTTGGACACGAAAGAAATCATGCTTCCAGACGGCTCGGGCGCAATGCCCTGGCAAAACCGTGATCTGGAAGCATGTAGCCACACAGCGCTGCGCGTACCGTCGCCAGTGCGTCAGGCCAAGTTAGGGGCAGGGTTGGATATCCGCCGCAACGGGCAGCGGATATCCGGTCGTGCGTTAATACGATATCCTGATACCGACTCTGTAGAATCGTCCGAGGAGGTCGTAGAGCGCGGGGTTTACGTCGAGACCTGTATTGGTCTGCGGCGAGGGTTGTGGATCGACATTGAACATGTTGTCGATCTTGAAGTAGGCCTGGACACCCTTGCGGATATTGTAGGAACCGGCCAGGTCGACATAGGTGGCGCCGTCCATGTGGTTGTTGTCGAGCGTCGGGTTGTTCGAGGTCGAGACCGGGCAGCCCGTGCTGCAGACCACGTACTGGTTGCCAATCACGCCATCACTGAACCAGCGTTCCTGAAGGGTCAGGCTGTAGGTGTCCGTCGAGTAGGTCTGGACGAACAGGGCCTTCCAGTCGGGCGTGGCGCCGGAGTTCTGGCCAGCCGTCTGCGACGCGATCGTACCCGGCAGGCCGGGGACGGTCGTGAAGTCGCGGACATTGGTCGCCAGCGCCCGCAGGACCAGGTTGCCATCCATGCCCATCGGCTTCGGGATCTGGTAGCTGACTTCGTAGTCGACGCCGCTGGTCTTGATCGAGGCGGCGTTGATGCTTCCGACGTTCACGTACGGGTTGGCGCCCGTCAGATTGAACGCGCTACAGGCGGCCGGCACCGATCCGTCGAAGCAGTATTGGACCAGCTGGGTGGCGTTGGGGCCACTGGAAATCGCGTCGTCGATCTCGATGCTGTAGTAGTCGATCGAGGCGTTGAAACGCGGCGCCCACGACGGATTGGCCAGGACGACGCCGAACGAGAAGTTCTGCGCCAGTTCCGGCTTCAGGCCGGGGTTCGAACCCGCGTTCTGCGATATGGTCATGATCGAGTTGGTGAACGGGTTGGTGAAGGTCGGATTGTTGGTCGAGACGATCGGGCCGAACAGGTCGTTCAGGTTGGGCGCGCGCACGTCCTGCGACCGGACGGTCCGGACGCGGATGCCGTCGAACGGCGTATCCCAGGTCAGGCCGACCTTCCAGGCTTCGACCGATCCGGACGTGCTGTAGTTGGTGGCGCGGCCGGCCGTGTTCAGGTTGACGGTGCCCACCGCCTCGTTGTTGACCAGGGGCACGTTAAACTCGAGGAAGGCTTCGGCGACATTGTAGCTGCCGCGGCCGTTACGGTAGTTGCCTGCGTAGAAGTTGCCGCCGCCGGTGCTCAGCAGCGGATCAGAGGGATATTCGGGGCTGTAGGGCGTGCTGGTGCCATTGCCGTAGGGATCAGCAACCGCGCGATAGGTTTCACGACGGTATTCCGCACCGAACGCCATGGAGACCGGGCCGGCCCACAGCGAGAACGGCTCGCCCGAGAAGCTGACGCTGGCTACGTCCTGCGTCTGGATGGTGTGCTGGTAGGCGCCGACCGCCGGCTGCAGATAGGCAAGCGCAGACGCGCTGGGCGTCTGGTTGCCGAAGACATTGACCGGCTGGCAGCCATTGGCGCGGGCGACAGGATCGCGACAGACAATGGCGCCATTGAGCGTGATGGCATCGATCGCCGCCGTGAAGCGGGCCTTCAGCAGCAGGTTATGGACGCTGATGTCCGAGGTTTCCTGGCCGTGCTGATAATAGGCGTTATAGGTCCAGTCCGTGTTGAACAGGCCGAACTTGCCGTTCGCGCCCAGGACAAACCGCTCCTGCTTGCGCTCGGTGTTGACGCGGATGTTCGGCAGCCACGGCGTGACGGTGCCCAGCTTGAAGCTGGTGATGCTGTTCGGTGCGCACTGCGCCGCGATCGACGCCGGCACGTAGGGGTTCGAGCACTGGATCGTCAGGCCGGACTGGGTCGTGCCCGGGTTCGGCTGGTTGTGCGTATCGACCTTGGCCAGGTTGACGGTGAAGTAGATCTCGTTGTTTTCGTCGAGGTTGAACGAGGTGCGGTTGTAGAAGTTCGAGCGGATGATGCCCGACTGGAGCGTGGCGCCGACGCCGATATTGGCAGAGGTATCGCCGCCGATACAGAAGCCGACATAGCAACCGGCGATCGTGCCGGCCGTGTCCTTGCCCGGCACGCCAGCCGGACCGCCCAGGCCGTTCGAACCATAGGCAAAATTATAGGGATTGCCGTTGGCGTCGAAGGCGATGCCCTGCAGCGGACCGGCGGTGATCAGGCCGTACTTGCTGTAGGTAATCGACTGGGCGTGATCCAGATTACGGAACTGCGGCGAGCCGTTGTTGGTGATGCCGGTATTGACCAGGGTCGAGGAGCGGTACCAGTCACGGCCATTGGCGGCCTTCTCACCGAAGTCGCCGGCCTTGACGCCCTCTTCACGGTGATATTCCAGAGCGAAGGCCGTGTGGATACGGTCATCGAAGAAGCCCCTGCCGAAAGCGACCTGAGCCACACCGGTGCGATCGTCGCCATAGGTGGTTTCGCCCATCGCGAAATTGGCCTTGAAGCCTTCAAAGCGCGTGTCGGTGACGAAGTTGACCACACCGCCGACGGCATCGGAGCCCCACGAGGCCGAGGCGCCGCCATTGACGACGTCGACGCGCTTGATCAGCAGTTGCGGGAACAGGCTGATGTCGGCGGCGCCCGTGCCGATATTGGCCGGGACAACGCGCTGGCCATCGAGCAGGGTCAGGGTGCGGCTGACGCCCAGGCCGCGCAGGGCGAACGAGCTCAGCCCCTGCTGGCCGCTAGAGGTCGAGAAGGTGTTGGTCGTCGTGCCGCTCGAGCCCTGAAGCGACGGCAGCTGGGCGATCGTCGTAAAGATGTTCGGCTGCGCATTGTTGGCGATTTCCAGCTGACCGATCGAACTCGTCGGCGTCGGCGCCTTGAAACCCCGAGACGTAATCCGGGACGCCGTCACAACAACAACCCCCCCCTCTTCCCCGGCGGCTTCTGAACTCGACTGGGCATTATCCTGCGCGTATGCCCCGGTCGCGAGTACCCCAAGCACGAGCGCGGACACCGAACATATAATGTGGCGCTTAAATTTGATCATGAGTGTCTTTCCCTTCACGATGTTTTCGTTGCAGCCAATGACAGCGCTAACATTCCCTGAACTGCACAGACGTCCGCGGGCCAGTCCTGGCAATTAATTGCCTTAATGCCTGCTTGAACGCCATGACAGCGCTACCATTGAAACTGTTATTTGAGTGCCTATGCGTTTCAGCAAGCACCCGGCGTTATTCCCGTTATCTTTTTATTTCCGATGACAGCGCTAACATTGCAAGCCAGTGCATCCCGGTGGGTTAGGGGTAGAATGAAAATCCCGTTATGTCAAGCTACCCCGATGACCAACTTTTGAACGTCTACAATTAGCAACGAATTCAGAAGGAAAGCTATTCCACTTGTTGTGTCATATCTGATGCATATGGCTTGGCAGTTGACTACCGCCGCAAAGCGCAATGACAGCGCTATCATTGCGCCGCCACGTGGCTTTGCAAGGGATGACGGCAATACTCACGCAAAATTAGGCATGAAAATCCAAAATATCACGTTTGTGAAACTAAGACGCCACACCAGAGTCATGTCCAAGGCTTGCCGTCACACCTTCTCCTGACGCGATGCCAGCGCATCAATGCGCCTCAGCAGCGTTTCCGGTTTGAATGGCTTATTCATATATTCGTTTGCGCCAAGACTCAGGGAAGCGTTGATTGACGCACTGTCCGTGCGAGCGGTCATGACTATGATGGGGACACTCGAGAATTCCCTTATGCTGCGCAGGACTTCCAGGCCGTCTATGTCGGGCAGGCCCAGATCGAGGACGATAATGTCGTAGCCGTTGGCTTGTGCCAACGCGATCGCCTTTCGCCCCTCATCCGCAGTGTGGACATCGAACCCCTGAAGCTCAAAGAAGATATTGTGGACGTTCCGAATTCCCGGCGCATCTTCTACAATCAATATTTTTCGGCTTGGTTGCATTTTCAACTACCTGACTTGCAGTGACTTGAAGCAACTTTGCTTATCCTTGCTTCCGTAAGGTCGAAATGTGTTTCGTGCCCAAATGCGGCAATATTCGCCAGGGACGTAAGATCGCTCGTTATCGTCGTGGCCTTTGGCCCCAACTCCGTGGTTCATGATGTCAGCGCACCACACCGGCGGGCCTGCTGGCTATTGGCGGATTGGTCAGCAGCATCCTGCTTTCAACCGCCGTCATTGTCCGGATCGCCATCACTTCTGCCAATGTCCGATGCACTTCATTCCGCCGGCATCACCGCTAAGGCTTGTGCTCATCAAGCATTGGAACAGACCGATATGGCAGATCCCGGCCGCTCTCCCGACCAAGTACCCACCGCAAGAGAACGCCGCCTGCCCCGCAAAGTGGCACTGGCGGCCCTTGGCATGGCAATCGTCTATGTGTTCCTGCTTCTGATCAGGCTCTGAGTCTGACCATACAGCGCAACACCTTTTTTATCCTCGAGCCCACCTCTCCCACCCAGACCTTATGGCGAGAAGTCTATCCTTGAGGAAAGAGGAGACCGACCATGGCCAAGAACCATAGTGACAGTCGCGACACCGCGGAAACCGTCCGCAACGGCGTCCTCCGGCAGGGCGGCTATAATGCCGGCATCGACATGCCGGTCGATATCGAACCCGTACCGAAGGACGCAGCCGGCGCAGCGCTGGACGTTCGGAACATGCCGGATAACGGCGCCGTTGAAATCCACGATGACGACGAAGATATTCTCGATCGCGAGAAGACGACTCCCATTTCCAAGTAACTGAATTAGGGAGACGTCGGCAATGACCGAACCCAAGCCTGACAACCCACTAAAGGGCAAGGCGCCTGCGCCCAACGATGTCCGCGACGAAAAGACGGAAGGGCATACGCCGAACGCATCCTTCCACGTGGAAAACGATCCGGCCTGGGAGGATCGCCCCGGGCAGTACCAGGCTGTAAAAAAGGGCCTTCTTAATCAGGGTAGCCCCGGTAAGGCCTGAGCCCGGTTCAGGCCGGGGGGCAACTCTTACATAATTATGCAGTGAAAATGAATGTTTCATAATCGGCCGATCGCAACGCAATCGGCCGCCGCCTTTATCTGATTGACGGTGAGCGCGGCGCAAAGGTTAGTTACACCTCATGTGCCGCACCGTGACCGCCGGCTTATTTCATCATGGCGCGGATTTCCTCTGCCGTTGCCTTGGCTCCAAAAATCTCCGGTTTCGTCGTGAGGTCTGGGAAGCTGGCATTATCGCCCTTGCCCATCTGGATGATGAGGACGGCCTGCTCAACCTTCCTTGGCTTCCAGCGCTCAAGAACCACCGGCGGAACGTCGCCGCCACCATAGCCCCCGGTCGCCGCCCCTGACTGAGGACTGGCGTCGTTGGTTCCACTGCCCGCGCTCTGATCGGCGCCAGCACCCGAACCGGCACCGCTCATATTGCCAATGAACGCCCCGGTGCGCGTCGAAAGATCGTCCTCACCGCCGATTTCAATGCTTTTGACGGAGGTGCTGAGGACGGCGAACCACTCAAAGCCCGCCTCCGACGTTAATTCGGCTGCACGCAGAAGGGCATAGTTTGCCACGACGTCACGCTTCATCCGCCCATTGCCGGTATAGATGACGACATGGCGGTCGTTACCCATGGGGGCAGTCGTATACCCCGCGCCGCCCTTTGGACCCGCAGCCTGATAAGCGGGGGCCTTGGCGGTCGCAATGCCCGGAGCAGCGAACGCTGTGGCGGTGGCCAGAACCGCAGCGGCTACGATCAATATTTTCTTCATGATGCTGGTTTCCTTCTCGCTATTGCCGGCGCGCCGTAGGCAATTCAACGACAGGCGATAATTGAACTTCGTTTTTTTGGTGCGAACACACGGACCACTGACGCTTCGGCAGTTGGTCCTGGCTTACCCGTCACACTTTAACTGCTGAGAACATTATGGCCATTAACATGGCCCTCGGTCGCCCACTGCCCGATAGGGGCGGAACATGTCCGCCCCTCCCAGGTAATCACGCAAACCCTTGGAGCGGACGCCAAACACCCGCTCCAAGTCTTGTTTGTGTTTAGTACTGATAACGCGCGCTGAACACGAAGCGGCGGTCGTTCAGGAAGCTGAAGCGGTCAACGCGTTGGTTATTCACGTTCACCATAGCCTCAGCCTTGCTCTTGGTATCGAGCAGGTTGGAGGCATTCAGGCTGACCTGCCACTGCCGGCTGATGTTGTACTTGAGCGATCCATCCAGGAATCCGATATCCGAGAGATAGATAGGATCACCGGTGATGTAATCGCGGTAGGTCGCCAGGTTTTCCGAACGCCAGTTGTAAGCCAGGCGTGCTTCAAACTTATCGTCCTGATAGATGCCGACAAAGTTGAAGATGTACTTCGACTGCCCCAGGAGGTCTTTGACGCCGAAGCGGTAGATGGTGCCAAAGTCGTCGGGCACGCCGTCAGCATTGGTATCGATATAAGCCGGCGGCGGGGTCGCGCTGGAGTCGATGAAGGTGAAGTTGGATTGAACACCCAGGTGTGACATCCAGCCAGGCAGGAAGTCATAGAACTGCTGGTAGGCCAGCTCAATGCCCTGGATCTTCGCTTCATCAGCGTTGACCTGACCACCATAAACGACGTTCACGGTCTTTCCATCAAGTGTGACGGAACCCATGGTTGTGTCGCCACCCTGGATGATGTTCTGGAGGTCCTTCTTGAAGACGGCCGTCGACAGCATACCGCCCTGGAAGTACCATTCCCACGACAGGTCGTAGTTGTAGGAGATGATCGGCTTCAGGTTCGGATTGCCGCCGTTGACCCGGATCTGGTCCAAGGTGATGTTCTGCGCACCGCGATCGACGCCGAACAAAGGATCCTGCGTACAACCAGGCGTCGGGATGCAGGACGGGATTGGCGGGTAGTTCGTGCGGGTGGTCACGACGGTGGTTTCTTGGCCTGCACGCATGTCCTGGATGTTCGGACGGGTCAGGTTCTTGCTGGCACCGAACCGGACGAGCATGTCTTCGTTCAGGTTCCACTTAATATTGAACGAAGGCAACCAGTGCGCGTCCTCTACAGCAACAGTGCGCGCTTCCGACCAACCGACCTGGGAACCATTATCATGACATTGTCGTGAAATCGCGGTTGCGGTGGTATACCCGGCAGCGAGGTCGGCAGCCGACAGGGGTCTCGTAATATCCGGACAGAGATACTTCGTCGTCTCCGGCAGGTAGTCCTGCGCTGCGTCATGCGACTCCGCGTCAGGCGTACGCGGTTGCCCCGTCGTGGACGCGACCTGTTGGTCGACGTCGATGGCACGGTAGGACATGAAGCCGGTCGAACCGAGTTCCGTCTTGGTGTAACGGACGCCGAAATTGCCGTCAATCGACATGCCATTGTCGAATTCCTTGCCGAAATTCATCATCAGGTATGCGTTTGTCGTTTTTTCGGTGATGTCGGAAATGCGCGACGGTTCATAGTTGGGCAGGCCGTCAGCGCCGAGCTGTGACCGCCAGCCGACTTTGAAGCTGCCGTCCGGATTGACGAAGGTCGGCTCGTTCTTGATGTAGTTGACCAATGCGACAGGATCGAGCAGGAGCTCGGACTTGATCGCCAGGAACTGGGTGTTTTCACCCAGGAGAACGCCGCCACGGTAGAAGTCCTTGAAGTCAACCGTTTCGTAGGCCGGGGTCTTTTCCGTTGCAAACAGGCCAAGGCCCGTTCCCATCCAGGCCGGCGCGATACCGGACCAGTTGACGCCCATTTCCTTGTTGACCTGGCTGCGTTCCGCATAGCGAGCGCCGAACTTCACCGACTTGAACCACGAATCGCCTTCGAAGTCGTATTGAGCATCAGCCTTGAAAGCCGTCAGCTCACCCGTGCCGTCGCCGTGACCTTCGCCGGCATAGAGCCAGAACGCCGCGTCAGGATCGTTCGTGCCGTTCTGCGGACCAGGCGTGTAAGCCCAGGTCGTATTACCGTTGCCGTCCGTGGTCAATGTGTTGCCGGCCGCCCAGTTCGGCGTGATGGCGGAATTCGGATTGGGCGTCAGGGTCACCTTCGGCTTATCGAGGCCTGGCACGATGAAGGCATCAGCCCAGGTCTGGGAACCGCCCCAGATTTCGGTCGAGCTTGCGGATGCCTTCGTCTTCTGGGCATCGAGTTCGATGTACCAGCGATCGGTCGGCCGCCACTTGAAGTTAAGGCTCGCATCCTCGGTGACCGAGTGCTCGCGTTTGCCGATACCAAGAACCGCAACGCCCAGGCCTTGGGCCCCGATCCAGCTATCGAAATCGTTCGTCACCATACCGGACGTCATCAGCCCGCCGTCGACCGCAAACTGCGTTTCGCAGTAATCGACAGGCCTCGTATTGCTTTGTGCTGGCACGTTACAGCGGTTCAGACCGGACAGCGAGGTGTTATCAAAGGTCGCGTTGGTGACCGAATATCTTTGGTTGCTGCCGCCGTCCGGGAACGATTCCAGCGTATGTTCCACGCTCGAGCTATCGTTGACAACCCGGATGTACTTTCCGGTCAGTCGCATATTGTCGTTCTTCCACTGCGCCGCAAGGTAGGCGCTGCTACGGTCACGATCGAAATCGTTCGTCCGCATCTGGAAGCCTTCAATAACCCCGACAGTCTTGCCGGGCACGATCGTGGTCGTCGACGAAGGTTCGTTCGATTCGAGCGGGTTGCCGGTATTCGGGCCGCGCGGAATCGGGGCGGGCTGCTGCCAGCCATGGGTCGTCGATTTCAGGTTCGAGGTCGACACCGAGCCGAGCAGGCCGAATTCACCGACGCTTGTCTGCCAGCGGTTGCCGACGATGACGGCATATGACGGCGACCACTTCTTGGCCAGGTCGCCATAGTTGAAGTCCACCGTTGCCGAGGCAAAATAGCCCTTGCGGTCGAACGGCTCGAGCGTGCGCAGATTGACGGTACCGCTGACACCACCTTCGATCAGGTCGGCCGAGGCGTTCTTGTAGACGTCAACACCGCCGACGAGTTGGGGCGGATTGCTGGACCATTCCAGCGCGCGTCCACCGTTGGCCGAGAAGGCGTCACGGCCGTTGAATTCCGAACGCACATAACCCAGGCCGCGGATCAGGTTACCCCGGCCTTCGGGCGAGGGGAAGTCCGGGCTGCCGCCGAGGGTGAAGCGCGTAACGGTGACACCGGGTACGCGCTGAAGCGCTTCAGCGACCGACAGGTCGGGCAGTGCCGAGACGTCGGAGGCCGTAATCGAATCAACGAAGGTCGATGCCTTGCGCTTGATCTGCGCGGCCGATTGCAGTGCGTTGCGGATACCGGTGACGACGACGACGTCCTCAGCCGGCGCCTGAGCTTCGCCCGTGGCAGGTTGTGCGGGCGCAGCATCTTGCGCAAAAGCTGAAGTCGCAAGCAGCGCACTGGCCAAGGCCGTCGTGCCGAGCAGAATTCCGCCCAGGCGAGAACGACGTGTGGCGGAATTGCGGACAGAACTGTCCTTTACAGATTTAATATTGTTGTCCCTCCCTCGATTAGCCTTTTAGGCCTGAGGAAACGCGCCTCTCCGCAAAGGCGGCAAGCGCTTGATTATTATTGGAGCCGCCACGCGCATGACGCTGTGCCTTTCCGCACTAGCCTTCCCGGCACCCCCTGCACGCAGTGACGGGACAAAGCTATGATAACGGTCTCATTTTTCCAAGTGAAAAGTCAGACTATTTACGTAAAAATTTACGGACGCTGCAGGACTGAAACACGGACATATTTATTTATAAAATTAGATTTCAAATTAAGCGGACACGCGCGCGCATGATCTTACCCTGAATAGAAAAAATATAAATGTATAAATTCATATATTACAATATATTAAAAAATATACGTCGAAAATTCCAAACTTTGGGATTAGCCGCCTGCGCGGTATTATTTCACATATAGCAAAATAATTCTTATGTAAAATTATGCGGGGAAACTTAATAGTCTGACTTAATAAGTTGAAAATTGCTCAGCAAACAAGAAGTTTTTTAATGAAAAATCCATCTCGGGCCGTACCCGAATCGGCGCTTGCCCTGCATTCTTTGGCCATCTGGAGATGGCAAACGCAGCCTGTGTAAGAGCGTTTCGACACAGGAACGCATTCGCTTCATAACGCGCCGCAGACAGGAATCCTGCGAGAACCCGCCATTGACGACGTTATCCGCCGTAGATGGATCGGCGCGAACCCGTCTAAGATCGACGATGTTGTAAAGCTTTGCGCGCAGCAAAAGGCCCCGGAACACCGCCTGGACGGCGCCCCGTAACAGGACCTGTGACAAGCTCGGGCGGCCGTTCAGAAATCAGGCACAAAAAAAGACCCCGAGGGGTCTGATTTTAGTCAGAAAAAATTGGCTGGCGCGCCGTGAACAGTGAAAATGAGAACTTTTGCCTCATCATAACACTATGATTTAATAACACATCTTGCAGAGACCATCTAGGCCAAACGACCACAAGCTGAGGCAGTGCTCCTCGTCGGCGGGCAAAGGTCAACGAGAGCTGCCACTGGGCCCGATCCGGTAGTAATCAAAGTCGACGCGGCCGCCGGTGGTCTTGGTCGAATAATAGAAGAGCGCGAAGCGATAACCCATGAAGTGCGGGAAGGTGTAGGTCAGGCGCGAGGGACGACCAATGGGGGTCCAGGATTTGCCGTCGAGGCTGTAGGAGAAGCGGGCAAGCTCAGGTGCGGGCTCGAAGTCGCATTCGACCCTCAGATGAACGGTTTTACCGGAGAGGGGAATGGAGGCGATCTCCTCGGGATGGTCGGAGTCGGCACTTACCATGACGAGCGATTTCGCACCTTCGCTCATCTTGACGCCAACAAAGCCATAGCGTTTCTGAAACGCGGCCAGGCCGGCCCAGTCGCCCTCTTTCATACCGCTCACGTCGATGCTGGTGGTGGCGGAACTGCCAGGTCCGAAGGTGCGCTGGGTGAGGGTATTCGGGGCCTCAGGCAGGGTGGAAACCACCCGGTTGGTGAAGAAGCTCATATAGCCGGGGCGCTTGGTTAGCGACCAGTAACGTGGCTCGGGAGTGTGATTCCATTGCCAGGCGAGCGGCAGCTTGGGGTCTCCCGGCCGGCGGTTGAATTCGTCGGAGGCGACGATGCCGGATGCGCCGGAGGCGCCCTGTCCGCCGGCAGGGATATCGAGCGTCATGGGCACCTTGCCGTCCTGGCCGAGCACGGGCCAGCCGTCCTTCCAGGTCACGGGCACCAGGTAAGGGATGCGACCAACGGCGGCGTTGTCTTTGAAAAGATAGGCATACCATTTGCCTTCCGGGGTATCGATGAGGCCGCCTTGGGCGATGCCGCGATCATCGAGCGCGAGGCGACCCTCGTAGGGACCGTCGATTGCGTCGGCGCGGTGGATGATGACACTGCGCGCCCAGCGGCTCCCCGGCGAGGCGATGTTGACGAGGTAGTAGCGGCCGTTGGCTTTGAAAAGCTGCGAGCCCTCGCCTTTGAGCCCGCCCTGGTCGGTGCCGAACTGTGCGTTCACGTTTTCGACGATGACCTTGTTTACGCCGCCGGGCTTGATGCCGGAGAGATCGGGTTGCATCTCGGTGAGCGTGATGCGCCCGCCCCCGTGAACCATATAAACGCGACCGTCGTCGTCGAAGAACAGGCTATGGTCACCCAGCGACGGCTCGAAACTTGTCTCTTTCCACGGACCTCGCTCGGGATCGCGCGTGGTGTAGATGTGGGTGCGTCCCGTGTTGGCGGAGAAGGTCGAGGCGTGGAATACACCGTCGTGGTAACGCAGGCTGCTTGCCCAGGAGCCTTCACCATAGGCGTTCTTGCCGTTTTCGAGGTTGAGGGCTTCGGTGTCGGCCAGGGTTTCATAGGCATAGGAGGCCATCCGCCAGTTGACCAGATCCGTCGACGTCATGATCGGGAGGCCCGGGCTCATGTGCATCGTCGTGCTGCTCATATAGTAGGTTTTTCCGACACGGATGATGGCTATGTCCGGGACGTCGGCCCAGATAAGGGGATTGTGGGCAGGCGCCGCCTTTGCCGGCTGTTCCGCCGCGACGGCGTGAGACGCGACGGAGGCAAGGACGAGGGCCATCATGAACAAAATCGGGCGGCTCAGGCTGTCAGTGCGTTTGTTCATTTTTTGTCTCCGAAGCTAATCAGCGGGTGAGGAGTATCGATCAAGAGGGCGTGCCGCTTGGCTCGATTCGGTAGTAGTCAAAGTCGACGCGGCCGCCGGCGGTCTTGGTTGAGTAATAGAAGAGGCCGAAGCGATAGCCCATGAAGTGCGTTGGGTAGGAATAGGTCAGGAGCGATGGACGCCCGATGGGGGTCCAGGTTTTACCGTCGAGGCTGTAGGAAAAACGGGCGAGCTCAGGCGCGGGGTCAAATTCGCATTCGACCCTCAGATGAACGGTTTTGCCAGAGAGGGGAATGGAGGCGATCTCTTCGGGCTTGTCGGAATCGGCGCTCACCATGACGAGGGATCTGACGCCGTCGGCCATCTTGACGCCAACAAACCCATAGAGTTTCTGAAACACGGTAAGGCCGGCATAGTCGCCGTCTTTCATACCGCTCACGTCAATGCTGGTAGTGGCGGAACTGCTCGGACCAAAGGTGCGCTGAGTGAGGGTATTCGGCGCCTCCGGCAATGTGGCAACGACCCGACTGGTGACGAGGCTCAGGTGGCCGGGGCGCTTGGTGAGCGACCAGTCACCAGGCTTGGGGTTGTGATTCCATTGCCAGGCAAGCGGCAACTTGGGGTCGCCGGGCTGGCGGTCGAATTCGTCAGAAGCGACGATGCCTGAGGCTCCCGAGACGCCCTGCCCGCCGGCGGGGAGGTCGAGCGTCATGGGCACCTTGCCGTCCTGGCCGAGCACGGGCCAACCGTCCTTCCAGGTCACCGGCACGAGATAGGGGATGCGACCGACGGCGCCGTTGCCCTTGAAGAGATAGGCAAACCATTTGCCGTCCGGGGTATCGATCAGGCCGCCCTGGGCGATCCCTTGGTCATCCAGCGCGATGCGACTCTCGTAGGGACCGGCGATGCTGTCGGCGCGGCTGACGATGACGGTGGGTGCCCAGCGGGTCCCGGGCGAGGCGATGTTGAAGAGGTAGTAGCGGCCGTTGGCTTTGAAAAGCTGCGAGCCCTCGCCTTTTAGGCCGCCCTGGTCGGTGCCGAACTGGGCGTTCACGTTGTCGACGATGACCTTATTCACGCCACCGGGCTTGATTCCGGAGAGATCGGGTTTCAGCTCGGAGATCTCGATGCGAGCATGCCCATAAACCAGGTAGACGCGACCGTCGTCGTCAAAAAACAGGCTGTGGTCACCAATCGCGGGCTCGAAACTCGTCTCTTTCCACCGGCCGCGTTCGGGATCACGCGTGGTGTAGAAGTGGGTGCGTCCGCTGGTGGCGGAGAAGGTCGAAGCATAGAACATGCCGTTGTGGTAACGCAGGCTGCTGGCCCAGGAGCCAAGACCATAGGCATTCTTGCCGTTTTCAAGGCGGAGGGCTTCATTGTCGGCCAGGGTCTCATGGGCGTAGGAGACCAGGCGCCAGTTGACCAGGTCCGTCGATGTCATGATCGGGAGACCCGGGCTCATGTGCATCGTGGTGCTGCTCATGTAATAGGTTTTTCCCACCCGAATGATTGCCATGTCCGGGACGTCGGCCCAGATAATGGGATTGTGGGCAGGCGCCGCCTTTGCCGGCTGTTCGGCCGCAACGGCGTGAGACGCGACGGAGGCAAGGGCGAGAGCCATCATGAACAAAATCGGACGGTTCAGGCTGTCAGGGCATCTGCTCATATTGTATCTCCGAAGGTATTCAGTGGGTCAGGGTATCGATCAAGAGAGACGCGGCCGTCTCAGCGCGCGTAGAGGGCGAAGGCGAAGTCGATGGAGGCACCGGACCTGTCCTTGAGCGGCTGACCGTCTCCATGCGCAGCGCCGGCAGCATAGACGTCGCTGCGGCTGGCACGCAGATAAGCCGTGAGCGCCTTGCGTTCGCCACTCAGCTCCAGCACATAGCGGCGCCCCGCCTTCAGCACGACCGGCTTGGCTGTGGCCAGATCGAAGCTCAGCAGGCCCGCCCCCTGGGGCTGGTATGCGATGGCCAGGCCGCCTGGGGCGCCGAGCCGTTCGGTGCCGCCGTCGACGCCTTCTGCCGCGCCCAGTTCTCGCAGCGACAGACGCAGCGATCGTCCGTCACCGGTGCCGAGCCCGTCGCCCGCGTAGAGGCTGATGCGTGCGAGTTTGATATCGGCGGTGGGTACGAAGGTCTGCGCGATACGGCTGACGCCGCCGTCGCGGTTGAAGCCCACGGGCTCCGGCGCCTGGTTGAAGGGGGCGGCCACCGACGCCAGCGCTGGCTTACCAGGCCACGCGGCCGGATAGCCCTGTGCGAATTGCTGGACGCGCACTCTGGGATCTGAACGGCCGTGGTCGATGACCGGCGCCGGCACGGCGGGCGTAGGCGGCACGCTGATGCCCGCCTCGGTCTGTGTGATGGGCAGGATGCTGCCGTCAGCGCCGTAGTGCAGGTGCTCGATGGTGACGCTGCGGCGCGCGCCGGCGCCCGTCTGGCCGTCGGCCAGTGTCAACGTGCCGTTATGGTAAATCAGATAGGACTGGCCCTTGAAATCGAGCAGACCGGCATGGACGGTATAGCTGTTCTTGACCGGACCGGTGATCAGGCCGCCATAGGTCCACGGTCCCCGCGGGCTGGGCGCCGTGGCGTAGGCCAGGTGCTCCCACACACCCTGGTGGGCCATCGCCGCATAGGTCATGTAGTAAAGGCCATTGCGCTTGGACAGCCACGGCCCCTCGGTATAGTTGGGCAGGGCAATAGTCTCGATGGGCCCGTCCAGCTCCGTCATATTGGGCTTGAGCTTCGCCAGGTGGAGAACCGGATTGCCCCAGGCCAGCCAGGCCGTGCCGTCGTCATCGACCAGGACGGTGGGATCGATGTCGTCCCAGCCATAGGGGCCGGGCGTCATCTGTTCGTTGATCAGCGCCGAGCCGCGCGCGTCCTTGAAGGGGCCCAGCGGGTTGTCGGCCACCGCCACGCCGATGGCCCTGCCCGGATGGGTGTTGTCATGCGTCATGGTGGCGTAGAAGTAGAAGCGCCCGTCGCGCTCCACCGCCTGTGACGCCCAGGCTTCGCCCACTGCCCAGCTGAAGTCAGTGGGCTTCATGATGGCGCCGTGCGACGTCCACTGCTTGAGGTCGCGCGATGAATAGACGCGCCATTCGTTCATGCGGAAAAACTCGTCGCCCTTGGCCTCGTCACGGCCGACATAGATGTAAGCGGTGTCGCCCACCACCATCGGCGCAGGGTCGGCGGTGAATACGTCGCGCAGTAGCGGATTGCTGCCCGGCGCGGGTTCGGCGGCCAGCAGGCTGGCAGGCAGGACGACGCCCAGCAGGAGGGCGCTGTGGGCAGCCCAAGCCAGGAGTGTCAAAGCGCGTGGGACCACCCGCCCCTTTGAAGACGAGATACAGGTCGTGCGTGGAGACAGGCGCGAAGTCATTCGGGTTCTTTCTTAGGCATCGGCCTTGGTGGCCATCAGGGCGCGGCGAAGATCGCGGCGATCGTTGAAGGATTAAAGTCGGCGCCGGTGGTGCGATTGAACAGGCCGCACGAGTGATTGGGGTAGGAGCCGGTGTCCCAGTAATAGGGTGCGAAGCCATGCCGGATTGCGGATGCTGTGACGTACTTGGTCCAATAGTCCCTGTACTTCAGCGATGGATCATACTCGGTCCGCGATATGGCGCAGTATTCGCCGATGATTACCGGGATGCCCTTGTCGGAATAGGCGGCCTTCGCCCTGTCGAACTTGGCGTCGACATTTGCCTCGCCGTCCCATGATTCCGTTGCCGAGGGATCGGTCGCGATTGAACCCCACTGCCAGATGGTGCTCTTGTCGTTCAGGGTGAAGTTATACCCATCGTAGAAATGGAACTCCATCATCAGCCGGCCGGTGATGGTGTCGGTGGGCACGGGCGCTCCGCACGCGTCGATCGTATTAGTGATGTCGGTATTATAACCCTGGAATACCAGCATTCGCGACGCATTGTTGCCGCCGGTCGCGCGCACCGCATCGACGAAGGTCTGGTTGAAGCCCGCCTGGACGGTGCAGTTTTCCGCCGACGGCACGCCATAGTCGACGTGGATTTCGTTGGTGCCGGCGAACAGCAAGTGGTTGTCATAATCTTTGAATTCGGTCGCGATCTGGGTCCACAATTTCTTGTATGCCGCGTTGCCGGCAGCCTGGCTCGCAAACGTCGGGTTATACCAGTCGCTCTTATGCTGGTTGATGATGACGTAGAGCCCGGCGGTACGCGCCATATCGACCACTTGCTTGACCCTGGCGATCCAGGACGGGGTGACGTTCCCAGAGCTGTCGATATACTGCGCCCACTCGACCGGAATACGCACGCTCTTGAAGCCGGCGGCCGCGATTGCGTTCATCAACTGCTGGTTTACCGCGGGATTGCCGAAAACGGTCTCTTGCGAGGTCGTATAGGGAGGGCTGTAATTATTTAACGACTCAAGCGTATTGCCGATATTGATGCCCCTGCCGAGCTGGACCGTAGTGACAGCCGTCATCGTGGGGGGCGGAGGCGGTGGTGGTGGTGGTGGTGGCGTTGATACTGAACCGGACGACCCGCCCCCGCCGCACGCGGCAGCAGCCAGGGCCAGGAAGGCCGACAGAACCACGCGGTTGCGCATCTTTTTGTGAAATCTCATTCTAAAATCTCCCGTGTTTATTGATAATGCGCCGCGCTGTTATTCCGACCAGATAAAGCGCGCGCCGTCGCTGTTGTCCGGCATAGGGCCGGGGCTGTCGGCCCGGATATCCCGCGTCTTCGGATCGATGCGCAGGAAACGGTTGGTGGCCAATGACATCAGCACCAGTTCCCCCGTAGGCGTTTCGATCCATTGAAAGGTCTGCGCCGCGCCGGAAGGGCCGGCCGCAAGCTTCACCGTGCCATCCGCACCGACCGTGACATAGTTTTTGCCCGACCGCAGGGCGATGCGGCCCAACTTGCGGTCAACGACGTCGAACCGGGTCGGGACACCCGACGCCAGCCCGCCCTCGCCGGCCGCCAGTCCGGTCGTCCCGCGAAACGACGTCAGCTGGATCGATCGTTTGTAGGGAATGGGCCGCATCAGGCCTCGGGGCTGCGGCTGATGGACGTCGATACTGTCGAAATCGGCAAACCCGCCCTCGGTGCCGGCGGTGTTGTAGTTGAACAATCCATAGCGAACGCCCTGGAAGGTATAGGTCTGGTAGAGCAGCGCGACCGCGTCGCCGATAGGGATAAAGGTGACGCCATCAAATGAGTAGCTGAAGCGCGCCCGTTCGGTGAGAAAGTCGCAGTCGGCCCGAAGCCAGATGCGCGTCCCCGTCATCTTCACCCGCACCGTCTGGTCGCGGAACTGGTCATAAAAGACGACGTCTTGCCCGTCGGTGCGCTTTTCGACCCCCAGGGTCGCATAGGGAAGATTGAGCAGGCCCAGTCCCGCTGTGTCGCCCGGCTTCAGGTTCGATACATCGAGCTGGACGGTCGGCGTCGACATCGGGCCGATCCCCCGTTGCGTCAAGGTATTGCGGGCATCATAGAATGACGTCGCCGGCAGGGCGTGAAGCCGCAGGAACCCCGGCCGCTCCGACAACGACCACTTGCCGTCGACCGGCACGTGGTTCCACTGCCACAGGGGCTGGAGCTTCGGTGCTGAAAAGTCGTCGCTACGCTGAAACGGCACGCGAACCGGCTGCGGCGTGGCGGTCTTCGGCTTCACCCAGGTCCGCGGCGAGCGCATCTCATTACCCGGTAGGCCAAAATAGGGCCAGCCGTCCTTCCACGTGATCGGAGACAGGCCAAGCAAGCGACCGACGGAATTGAAATCCATCATCGAATAGCCCCACCATTCGCCTTCCGGCGTATGGACGATGCCCCCCTGGTGCATAGCCAGGCTATGGTTGGTGGCGGGGTCAGGGCCCCAGGTCGAGAACGGCGGCTTGGGCGAACCCAGGCGAAGCCCTGACGCCATGCCGAAGTCTTCGTGCGAACTGATCGACCGATTGACCTCGTAGGGGCCAAGCACATGATCCGCCCGTGCCGCCGGCATGCGAAAGCCGCCGGCGTAATTGGCGCTGATAATGTAGTACTTGCCGTCGATCTTGTAGAAATGCGCGCCTTCGCCCATCCCAGCGTCCTCGCTGAACAGGACACGTTCGGTGCCAGGCACAATGTCGGTCAGGTCGTCGTTGAGCTGGGCCAGATGCATCGCCTGGTGACCCCAGACGACATAGGCCCTGCCGTCGTCGAACAGGACGGACAGGTCGTGAAAGCCGCGCTTCATCGACGTGTGCGTCCACGGCCCCTTCGGATCGGTGGCCGTGAACATCTGGGTGTTCTGGCCGTTGACGTTCGAGAAGATGTAGAACTTGCCGTCATGGTAGCGGAAGCACGGCGCCCAGATACCCGTGCCGTAGATTGCCTGGCCATTTTCCAGCCGAAACTGCGGACCAAGGTCAAGCTTGTCCATGGCATAGGCAACGAATTCCCAGTTGACCAAATCCTTTGAGCGCAGAATCGGCAGGCCCGGCATGGTGTGCATGGTGGTACCGGTCAGGTAGAACCAGTCGCCGACGCGGATCATGTCCGGGTCTGAGAATTCGTCATAAAACAGAGGATTGGTGAAAGTGCCGTCGCCATTATCCGGCGTCCAGGTCGCGGTCGAAAGACCTTGAGATACGCCGGCGGCCGGATTCGGCGCATATGCCTGAGCTGCACATGGAATAAGCGTCAAGGCCGCGCATGACAACAACCCGGATATGACGATTCCGGACGACCTTGACCCATGCCGCATGACGCTTCCCTTATGCCTTTTGGATGTTGATACCATCCAAGTCGGCGTTCACAAGGGAAAACGGATTTTAAATTTACCAGTAAAACTTTAAATAAATTAAGCTTGTAAAGCCGTAACAGGGCAAATATCCCTAGTAACGCTGCAATTGTCGGACTTTTGTCCAGGAGCATGACGCTCAGCAGATAAAGCCATAAGAACATTATCAGTTGAGGAATACGTGGGGATGCCATCGATGCGCCTTTTGACCTCCGCGGCCGCGATTGCTGCCGCCCTGATCCTGCCTGTTGCGGCCCATGCCGCTGACGCGCCGGTTGAGGTAATGCTGGATGCGTCCAAGCCCGGCGCCGTGATCGACCGCCATATCTTCGGCCAGTTCGCCGAGCACCTGGGCACCGGCATCTATGGCGGCATCTGGGTCGGCAAGGAGTCCACCATTCCGAACACGCGCGGCATCCGTAACGATGTTGTCGTGGCCTTGAAAGCGCTCAAGGTCCCGAATGTCCGCTGGCCGGGCGGCTGCTTCGCCGACCAATACAACTGGCGCCGCGGAATAGGCTCCGAGCGCACGCCGGCCGTCGGCGAGCCAAACACCTTCGGTACCGACGAATTCATGGACTTCGCCGACCAGATCGGAACCGAAGCCTATATCTCGGTCAATCTTGGCTCGGGCAGTGCAATGGAAGCCGCCGACTGGTTCGAATACATGACTGCGACCGATGGCCTGGGGGGCCAGCGCGCCAAAAACGGTCATCCGGCGCCGTACAAGGTTGCGATCCTGGGGCTCGGCAACGAATCCTGGGACTGCGGCGGCGCGATGTCGGCGGACTTCTACGTCAACGAAATGAAGCGCTTCTCGCACTTCGTCCGTAACTATAATCCCACGCCCAGCCAGCCGATGAAGCGCGTGGCCGTCGGCCCAAGCGGCGGCGACACCAGCTATACCGAAGAAGTCATGAAGGCGTGGAGCAAACGTTCCTGGTCTTGGGATATCGAAGGCCTGTCACTGCATTTCTATGCGACGGGTGGTTGGCCGCCGCATATGGCGGACATCGGCTTTGACGATAAGGACTATGCCGTCCTAGTGAAAGACTCGCTCCGCATGGACGAGATTATCAAGACGCATTCGGCGATCATGGACAGGTACGATCCCGAAAAGAAGGTCGCCCTGGCTGTCGACGAATGGGGCACGTGGCTGGCGCCGGCGCCGGGGACTGACCCGGGCTTCCTGGTACAGCAAAATACCCAGCGCGACGCCGTGGTGGCCGCGCTCGGCATCAACATCTTCGCCCGCCACGCCGACCGCGTCCGCATGGCCAATATCGCCCAGATGGTCAACGTCCTGCAGGCCATGATCCTGACCCACAAGGACAAGATGGTGCTGACGCCGACCTATCACGTCTTTCATATGTACGTGCCGTTCCAGGACGCGACCGTCGTGCCGCTGACCTTCGACGCCGGCACCTATGCTGTCAACGGCGCCACCCTGCCGCGCGTCGATGCCGTCGCGGCCCGCGACAAGGCCGGCAAGGTATGGATCGCCGTCACCAATATCGACGCGAAGTCGCCCGCGACATTCAGCGTTTCACTAGCCGGCGTGAAAGCCACGAAGGCCTCAGGCCGCACCCTTTCGGCGCCGAAGGTCGACAGCATCAACACCTTCGAGGCGCCCAATACCGTCGCTCCCAAGGCTATATCGGCCAAGGTCGCTGGCGGTCAGCTAACCCTAACCGTCGCCCCGGCGTCGGTGACGGTGCTCAGCCTGGACTAGCCAGGGTAAACCGGCGGCCCAACCCGCTGGCGATACGCCTCCATCGTAATGAACGAACCATATCGAGATTTCGGCTAAACACGGAGAGACACATGAAGATTCACGCAGCACTTCTGGCCACCAGCGCCCTCATTCTCGCATCGGCCGCCTCTGCACAAACCGCCGGCACGCCTATCCTTGCCGCGACGACGGACTGGACCATCTACAGCGCGGGACCGCACCAGACTATCAATGATACTAAGGTGGAGGGCGGCAAGGCGGTTGAGGTGCAGGCCACCGGGGCGGGCGGCATTTGGGAGGTTGCCGGGATTCGCCCGGTCGATGGCGGAATTGCAAAAGGCGATCATGTCGTAGCGAGCGTCTGGGTAAAATCTGACGTGCCCGCTCAGGCCGTCTTCCGCGTCGAAATGCGGGCAGGCGCGGCGCGTGTCGGCGAACGCAACATTGATATCGGGACCGGGTGGTCACAGCAAACGCTCGATTTCGTGGCTACGGACAATTATCCGGCAGGCACCACGCAAGTCGCACTTCTCCTGAATTCAGGGAAGCACACCATCTATCTCGGGCCAGTTTCCGTTGCCAATAAGAGCAAAAACTAAAGTGATATCTTAAAATGACGAAGTACGTTTAATCGCTTTTTGAGATCTGGAATATTGGAGGCACGCTTTGACGACCGAGCAAAACAAGCAGGTGATGCAAAAGTTCACCAATTTCATCAATACCGCCAGCCCGGCTCTGGCGGACGAGCTTATCGATCCGGAAGCGATCTTTCACGTGCCTGGACGGCCGGAGCCTTTAAGAGGCCCGGATGGATACCTTGACATCATCGCCATGATGCGCGGTGGCTTTCCTGATATCCAGTGGACGCTCGACGAGTTAATCTGCGAAGAGAGCAAGGTTGCGGCTCGCTTCATCATGCGGGGCACTCATCAGGGTGATTTCATGGGCGTTGCGCCCACCGGAAATACAATCGCTGTTCAGGCGCTTAACATCTATCATCTCTCGGACGGAAAGATCGTCAAAGAGTATGGGCAGCCGGACATGATGAGCCTGATGCACCAAATCGGCGCATTGCCCGGATAGGATTGTCGAAATGCAAATTGTCGCATGAGCGATTACTGCGCTGTGCCGAGATATTGAAAATTATGCCAACTATCTGAACCGGATATCTCACATTGGCTTCTGAAGCCCTTGAAGACGCGGGCGTGCTTGCCGGTGGCGAGGTTCCGGTTATGACGCCGCACCTCGCCCACGCAGGAATTCGTCATGACCGGGCAAGGTGTTCGCCCGGTTCTTAATGACGCTTTTCATGCCTCGAAGGGTATTTCGAACGTCGGCTTCCGGTATGAGATTGGCTTGCGGATCATAGCCCTGCGGCCACAGGCCCTGCCCAAGCATCACAGCACTCCAGCTCTTTTCCCTGAAGAGTTCGCCGGGGCTCAGAACCAGACGCCCCCGATTGGCAAAGACCGCCATCCGTTCGGCAAGACTTTCCGGAACATCCATGTCGCGGACCTGACGCCAAAAGGGTGTGTCGTCCCGTTGGGTTTGCTTGTAATGCAGGATCACGAAGTCCCTGACATCCTCATATTCGGCAGTCATCAGTTTGTTATAGAGATTGACTTCGGCCTGAACGATCCCGCTGGCGGGGAAAAGCGCCATCAGGATCGCGACACCACGCTGGATCAGGTGAATGCTCGTGGATTCCAGAGGCTCGACGAAACCCGATGCCAGTCCGAGCGCAATGACGTTCTTGTTCCACGTCAACCGGCGGCGGCCCGTGGTGAAGCGAAGGTGTCTAGGGGTTGCGATAGCCGCCCCGTCCAGGTTGGCCAGCAAATGCGCCTCAGCGTCATCGTCGCTCATAAACTGGCTGCAATAGACGTGGCCATTGCCAACACGATGCTGCAATGGGATGCGCCACTGCCAGCCGGCGGCGCCGGCTGTGGCGCGTGTATAGGGCTGGGTGGGACCCGACAAGGCACTTGGCACGGCTATGGCGCGGTCCATCGGCAGCCAGTGGGACCAATCGACATACCCGGTTTTAAGGGCGTCTTCTATCAGCAGGCCCCTGAAGCCGGAACAATCGATAAATAGGTCCGCCTGCAGGGCTCCACCATCCGACAAATGCAAGGCGTCGACAAATCCCGTCTCAGCGTCAAGAGTCACACCGGCAATACGGGCATCAACATGCTTCACCCCGTTCTTCAGCGCGACTTCGCGAAGGACACCGGCATACAGCGCCGCATCGAAATGCATCGCGTAGGACAATTTCGACAAAGGGTCACGCGGATCGTCCGTCGGCCTGGCGAACCGCCCGGCATAGGCCGCCGCAGTGGCTATCGAGTAGTCCGAAAGCGCTCCCTCACGCGTTCTCAGCCAGTGGTGGTGGAATTGAACACCGGACAGGTCAAGGCCGTGACTGCCGAAAGGATGGAAATAGCGATCCCCCACAGCACCCCAATTTACAAATTCGATGCCAAGCTTAAAAGTGGCGTTTGTCCTGCGCATCATCTCGTCTTCGTCCAGTCCCAGCATGAAATTAAGCTGGCGGATGGGCGGGATCGTGGCCTCGCCTACACCGACTGTGCCGATTTCCGAGGAGTCGACCACGGTGATGGAGACACTATGGCGCTCGAGACTTGCCGACATGACGGCGGCGGCTATCCAACCCGCGGTCCCGCCTCCAACAATGATGACTTTTTTTATTTGCTGCATCTGTGTTCTGGTACCAGCATTTCCAGTGCTTCTGTTTAGGGTCATTGCAGCTACGCGCTCTTCTTATTCGCGTTAAACCCATGCAGGCGAACCTGCTCGATCAGGTCCCTGTGCGTGGGCAGTATCGACAAGACCTGGTTCCCCTGCCGCCTTATTTCAGCGAACTGAGCCCTGGCGTCGTCAAAGTATCTGTAGACACCTCGCTGCGCACTGATGTCAGTCTTGAAACCCATGCCGTAGAGGACGTACTGCCAGTTGTCCTCGGTGAAGATGTCGTGATTGGGGTCCATATCCAGGAAGCTTGGCGGGCGATAACGCCACCGTTCCAGCCGCGCCTGCAAATCGTCCGAAACGGTTTCGGGCCGCACATTATCGCGCCAGAAATCCGTATCCGTCCTTTGTGTCAAACAGTAGTGCAGCTTGATAAAGTCAACAACATGGTCAAACCGGCGCGTCATCATGCCGTTAAATTGGGCCGCGCTGACCTCGTAATTGTTGTTCCATGGGAACAGGTTGGACAAGATCAGGGACGCGATTTCGGCGTAGCCAATACCCGTCGCTTCCAGGGGTTCAATGAACCCGGCAGACAGGCCGATGGCGACACAGTTATTCTTCCATTGGGTCTGGCGGCATCCGGCTTCGAAGTTCAAAAACCTGACCTCGCAAGACCGCGCCGACGATCCGACATACGCGCGCAAAACCTGCTCGGCACGCTCATCCGTGGTGTGATCCGTTGAATAGACATAGCCGACACCCCGGCGGCCGGTCAGGCCGATATCCCATGTCCAGCCACATTCCTGGGCGGTTGAGATGGTTTGCGACTCGATAGGACCACCCGGTTGATCGTAAGGCACCTGCAAGGCCACGGCACGATTGGCGAAGACCTGGGAGCGCCGGGATTTGAATGGCACCCCCATGGCCTGGCCGATCAGCTGCGCCTTGAACCCGGTGCAATCGATATAGAGGTCCGCTGTGAGCTCGCCATGCTGCCGCGTTATCAGGCGCTCGATATAGCCGTTGTCGCCCACAATGACCTGGTCGACCGTGCCCGCAAGATGCTTCACGCCAAAGGAGACGGCTTTTCGGCGCAGCAGTTTCGCCAATTCGACCGCGTCGAAATGGTAGGCATAGTTCAACGGCCCGCCATGCCCGGGCTGGCTGATCAGTTTCGGCGCCCTCCGTTCGTCGGCAACGCGTTGCTGGACCGTGCTGACGCTTGCCCAGCTAGCATCACCGGCAACACCCAGTAGCCAATACGGCAACAGGTCAAATTGAGTATGCTGGCCGGAAACCTGAAAGGGATGAAAATACGCGTCTTCACCCTGTTTGTCGGAGGCGCCACGCCAATTTACAAAGCGTATACCCTGCTTGAAGGTCGCGCCGGCTTCGCGGATCAAGCTGTCTTCATCAAGGTCTATCCGGCTAAATGTCTTCCGGATGCTTGGAAACGTCCCTTCGCCCACGCCGATAATGCCAATATCGGGCGCCTCGATGAGGGTAATATCCAGTCCCTCCGCGAGGCCGTGAGACAGTATCTTGGCCAGATAGGCAGCCGTTATCCAACCCGCGGTCCCGCCCCCAACAATAACGACTTTCTTTCGCAAGACGCACTCCGCAGGTTATCTCTGGTTACAAACACCATCGTCAAAAGCAAAACGAGAACCTTATTTTCATAAGGCTCTCGTCCAGGCTCAGCTATTAGTAGCGTGCGCGCAGATACGCACTGACGCGGCGGTCGCTCTGGTAGGTGTCATAGCGCTCAAACACACCCGGAAGCGGTTCTTGCAGAGTCTTGGACACCGTATTTGTCAGATTGGCGGCCGAGATACCAAAGGTCATGCGGTCCGTGATCCGGTAGTCTAAACCAAAGTCGAGATAACCGGCATCGGCACTCCACAACGGCACCATCTCATAGATTTTTCCGCCATTTTTATCCAGGCAGGCCGTGCAGATGTACGGATTGCCGCCCGTGGAATTAAACGACAGCGGATTGGCATTCGTGCTGAGAAGTTGCTTTGAGTGCCAATTGTAAGCTATGCGCGCATTTAACGGACCGCGGCTGTAATACAATTCGACATTGTAGGAGATTTTCGACAGGCCGTAATAGGGCAGGTCTTTGATATCGGTTTCTGGATTACCGGCACCAACGCCGCCGGCACCCCCCGTATTGGGCCCCTGGAACACGAAGTCAGGTACGTATGGGCCGACAACGGAGTTGGCCAGTTGCGACGGATTTCTGCTGTCAACATAGGTCAAGCTGCCGCTGACACCGAAGCCCTTGAAGATCCCCGGCAATTCGTCGAAGAACTTGCGGCCGCCGATCTCAAAGCCTTTGATGATAGCCGGCTTATGAACCGATGTGTTTTGCTGATAGAACCAGGGCAAATCCACTGTGACGGGAACCTTGGCCGCTCCCTTCAAAAGTGGCGTGGGCTGGATCTGATAGTAGTAGGTATACAGATCCTGATCCTTCAGCTCCTTGCCAAAAAAGTCGACATAAGCAAATACGCCGTCCTTGGGGTACCATTCCAGTGCGATATCGCCGCTGGCGATCATGACCGGCTTCATATCCGCCCCAGATTGACTGACCACGTTCTTCAAGAAATTGACGGTTATTGGGGTCAGCGTCACGGGATCGGCCCCGGTACGGCTGTCAGTCGCAGCAGTGACTTGTCCCCCGGCTCTGATTTGTTCAAGATTCGGCGGGCTTATACCCTGCGACGCGGCCATTCTCAGGATGACCTTGGGCGAGATGTCGAACTTGACGTTGAAGGACGGCAGGGCACGTGTAAAGGAGATTTCCTTGCTGCGCGGCTCGATGGTCTGAACAACCTGGTAAAAATCACCCTGTTGCGTGGGTTTACCACCATTGGCGATGGCGGCCATCGCGCTGGCCTGATCGAGGTAGAAGCTATTTCCTCCGTTGACGATGAGATTGCCGCTACCGCTCAAAATCTGCCGGACGACCCGGACGCCGATATTGCCGGTGAAGGACGGAATAAAACCGAAACCGTTGCTTCCGAACTTGCCCTGGATATAGAAGGCCGCGTTCCTCAACGATGTGTTCGTGACCCCCAAATTCCGGTCGATTGACGTGTCGTAAAAACCTTTCGCCGTCCATGGCGTTGCGTCACAAGCGACAGCTCTTGCTTCAGCCGCACATCTCGCCGCATTGAGCGCACCCCCATGCGCATTGGCGCCTATTGAGGCCAATTGTTGCCAGTTGTAACCTTGCATCAATTCTGCGCTAGGCACCAGAATGGCCCCTGGGGACCCAACACTTCCGCCGAAGTAGCCCGGGAAATCAAATACCTCGTAATCCGCAGGCTTAACTGTACCATTTGGGTTAATGGTAATATCTCTTTGCACTTCTGCCGTCTGGTAAGTGCCGTCACTGTTTTTTATGCGTTGACCGCTGCCATCAAGAACATAAGCCTGGAACTTATCACCCGTCACGGAGTACGGACCGGTTATAGCCTTAGGCCCGGTCAGGAAGGGCGCGAAGCCGGGCGTAGACGTCCCATCGGGGTATGGCATAGCATTCCAGGGTTCCGATATGGGCGCCCAATAGGTGCCGACGAAATTATCCCGCTCGCTGCGAACCGCCATCCGGGCGCCAAACGTTACCGATTTGAAGAAATGATCCCCATCGAGAGCGTAGTCGGCGTCTATATTGGCGGCCACCGAGGTACCTTTGTTGCGGTTGCCGTTATAAGCGAATGAGTTGAAAAAGGCCGTATTGGTATTGACCAAAGCCGTCGCATCGAAGCCACCCAGAACCGGAATGTCTTGCGTCGCGTCGAAGCTGGCCGATGACAAGGCCGGATCGGATTGGGTGATCCCGGCAAACATGCCAAGCCCGTTCGTACGGGACGACACGATCTGCAGGGCGCCGCGCAGGCGAAGCGCGTCGCTCGGCGTCCATATGAAGCTTTGGCTGATGTCCAGGGTCGACGACGTATTGTGGCTTGCAGATGTCGATCCGCCAAGGTTCAGCGTGATGGTACCGGCGGTGTTATTGGAAGTCTTGCAGTAGAACATACCGGTGTTCGGAACGATGTTACCTGAGGAATCCCTCGTGCCCGGACTGTCCCAATTGCCCCAATTGATATCGGGATTCGACGAATCCAGGCTGCCGTATTGCGTGCGGCAATCAGCGTTAAGCAGCTCCGGCTTCGGCGTGCCCATAAAATTGATGTAGCTGTAAGCCGGATCATTCGGATCCCAGTATTCGTCAAGCCAGTTATTGCCGCCCCAACCGAAGATAGGGGTCCCGGCTCCGGTCCCGCCTAAGCGCAAGGAGCCTTTCGTCATGGCGCCCGCTTCGTCAAAGGTCGCGTCTGTCGGAATATTTTCATTGGTGGCATTTGGCCTGTTATCAAACCCGCCGTCATGTCCTTCAGACTTGGTCTTGTATTGCGAATAGAAGACAATCGTGCTCAGCGACAGATTGTCGCTCGGCTTCCATTGGAAGGCCCCGTAGAAACCATCACGATCCCGCTGGTTCGTGTGCTGACTCCATTTATATCCCGTCGGCACAAGCGACCGCCCCGCCGATACGTCAGGATTGTTCTGCATCTTGTAGGCGCCAATTGCGGAATTACTGTCCTGCGAAAAATACTGGCTGTGCGCGACATCGATCAGGAAACCCATTTCGCCGTACTTCGTGTCGAAGCGGCGGGTATAGAGCAGGGACATGTCCGGCGAGATCTTCTTGACCTGGTCGCCGTAGCTGGCACCCAGAGACACGTCGAACTCAGGTTTCTTGTAGTCGAACGGCATACGTGTTCTCAGGTCAACGGAGGACGTCCCGCCCTCGATGAGATCCGCGCGCGCCGCCTTGTAGACGTCAACCCCGGCCGCAAGCTCCGGCGTGACGTCACCCCAGCTAAGGGCATTCGCGCCATTGGCGCTGAACGCCTGGCGGCCGTTCAGCGTACTTGCGTTATAAGGCAAGCCGCGCACACTGATGCCCGAGCCCTCGATCTGGAAGGACGGCGTACCGCTGCTGCCGACCGACGAAAAACGCGACAGGGTGACGCCCGAAACCCGCGACAGGACCTCGGTGATCGAGGTGTCGGGCAACTGGCCGGCCTCATCGGCAACGATTGAGTCGACGATGGTATCGGAATTCTTCTTGATCTGGATGGCAGACTGCAGCGCCTTACGGCGCACTGTAACGATGACCACCCCACTGTCATCGCCCGCCGCACTGGCATCCTCGCTGGCGCGTGGCGCCGCATCCTGGGCGAATGCCGCATGGCTCATCGCCATAAGGGCAAGAGCCGACGCCCCCGCGCCCAGCAAAAATTTGCGTGTAAAATAATTCATCACTGTTTCCTCAAGGACCGCGTTTCATTCGTGCCCGGGCTGGTGTGGGATCACCGCTCCGACTATTTGTTGTGACGCGAGAAGCCCACCTCGGCGGAGGTGGGTTAGGTACAGGCCGCAATTTAAGTGGTTGGACCCCAGACCGCGCCCGAACAGGTTAGCAGGTTAGACGATCAAAACTAAATCTTTGATTATATTGATATTATTTCAAACAAGATGAACTATGCGCAGCGCTGATCGTTCGCATTGTTCGTATGCGAACACGGTCGGCGGGTAGGTTGTGTCGTGATTAATCGGAGGGTTTTAGTTGCTGCCGAGGACCGAAATAGATCCGTCCATCGTCGAAATACCGGAATACACGGCAGAAACTATGAGCGCGAACCCGGATGAGATCACGGCCGCTGCGAAAAAATCGCCAATGGATAGCGGGATGTGATCCGCGAAGGAGTCGAGCCAGTTGCTCATGAGGATCCAGGCCGCCGGCCAGGCGATCAGATTCGCGATCAGGATTGGACCGTAAAAAACACTCAACCTGTCGTGGATAATATCGAGAAAAGATGCGCCCAGGGCCCGCCGAATGGCCGTTTCCCGGACCTGGTGGCGAGTTTGGAATATGGACAGTCCAACGAAACCAAGAATCGACAAGACAGCCGAGACAAAGGATACAATACCAGCGACGAGAATTTGATGGTGCAGGTCGGCGTACTGATCCAATAGATATTCGTGAAACGTACCTTGTATGATCGGCATCTCACCATCCGTCAACCTGTCCCACAGTTGACCGATCCGGCGTATAGTCTCGTCTTGATTATCAGGACTTATACGTATGCTGATCTGTGAAAAATAAGTTCCATCATTATCGAAAATCATGGGCTGAACAGGCTCGTATACAGGCGCAAGTCGCATGTCTGGAATTACACCGACAATACGAGACCGCAGATGTAACTTATCGGCGTCATACTCTATGATCTTGCCGATGGCGCTGGCCGGAACGGAAAACCCAAGGGCCCGTGCAGCAGATCTGTTGAGGATAATCTCTTTAGGGGCGTCAGGAAAAACATAGGTGCCCGTCAAATTGCCTCCAGCCAGGAACGGCACGTGAAAAACTTCAAAGAAATCCGGTGAGACAGAATTTCGGGCCAGGGCGGTCAATCTCCCGTCATGCCCGTTAACCCAGACGGGTCGAATAAATCCCGCTGTCGGGGTGCCGAAGGACTCTGCGGCAGCTTCCACCCCCTCAAGGGTTCGCAATTTCGCCATGAAAGCGGAGACTTTAGTGGAAAAGCGCCAGTCGGAATGCTTGACTATCAGGACGTTGGCGCCGTCAAAATTCAGCGCCGCGCCCGTGGCATACGCCCATTGCCGGGACATGGTCCCCGCCATGATCAGCAAAACAATCACGAGTGCCAGTTGGGCGACGATCCAGCCTCGCCAACGTCCAGACCTGTGAAGATTCGTCGTCGACCTTGACGTCGGCTCACTATGACGAAAGGGCCTTGATACAATCAGTGCCGGAAACAGCCCGCTGAGTAAGCCGAAAAGACAAGCGCTTCCAATAATCGCGGCAAGCAGGCCGAAGGGCTCTTTCCAAAGCGACAGCCCCAGGGCAAACGCACTATTCAAGGCCGGCAAGATTTGTTCCGCCAGGGCAGTCGCTGCCAAGGCGCTGAAGCAACTTACGCACAAGGCCTCCTGAACGACTTGCCAGATCAGATCGTGGCGACATGCTCCAAGGGCAGCCCGTAGAGCCATTTCGTCGCCGCGTTCATTGGCTTCGGCAAGAATGAGACCGGCTAAGTTAACCCCCGCATGAGCCACAACAATAAATGCGACCAGGCATAGAGATATAACCAACTCCAAATGGCCACGCGGCTTCATTTGACTGTCACCACGCGGATGAAAATGCACATCGGGCAGTTTGATAAGCGAAAAACCGGCCGGTACAGTGAGGTCGCCTTGCCATCGCCTTAGACCGATCCGCAAGAGCGCCTGTTCGGTTTCAGACACTGCGGTGCCTGGTTTAAATGTGATGTAAGTATAGGCACTTGGCCATAGGGCGTTCGACCTGGTCTCGAGGACCGATATTTCGCTATAATCGCCGCGACCGGAAATAAAGATTTCCCGGTCCAGATTTGTATTTGCCGGAAAATCCTTCAATACGGCGGTGACATGAAGTTGAATCTTGTTCCAGGTCATAAGCTTTTGGCCAATGGCGTCAGCGCGGCCGAAATAGGCAACGGCCATCCTTTCGGTCAGAACGACGCTCCCAGGCTCGTTCAGAGCCGTCCTCAAATCGCCCTGGGCGACAGGCAATTTCAGTATTTCGAAGATGTTTGGATCTGCCCAATAGAATTGTCCCCTCATCTTTTTACGGAGGGTTAAAAGAGGCCATTCTGAAGATATGAGGCGCGCCACCGTTTCGGCGTTGGGAAGGTCGGCCTTAACCCATTTGGCGAGCGCCGCTGGCGTCATGTCGCTTTCCGCGAGCGGCTGGTCCCTCGCCCCATATTTCGTCGCGATCAGGTAGATCCGGTCGCCATCCGGTAGAAAGCTGTCAAAGGTAAGCTCATTGCGAACATAAAGTCCTATGATCAATGCCGTACAAAAACCGAGTGTAAGCCCGCAGATCATCAGGAGATAAATTACCCATCGCCCAATAATAATTCGCAAGACGGAAAGTATGTTCCAATACCAACTTTCCGTCATTGCCATCGACTCGAAGTGGGAATTCTGCCTTCGTGCATTTCCAGAACGCGCGAGGCGCGGTCTGCCTGAATCATGGAATGTGTCACCATGATCAGCGCCGTACCGTTGGTATTCAATTCCTTCAAAATGCTCACGACTTGAGCCGCGTTTTTGGAATCCAGGCTACCGGTTGGCTCGTCGGCCAAAATCACCTGAGGATCACCGACTATGGCCCGCGCAATGGCGCAACGCTGTTGCTGCCCGCCTGACAACTGATGAGGAAGATGGTTGGCCCGCTGACTTAGGCCAACCTGGTCCATTATCGCTACAATCCGGTCACGTTCGCCGCCCTTCTGGCGATCGCGGCAATAGCGCAATCCAAGTTTAATATTATCGTAGACGGTCAAATGGTCGATAAGGTTGAAGTTTTGGAAGACAAATCCGATGTGCGCCGCTCTGATCTGCGCGAGCTGGAAAACGGACAGAGACGCGACATCCTTATCATCAAAAATATATCGTCCTTTCGCCGGCCGGATCAAAGTGCCGAGAATATTCAACAGTGTTGTCTTGCCGCTGCCGGACGGTCCGACGATTGCGACAAATTCTCCAGCCTCGATCTCCAGCGATACGCCGTGCACGGCTGACACGGAGTGATCCGTGTCCCCATAGGTATGATATATATCGTGAAGGCTTATCAGCGCCATTGAAGTCCCAGACCCGCCCTGTCTACAAACTTTAGAGTCGATTGGGTTTTAAAGGTTAATTGGGAATGTGAATGCGAATGTTGTCTTCCAACTGCCACTCGTCTCAACGAGTTCCAGATCCCCCCCATGGGCAAGGGCAATTTGTCGGGCCAGATTCAGACCCGCGCCTGTGCCTTTTGACTTCGTCGTCGTAAATGCCATAAACATGCTCTTTTTTATACTTTCCGGAACGCCTGCGCCATTATCGGAAATCTTGACGACAAGATTCTCGCGCAAAACCTGGACTGTCAGACCGATGCGCCGCGGGGCAGCAATGTCTTCAGTCGCTTCAATTGCGTTGGTCAGTATATTTATGATGGCCTGACCTACCAGCGACTCGTCCACGGCAATTTTCGGGAGATTATCAGCAAGTTCAAGCTGGAAGTCGATATCGGTCGCCATTGGGTGGTGCCGCAATACGGACATCAGGTCCACAACCAGTCGGCCCGGATCGACCGGTTGCAGTTCGGGGTCCGGAAGGCGGGCCACGGAACGATAGGCCTCGATAAACCTGGTCAGATTGTTGGCCCGCCGCGCCAGCATCTCCAGGGCTTCCTTCGCCGGCTCGGCGGCTGGGTTCGCGTCCGACCGCAGATAGCCGTCAACCGTATCTGTCAGGGCCGCCACAGGTGTCAACGAGTTCATAATTTCGTGGCTGAGAATGTGAAGCGTATCCTTCAACGCCGCGGCTTCCGCCTTGTTGATCTCACCCTGCACATCGGTGAGTGCAGCCATCCTGACGGAAGTGCCTTCGGTATAAATCTCACTGACGCTTAAGGCATATCGCCGTGCCTGAATTTGCAAAATCGGCCTTGAACTCGATATCGGCTCGCTTAGCGCCTTGGATAATTCGCCATTGCCGGTTCGAATGACATCGTCAGTCTCAAACAATGCTCGCGCGGCCCGATTTACGGCCAGCAGGACCGTTCCGTCCGAGGAACTTACCAGGGGCATCGGCAACTGATCGAATAAGGTATAATGGTTTTCTGGGCTTGTTTTTGCCAGACTCAATGGTTCCGCGCCCGTGATATTCCGTATTTCATATGTCGCCGCCATGGCCATCAGCAGAGCGACGCAAAGGCACCCCCCTAGCACGAGGTTAGCCCAACGTCCCTTTGTGGCGGAGTCGTATGTAAAGATCGACATGGCTATAAGTGCCCCGACCACCAACATATGGAAGCTGCGAGAATTAAAGACCATGTTTCGCCATTCGCCTATAAAGCGCGTTCCGATTTAGGCCCAGTTCGGCGGCGGTAGCGGTTACATTGGAATTGTTCCTCTTAAGTGCGTCCTCGATCATACTCTTTTCAGTGTCAGCCAGGCTGACGTTCACCGCCGACAAGCCAAGCTCAGAGCGACTATCCAGATCGAGATCGGCCCGGGAAATGACGTCGCTCTCAGTGTTTAAGACAGAATTTTCAACGACATATCTCAGTTCATGAATATTGTCCGGCCAGACTTGCGCCGACAATAGCGTTTTAGCATCGGACGCCAAACTCTTTATTCTGACACTAAGCTGCTGACACATGACGCGTGCGAAGTGTTCCGCTAGAAGGACTATGTCATCCCGTCGATCGCGAAGTGGAGGCATTGCAAAATCAAACCTGCTGATAGCATAGGTTAGACCACGATCCGTGCTGACCTGCGATCTTAGTTTTGTCGTCGTTGAAATCAACCGACTATTTCTTCTGGGTGCCGAATAGATCCAATTGACCAGGTGGGGAATATTCCCCGAAGCGAGCCGGTCAACATTTTCCAGCAAAAGCGTCTTATCTGGATTGTCATCCAGGTCGGAGATAGTGAGTGCGCCGGCATCCACGACTGTCAGGTGAGTGCGGCCAGATTGACGATGAATGATTTTCGCCGCCAATGTCTTTCCGGTTCCAGCTTCTCCAGTCAGCAGGACCGGAATGTTCAAGGGCGCACAACGATCGACCGAAGCCAATACCCGCTTCATGACCTCAGTTTCGCCCACGAGCATGGATGGGTCGTCCGCATCGAGCGTACCGTGCCGGCGCGACGCCACGGCGTTCGCAATCGCATGGAGCAACCGTTCGTTGTTCCATGGCTTCATAATAAAATCGGCGGCGCCGGTACGTAAAGCCTCAATGGCAATCGATAGTCCGCTATGACCCGTAACAACGATTACGATCGCACCAGGATCATGTCTAAGGATGTTGCGTAAGCACTCCAGTCCTTCCTCGCCCGTGGTTAGACCTTTTGAAAAATTGAGATCGAGAAGGACGACGTCGATTGAATTCGAGACAAGATGACTTATCGCTTCGGCAGGGCTCGTCGCGCTGTAAAAGTCATATCCGGCCTTTCGCAGCGGAAATTCCGCCGTCTTTTTTACGTCCGGGTCGTCATCGACAAACAGGACGCTGTATGTGGACATGGGCATTGTTACATTTCCGAGCAGTGCGAACGATTTACCGAACAATCTTAGTGAAGATTTCCAAAATTAGCAAATGTTTTCTGATGGTTAGCTGGCGAGCACATTTGCAGGCATTATACCTGTCCAAAACATGACACGCCGCCTGACAAAGGCGATCAAATGATCGCCGGGCGCGGGCGCGACTGTCGGTCGCAGGGAATGCTTTGAAAATGATGAGACTAGACACCACGACTTGCGAACCCCGTGAGGAGCTCGACAAATCGCCGCCAGACTACCGGGCGCCAGCACTCGACAAGGGTCTCGACATTATTGAACTGCTGGCCCGTACCGGCAGGCCGATGACGCCCGCAAGAATTTCCGCGAGGCTGAACAAATCCCCCAATGAGCTATTTCGCATGGTCCGCGTGCTGGAGCGTCGGGAATATATCGAAATACCGAGGGGCCAGACGGGGTACGTGCTCACCGACAAGCTCTCGCATCTTGGGATGGGCCGCGGCGACGGCAAAATGCTTCCGGACTATAACCTTCCGGCAATGCGGCGTATCCGCGAGCTCGAAGAAGAAAATACAAGGCTGAGACGCCTCCTGGCCAATCTGCTGACAGACAACGCTGGAACCCCGGATCTTAAATCAAATAAATGCTGACACGTAACCGCCAAGCGGGGACCTGAGACGTTTCCTCTCCGGGCGTGGCAATGACCTGGACGCGTTCGATTTCGACCTTTCTTGCCAGGCCGGGACTCACAAAATCAATCACGGGAGCGACGACCTTAAATTGCGATCGCTGCTGCCCTATGCCGTCGGCAACCGAGAAAGACATTCATAATATGAACTCCCGAAAAAACATGCGCGGAACAAAGACGCGGACAGTCGTCTCCGCGAGCCTGGCGGTCATGACCCTGCTGGCCGGATACGGTGGAGCGACACTTGCCGATTCCACCTCGTCGCCTTCATCCTTGGCGCCGTCTGACGGAGCTTTTCACTGGAAATCAAGCGCACCGCTGATCGTACCGCAGCCCGATCCCTCCCAAACCGTTTACGGGGTAAAAGATCCATCCGTCGTCTTTGCGAACGGAAAATACCATGTTTTCCTGACTACGGCCGGGTCAAACGGATGGGGCATCGCCTACACAAGCTTTGCCGATTGGTCGTCCGCATTGACGGCGCCGACAGTCCCCCTCGACAAATCGCCGATAGGCCCAGGATATCGCGCGGCGCCGGAAGTCTTCTACTTTGCACCGCAAAAGCTCTGGTATCTGATATTTCAGGGCGGCGATCCGCTCTATTCGACCACGACCAACATCGACGATCCGATGTCATGGAGCCCGGCCCGCCCGTTCTTTGCCACGGCGCCGGACATAACGAAGCCGCCGGTGGGGACGGGGTGGCTCGATTTCTACGTCATCTGCAACGACACCAAGTGCTACATGTTCAATACCGACGATAACGGCCATGTCATGCGGTCAGAGACGTCGATAGATCAATTCCCGAACGGCTTCCACAATACCGTCACCGTCATTGACCAGCCTCGTGACGACGCATTCGAGGGCAGCAGCCACTACCGGGTAAAAGGCACCAATACTTACCTTACCGTCGTAGAGGCGATCAGCCCGAAGGGGCGTTATTTCCGGATATGGAAAAGCGACGGTTTGGAAGGCACCTGGATGCCAGTGGGCTCAGCCGCCAAGAATCCTTTCGCGACAGCCGACAATGTGGAGAGCATCTGGTCGGAGGGCATATCCCATGGCGAACTGATCCGGGACACGGCAGACCAGACCCAGGTCATTGACCCGTGCAAGCCGCTTCATTTCCTATTCCAAGGCAACGACCCGACTGTCCACGTCTCCGATTACATCCAGATTCCGTACCGGCTCGGTCTCCTGACAGCCAAGGGATCAAATCCCATAACGGACCTGTGCACCCAATAGAACCGGTGCCAGTTGGTTTCAGGGACTTGGATCTTTTACACCGGCCTTAGTTTAGCTGATCGGTATCACCCCAATCGATCAGTTCTTGCAATTCCTGTCGAGTCCTTCTGGAGTTGCATCGCAATCTTAAAGGACTCTTCTCCCCAACTTGTCCTCCCGGTTTCTTGTGCCGGGGGGACTTTTTGCAGTGAGCAATTTAAGTGCTCGGGATCAAGAAAACAAATACTTCATAAAAACCGCGCTCAGGGAATAAGCCTATGCCAGGCCTCACAAAGCTTCAGACCAAAGAACGGACTTCCTGCCTCAGTGGACGCATATGTATAACTGGTATAGACCGCATGGAGCGCTAAACGACAAAAGACCCATCGGGGTCCTAAAAAAAACCGCGGACAACTATTCAGGCTCCACAGCTAGCGTCCCCATTGGGACCCTACACTAGCAAAATTAGCCTTAAGTCTTTGAAAAACCTGGCGCACCCGATACGATTCGAACGTACGACCTTTGCCTTCGGAGGGCAACACTCTATCCAGCTGAGCAAAAGGGAGAAAAGGGGTCAGAGTCATTTTTGAGATCAGAGCAGTGACATTTGACTATCCGTAGAGTCCTCGTCCTCACGTTTCTTACGGGGACGCCCCCTGCCGCGCCGCCGCCGTCACGCCCAATGACCTGTAGACCTCGTGCTCGGTTATCAGTGGGCTAGTCTGCCCCGGCGCGTTTACGGCGAAGCTTGACCACGGATAATCCCCATCCGGAACCGCAACAAACGCCCGCCATAGCTGACATTGACCCACCGAACGTAATAACTTAACCCTGACTACCGTCATAATCATCTGAGATGGAAAACGAGTCTGAGAAGTTGTCGACATCGCTCACCGTCCGCGTCGCCGCCTTAAGTACACTTTGACTGACTCGCGCCATACCGCCAGCTGCGACATCAAGGCCTGGCATGGTCAATTCGCCGGTAGCCAAATTGACGCCATTTGGGTCCACAATAGGCAATAGCGGGGGCTGTGTCGCGTCCTGGGCAAGAGCGGATGCGGTCGTTATTGCGACAAAAGCCGCCAACAGAGCGCCGACACGAGCAGCCCACTTCATACGAATTTCCATCAGATCGCCCCTCTTCAAACCCAAATCGCCTTGTCGCCGCTACCACAAAAACTTGTCGCAAAGCCCCTTAGCGACTGCCATTGCGAGTAGCAGCAATAGACGCAAAACATTTTATGACTTCGTCACCTGCAGCTTACATAGAAGACCTACAAGCGCCGCATATCATAGTTAGATTATAACGTGGGCGGCGTCGTGCGCGTTGCTGACGCGTTAAACAGGATTGCCCCGTTTCTCATGCCGTAGAAGCGGTAATCGCGCCTAACTGCGCGACCGATGCCGCTGCCGGCACTGAAGCCAGCGTAACCAAGGCTAGTCCAATGGATACAATTTTTCGCATTTCCCCCAAAACCTCGTCAGGAGTTTGCGCTCCTGGACCGCTATATGTAGTACATCGACATTTAGTAGTGACACGAGTTTATGTCACAGTAATTTACGCAATTGATAAGCTGCCATCGAAATCGGCGCGCCATTTACTCGGAAATCCACACATTTTCGGTGGACCGATGCTTTAGGAAGCGCCCAGAATATTCTCATTACGCTAAGTTCCCCACAATGTTTTCTTCGGATGCTCCGAACTCCCTTGCTAGAGATGTTCCATCCAAGCGTGTAAACTCCGATAAAGAGTTCATACCCATGAATTTAATATTAGAGCTGCTATCAACAAAGCGAAGCGCACTAGACATATGCTCGAAGGAGAAGATAGCCACCTCCTGGTAGGTGGAGAACCAGCCGACGATATCGTTCAAACTGGATATAATTGCCGCGGATTCAACATAAACGTCCATAGCAGACAACTTATCATTATCTTCTGAGAGTAATTTTCTGATGCAACCCGCATCATCTCCCCTGTTGACACATATCGATGGATAGCCACGCGCACTCGACCACTGGATGTAACTATCCACGTTAACAGCCAGATGAGATATGTACAATGAGGCGCTTTCAGTAAAATTAAAAATCGCATCATAAATACCCCCCTCTTCCGGAGAAGTGACATAATTATAGTCACAAACACAAAATAGCTTGTATCGACCATCGAAGATATCGGCGATGTTACGGACATACGACGGCGCTAAATAGTCCTCTTGCAAAACTATATCTTGCGATATCAAGCTCTTGACCTGAGCGATCTCCTGTCGACTTGTGACAATATGCGCCATAGCTAAAGTCCCGTCATATTTTCTACTTTAACGCCATTGGCATCGATATGATCAATCTTCATCCCTGACGGAGATGAATTAGATCCCCGGATAATGTACTTTTCGGCCCCATTGCTGTATATCGTCGCCTTTCCGTCAGCACTTACGGTCTTCGAGAATCCCGTTTGCTCAAGCTTCTTTGCTATTTCTCCCGCGGTTTCAGCAATTTGATGTACGGCGTATTTAGCCCCTTTCGCGGTCTCATCAGAGACAAGTGTACAGATACCGGAGTTATGCACCACGACATGATTTTCGCCAATCATGAACGTGTGCAGGTCAGCAACGGTGAGATTGTAAGTCTGCTCGCTCTTGCCCGACAGCTCAATCGAAACAAGCTTGAAGTCCGTGCCCGTGGCGCTTTCGATCAGGTCGCCAGCCTTTAGGTCCTTCGTCTCGACCCAGGTCCGTGCAGTCGAAAACCACGGATGGTCGTCAGTGGCACGGAAGGTCTCGACGCTTCCTGAACCAGACTGCAGTTTGAGCGTATATGTCACCTTAGGCTGCGGACGGATCAGGTCCGTTACCGGCTTGGCGACACTCTTGCTCGTAGCCTCATCATAGGCCAGGACGAGGTCACCCACCTTGATTTGCTCGATTGGCACCAGGCCTGTGGGAGTGGCCACCATCGTGCCGGCCACAAAACACCCGCACGTCTTCGCAACGCCCTTCGCCGCCTTGAGCAACAAAGAACTACCTTTCATGCCACCTTTTATGCCCAGTTTGCACACGCCTGCGTCCGCAAGCAGGCCACACGCGGCGGCCCCGCCAGAGATCGCCGCACTTACATAGTCACCTTCGACCAGATACAGCGCCGCGTCCGCGCCCGCGCATGCAGACCCAATCGCTCCAGGCGCGAACCCGCAGATATCCATAGCCAAATGCGCTGCGCCCTGAAGCCCGCGAAGCCAGTCCTGAGCCGCATCTCCCTTCATGCAGTCGGAAGCCGCACAGGATCCCCCTCGACGGCCCGTCACAACGACTTCTCCGGCCGCATTCGTGGGTGCGTACCCGCCGAACGAGGAAGACGAGCCCCAACCAAAGCCCCACATGCCGGTTGGATCCGTCATATTGATAGGATCGTTGCCGACATAAGCGTACCAGTTCATGCCGTCGCCGTACCCAATCGGGTCGGTTTGCATAAATCGGCCAAGGACTGGATTATAGAGACGGGCCTTGTAGTAATACATGCCGATTTCAGGCAGCCAGATTTGGCCTGTGTACTGAAAACGACCCGCATTGCTCGCGCCAGGGATCCCGTAAGCATCGTAGGTGTTGATCGATACTTTGGCGCCGGACGCGTCGGTTATCAGGACGATAGAACCTTGCTCATTTGCGTGCAGGAAACGTACGGCACCGCTTTGCGTGTAGTCAACCATGACCAGAGGCTCATCGTCCCCAGGCCCATGTATATAACGGCGAAGAAGATTGCCGCTGCCGTCGTACTCGGCGATCAGATCGACACCGTCATAGAGGAACCGCGTCGTGATATTGTTCTTATTGACACTATAAAGACGATTTTCCGCGTCATAGCCAAGCGTCGTCGTTACGCCCGACTGAACCGCAGAAGTCATCAGGTTGTTGACGTTGTAGTTAAAAGTACCCCCGCCGTCGCCCGTCAGGTTGCCGCGCACGTCGTGGCTCAGATTCGTTGTATCGACCTTGCTGACCTGATTCAGACCATTGCTGGTATACCCTGTGTTGCCAGCCGTCGCGGCGTAATAATACCGGCTGTTGTTGCCAACCTTCGATGCAATCTGGTCGACCGCCGTGTAGCTATAAGTCGTCTGGGTATAGTGCGAAGCCCCTGACGCGCCTTGCGTGATCGATTGCAAGCGCAGGCTGCTGTCGAAACCATAGACCGTGTTCTGACCGTTCGACCGCGTCAACGAGGCCCGCCGGCCATAATTGTCATAGGTAAAGCCGAAACTCGTTCCTCCGGACGCAGTCACGCCGGTGAGATCACCGCTGTCATTGTATCCGTAGTTGACCTCGAAGCCGTCCGAGCCAGGATAAGTCATCTTCTGACGTTGGCCGTAGCTGTCGTAAGTGTAGCTGACGGTGCCCAACGGCTGCACACTGCTCATCAGCCAGCCCAACGCATTGTAAGTATAGCCCTGAGTGCTCGCGCCGCTGCCGATCAAATGGCCTGCCGTGCTGTTGGTATGCGAGGTCAACTGGCCATAGTTGTCATAGACGAACGTCTCGACTGCATTACCGCCCTTCGACGACAAACGTCCCAGAGCGTCATAGTCGAATGTGATCGACTGCCCGTCACGCAGCGTTGTCTGGTTGACCAGATTTGTGGCACGCGACGTATTCGTCACGGTCGTCGTACGATAAGCCGTTTGTTCGCAATCCGTTGTGCTGACGACCGCGCCATTGGCCGCAGTGGCATAGCAGGTCTTTATCAGACGATTGAAGCTATCGTAGCTGTATTGGGTCCTGTTCCCCTTCGCGTCGGCGATCTCACTCAGGTTGCCGCTAGAGGTGGCGCTCCCCAGTTCAAAGGTCTTGTTGTAGTCCCAATGCAGCTTGCCTGTGCCGACCCCGCTCTCGACGCCGGTCAGAACATGCGCGGTCGAATGGTAGGTGTATCGGGTGATGCGATCGAGCGTGCCGTCGCTCGCCACGGTCCCAATGGTGCATGCCGATGCAGGGAGAGCGGCGGCCGGATTTACACGGACCGCTTCGCACGTCACACGGAAAAGATTGTCATAGGTCCGCTGGGTCAGATCCTTCGGCGTGCCCGCCTCCAGGCCGATGTAATGGCGAGCTTCTTTCACAAGACCCGTCGTGCTATCGAACGTATTGGTATCTGTCTCTTGGACGGCGAATGTATTCCCAAGATCCGTCACCGCCTGGCCGTGACGAGCCAGGGGCGTGGCGCCGTTATAAGTGGCGCCCGCAACCGTGCCAACCTGCTCAGCCCTGACACGGCCGGCCGCGTCGTACTCAGTCTTTGCAGCTGGACGCTGGCGAGTGGGGCTTGCTGTATCAGGATCCGCTCCGACGAAGGCAATCTTACGCCCCAGCGCATCATAGATCGTATAGACTTCATCCACCGCACCGAGCCTGGGACCATCGGCGACGATCTGACGGCCGTAGGTGTCAAATGTGACCGCTGAGGTCTGAGCGGTCGCGCAGCCGCCGCAACCTACGGTCGTTGTCGCCGGAAGGGCGTTGTTTGCCGTATAGGTATAAGTCGTCTTGCGCTCGTCCGTCGCACCGCCCACGCAGTCGGTGCCGTTCCAGTTGGAACTGCGGCATGTCGATTGGGACGTCAGACGCCACACTGAGCCGGAAACGACGGGATACTGGCTATAAACATATCGGGTCTGTGGCGTCATGCCCCCAACAGTCGGCAGCGTCTCTTTTGTCACCTCGCCATTGTCATTGCTGTAGGTATACGTCGTTACGACCCCATTGGCGTCTGTCACCGTGACCGGCTTGCGGCACCATTTGTAATTGCCCGTCCCCCAGGTATCGCACGTTGCATAGGTCATGCTTGTGACCTTAGCCGCGGCGATGTCGTATGCACCACTGCTCGTGCTGTTCTTCGGAACGACGAAGACCTTGTCGAGATTGCCGGTCGCTGTGTTGTACTGCCAGTAGGTGAAGCCCCCCGTGTTGGTATCGCCGTCTGGGTCGATTTTCTTCTTCAGTCGGCTTTCAGTTTGCGACGTCGCTTCATACTCATAACGCGTCAGTTGACCGGTATCGCCCTTGGACGAGGTGATCCTTGCCTTATTCGTCGCAAACTCTGTCGTCGTGGTTGTTGTGTCCGGCAGGGTTACGGTCGTCCCGGTCGTGGTATAGACATACGACCATATCGACGTGCCGATTTGCACCTTCCACACCTTGCCGGTATTGGCAGTATCGCTTGTGGGATAGAGTGTAACTGTTTTGACGGGACCGGTCGGCGCCGACATCGTAACAGTGTCGCCGCTGATGGCGTAAGTCGCTGTGTTCACACCGTTGTTGGTAACGGTGTAACCACTGGGACCGGTTGTCAGCGTCGCCTTGGGCGCGTCCGTTGGAGCATTGCAGTTCCCCACGACGCAGGTGGCCGATGACGTATTGAAGGCAACGGCCTCAGTTACCTGTGTCCCGGTCTGCGTTTTACGCACCGCCCAGCCGGCCGAGCTCACACGGGCCGTCACCCACACGTTTCCGACATTGCTGACAGCAACAGCCGTGATCGTTTCACCGTTCGCCAGCGTCGCCGAAGTGAAATCACCATTCTGGTACGTTACAGAGGTGCCATCGCCCAATTGAAGCTTGCAAGTTGCCTGCTTATTGTAAACGTCTGTGGGCGTGAAGCCTGGGCAAGCTAGAATAGCCTGGCTACCGTCACTCGCTGTATAGGGTAGAGCCGCATAGGTCGGCGACTGTCCCGCCATTGCGCTACCCATCCGGAACCGCAACAGACGCCCGCCGTAGCTGACATTGACCCACCGAACGTAATAACTAAAGCCCGATTGAGTGCCATAATCGTCCGAGACGGAAAATGAGTCTGAGAAGTTGTCGACATCGCTCACCGCGCGCGTCGCCGCCCTAAATACACTCTGACTGGCCCGCGCCATACCGCCCGCGGCAACATCAAGGCCGGGGAGGCTCAAGTCACCAGTCGCCAGATTCACGCCATTTTGGTCCACAATTGGCACTATGGGAGGCTGGGTCGCATCTTGCGCGAGAGCGTGAGAAACCGGAATTGCAACAAGGGCCGCCAGCAGAGCGCCGACACGCGACATCCATTTCATACGAAATTCCATTAGAATCCCCTCTCAGAACCTAAATCGCGCTCTTGCCGTCAGCAGAGAAAACTTGACGCAATCCAGCTATTGTGAACGCCATTGCGAGTGACCGCAACGAACCAAAACCATTGTACAAAATGCCCGCTGCCGCCTGCGCCTTACCTAAAGGGTCTGCAGAAATAGCGGACGACCATCAAATTATATACATCCCCAGAAAGTCATTCCGGGTGACATTGCAGTTTGCACCATCCGCTGCATAACGGACGATGACCGACCGTCCGGACAGCAGGGCCGATACGCCCAGAGACATCAGCAGATCCCGACCAGGATTGCTGGCTGCGATTCCAACGCCGGTGTCATTGGCAAAATCCAGCCAAACTACCCCGGTACTATCGGCCCACACCCGCTTCATCTTCAGTTCGCACTGGGTGACCGCATGCGCAGGCATGGCAAAAAGGGCAAAAAGCGCCAGAAGGCTAAGAGCTGTCTTTTTCATTGCGTTTCCAATCAATGCACATCAGCGTCGGCTACTGGCCGACCGCCAAGAGGGTAATCCACTCGATCCTGGGCTCGGTGCCGCATCCCGTGGTTACGCCGGGGGTGAAGACAATCTCGACATCCAGCGCCGTCGTAAGCGCGGTAAGGGTAACGGCCAGCACGCCGTCTTCGGCTCCTGTCGCTGAAATCCGCAGGTGCAGCAACTGGCCATTGTCGTTTCGTTTCACCGTGACGACGCGACAATTGGGAGCTACGTGCCCCTGTGTTCTGACGATCTTGCCACGGACAGTGTCCGCCGACGCCGACGCCGCGAGCATTGAGATTAAAGCCGCAGCGGCCACTAAGGACGAAAATTTCATGACCCTATACCCCTCTTTGATGCTTGCAGAATCTGGCCTCACGCCTTCAGCAACGCTTACTCTTTGATCCGCACGGAAATAACTTTGGGCCGCCCCGCGTAACAACCGTCGATGACCAGTTCGACCTCTGCGCGGCGGCTTTGTGCGGTCAGTGCAATCGACAGGAATTGCTGGTGCGCAGCCTGCGTGTAGGCGACGATATAGCCGTCAGGATCGACACATCCGTCGGGATTGCTCACCGGCGTGCTGAGCGTAAGCCGGAAAAATGCATCATCGGCCTTGATATAAGTGACGCGGGCAAAGGGTATGACGGCCGGCGCAGCCATTGCTTCGGACGCGAAACCCGCGACCGAAGCAACGGCAAAAAAGGCCAGTGCCGCCTTCCCGGGTGATGATGGTCGCATGATGCCTCTCCAATCTCTTCCGGCGGTTTTGTAAATCAGTCTTCGACTGTAAAGTGACTGACGGTTTCGGTGTCCCACCAAATGTCGCACGTGCCCGCCCCCTGGATCGACACCTTCTTGCCAAGCGCGTAAGCGGTTAAAAGGCCGCTGGCGTAAGTCTGGCCGGCAATCGTGCTGGCATCCAGTGCATAGCGCTTTGGAAACGAAGCGCTTTGACAAGCCGGCAAAGGATTTGTCCGCTCAGCCGAGGTATTGAAGAGGACGGCACCATTTTTCATGAAGACAATAGACGATATCGTTCCATACCCGGCCATTGATGCCGAAGCCGGCAAAGCCATTGCCGAAGCAAGCAAAACTGTCAACCTAATCAATCTCTTCATAGTTGTCACTTCGAAGTCAGTCTTCAACCATAATAAAGTCGACGGTCTCGGTATCGCCCCAAATAGTGCATGTTCCAGTTCCCTGGACATAAACCCTTTTCTTCAAGGCGTAGGCCGTCATAAGCACACTGACATATGTCTGGCCAGCAATTGTGCTTGCGTCCAATGCATATCGTTGTCCGAGTCCCGGCCCTTGGCATGCCGGCACAGGCCCCGACCTTGCGCCACTGGTGTTGAACAGAACGGCTCCGTTCCTGGCGCCGTATACCGCCGTAATGTTCCCAAACTGCGCCATGGATGCCAACGCCGGTACAGAAACCAGCGCAAGAACTACGAAGCCTGAGTATAGAATTTTTTTCATTGCGCCTCTCAGAACATCTGACACGGCCTAAACTGGCTCTTCAGCCATGTAGTAGTGCGTGACCACGCAGGTCGTCGTGTCATAAAACACGCCAATCGGCTTCCTGGCGACCTTGGCCGTCATCACAAGCGACCAGAATCGGCTTTTCACTTCATTGCTCATGGCTGCTGGCAGAACTATTTGCCCCTGCGCGCATTGAGAGGGCGTGAAGTAAACAGCGACGATGCCATTTGTATAGTCCTCAAGGCGCCAGGCTGTAGGAACGGCGACGAAACTCGCCTCCGCGGCCTCGGCGCTAGAGGCCAACAATCCGGCAGCGAACGCGCCCAGCATTAGAGACTTCACAACTTTAGACATGCCCCCTCCATCGAGAACAGGTGGATTAATTTACGACTTGGTATTCTTGGATAAGGCAGTAACCACCCTGCCCCGTGGCATATGTGATCAGAACGGTCTTGTTCAGGGAGTAGGCCGTCATAAGCCCCGAAACATAGGCCTGGTAGTTCGGGTGATTGAAGTCGACATAGAACAACTTGGCCGGGCATGCTGGCGTATCGATGTCTAGATATACCCGAAAAGGCAGATTGTTAGGCGCCGACAAAAAGTAGCTTATGATGCGCCCACTATAGACAGCCGCGTTGGCTGTGCTCGATGCACCTAGAAATGCCGCGACTGCGCAAAAAAACAAGACGACGCGCTTCATAGCCCCTCCACCCGCTTCCACGAGCGGGGAAACGATCTGTCACATTATTTAAAGTTTTTAAGTCTTAGGATTCGATCGGAATGACGATGAAACCCGTGCCGGACGGCACGACGATAACCGTCACACCAGAGCCTGTACCGGCCGTCCGGTTGACTTGGGTCCTGTTCCCGGCGTTGTCATAGCTATACTCGACGACCCCGCCATCAGGATACACGACCTTTGTCACGCGGCCGAGCACGTCATAGGTATATGCGGTTTCACCGGCTTGAACCGGGGCTGCCCCAAGCATCAGAAGTAACGATGCCGCTGCCAGAAAACGCCTCATATTCCCCTCCCCCAAATCATTGCGCTGTATTGGTACATTATATATACAATCTTCACGCGCAACCGAAATCAGATAGGATCGGATACTTTTTTCGCGCATTGGGGGACAAGTTATGAAAAAAAGAATCCTGGGCCTGGCAGCTACTATTCTGTCATTGGTGGCACTCCCAGCGAGTGCTTTTGATTGGTCCATCGTTGCGCGTGTCAGCGTTGTCGAGGCCACATATATGCCCGGCTTCATCTCGTTTAGAATCGACAAGGCAGCAGGCACGTGCGCGGTAGGTACCCATTTGATCTGGAACGCACAGGGGGCGACCGAAGCGGCAAGAATTGCCAATGCCAATGCCGTGTATGCGGGTCTGCTTTCAGCCCTGCACACTAACCGGGAAGTGACCCTGTTCGGCGTCAATTCCGGTTGTAGCGTTCAGCTCGTCCACTTCAACTAGTAAAAACTGTCCGCAGCAACTCCAGTAAACCGCAACACTTAAGACTTGTCGGTGAACGCGTTGCTGCACCGCGAATGCGGCTATTGGGCCAGGCCTTAGGCTGCTCAGCTCTGAACACTTCAGGAGAAAAATATATGAGAAATTTTGGTTTGATTGCCCGCGCATTCGCTGGAGGGGCTTTGATTTTCGGTATATTCGCACAATCCGCCCTGGCTGTTGCGACCTTCACTCCGTCCGGTCGTATTCTCCAGCTTGTCGGTGGATGGAATGAACCCAACCTTCGCATCGTCATGGAAGGCGCGTTCCATAACCCGGGTGGGTGCCCTATGACGGACGGCTATATCGTGGCCGCCGCGCTTCCCGCAAATCAGCAGATCACGGCCATGGCCATCGCGGCCCACGCGCAACAACAGAAGGTCATCCTGACGATCGAGGGTTGCGCGCTCGACCGGCCGCGCGTTGTTGGCTTCGCATATGGAAATATAAACTAACCCTGTCCAGAGAAAACTCCGAGGATACAATGAGAAAAGTACGGAAGAATGCCTATGGCCTGACTGCGCACCTTGCCGCAATCATCGCCCTGTCCGCCGGCAGCGCGATCGCCACACCCGCTCAGACCCCCGTCGGCAAGATAACCGCCCTGAATGGTGGCTGGTCGGATCCAAATCTGCGCATCTACGTCAGTGTTCCGGTTCATAATCCGGACGGTTGCGCGGATACGACCAGCTACGTTATCCCGGCGAACCTGCCCGCCAATCAGCAACTGACCGCCCTGGCTCTCACCGCCTACAGCATGGACCATCGCGCATCGTTCACGATCGACGGCTGCGCCTACGGTTCACCGCGCGTTATCGCGATTACGATACAGAAGTAACCGCACGCCCATCGGGTAAAAACGGCGCAGACACCACGTCACCCTGCGCCATTATCCTGACTGCCGGAAGCACCTTGTCGAACGCCACTGCTTTCAGAAGTCACCGACGATGGCTATCGGACCGGTGACGGAAGGATTGTCCTTGAACAAGACAACTCGCTGCTTGGCCAGGCGGAATGACAAAATCGTCGAGAACATGGCGCGCCCGTAATCGGTCTACAGGTCGATATAATAGTTGATGCAGGGCAGCCAGGCGGCATCGTACTCATTGAGATTACGAAGGTAGACGCGATTGTCCTGTACGGTGAATTTCAAGGTTGTCGGGTCTTCTATAACCAGACGAGATGCGGCGAGCGATGCTTGACTGACGCTCAGAAAAAGCACGCAGACTCCCATCACGAGCCGGGCCAGGTGTTTGTTTTTCATTTCTTACAGCCTTATGAAATGAGAGGATGTCCAGTTTGGGACTGACAAACGACTACTTGTCTACGTATGCGGCAGCCACTTGGGATACGCCGTCCGAATCGCAGGCGTAAACCCAAACCGCTACGGATTTCCCCGTTGCGAATGCCGTTATCAGGCTGGATGAAATGACGTTGTAGTTTGCCGCTGATGTCAGCAGGCGAGCCATGGTGGTATTTGTGCACCCCATAGCACTTGTTAAAGCTGGGTTCACATAGAGTTCGAGATTTCCCTCGCGTGCGCCGAGCTTGGTGATTACGAAGCTCGTGCTCAACCCTGCCACGGCCGACGCAGAATTCGACCAACTACACAACATACACAGAACAAAGGCTGAAAACGCGACGTTGATCTTTTTATAAAACTGATCTTCTTCATAATGTTACCTATGATTTACTTGCGCAATCTGAACGTGTTGCAAATTGCTGCCGGTCAGTCAATCTCGGCCGCTACGGCAATGCGGAAAACCCACCAATTTGCAATAAGTATCAAAGGTCAAGGATTTGAAGCGGGTGCATCGGCTATGCCTTAATTCATGCTTTGAATAAAGCCTCTCACCATTATGTCGGATTACCTTTCAGATACCTGCCGCCCCACCAATATCGGTGAGCGCGGTCAACACACCTGCCATCAGGCCACCAATCAACGCGCCCAGTGCGACAATCAGGGCCGGCCCGAGGACCTTAGACGCCTTGTCGATCCGAGCCAGGCCCTGCAGTTCTTCGCGCGCGCCAGCCTTGACCAGCATTGGACCAACGGAACTCGAAGCTTCACCAACCTCACACAACCGTATGATCGGCTCAGGGAAGCGCTCGACTTGGCGCAATGCCTCGCTCAGACGACGCCCCTGCCGCACATAGGTGCCAAGAATATCCAGGCGTTTGCGCGCCTCGACGTTTCCGACCCCTCGCTGGCAAAGTCGTAGGGCGTCGGTCAGGGTAGCGCCGCTGCCAAGTGCCTCTCCCAACGTCTTGGCGAATCCGCCAAACACCAGAGCAGCGGCGATGCCGCCCAACGGCCCCGTCAGCAGCCAAGACTGCCACCACGCCCTTAATGCGCCGTACCGCCACCCAAACCAACTGACCAACGCGCACAGCAAGGCTGCGCTTACGATCCAAGAGCAGCCCTGCTGCAAGCCATCGCTCAAAAAAACGATGATGCCAAAATAGAGTGGCAATTCACGCCCGCTTTCCTGCAAAAGGGGTGCGATCGCGGGGACAACGACCATTAGGATGACGCAGAGGGCGGCAACCGCGGCGACGAGGACAAAGGCCGGATAGCTCAACGCTTCGAATAACTGCTGGCGGATCTTGCGATCAGTTGACAACACATTGGCCGCTGCCTCCAGCCCTGCGACCAATTCTCCGCGGGCCTCGCCGGCCGCGATCAGGCCACGCAGGTGCGCATGCGGCGGCGGAATCACCAATGCGAATGCGCTCTCGACGCTCGCCCCCCCCAGAATCGATTGCGCGACCGTACGCAGCGCGGCGTTGTCGCTATCCAGGACGGACAGTGCTGTGCGGATATCCGCGCCCGAACGCAACAGGACGGCCAGGCTGGAAAATGTTTCTTCCAGACGGACGTTCGTCATTCTCCCGGATCGCGTGCGACCGAACCATTGCCGGCGCACAGCCTCCCCTCCGCCGTGGGCGGGCCTGATCGCGACCGGGGAAAGATTGTCCGATCGCAGCCTGGCATAGGCTTCCGCTTCCGTCGTAGCGGTAACGACGCCTTGGCGCGACTTGCCATCAGCGCTGACGGCCTTGTACCGGAAAGTCCGTGGCCTAATCATCGGCGATGCCTAGCACTTCATCGAGCGTGGTTTCCCCGGCGAGTATCTGTTCCACGCCGGCCTCGACCATGGTCGCCAGGCCTGCATCGCGGGCATAGGCCTTGAGCGCGTCCAACCGCCCGCCTCCACCGACGATCGACAGGTAAGTCTCCTCCGCCCAAAGGCCCTCGGCCAGAGCGATACGTCCAAAATACCCCTGCCCCCGGCATTTGGCGCACCCGGAAGCTATTGGCTCATTCTCCGGCACAGCCCGGCCAAACCCCTGCAACACTGCTTTCAGCGCATCGCTCACCGGCCGCGCGCCCTTGCAGGCGGGGCAGAGACGCCGAATGAGCCGTTGGGCGATGATTCCTTTCACGGAGGCGGTTAGCTGAAACGGTGCAATGCCCATGTCGATCAATCGCGGCGCCACGGCAAGTGCGGTGTTGGCGTGCACCGACGCCAATACCAGATGTCCCGTCATTGCGGCCTGGACCGCGACGGCAGCCGTTTCGGAGTCGCGGATTTCGCCAACGAGAATGACGTCCGGATCGTGACGGAGGAAAGACCTCAGGCATGCCGCAAAGGTCAGGCCGATACCGGCCAGAACCTGAGTCTGCGACACGTGCTCGAAATGGCGCTCGACCGGATCCTCGACACTCAGGATTTTCTTTCCAGACCCTTTGAAGGCGTTCAGGAGTGCGTAAAGCGTCGTGGTTTTCCCCGACCCGGTCGGCCCGGTAACCAGAAACAGGCCGTGCGGCGTCCTGACCGCCCGCTCAACCAGCGTGCGGACATGGCCGGGCAGGTTAAGCGAGGCAATGTCCTGGGGGGCGGCGGCACGGTCTAGCAAGCGCAACGTAGCCGTCTCACCGAAAACCGTTGGCGACGTGGCAACCCGGACATCGATCGCCCGGCCGGCATTGATCAATGAGGCGCGCCCGTCTTGAGGGAGCCTGCGCTCGCCAACATTCAGGCTGGACAGCACCTTGATGCGCGACACACACGGCTCGGAAAGATCCGACGAAGCTGTCAGGTAGTCGATAAGCTTGCCGTCTACGCGCAAACGCACTCTCAAATCATTGCGACGCGGTTCAAAATGAATATCCGAAGCGCCACGATCCACAGCTGCGGCAAAGGCCTGGGCGACCAGTTCGACCGCCTGGCCCTCAACACCATGGTCTTCGACAAAAGCAATGTCACGCTCGACACGCCGTTCGTCCAGAAACGCGTCGGAGCGGACGTCTTCTTCGTCGTAGCCTTCTGCAACCGTGCGCCAATCTGCCGGGCGCGCGACACAGAACACAATATTCCGGCCGCTGGCGAAGCTCAGCCCTGCATACATTTCCGCGTCGAACGGGTCGATTGCGGCGCAGACCAGGTCTTCGCCCTCCAGCCGCAAAGGCACGGCCCGAACGCGCCGTAGAAACTCTGCCCCCAAACCCAGGGTCTCGGGATCGACAGTTGGAGGCTGGGTTTCTGGGTTCCAAATCTCCAGGCTAGCCACCGTCGCATAGGCAAAGGTCAGATCGTCATCGGAGAGTTGGCCAAGCTGGTTCAACACGCGCTCGATCGGCTGGCCGGTCCGGCCCGCGACCGCTTCGGCGCGATTGATCGCTTCCCGGCTGATCTTTCCGGTCTCGAGCAGATGTTCGACGACGGCATCCCTGGCCGGCAGGTGTGTTTCGGCGGTCACATCAATCCTCCAGACGACAATACCAGCAATCCGGCAAATCCCGTACCGGCAATCGCCGGCCCAAAGGGCAGCTTTCCCTCCCATCCTTTGCGCAGCACGAGCACAAATACCAGTGCCAGGATGGATGCTGCGGCGACCGCCGCCGCCGTCCATTGCCCCAGCCCCAGGGCTAGGGCAGCGATCAGTTTCACATCACCCAGGCCCAGCATTGTCTTGCCTTGGCGGCGCTCAAGCCATGCTTTCATCATCAGCAGAATTCCCCCGGATGCCAGGGCGGCAAGCATGCCTTCGAGCCACGCATCCCTGAGCACCGCCAGCAGGAAGGTCAAGGCTGCGACAACGAGATTGCCTGCGTCCGGCAGGCGAAGGGTGCGGACATCGATCAGGGCCTGGACCAGCAGAGTGAGGCCGAGCAGCGTCAGAACGATGGTGCCGGGATATGGCGTAAAGGCGACGGCGCACATTGCTACACACGCCCCCAGACTCTCTCCAATCAGATGAAAGGCGTGGATGCCATGCCCGCATGTGCCGCAACGGCCTCGTGCGGCGATATAACCGGCAAAGGGCATGGTTTCGGCCCAACCGAGGGTCCTTGCACAGCCATCGCATCGGGACCGGCCCAACCATGGCGAAACCCCCGCCTCGATCCGCAGCGCTGCTGTGGCGCCAAAGGATCCGACGACCGCGCCGAAAACGCCGGCAAACCCCACCAGAGCTATGACCGGAACGTCAACCACTATCGTACGCTCGCGACCAGATCCTGATCGACACCCTTCCCGCCGGGCTTTCCGTCTGCGCCAAGAGAGGTAATGCTTGCCACGCCATCTCCGCCGAGCGCGTAGGCCAACGGCCGCCCCCAGGGGTCATTGAGCGCCTTGGTCGACTTCAGATAGGGGCCCAGCCACCCTTCCGTGCCCGGATCGGCGACCAGCGCCTGTAACCCTTCGGCCTGCGTCGGATAGCGGCCAATATCGTCCTTGAAGAGGTCAAGCGATGTTGCTGTGGATTCCAGTTGCAGGTTGGCTGTCTTGACACGCGCCCGGGCCAGTTGCCCCAGCAGAGACGGGGTGAGCACGGCTGCGATGAGCGAGATGATGACGATAACGACCAGCATTTCGGTCAGGGTGTAGCCCGCTTCCGGATCTACGGTTTTGTAATCAGGTCGGCGCATTCCGGCATTTCCCCCAAACTCATACGATCGATAGACACTACAGCAAAGAGGCGGCGCGGATCACCCAAAAAACGCACACGGCGCTCCTCCAGCCTGACACCGGATACGGCGCGGATGCGCCAGACCTGGCCGTCCTTGGACCCTGAGGAATACAAGATGCCCGCCTTTGTTGGTCGTTCCTTCTCGGGATCTATCTGTCCGAGGCTGGAAAACAGACTTGCCACGCAGTCATTCCGGCGTCCTGACGCGATCAGGGCAAGAACTTCCTGACGGCTGAGCCGCGTCGCTTTCGAGAGCCCTTTTTCACTCACCTCGTCAGCCTTCTCCAAAGGCCATTTTGCATATTCGGCTTGTCCGACGAGCTTTACGCCGTATCGCCGCGCGCCGACGCTAACCTCTTTCGTATCCCGGAATTCAAAAGGCTCTTCGGACACGGCCAGGTCGGCCGCAAACTGCATGACGGCAGTGTTCAGCGCTTCCTCCCGCTGGAGCGCTTCGAATTTTCGGGCTTCGATTTTCTTATGGCTGTCAACGAGGATAAGGGTGCCGGCGCAGAGGATCGAGACGGCCGCGCACAATACAATTGCCGTCAAGGTAGCGTAGCCGCGTTCTTGTCTACTGTACGTTGACACCCGGTCCCCTGCTCAGCCAGCTTGCTTCCCCGAGGTTGTCTTTGAGGTCAGCGCCGAGATTGTTGAGAAGGCTGTCGAACCCGGCGCTGTCGCGAAGGATCTTGACCTGGATCAGAACGACCAGCTCGGTTCGGTCGCGATTCATCTGGCGCCCTTTGAACAAGGCGCCGATCAAGGGCACGTCCTTTATGAACGGAACGCCGCCGTCGCTGTCGCTATTGGACGAATTGATCAGCCCTCCCAATGCCACAACCGTACCTTCGGGAACCACGAGCTGGCTTTCCATAAGGCGTTGCTTGATCGTTGGCGAGTCGATACCGGACGTTTGGGTCCGCGCGACGGAACTCACTTCCTGGGTTATCATGAGCGAGACGCGATTATCGCCGCTGATGCGCGGCGTAACTTCGAGCTTCACCCCGGTGTCCCGATAATCGACCGTATTCACCAACGGCGCATTGCCCGTCGATGTGGATTGCGCGGTTTGCGTCACGATCGGCACCTGATCACCGACCTGCAATCTGGCGGTCGCATTTTCAATCGTTGTGATCTTGGGGGCCGAAACGATGCGAACATTCGATTTCGCACTCAGGGCACGGATGGCCGCTGTAATGTCCGTCCCGACATAGTTCACCGTGAACCCCGGCGCCATAGTCGGAAAACCCGTCGATGCAGTAGTGTATGAGCTCATGGTCAGATCACCGCCGTCAGCGATCTTTTTCCAGTCGACACCATAGTTGAAGTCGTTGGTGAGTGTGACTTCGAGAATCGACGCCTCGATGAAGACCTGCTGGGGCTCGCGGTCAAGCTGATTGATGACATCCATCAACTTGACGCGCATCGCTTCCGGCGCGTTGACAATGATCGTGTTCGTGTCTTTGTCGGCGACAACCCGCGTGGCTGAGTCCTGGGTAGACGCGGCCTGCGGCATCTGTGCGGGCTCAGCATTGCCGGCCGCGCCCGTCGTTGTGGACGTACCCGACGTCGTCGCTGCCGCAGACATCGTTTCCGTGCCGTTGCCCATAACGAGGTTCAGCGTACGGGCAAGGGATTCTGCCGACGTGCCGCGGGGGCGGTAAATCCACATCCGAAACGATGGGTCATTCGAGGGGACATCGAGACGCGACACCCACGGAGACAGCTCGTCCAGCGCTTGCGATGACTTTGAGAAGGCGAATATCCCATTGAGGCGAGACATCGGCGCTATGGTCACGCTGGACGTCCCCGACGCCTTCAGCACGCGCTCCAAATCCTGTGCCACCGTTGCGGCGCTGGCATTCGAAAGCCCATAGAAACGGATGCGGGAATTGCCCAGGCTGCTTTGATCGAACATGGCGATCGTGGACACGGCGTTTTCGAGTTCTTCGTTGCGACCACCCAACATGATCAGGCCTAGCTTGTCAGACGCCAGAAGCACGAGCTTGGCGCGCGTGACGGTCTCAAGAATCTTGGCTATTTCCTCAGCCGATCCATAGTTCACAGGCACGGCGCGGATCTGATATCCGATTGTCGACGTTGCCGAAGCTGATGTCTGGATCTGCCCGCCGATTTGAGCATTGTCGCGCGGTCGCAGAACGAGGGTTTCGCCCTCCCTGACCATAACCACGTCGTAATTGGCAACGGCGGTCTCGAGCGCCGCCAGCAGTTGCGCCTTTGTCAGCCTCCGATCGATCCTCAGGTTCATCTTGCCGGAGACACCGTCTTCGACGCGATAGGACAATCCAAGCGTTGATCCCAGGATTTCTTCAGCGACCTGGGGAATGTCGGCGTTCCGGAAAACGAAGGTATAGGTCTGCGCGGAAGATTGTTGGGCATGCACGGGCGCAGCGGATGATAATGCCGCCGCGAAGAGAAGAGCCGCCAGTGCGGCCGCGTGAAATTTTGGCATTTTCATTGACTCATTGTGCCGGGGCCTTGGGATCCGCCGCAGCGGGCGCATCCGTCAAGGCGACGTTGCGCGTGCCCACCGGCGTTTCAAAAACCGCACCGCTACCGCCGACATCGAGCAACTTAACATCCCCGTTCTGCGTCCCGGCGATCATCCAGGCGGCCGCAGCCCCATCGATCGATACCAGTGCGGCCTTGCGCTTTGAAGACACCGACACACCGAACAACTGGAAGGATTTTTCTTTGTACGCCGCCGCCCCTGAAGTCATGACGAAAATAGGTGCCTGCGCCATGCGTGCCGCATCGATCTTCGTTGCGCGCCCCGCATCGGCGATAAGGGCCTTGCCGAAGACGGGTTCGATGGCGTCGAGCCGATCGTTCATGCCGGACGTAGGGTCAATGAGAAGGCTAAAGGCGGTCACGACCGTGGCAATAGCCGCGCAGCCAACCAGAGCCTTCTTGAGCAGGTCAGCCTGAAGGTCCGAAGAAGTTACCGACAAAACACGCGCCCTTCGAGTTCAAGTTCCACTTCACTGACTTTGTTGCGAAGCGCCACCGTGTCGACGAACAGCCGTGGCCGGCTGCGATTCAGCACATCCAGCGCCGCGATGGCACCCTCATACGTTCCGCTACCTTTCAAGCTGAGTTGCCAGGTTTGCAGACCGCCGGAACTCGTGTTCGTGTCCACCAGGCGAAAGGCGCCAATTTGCAGGCCGGCATTCGCCAGAGCTAGACTCATACGGGACTCGACGGCATCGGCTTGCTCGCCCGAACAGACGCTGCCTGCGGGAAATGTCTTTAGATCGCCAGCACCGAGCGCGGCCTTGTTGATGCGCTCGGCCTTGGCTTCCAGCGCGGCGAGGCGAGCCTTGGCGTCAGGAGGCGTGGAAATGAACCACAGGCCAAGCAGCGGCACGGCCAGCAGTGCCGGAAGCACAAAAGCCAATAGCGGGGGCCTAGCCGCCGGCCGGGAGATTCGTCCATTCAGCCGGTCCAGCATCATGGCCTTGCTCCCTGGCTTTTGGCAGCCCAGATCCACACGCCACGGCGCGCAGGCTTTACCGACTTTTGCAGATCACCGTCCATCCCCCGCACCGGCGGCGCCTCCCCGCGCGATTCAACGGCCCAATAGCCCTTGCGCCAATAGAATGCCTCGATACGCGCATCTGTATTCATCGACATGCTGACACGATTAAGGTCGCTGATCACCTGATCGACTGTCTGCCCCTTGACGTCAATCGCCGCCAGAGCTCTCGCATCGGCCTTTGCATTCAGGAGCCCTTGCGATTGCCGGGTAAGCCGCTGGACGCGCACCTCGGCCTGCGCAATCCGCTCTTCCAGGCTTGCGCGCCGTTGCAGCGCCAGCATTGTCAGACCGACAAATGCCAGCACAAGGACGACCACGCATCCAATTTGTAGGGCCCGCTCTTTAAGGATCGCATCGCGCTTGGCGCGTGAAGGAAGGTCGATGCGCACGCGGCGCCCCTGAACCTCAATATCGATGCCGTCACCGATCGCGTCACCAGCCCGCACATATACGGCGACAAATTCACCTGACTCATTGAAAGCCCAGGGCTTCAAACGGCGCACCAGGATCGTAATATCGCCACCGGAAACAGGGGATGTGTGCTGGGCTTCCAGCCGGGCCGCCCGCGTCTGGTCCCAAGGCCAGGCCGGCGGCGTGGTCATGACACGGGTAAACGGCTTCGATGTCGGCCGATCGCTGATAGCTGACGCATTCATGGTGTACTCTCGCGCCCCTCCCCGCGGCACGTCCGTGAGATCATGTCGAACTGACAGTCCTCGCTCTGCTCTGTCTCAAGACGGACCAGACCTAAGGTTGTGCCTGATAGGTCCTGCAAGATCAAGGCCTCCAGGCGTTGTTCACGCCCTTCCAATATCACTTTTGGCGGCCAGGAAGTCAGAACCTCCCCTTCACTCACATACGCAAAGCGCTGTGTCGGCGACGAAAGGCGAAAGCGGCAACGCCCCGTCTTGCAGTCATAGACAATGTCCCTGGGGCTGCCGGTGAGATCTGTTGCAAAAAACGGCTGATGCGGCAACAGGTCCGCTTTAAGCCGGGCAAGCGTTTCATCCGCTGCACGCACAGTCTCTTGCGTTTTCACCAGCCGTTGGTTGTGACGCGTGACCAGGTTCGTCGCGGCAAGAATCCCGGCGAGTGCGAAGCTCACGATCGTCAGGGCAACAACCGTCTCCACCAGTGTAAAGCCGTCGTCCGCCCTCATCCTCATAACGGCGCCTCTTCGTCGCACCAGCGCGTGGCCTCGAGACGTCGAATGCGCACGCCGCCGCCCGCCTCGGCGCGCAGAACGCACAGTCGCGCGCCGTCGGTCTTTTGTTCGGAGACCATCACAGTATATGGCAGACCGCCGGACTTACCTGAGTAGAGGCCCGGCAAACGCGGGGTGGTTTCCACCAAGGTCTGCAGCAGCAGACGCGCCTTTCGGTCCGAAGTGACCCCATTTTCCGACCGCCGGGAGATCTGCAGCGTCGTCACGCAAATCGCAGCCATCAGGCTGACGATCACGACCGCGATCAGGGCATCGACCATAATCGTGCCCTCCTCAGTGTTTCGCATTCTTTTGCCAAGCTTTTGCATCGTGCCACGCGCCTCAGGCCATCTGTGTGGGCTACCCATCCGCTCTAACAGTTGGCTTTGCTATCTGCAATTGGACGGCTCTTGCGCTTATCCTTCAATCACGAAGTAATTCAACGACTCCGTGTCGTTCCAATTTGCGCAGATGCCAGTTCCGAGCCCCCGGATCGGCTTTCCCATACCCTTCGCCGACAACAGGGTCGCCAGCTTGGCTTGGCCGGTCGCAGTCTTGGCATCGAATGCCCAACGCGTCGGAAGGCTTGGCCCTGGCAGGACGGCGTTGCCGTACGTGTTCCCGAATGATTGAACAGGACGATACCGTCGGCATCACCGCAATTTCAGAAATATATCCCGTTGTGGCATCGGACGCCTGGACCGGACTGGCCAAGGACGACTGCCCCAGTCCTAGAACGCAAAGTGCGGTTAGCTTTTTCATATATTGCCTCGAGGTTCTAAGTTTAGCCCCGTCCAGACAAAGCCCCGGAAGGCGATATCGCAGCCATCGGCGTCCGCCGATTGTGTGAATATTTCCAGGATGAAATGGGCCTAAAGCTCACAGCCGCCCCACGCGAATCCTATCAAATGGTCTAACTACGCGCAATCAACGGCGCCGCGGCTGCGACCATCATAGAATTATAAAATAGCTTACAGATTCCGTGTCGCCCCAATCGGAACAAGCCGCCGTTCCGGTCAGCCAGAATGGCTTCCCCGCACTCTTTAGCGTTAACAAGGCTGCCAGTCTCGCCTGGCCAGCTGGCGTCGTTGAATTGAATGCCCAACGTTGCGGTATATTGGCGGCTTGACAGGATGGCGCGGCCGTCCGCGTGCCGGAATGCGTGAACAGGACGATGCCGCCCTGCGTGATGATGATTTCACCGACAGTGCCGACCCCCGAATCGGACGCCTGCACGGGGCTGGACAGCGAGGACAACAGCAATCCCGAAATGCAGAGCGCGATCAACTTTTTCATATATTCCCCCTTGAGGTTCTCAGTTCGGCGCCAAAGCCCGGAAGGCGATGTTGTGGCCTTCGGTGTCCGTCGATTGTGTGAATATTTCAGGATGAAATGAGCCCAAAGCTCACAGCCGCCCCCTTGCGAATCCTATCAGATGGACTGGTGCGCTGCAATCAGGCAGTGTAAGCCTAGAGGATAGCAGTCACACACATTTGCATGCCGGGGCTGAAATCATATCTGACGCGTCATAGCAAGGCCCTGGCGGTTGTCGGGTCCCTGGCCCTGCACGTCGCCGTGGTCGTTATGCTGGTCCTGCCGTCCTCCGGCGCGCTGTCGGAGCTCGATACCCGCATGGCAGGGGATGAAAACGTCGAAGGCATAGACGTGTCGCTGTTCAACACCGCTACCGAGGCGGCTGCGCCCGTGGACATGGCCGGCCAGTTCGCACCGATGCTCGACACCGTGGCCGACGACGGCTGGACGCCATCGGATACGCCGAAACCCGCGCCGCAATCGTTGGCGGACCTGTTCGGCGAAGCCAGCGAGGCGCAACAGCCGCAAGCCCAGACGGCAAGCCCAAGCGACATCCAGGCACTGGTCAGCGTCGATGGCCGCGAGAGCAAGACGATGAACGACCTGTGGAAGGCGATCGAGCCGTGCTGGCGCCGCGTCGCCGACAAGAACACGGTCAGCGTGACGCTCAGCGTCAGCTTTTCGCCGCTGGGCAATCTGTCCAAGCCGCCGCAGATCGTGCGCGAAGCCGGCGCCAGCCTGAACGATAAACGCCTGCGCTCCGAAAGCCTGGCCATCACCGCCCTGGCGCAGTGCGGGCCCTACCTGATGGCGTTTGGACAGAGCAATGTCAGCGTCAGGTTTCCCGGGCCGGGCGCGAAGAGCTGACGCGAGGGCCCAAGCCTAAGACGACCGCCTTTAACGGTGAACCGCGACGTAGCCGATCTGTTCGGCATTGCTTCCGGAGCGGCAGGTACCCTTGCCCGCAATATCTACAGGCAGGTCGGCGGCGAAGGCCGTATAAACGCCAGCGAGAACCGCCTGGCCGGCAGGCGTATTGGCATCAAGCTCATATACGACGCCGGACGCCGTGGCGCATGCCGGCATACCCGTGCGAACGACGCTGACATATATAATGACGATGCCGGTATCGTGGGGAATCACATGTGTAATCCTCACATTGGAAGAGCCGCTGGCCAGCGCGCTGGTCGAGAAAAGAGCCAACGATATAAAGGCCAAAGGCCGCAAACAAACGCTTCATGATCCCCTCCTGAAAAGCCGAGACTTGATTACTCAGTCCCCGAAACCCGCAACTTAGGCCTTGCGCCAGACGACTTAGTGCCCGGCGCGGTCTCGATGTAGCGGTCACTCCGTCACATTGAAGTCGAGTGACTCGGTGTCGTCCCAATCTGCACAATTACCGGTTCCAAAGACCACCACGTTTTTACCGGCGCCAAACGCCGTCAGCAGCAGCGCCAACCACGCCTGTCTCTGAGCTGTGGAACCATTGAACGCCCATGGTTTGGCTCAGGCTGCCCGCATGTAGGCACTGCGGATCTCGTGCCTGTGTGCTTGAAAAGGACTATCCCGTTTTGCAGAACGATCATATTATAGATTTTTCCGCTATTGGCGCTCGATGCCGCCCCCGACCCCGGCGGCCCAGAGTAAGCAGCGCTACCAGAGCAGCGCCAGACAGAATATTTTTTACAGACATACCCATGCTCCCCTCCTCAGCGTGAAACCGCGTTATTGGCGCGGCTGTAGGACACCATTTCTCTAATCGCCATGTACGGCAATTGCCCTCCGCGTCACATGGTGCGGAAACCGCAAACGACTATTCGGGCAAGACGGGCCATCATTGCAATTCCGATTACCTGAACTGCTAACAGGAAGCCGCATTTACACGATTGATAACCTTTCCCCGAAACCCCCGCCCCCCCTTAACGATATTCAAAGCGACGCACCAAAATCACGAGTTCATCCAGAATAACTGCGCAATCGGTATCGTGTCACCGAACTACACCGAAACTCAACTACCCAAAGACTCTTTCAGCGCGGAGGGTTGCCAAGTCGATCTCAGTGCCGTCGTCATATTTCACAAAGATGTTGTCACCATGCCGGAGGATAGTCTCGGAAAGGTCCGACAGCACCCTTCGATCGACAGTAAGCGACGCCTGTACACAGTCAAACTGAAAGACTTCTAGGTCCGTCATCAGCCAGAGGCATGGTCCGTATGTGGCAAACTTCTCAAAAAACCCAAGGTCGGATTTGAACGTGAACAGGCACTCTCCATCCTGATTGAGGAGCTTGAGAAAAGCGCCGCCCGCAACGATCAGAAATGCACCATTGGACATGCCAATCAGTTGGCGTTGATCGACTGAGGCAGAGACCTTGACGGCGGCGCCTTCAGACAACCAAGTCAACTCGGAAGCCTGGGCACCGTCGTCGAGAGAAACGGCTATCTCTCGGGCACACAAGAACGCTCCGGCTATCGGCGCCCCCGTCCATATCCTGTTCCAAGCAAACAATTGCCACCTGCTCCGCTATCTCACTTGCCGCCGAATATTTTCATGGTGATCAATTTATTACCTTCCCAAATCGACTCCATCTTCACCATGCCGCCCGGCGCGGCTATGAGGCTTTCGCGAATGTCCCGGCCTTCGGAACTCCGGACGATACTCGAGTCATCCGCTAGAGTCTTTCGAAGATTGTCGGCAACCATACTTCTTGATTCAGGGGTATCATAAATACCGACTTTTGACAGTTCCGCCTGCATGCCTTGCGATCGTGCAGCGTTCTTTCCACCGGATTTTCCGAACAGAAAGTCCAGCTTGTTGCCGAGTTCAGCACAATTGTGGACCACCAGATGGTTTTCTCCCACCATGAAGGTGTGCACGTCGGCAACGGTAAGATTATAGGTTTGTTCAGTCAGGCCAGACAGTTTAACGGACACCAAGCGGAAATCACGCCCAGTTGCCGTTTCGATAAAGTCGCCAGCCTTAAGGTTCTTGGTTTCAACCCACGTATGCTCGGCGGTAAACCACGGATGGTCGTCGGTTGCACGAATGGTTTCCGACTCGCCGGTAGGCGATTGCACGGTGAGGCTATAGGTTGGCTTTGGATCTGGGCGGATAAGATCCGTTACCGGCTTCGCAATGACCTGGCCGGAGTATTGGTCATAGGCTAGGACAAGGTCGCCAACCTGGATGTTTTCGATAGCGATCAGACCGGTCGGGGTCGCCACCGTGGTTCCGGCTGAGAAGCAAGCAAATCGGCAAGTTGCCCGGGCAAAAGAACCGACCCCCTTCCATGACCTGAAGGCCAGCTTACCGCCCTTGGCAACAAGCTTGACGCCAAGCTTCAACGCCTGGCCGCCAGCAAGGTCGACGACTCCCCACGCCGCGGCGACCAGCCACTCATTCTGCGTGCACCCTTTGCGGAAGCAGTTGATCAAGTCCCCCCCAGGCAACAGTGATATGCCGAAGTCCAGCCACGGCGTGCTGTGACGACTACGCTGACCGCGAACAATAATCTCTTCCGTGTCCGTGAACGGTTCACCACCCTGCCCGCTGCCTGATCCTTGGCCGGCCCCCAGCCCCTGGATCAGGCCCGTCGGATCGATACCGTTTACTGGATCGTTTCCGACATAAGCATACCAGTTCATGCCATCGGCATAGCCGATCGGATCAGTTTGCATAAAGCGGCCGAGGACCGGGCTGTAGAGACGCGCTTTGTAATAGTATAGCCCAATCTCGGCCAAAAGCACCTGTCCGGTATAGCCAAAACGGCTGGCGTAGGCGGCGTTGCTTGATTTCCGCAACCCATATTCGTCGTAGCCACTGATATTGAGGATCGAACCCGAACCGTTTGTCGTCGCGACGATGCTGCCCAAATGATCGGTGTGGAAGTATCGCTTGTCCCCGGTCCCGGTGCCTTCATACCAGATCAGAGGCTCGTCTTGGGCAGATCCGTGAACGTAACGGCGCAAAAGGACATTGCTGCCGCTGTACTCCGCGATCAGTTCATTGCCGGCATAGAGGAATTTTGTGGTTACGCCGTTCTTTGCGATACTGAACAGCCGGTTTTCCGCATCATACGTCAGGGTGGAGGTTACTCCCGACTGCACTGCGGATGTCAGCAGGTTATTGACATTATAGACAAATGTACCTGCGCCATCACCTGTCAGGTTACCCCGCGCATCATATGTCAAGGTCACGCCGCCAACCGTGCCGATTTGATTGAGTCCGTTGATTGCATAGTTCAGGGACTGGGCCGTCCCTACTGTGTATGAGAATTGGGAATTGCTGCTGGTCTTCGACTTGACCTGGTCGAGAGAGTTATAGGCATACCCTAGGCTCACCGCCGGAAAACTCAGCCCGATAAGCCTGGACGACTGGTCATAGCTGTACGTTGTCGTTTGTCCGTTGGCCCGATACATATGGTGCCGGCGGCCGGACGTGTCGTAGTCGAACCAGATAAGCGAAGTACCACCATTTTCCTTGATGCTGAGAAGCTGGTCACCTTCGTTGTAATCATAAGTCACAAAAAACGTGTCGGGATAGGTCAGCCGCATAAGCCGGCCGTAGCCGTCATAGAGATAGCCGACCGTTCCCAACGGACCGGCTTCCGACATTAATTGGCCATTCGATGTGTAGGTATAGGTGCTGGTCGTGCCGTTGTTCGTATGAGAGGTAACATTGCCAAAGTTATTGACGACATAGCTCTCGTTGATCGCACCTGACTTCGCGGTGATCCGGGCCATATTGTCATAGGTGAAAGCGATGTTGCTTCCGTCACGAAGCGTAACGCTTTGGACATTTCCCGCGCTGTAAGCAAACTGCTGGCAATCCGTACCTGAACTTACCGCACCGTTGCCCGCGGCAGGATAGCAGGTCTTAAGGAGACGATTGTGTCCATCGTAGGTATAGCTGGTACGATTGCCATTCGCATCAATCCGATGAGAAAGCTTTCCATTGGAAGCAAGGTAGGCCTGGATCTCCGATGCCGCTCCAGGCGTGCCAAATCCCTTGGTTACGGTTGTCACGGCGCCGGTGGCATCATAATAGTACTTGGTGATACGATCAGAGCCATCGCTTCCTGGGGTTCCCAAGGTGCAAGCGTCCGTCGTGGCCGTATTAATCGCGCCCGGGCTGAGACGATGCGCCTCGCAATTCAAACGCATTAGTGAATCGTACGATCGCTGGGAAACATGAGTCAGATTTCCAGCGGCATAGGACTTCGCAACCACCGGCAAGCCCGTCGCTGTGCTGAATTCATTCGTTTCGCTCTCCAAGACCGAAATGGCAGTTAAATCATTGTAAGTCGTCCCGGCTACAGTTCCTGTATCGATGCGGATTGTATGACCGTCTCCATCGAAATAACTGCGCTTGGCAGACCGTAATCGTGGGCCGGAGCCATCTGGATCAGCACCGATTTCGCCGATGCGGCGGTTCAATGCGTCATAAAAGTAGTAAACCGCATCCACCGTCCCTGGCTTTGGACCATCCTCCTCCGTTACATTGCCGCTATTGTCATAGGTGCGCGTCATTCCGAGCGCGAGCGACCCGTCGCCCCGGCTGGAGGTCTGTGAGACCGGCAAGACGTTAGCAGTGCCGTAGTTGATAAAGACCTTGAACTCGTCAGTAGTGCCCACGCAGGCAGCCAAAGTGGTGGTCATGCACGATGACGTTCCCGTCATGCGCCACACCTGAGGCTGCGCGACCAAGGCGCCACTACTGTTCTTCTTCTGCGGCGTGAATTGGCTGTAGCTATAACGAACCTGGGCCTGAACCCCATTTACGTCGGGTTTAGTCTCGGATATGACGCCGCCATGGTTGGGATCGTAGGCATAAGCGGTGGTGACGCCGTGGGCGTCCGTTACAGTCAGAGGTTTATTGCACGTCTTAGGGTTGGAGCAGTTCGACGAATAGGTCGCGGAAGTGACGATATTGGGAAGGCCTGACCCGGCCTTTGGAACCGTCGTGGCGCTCAGCAAATTGTTGCGCGCGTCGTAAGCGAAGCCGGTGTAGCCGCCATTGGCGTCTCCGTCCGGAGCTGTGACGCGGGAAATGTTCCCGTTGGCATCGTAGGCGTAGCTTGTTATGCGGTTGAGTTCGTCGCGGGTGGAAATAACGCGGTCAGAACTGTCAGCGACGAGCATGCGCGTGCCGCCTTGGGGATCGGTCACCGTAGTGGTTATCTGGCTGTTGGCACGGGCATAGCTATAGGTCCAGGTCGCCCCGCCAATGGAAACCGTATTGACTCGCCCGGCATCAACACCGGAAGCAAAATAGGTGTAAGTCGTCGTAACACCGGTTGGGGTTGTTACACTTTCGCCTGAGCTTGTGACGTTACCCAACTGGTCCGTAAACGTCAGCGGACTACCATTGTTGATTGTCATGGTATTCCAGCTCGGGTCGAGAGCGCAGCTATCGACATTGGCGGGATCACAGTAATGCACGGACGAGTTCAGAAGGCTGACCTTGACAGGGGTAACGTCATAAACGTTACCGGTCTTGGTTTGATAGCGAATCATCCATCCCAGGCTGCTGGACACAGATTTCGGGACGACCATTCTAACCATCGGCTGGTTTGGCTGGTAGGGTGGCGCCGAATAGACCTGATAAACGATGTCAATGATTTCTCCGTCAGGTTTCGTCAGCTTGGTCATCACCCCCCTGTTGGCGATAATGCCGTAGTAGGTGGCATACACTCCACCGACGTAGCTGATCGCCCGGTCAAAGAGCGCAACCTGACCGTCCTTGGAGGCGAAAGTGCAGGTGCCACCTGACGTAAAGGGGGATGCCGTGCACACCAGAGTCTCATTGCCGCCATTGAAAGGCGTGAAACCCGTGCCATTCCACGTGAATTTTTTACTGAAGTTCCCGATGCTTACAGTTAAATCACCACTACCCGTAGTGGTGAGCACCCCTGTGTAACCGTCCGTGAACTGGGTCGAAAAAGTCCCCGGCTGATGAATGATACCACTCTCATCTCCACCAATGGAGATGGCTGGGTAGCTATTTTTCCTGCGTCCGGAGATCAGGTCGACGCCGCGCTCATCGATCGAGGATGTGGTAGGCGGAGGCAATGCAGACTGCGCTAATGCCTCGGAAGACACCCAACACAGAATTGCTGTTAATGTTAGGATCAAGGCTGCAGGAAGCCTGCCCAAATTCAAAATTGTCATAATCCCCCCAGAGTGACCAGACTAGTAGCTTACGCTGTATATGCTTCGAAATTACAGGCCTCAGGCAGTCGACACGGACAATCCACGCATACGTAGAGCATCATCAGCTGCCAATCCGCCCTAGCGAGCCAAGCCGGATGCCTGCTACAGCACCTTAAAAGTATGATAAACGAAACCACTTCCGATAGTGTGTTTCGCCGCGAAACACAAGCTGACGTAGCGCTTCTTGCGGTGCCTATCCACAGGATGATCGCCTAAAGAGCTCCCCGATCATGAGCTCGTCCCTTTGCGGGACAGTTATCGAATGTCAAAGTAGCTCCAAGCCCTCCCCCTTGAGCCTAACGTTCGGCTTTGGCCACGCTTTTGCGCACACGAGCCCCTACCTAATGCTTCTTCAAGCTGCGCATCCACGCCTTGGCGCGGGCAGGCCGGCTAATAGTCAGCCTTCAGGACATCTCCCCACAACACACTCTCACGCCCTCACCAGCCAGGAACGCTGCGAAATCACCGATGCGATCAGGCACCCGAGTGACATCGACATGGCCCGTTCCCACACCAGCAATGTGCTCCGTTACACACGACCACGGCCAGCCTTTGGCATTGGCATTGGCAACAAGCTTCGCTTGACCGGATTGCCCGCGACGACGCGGAACAACGCGCCGACGGGCGCGTTCAGCAAAAAAGCGATCTGGCCAACACGTGCCACACCTAAGGTTGATTTGCCAACCCAAATCCTGGGTCTGTCGCAGAAATTATTTCGCGGCCTTCAGCGCCGCGACCTCGGCCTTCAACGCGTCGATCTGCCTCTGCTGCTGCTTGATGGCCTTAACCAAGACTGGAATGAGCGCGGCTTCCTTGACGCTGTAAACCGAGCCCTCGCCGGAAGGCGCAACGACCGCTTCCGGCAGGACCTTTTCAAGGTCCTGAGCGATGAAGCCGATTTGCGGCTGGCTGACCGGAAGCACGAGATCCCTGCCGACCGCGCGGTCCTGCGGCGCGCGCCAGTTGTAGCGGACGCCCTCCAACTTCTGGACAAGCGCCAGCGCATCCCCAAGCGGCCGGATGTCGCGCTTCAGGCGCCTGTCGGAACTGGTGCTGTAGCCCTGGGACAGGATGACTGAGCCGTTGACATGCAACCTGGCCGTTGGCGATGTCGTGCCGATGCCGACATTACCGCTGCTGCCCTGGACATACAGGTTGGTGTTGTAGCTGGAGCTGCTCCAGTTAGCGATATAGGCGTCGTTGCCCGTCGCTCCGAACGCGACATTCGGCGTGCCGTCTGGCGAAAAATCCGTCGTAAAGCCGATCTTGCGATTTCCGCTTACCCAGATGTCGCCGTTTTCGACCCACAGCTTCTGCAGCGGGTTTGCCGTACCAATCCCGACATTGCCGTTCACGCCCAAAACGGTCAGGTTGGTATTGTAGCCGGACCCGCTCCAGTTGGCGATATAGGCGTCGTTTCCGGTGCCACCAAAAGCCACGTTGGGCGTTCCATCGAGCGAGCCATCTGTGGAAATGCCCAGCTTGTGGTTGCCGGTCATCCAGATGTCGCCGTCGTTAACCCACAGCTTCTGCGTCGGCGCGGTCGTGCCAATCCCGACATTGCCGCTGAAATTCGCCAGGCCGTAAACCGGCGCACACCTTAGGTCATCCATGACCTGGGCGGCGTTCGCCACCTGACCATTGGCGAGCGGAAAGGGCAGGTATGTCGTCGTACGTGGCTTGCGCATATGCCGGCCCCTCCAGAGCGCATGACAGTACGACAAAAGCCGTTGTAAATCTTACCATGTTGCCACCCCCAGGTCATCTCGCCCCATTTATTGCCGCTCGGAGCCGACGCCGTAGTGGTCACGGCGACCCTGTTGCCTGCCAGGTCGTAAGCATAGGCCACCGTCGATCCGTCGGAATAAGTAACCTTCACAACCCGACCCAACACATCGTACTCGTATTTGGTTTCACCGCCGACGGCCGACGTAGCGATGAGCATGCCAAGACAAGCAAATCCCAGATATGAACCGATCTTCTTTCCCACCATGCGCCTTCAAATAGCAGTCGAAATTATTGTTAGCGTCTAAGGTCCAGCCAGCACGCGAAATCAGTCTATAATGCGAGTCAACCTGATGACTGCGCCTCGGCTGATGCGCGATCAATCCGTTGTTACGATATAGTCGACCGATTCCGTATCGCCCCAGACATTGCAATTGCCCAGCCCGAAGACCTGGACGTTCTTGCCGGCGCCGTAGGCGGTCAGAAGCAGCGCAAGCCGGGCCTGTCCCTGCGGCGTCGAACCGTCGAACGCCCAACGAACGGCTTCGGGTTGCCCGCAGGCAGGCACGGCTCCCCTCGTCCCCGTGTGTCTGAACAAAACAACGCCGTTGCCAAGGATGTGGATATTATAGATTTTGCCCGTAGCGGAGATTGAGGCCTGGCTTGGTGTGGATGCGGCGCACGCAATCAGCAATAAAAGCGCACAGCTTTTCGGTAACAGTTTTCGAAATGACTTCATTTCAGGCTTCCTGCTTTTATAAATTTTGACATCTTCCAAGTTCGACGGTGCCAATACAACTTGGCCAGGCGAAAGGATGTTTCTGGCAGAATTACACCAGGCTACATAACATTCGCGACCTTCCTGCCCACGGCAGCGGTATATATCAAGGATACAACAAATTCCTGGAAGTTGGTATTGGTCCTAGGAATATGGTATAGCGTTCCTCGCACCGCCCGCTAGCATTCATCTCAAGCACCGCGCTGTTCGTATCCGCATATATCGATCTAATTACGCCTGATGCCAAGCCGGCACGGTCTACGCATGCGCCAGTGAGGCAACCACTACGAGCCCAACCAGACAGAAATATAGCAAAGGCTTTTTTGAAGTCATGCTCCCCACCAAACAAATGCTCTACCCGTTTACTTATCTCAGCGCGCTGGCGTGAGATAGCGATCATTCTTCAGGGGCGGCCGATTGCTCAGCGATGAACCGCGACATACCCGATCAGTTCGGCATTGCTTCCGGCACGGCAGGTGCTTTTGCCGGCAATATCTACCGGCAGGTCGGCGGCGATGGCTGTGTAGATGCCTGCAAGATTGCTTGGCCGGCCGTTGTTGTCGCATCAAATTCATAAACAACCCCAGGCGCGGTAGCGCACAGCGGCATCCCCTTCCGTGCGGTATTTACATAAATGATAACAATACCAGTATCGTGAGGAATCACATGCGTGATCCGGACGTTCGTTGAGCCACTCGCGAACGCATTCGTCGAGAAAAAAGCTAACGAAATTAGACAAAAAAAACGCGGCGCACCAGCGCTTCATGACTTCCCCCTCCGACACAACTCTTGATCAACGTAACAGGCAAGTTTTAATCCCGCAACGCTGAATTCGCGCTTTGCGCGTAAACCGTCAAGACAGTTGTAGGTCGTTCAAGACGAGTGAAGCGGACAGGATCACCTTCCGAGACAATGACATAATGGCCACAACTCAGGGGTGTGCGCCACGTCGCAACCTGACGATGGAATGTTATTCTCTTTGGTTCAATGAGATAGTGAACATATAATTGCGTAACCCTTATATCAATGCGAGAGGAGCGCTTCTACAACTCAAAGATACATGGTGTTTTGGATGCATTCCAGAATGCTGGTTTTCATATTTACGTATCTCGACTTGGTTTGTACAGACACGGGGGTATGGATGAGGGCGTCAGCAATTATCTCGTGGAAGCAGCCAAAAGAGAGTATAGTCTTTTTCTGAACAACGACCGTATTAAACGCGTTCAAACGCGCTTAGATAGGGTTGAAAATTTCATAAAGTACTTACATCCTGAAGAGGAACGTGAAAGAGCCCAGTTTAGCCTGGGAATGACTGAAGACGATATGTTCACTTTTCGATGCATAAAAAATTTTGAAGTGGAAAAAACTAGAGTTCTTACCAACGCGCACCGGCAGCCGGCGCGCCGTAAGCAGTCTAGGCCGTTGCCCTCAAGAACTCGACCTCCACGACCATTTAAGAAGAGATGACAGGTTGCCGAGGGGCCGAAATGAACTGGCGGCAACAAATTTGCATACGACCAACCTCCGCTGCACGAGGCAGCTTGATCATGCTCCTCCGGCCGCCAAGGGCCAACGACGGTCTGTTGAGGCCAGCGACAAAAAATTGCGTCCGACCAACTGCGGAGCAGTGTTCACTTCCACTTTTGCAAGGAGCGTAAATCGTCACGAGTCTCCAAAGGGCCAATTTCAGTCAGTCTAGCAACTCCCCCAGTGACACACCTAGCGCCCTGGAGAGTTTGTCAACGACTGTAATAGTTGGGTTCCGGGCACCGCGCTCCAGATCGCTTACGTAGGTGCGATGAATTTCTGCACGAAAAGCAAACTCCTCCTGCGACCAGCCCCTCTGTTGGCGCAGGCGACGAAGATTTTGGGCAAGACGATCAATAACATTCACGCCAACATGGTGGTACGGTTGTAGACGATCATTCTACAGACGATGAGTGACATTTTCATTTGACTTAAAGTTCCACCACCCTCTCCAATGTCACCTATAGTCGACATCACAGCCATGAGAGGGCGAAATGGAAATTGGAGTTGATCAGCATAAACGCGAGACAAATCGGCTAGCATTGACATTGCCGCAGCCGAATTCAGTCCGCACCGGCGCAATTATTGCCTCCGCATTGTTTGGGAGTGTGGCCTTTCTGTGTGCTTGTACCGATCAGTCACCCGCGTCATCCAAGGCAGTATCGCAGAAACAGTCAGCCCCCCTTGAGGCGACAAAGGGTGCTATCCTCGATAAGGCTCAGTCTGACGGGCTCAAGGACCAAGTGCGCCAACCGCCCAAGCCGCTGAACTATGACGTTCAATTCACCGCCCTCGCCAGCAGCCAAAAATTTTACAATCAGGCCCAGGGATTCCAGGCTGTGAACCGATATCAGCGCGTCCTTGAAAAAATGCGGCAGAAGGGGGCTTCGTGAAATTAATTGCACGACATCTTCGTCAGACGGCGTGGTTATCTGCCCTGTGCCATGATGCCATAAGCCCGGCGACTGGCGGCGCTTTGTACCGGCCAGCCTCCTGCTCTCTGGTTGTCTCGATTGCCCGGCTCTATACAATCGGGGATGGGACAACCGCTCAAAAAGCCAGTTCAGAATGCGCAAGGACAGGAAGCGTCCGCTTCCGTCGTCGCGCTGCCGACTGCCTCAGCGCTTGGCCAATCAGGAGCCCAACCCCAGATCGTCACCGACTTGCCGGCCGCTCTTCCCGTTACGGCAGAAGAGGTTGCCCTCTTGCGCGCCTTCCTGCGTAATGAAATCCAACAAATCCTGGATAGCGAGCCCTAAGCCATGAGGCCAACAGCAGCCATTTACGTGCGAGTGTCTACCGCACGCCAGGCAGAGCATGACCTGTCCCTGCCCGACCAGATTGCCCAGTGCCAGAATTGGTGCGCACAGAAGGGGTGGGATGTGGCAGAGGTCTTCGAAGAGCCCGGTGCCTCGGCCCTGGATGATGGCCGCCCTGTTTTCCAGGAAACGATCTTCAAGGCGTGCCGCTCCGAACGCCCTTTCAACTTCGTCGTCGTTCACTCATTAAGCCGCTTCAGCCGCGACGCCCTGCACTCTGAATTGTACGTAAGGCAGTTGCGCAAGGCGAGCGTCGAACTGGTTTCGGTCACCCAGGACATCGGTAATGATGACGGTGGGGAATTGATCCGCAAGGTCCTGAACGTCTTCGATGAGCACCAGTCGCGTGAGAATGCCAAGCATGGCCTTAACCGCTTGTTAGAGTTGGTTGAGAAGGGCATCATGGAAGCTGACGATCCGTCTCTTCGAGACAAGCTGGTCGGCCTGCGTTTCCGGCGGAACGAATTGAACCAGGACATTGCCAACCTTCAGAATAGCCTCAAGGCCAATACGACCGAGATATCGCCGAACAAGGTGGAACGCTTGGCTGGGCTCCTGAAGGATAAGCTGGAGAATGGGACGCCTGAAATCAGACAAGCCTATGCCAAGTCGATAATGACGGAAGTGTCGGTCACAAAGAAGAAATACGCATCACAGGCTCAAAAGCGACGCTTGCAAAAGGAGCGACGGTGGGTCCTGAAAAGACTCCACCACCGGTTCTCACTTTTGTTCGTGGCTGGCGCACTCGGAGCGATTCGAACGCCCGACCCTCAGATTCGTAGTCTGATGCTCTATCCAGCTGAGCTACGAGTGCTTGAAGCCAAGAAGCACACCGGAAACCCGTCCCGGCGGCAGGGGCGGACAATTAGTCGAAGCCTCCTGCAAAGGCAAGCCGAATACGCAGCCAAATCGCACTTTTTTTGAAAATCCTGTTGATCTCTTGTGCGGGCGCGGTTTCCATCTCGCCACCCGACAGCGGCATTCCTATATAGTCATGGCCATGGAGCCCTCACCCGCATGATCCGCCGCACCCTTGTATCCGCTTTTCTGTCCACCGCCATCCTGCTGGCGATGCCCGCCTGCGCCAAGCCTGTCGTCACACAGCAACTCGGTCCCGTCACACCTGCCGTCGTCGCCGCTGAACCTGAAGCCGCCGACGCCGGCATGAAGGTATTGAAGCGCGGCGGCACGGCCATCGACGCCGCCATCGCCATCCAGGCGACGCTCAGCCTGGTCGAGCCACAAAGCTCCGGCATCGGCGGCGGCGGTTTCCTGCTCTATTATGACGCCGCCACCGGCAAGACGACCGTCTATAATGGCCGTGAAAAGGCGCCGGCATCCGCAACGCCCGACCGCTTCCTGAAACCCGACGGCAAGCCGATGAGCTATCCCGAAGCCGTCACCTCGGGCCGCGCCAGTGGCGTGCCGGGGGCCATGTTCGCGCTGGAAAAGGCGCATCAGGACCACGGGAAGCTTAAATGGAAGACCCTGTTCGGCGATCCTGAGCAGTTGGCCACCCAGGGCTTCACCGTGTCGCGGCGGCTGGGACGCTATCTCCAGACCGGCAATTTTGCCCAGAAGTCCGTGCCCGACGCCAAGGCCTATTTCGGCGCGAATGATGGCGGCTATCTGAAGACCGGCGACACACTGAAAAACCCAGCCTATGCGGCGACGCTTAAAACCATAGCCAAACAGGGCATGGATGCCTATCGCAAGGGACCACTGGCCGACCAGATCGTCGCCAAGGTCAACACAGCCCCCCTGCCCGGCGGCATGACGCTCAATGATCTTGCCGGCTACCAACCGCAGGTGCTTGAACCCATCTGCCTGCCCTATCGCGTCTATATTGTCTGCGAAGCGCCCCCTCCGGCCGGCGGGGCTTCGGTCCTTCAGGCGCTGAAGGTCATGGAACGTTTCCCGTTGGGCGAATGGGGCAAGGACGACGGCCGCGCCTGGGCGGTCATGATCGAGGCCTCGCGCCTGATCTATGCCGATCGCGACCAATATATGGCCGACCCGGACTTCGTCACCGTACCCGTGGGTGGGCTGCTTGATCCGGGCTATATCACCGCGCGCGCCGCCACGATCACCGTCGGCAAAGCCGCGCCGGCGCCAAAGTATGGCGTGCCGCCAGGCGCGCCGAAACTGGCGCCTGACAAGACGCTGGAACCCAATGGCACCTCGCATTTCGTCGTGGTCGATTCGTTTGGCAACGCCGTATCGATGACGACGACGGTCGAATCGATCTTCGGCATCGGCCGGATGGTCGGCGGCTTCTTCCTCAACAATCAGCTCACCGATTTTTCGTGGTCGCCTGTGGCGTCGAATGGCAATCAGGCGGCCAACGCCGTCGCGGGCGGCAAGCGCCCGCGTTCGGCCATGAGCCCCGCCATGCTGTTCGACAAGGACGGCAAGCTGGTTGGCCTGATCGGCTCGCCAGGCGGCCCATCGATCGTCGCCTACAACATCAAGACCATTATGGGTGTCGCTGACTTTGGCCTGTCTCTTCAGGACGCCATAAACCTGCCGAACGTCGTGGCGCGCGGCGACAGCATTCGCGTAGAAGCCAGCCGTATGCCTGACGCAATCAAGGCGTCCTTACGGGGCATGGGCTATAGCCTGACCGAAGTCCAGGGTGAGGAATCGGGCCTGAACGGGCTGCTGCGCCAGGCTGACGGCAGCTTCAAAGGCGGGGCCGATCCGCGCCGCAACGGCGCCATTCGCATCGGCGATCAAAGGATCGATCAGTGAGAGGCAACATTGTCATCCTCACCGGCGCCGGGATTTCGGCCGAATCGGGCGTACCGACCTTTCGCGCCTCGGACGGGCTGTGGTGCGGCCATCGCGTCGAAGAGGTGGCAACGCCGGAAGGCTTCCACGCCAATCCGGATTTGGTGCAGGACTTCTATAACCAGCGCCGCCGTCAGTTGCGCGAGGTCGCCCCTAATGCCGCGCACAGGGCGCTGGCCCGTCTGGCGGCGGAATGGCCACACGACGTCCTGCTGGTGACGCAGAATGTCGACGACCTGCACGACCGGGCACACGCCGAGTTGCCGGACCGTGAAGGCGCCGACCTGATCCATATGCACGGCGAGCTGTTGAAGGCGCGCTGTACGATAACGGAGCGGGTTTGCACCTGGGGTGAGGATATCCTGCCGGATACTGTGTCGCCGTTCGATGCCGCCGCGACGCTGAGACCGCACATCGTCTGGTTCGGCGAAATGCCTTTGGATATGAATACGATCGAAAAAGCCCTGAGGACGTGCAGCCTGTTCATTTCGATCGGCACGTCGGGCAACGTCTACCCGGCGGCAGGGTTCGTTTCGATCGCCCGCCACGCCGGCGCGCATACGGTCGAGCTCAATCTCAAACCATCCATGGGCCAGAGCCTGTTCGCCGAAAAGCGCTACGGTCCCGCGACCGTGGTCGTGACGCGCTTTGTCGAAGAATTATTGAATTAGTTCACCGTCACCTTGCGGTAGCCGAGGTCCTCGAATGTCACCAGAAGCTCGATCAGCGCCTCGGTTGGCGCCGTGCCGAAATCGACATGGACGCCTTCGCTGTCGACCGTCAGCGAGTGGATATTGCCGGAAAAGCGCGTATCCGGATCGAAAGTTGTGTCGTCCGGGTCAAACCAGGTCTCGAACCATTCGTCTAGATCGCGGCTATCGACTTCGCCCTCGACCTTAAGCGTCACGTCGTTCCATTGCAGGCGCTCGACACGCATGTCCATCTCGCCCAGCACGACATCGACGGGATCGAAGGTCACCTCTTCTTCGGGCGCCAGTTCGATGACATTGCTGCCGTCGTCCGAGCGTACATAGTCAGCGCAGTAATAGTTGCGATAGAGCGCGCTTTCACCTGTCAGGGTCAGCTTGACCTCGCCGGAGCCTTCACCGTGCTCCTTGGTCACCCGGTCGATGAAATCGCTGAATTGCGAGATATAGCTGTCCCGCACAAGTTCTATCAGGTCTTCAAATTCCAAAGCTTAGCCTTACACTTTAGCCTTTTAGGGGCAGGCGGACCTCGAATGCAGTGCCTTCGGGGCCGGTATTGACGAGACGGACATCCCCGCCATGCAGTTGCGCCAGTTCGCGCGAGATGGCAAGACCAAGCCCGGATCCGCCCGGCGTATTGGACGAGGTGAAGGGCTGGAACAGCTTTTCACGCGCCTTTTCGGGGATACCCGGACCATTGTCGGCGGCGATCAGGATGACATCATCAGCCGTCTTGATGGCGGTAAGCGTCACACGCCCAAGCGTCCGGCGATTGGGCTGCAACTCGATCGCCTGGCGGGCATTGCGCATCAGGTTGACCAGGACGCGGTGCAACTGCTCTGGATCGGCTTCGAGGTGGAAACCCTTGGGCGCCTTGAGCGCAAACCGCACCCCGCCTTCGACCGCCTGGCCCGGCAAGCATAGGCCGGCGTCTTCGGCGGCGGCTTCGGCCAGGTCCTTGAGCTTGACGATCTGGATGGCCGGGGCGCGTTCATCGCTCTTGCCATAGGTCAGGACGTTGGTTGCCAGCGACAGGGCGCGGTCGAGCGCGCGCTCAAGCCTCGGCAGGGCCTTGGCGACCGTTGGGTCGGCCGAGGCGGCCGACAGGCGATCCGACGCCATCTGCGCCGAGGTCAGCATGTTGCGCAGGTCGTGATTGATTTTGGAAACGGCTTGGCCCAGCGCGGCCAGCCGGGCACGGGAGCGCAGCGAATTGCGCACCTCCTCCTGCATCGCCACCAGTTCGTGCTCGATGTCGCCGATTTCGTCGGCGCGGCCGGACAGTTCGGGCGTCGCCGCCACGTCTTCCGGGTTGGTCTTGAAGCGCTGGATGGCGTCGGTCAGCTTGCGGATAGGCCGCACAATGACAAACGACAGGGCGGCGAAGATCAGGATACCTGCCGCCAAAGCGATAAAGAATGACATACGCAGCATGTTGAGCAGGCTGGTCTGCAGGTTCTTCTTCAGGGGTTCGCCGCGCACGACGATTTCGATCTGGTCGCCCGGGCGCAGGCGCGGCTGGGTCTGGACGTGAATCAACCGGTCCTCGTCGGACAGCAAGGTCTGCCACGGCGCCCAGAGATAGGCGACGTCTTCGACAGGATTGCGCTGACGGCGCAGGTCCATGACCTCTTCCGGCACGGTGACGTTGGAATCGAACAGGCGCAGGGTCTGGCCATTGATCCGGACCGCCAGGTAGAGAACCCCCGCGCTCTTGCGCAGTTGTTCTGACGTTTCGGCCGACACGGCCATGGCGTCGGCCGTATCGACCGCCTGGGAAGCGATTTCGGCCTTGCGTACGCTGTTGATCAGCCATTCTTCCTGGTCGTTGGCCAGGGACGGGATGAGGATCATGATTTCGACCAGGGTCACGAAGACCGCCGTCATGATCGCCAACTGGCCCGAAAGGCTGAGGATAAAGCGATGGATGGTGTCGAAAACCAGTATGCCGGCGCGCAGGCCCCAGGCGGCGACACGCTGGGACGCCTCGGTCAGACGCTGGATGTAGACCGCCGCGCTTGCCTTACGGTCGCGCAAGGGGGGACGACCGCCGGGGCGGGCGGGAAAAGGGCTGGAAGACCGTTCACCGGGCTTGCCTGGATCGAACACCGCGACTCCATTGGAAGGGACCGAGAGCTATTTATATATAGCAGAAATACACTGAAAACAGTGCAAATAAGATTGACAAGGCGATAAGGCTTAGCTAATCACGCGCCTCTTTTGTGATTTCGCGCGCTGTGAAGCGCTGCCCTGAACTATCGGAGCCCCAGATGGGAACGAAACGTACCTACCAGCCGAGCCGCCTCGTGCGCAAGCGCCGTCACGGCTACCGCACGCGTATGGCCACCAAGAACGGCCAGAAGATCGTTGCCCGCCGCCGCGCCAAGGGCCGCAAGCGCCTGACCGCCTAACCGCTGGTCTCGTGACTGATGAATTGAAAAGAGCCCTTAAGTCGCTTGAGGGCTCTTTTTCTGTATCTGGCCATTGCACCCCATGATCCCCCGTCTCAAGGTCCGCGCTGATTTCCTGGCTGCCGCCAAGGCGCCCTACCAGGCGCGTGGCGCCGTTGTCGTCCAGGCACGCCCAAGAGAAGCAAGCGGCGAAGACCGTGACGAGGGAGGGCGCCAGATTCGCGTCGGCTTCACCGCCACCAAGAAGATCGGCAATGCCGTGGCGCGCAATCGCGCCAAGCGCCGATTGCGTGAAGCCGCCGAAGCCCTTCTGCCCCTTCACGCCCTGCCTGGCCATGACTATGTATTCATTGCCCGCGCCGGCACGATAGATCGCGACTGGCAGGGTTTGCTTGACGATGTCAAAGCGGCCCTGATAAGGCTGGCCCGCCCCAATTCGGCACCCAAAAGTGTTAACCCGGAAAAGACCGTTCGATGAACAACACCGACGACAACCGCAATATGATCTATTTCCTGATCGCCAGCATGGTTCTGCTGTTCGGCTATCAGTTTTTCGTCCTCGGTCCTCAGCAGAAGAAACAGCAGGCCGCCGCCCAGGTCGCGGCTGCCACAGCTTCCAGCTCTTCCGCCGCCAATATCGCTGCCGGTCTGCCCGCCTCGGGTCCAACCACGCTGACGCCCGCACAGGCCCTGGCCAGTTCGCCGCGTGTGGCGATCGAGACGCCGTCGGTCAAGGGCTCGATCGCGCTGAAAGGCGCCGTGATCGACGATCTGCACCTGGTGAAATACAGCGACAAGCTGGGCAAGCCCGACACGGTTACCCTGCTCCGCCCCGCCGGCACCAAGGACGCGCAATATGTCCGTTCGGGCTTCAACATGCAGAATGTATCCGGTGCGCCGACGCCGGACACGGTGTGGACCGTCGGTTCTGGCACGGCGTTGAGCGTCGGCAAGCCCGTCGTTCTGGTCCACGACACCGGCAACGGCCTGCGCTTTGAACGCACGCTCAGCATCGACGAAAACTACATGATCACCCAGGCGGACCGCGTCATCAACCGGACCGCCGCCGCCACGACCTTTGCCCCCTACGCCATGGTGGTGCGCAATGGCGCGCCGGCGCGTTCGACCTCGGGCGACTATGTCCACGAAGGCACGATGGCGACCTTCTGCAAGACGCAGGAAGAATGCGCGAAAGGCAAGTACCTGACCAACCAGTCGAAGTTCCATGAACTGGTCAAGGGCAAGGACTTCCGCGAAGGCTCGACGACGGGTGGCTGGTACGCCATCACCGAGCGCTACTGGATGGCGGCCGTGGTTCCGGACCAGAAGCTGTCGGTCAACTATCGCACGCGTTCGGACACGGTCAACGGCGTCCAGACCTTCACCGCGGGTTATGCGGCGGCCAATTCGATCACCGTCCCGGCGGGCCAGATGTGGAACAGCACGTCGCACATCTTCGCCGGCGCCAAGCACGATGACCAGCTCAAGGCCTATGAAAAGTCCCTGGGCATCCCGCGCTTCAAGTACGCGGTCGACTGGGGTTCGCTGGAATTCATTACCTATCCGTTCTACCTGCTGCTGACCTGGCTGTTCAAGGCCATCGGCAATATGGGCCTGGCCATCCTGGCCATGACCGTCATCGTCAAGGTCGCCTTCTACCCGCTGGCGCACCGTTCGTATGAGCAGATGACCAAGCTGCGCCACGTCCAGCAGCGACTTCAGCCGAAACTGGATGCCATCAAGAAGAAATTCCCTGATGACATGCAGAAGCAGCAGGAAGCGACGATGAAGCTGTACCAGGAGGAGAAGGTCAATCCGATGGCCGGCCTCGGCGGCTGTCTGCCCATGCTGCTGCAGATCCCGGTCTTCATCTGTCTGTTCAAGGTGCTGCAGATGTCGATCGACATGCGTCACGCCCCCTTCTTCGGCTGGATCAAGGACCTGTCGGCGCCCGATCCCCTGACCCTCATCAACCTGTTCGGCCTCCTGCCCTTCGATCCGTCGACCGTTCCACTGATCGGCGGAATCCTGGCCGGGCCGCTGCACATCGGGCCAATCGCCATCCTTTACGGCATCAGCATGTGGGCCAGCCAGGAAATGACGCCTATGGCAGGTATCGATCCGATGCAGAAGCGCATGATGTCCTTCATGCCGCTCATCATGATCTTCTTCTTCTCGCAACTGGCCATCGGCCTGATGATCTACTACTTCTGGAGCAACATCCTGACGATCCTCCAGCAGTATTCGATCTACAAGCGCCTGAAGGTCGACAATCCGATCGATGATTTCATCGCCAAGATCCGCGGCAAGTCCGAAAAGAAAGCCGCGTGAGCGACGACCTCTTCGATCCCGAAACGCTGGAGCGGGCGCGCGTGCTGTTTGCGCGCCCGGCTACCTTCATCATGGGCGCCGCCAAGGTCGACCAACTGCCGGACAGCGACCTGCCCGAAGTCACCTTCGCCGGCCGATCCAATGTCGGCAAGTCGAGCCTGATCAACGCCATTGTCGGCATGAAGGCCCTGGCGCGCGCCTCGAACGAGCCGGGCCGCACGCGCGAGGTCAACTTCTTCCGGGTCGATGAGACCCTGCATCTGGTCGATCTGCCGGGTTATGGCTGGGCCAGGGCATCAAAGGATACAGTCAAGAAGTTCCAGAACCTGGGTAAGGCCTACCTGCGCGGCCGGCCGAACCTGCACCGCGCCTATCTGCTGATCGATGCCCGTCACGGGCTGAAGGACGTGGACAAGGAGCCGATGGACGCCCTGGACACGGCCGCCGTCAGTTACCAGATCGTCCTGACCAAGGCCGACAAGATCAAGCCGTCGGAACTGGCCAAGGTTCAGGCCGCTGTGTCCGAAGGCATCCGCAAACGCCCGGCAGCGCACCCGGTCGTGCTGGCCACATCGTCCGAAACCGGCTTGGGGATTGCTGAGCTGCGGGCCGAGATCATGACGGTTTGCGGGATTTCGCTCTGACAATCCGGGGTTTGGGGCCTCAGGCCCCACGACCTTTGCTTTCCTAAAAATAAGCCCTGCCCCTTTGGGGCGGGGTTTATTTTTAGGAAAAGAAGGTTTTGTGGGGTCACAGACCCCACACCCCGATAGACATATCGGCGCATCTCCGCTAATGGCGCGCCCATGAGCACATCCCCCTACACCGAAGAAGAAGAAAAAGGCTGGGCCACCGCCAAGACTCTGGCCGAAGCCCTCCCCTATATTCAGATCTACGACCGCGAAATCGTCGTGATCAAATACGGCGGCCACGCAATGGGTGAAGAAGCTACAGCCAAGCTCTTCGCTTCGGATATCGTGCTCCTGAAACTGCTGGGCATCCAACCGGTCGTCGTCCACGGTGGCGGGCCGCAGATCTCCGCCATGCTTGGCCGCGCCGGGGTCAAGTCGACCTTCGTCGACGGCCTGCGCGTCACCGACAACGCCACGATGGAAATCGCCGAAATGGTTCTGTCCGGCGCGGTCAACAAGGAAATCGCCAACTGGATCACTCGCGCCGGCGCCGAAGCCGACGTGCGCGGTGTCGGCCTGTCCGGTAAGGATGCCGGCCTGCTGACCGTCGAAAAGGCCACGCGCCTCAAGAAAGACCCGGACAGCATGATCGAACAGATCGTCGACCTGGGCTTTGTCGGCGAACCCAAGCGCATAGACGACAAGCTGATCCGCACCCTTATCAACGATGCCGAACACGACTATGTGCCGGTCATCGCCCCGATTGGGGTTTCTGATGAAGGCCAGACCTTTAATATCAACGCCGACACCGTTGCTGGCGCCGTCGCGGGCAAGCTCAATGCCAAGCGCATGCTGCTGCTGACTGATGTCGTCGGCGTGCTCGATGAGAACAAGGAATTGATCCGTCAGTTGACCGTGTCGGAAGCGCGCAACCTGATCGAAACCGGCGTCGCCGTTGGCGGCATGATCCCGAAGCTCGAAACCGCCATCGCCGCGGTCGAATCGGGCGTCGAAGCCGTGGTCATCCTCGATGGCCGCCGCCCGCACGGTATGTTGGTCGAGCTGTTCACGGAACACGGTGCGGGAACGCTTATTAAGGCCGATTGACATCGGCCCTAATAAGCTATTTTTGCCGCTCAGGCGCCGCCAGGCTCCTCGCATAAGGCTCGGGCGGGCAGTCGCCCTTGCCAAATCTCTGCAAGAGATTTGGAGGTATCGAAATGCACCCCGACCTCGCCCATATCACCACCTGGCTGTTCGATCTCGACAACACCCTTTACCCGCATGAGTGCGAGGTCATGGCTCTGGTCGAACGCCGCATGTCGGCCTTCGTGGCGCGTGAAACCGGCCTAAGCCATGACGAAGCCTACACCCTGCAAAAGCGCTATCTCAACGAACACGGCACGACCCTGGCCGGGCTGATGGCTCACCACGGCGTCGAACCGCGCCGCTTCCTTGACGAAGTCCACGATGTCTCGCTCGAAAGCCTGCATCCCGATCCTGAACTGAACGCCCTGATTGCCGCCCTGCCCGGCCGCAAGATCGTCTTCACCAACGGCGACAGCTTCCATGCCGGCCGGTTACTGACCAAGATGGAGATGGGGGACCTGTTCGACGGCATCTTCCATCTCGAACACGCCAACTTCATCCCGAAGCCATCGCTCGCCACCTACGAGATGATGATGAAAGCCCATGTCGTTGACGCTGCCGACACGGTCTTCTTCGAAGACAGCCCGCGCAATCTCAAACCGGCCCACGGTCTGGGTATGAAGACGGTACTGGTCGGCCCTAAGGGGCTGGAAAACACCGATGCCTTTGTCGATTTCCGCAGCCCGTCGCTCAAGGCCTTCCTGACCTCACTCCAATCATAGTTAAAAAATAACTTGACGCGCGCGTCATCTTGAACGAAGTTCTTTGAACGTCGTTCAAGGGAGATGGTTATGAAGCGTCTGGTTTGTTACACGATCACGGCTGCCCTGATTGCCGCTCCCGCATACGCCCAGGACAGCCTCGGCAATGTGTCCAAGGCCTCGGGCGATTCGGTTGTCGCCACCGCCCAACTGGCCGAGGCCGGCATCAAGGTCGTGGTCGGCGTCGTTGCCCTGCCCTTCGTCGCGGTCGGCACGGTCACTGAGAGCAGCGGCGGCGCCATTCGCGACTCCGGCCAGGCCGTCTGGGACGAAACCAATGGCCCGCTGCAAATCTCGCCCGAAACCGTTACGGCGCAACCTGCGCCCCAAGTCCCGTACGACGCTTCGGACAGGCGGTAATGCGCCCTGTTCTGATCGCGGCTGCGCTTCTGGCGACCCAGCCCGCCCTTGCGCAGGAGTCCAACAACTGGGATGCGCCGCGCGACTCCGACGCACGGCCGGTCGCGGACTCGGGCGGCAAGACGAAGCACTGGCGTCCCGCTGCGCTTAACGCCGCTTTCGCCAAACAGATCGAGCGCGACCTGGCAGCGCGTCAGGCCCACCTGGCCATCGTCTTCCGCACCGGCCGCCCCCGATCAAAACTACCCGAAGGCATCAGCTACACCCACGGCGCCTTCTGGGTCTATAGCGAGGTCAAGGGCGCCGACGGCAAGACCTACAGGGGCTACGCCGTCCACAACCTCTATCAGGGCGACGGCAAGACCCTGCCCATCACCCGCTCCTACCTGAAGCAGGACTTCCCGATCGACTTCATCTCAGGCGCCGCCGAAGACGATGTCGCCATCATCATCCCGACGCCCGAAATGCAGCGCCGATTGATGGCGACTATTGCCTCGCCGACCTACACCAAGATGCACGTGGCGGACTATTCGCTGGTGTCGAGCCCGTTCGACCCGTCGCGGCAGAACTGCACAGAATTTGTTCTCGACGTCATTGCCGCCTCAGCCTGGCAAACGGAATCCTACGCGCAGGTCAAGGCCAACCTGAAAGCCCACTACCAGGCAACGCCGGTCAGGACGGGGCTGTTCACACGCGTCTTCGGCCCCATGGTCGATCCGCGTCTGAACCTCGACGACCAGACAGGCGACATCGAGACGGCGACCTATGAAAGCATCAGCGCCTTCATGACGAAAAACCGCCTGAGCGACACGCATTATGTCCTGGAGCGATCCGACTGGCAGGGCAAAAAATGAGGCCCTGAGGGCACTTCTGTTTGACATTCGGCGTAACCGAACTATGTCCATGCGCGAAACTTAAAAACGCACACGGGAACCGTCCGCATGTCCGACCTCGCCGCCTACAAGGATGATATCGAAGCCGCCTGGGAGGTCCGTGACACGCTGAACCCTCAGTATCACGGCCCGTACCGCGAAGCCGTCCAGGGTGCACTCGACCTCCTCGATTGCGGACGCTTCCGCGTCGCCGACAAGCTGGACGGCAAGTGGCACACCAATGAATGGCTGAAGAAGGCCGTCCTGCTCAGCTTCCGCCTGAACGGCAACCAGCTGATGCATACCGGCCGCGGCCTGTTCGAACAGGCGCCGCTGGGGCCCTACTGGGACAAGGTGCCGAACAAGTTCGCCAAGTGGGGCGAAAAGGACTACCAGGACGCCGGCTTCCGTTCGGTTCCGGGCGCCATCGTCCGCGCCGGCGCCTATATCGCCAAGAACGTCGTGCTTATGCCGTCCTTCGTCAATATCGGCGCCTATGTCGATGAAGGCACCATGGTCGACACCTGGACGACCGTTGGTTCCTGCGCCCAGATCGGCAAGAACGTCCACCTGTCCGGCGGCGTCGGCATCGGCGGCGTGCTTGAGCCGCTGCAGGCCACGCCGACGATCATCGAAGACGACTGCTTCATCGGCGCGCGTTCCGAAGTCGCCGAAGGCGTCATAGTCGAACAGGGGGCGGTGCTCTCTATGGGCGTTTATCTGGGTCAGTCGACCAAGATCGTCGACCGCGCCACCGGTGAAATCTTCATGGGCCGCGTCCCCGCCTACAGCGTCGTCGTCCCGGGCACCTTGCCAGACCCTAAGGGCGGTCCGTCGCTGTACTGTGCCGTCATCGTCAAGCGCGTTGACGCCAGGACGCGCTCGAAGACCGGCATCAACGAACTACTGCGGGATTAATCACCATGGACGCAGCCACCCTTCAAGCCCTGGCTGCGTTCCCGGACCAGCTCGAAGCCCACTACGCGGCTATTCCCGACGGCTATCAGCTGTGGACGCCGCCGTCGTGGGCGACCTGTCCCAGCGAGCATTTCCCGGCGCTGGAACAGCTCTGCCACATCCGCGATATCGAGATCGAAGGCTATCATGTGCGGCTGGTGCGGACACTGAAGGAGGACACGCCGTTTCTTCCTGGCGTTGATGGCGACCGACTGCGCATCGAGCGCGCCTATGCCGAGGCACATGCGCCCGACGTGCTCCGGGCTATCCGTACCGCCCGCGAGGAGACACTCGAAGTCCTGGGTACGATTTCTCTATCGCAGTGGTCGCGCACGGCCGAGTTCGAGGACTATGGCCGCACGACCCTGCGCGGTCTGGTCCATTACCTGTGCAGCCACGACCAACAGCACCTGGCCGGCCTGCAATGGCTGTGCGGGCAGATTGCCAGCCAGGCCTAAAGCTTGGCTAAACGCCCACCGTCCACACGCAAGGTTTCACCGGTTATGAAGCGCGCCTCGTCGCTGAGCAGGAAGGCGGCCGCCGCCGCGATGTCTTCGGGCAGGCCGACATCGGCCGGCGCCAGGACTTCGAGCCCCGCCTTGATGTTCGGGCTTTCGCGCAGCATCGGTGTATCGATGGCGCCCGGTGCGATACCGTTGACGCGCAGCCCCTTGGCCTGGCCTTCGATCGACGCTGTCCGCGCCAATGAGTTCAAGGCAGCTTTGGAAGCAGCATAGGGGCCGACGCGCGCCGAGGTTTGCCAGGCGTGGATACTCGACACAAAAACCATGGAGCCGCCCGTCGGCATGCGCCCAAAGGCCAGGCTGGTCAGATAGGCCGCCGACAGGAAGTTGACGCCAATCAGCGTCGACCAATCCGCAGGCGTGATCTCTTCAAGGTTCTTGTAGATCATCTGTCCGGCGACCGAGACGATGTGGTGGATCGGTCCCATACGCCCTTCGGCCATCTCGTACACCGCCGCGACCGCCTCCGAGTCAGAGACATCGACGCCAAAGCCCTGCGCGCCCGGCAGCTTTTCCGCCGCCGCCATAGCGCGATCCTCTAAGCGGTCGAGCAACACGACGCGCGCGCCTTCGGCTGTCAGGCGCTCGGCGACCGCGAAGCCGATGGCGCCGGCACCACCGGTGATTAGCGCCGTCTTGTCCTGAAACCGTCTTACCATTCGCGCAAGCCTCCGTCCTGGCCGCGCCAGGCCGGATTGCGCCACCTGTGGCCGCTGCTGGCTGCGCTGCGGACCTTGTCTTCATCGATGGTGACCCCCAGGCCCGCGCCCGTGGGCACGGCGACGTGGCCATCGGCGACGTCGAACACGGACGGGTCCGTCACATAGCTCAGCAGGTCGTGTTCGCGGTCATTGTAATGGATGCCAAGCGACATTTCCTGGATGACAAAATTAGGCGTCGCCGCCGCGACCTGAAGGCAGGCCGCGAGCGCGATCGGACCCAGCGGGCAATGCGGCGCCAATGCGACATCGTAGGCCTCGGCCAGCGACGCGATGCGGCGGACTTCGGAAATGCCGCCGGCGTGCGACAGGTCTGGCTGAAGAATATCGACCGACGCCGATTCCAGGAATGGCTTGCAGTCCCAACGGCTATAGAGACGTTCACCCAAGGCGATCGGAATCGTGGTCAGGCCCGACAGTTGGGCGATCGCTTCAGGGTGCTCGCTCAACAGCGGCTCCTCGATAAACAGCGGCCCGAGTGGCTCCAATTTGGCGGCAAGTTGCTTGGCCATTGCCTTATGCACCCGTCCGTGGAAATCGACGCCGACATCCATGCCCAGCGCGCGTACCGTCTGAACGCGTTCAACCGTCGCATCGAGCGCACGCGGCGAATCGAGCCAGTTGAGATCTTCGGTGCCGTTCATCTTCACGGCATTGAAGCCCTGCGACTTGCGCAAGGTGGCGGCCGCCTCGACATCGCCTGGCCGGTCGCCGCCGATCCAGGCATATACTGCTATACGGTCACGCACGCGTCCGCCCAGCAGTTGCCACACCGGCACGCCCAGCCGTTGCCCCTTCAGGTCCCACAGCGCCTGGTCCAACCCCGATAGGGCCGACATCAGAACCGGGCCGCCGCGATAGAAGCCGAGGCGATAAGCCGTCTGCCACACGTCCTCGATGCGTTCGGGATCGGTATTAAGGAAACGGTCACGCAGCGATTCGAAAGCGCCTTCGACCGCTTCGGCATGGCCTTCCAGCGATGCCTCGCCCCAGCCGACCCGCCCTTCGGCCGTCTGCACGCGCACGAACAGCCAGCGCGGCGGCACCAGAAAGGTTTCGATGCGGGTGATGGAGTCGGTCATGTGGCAATGTCCCTGCGGGTCTTGTTCTCAGTATGTAAGACGCACAGCCGTGTCTTTTCCGCGAGGGAAAAACAGGGTATTAAGGCGTCAGGAAAAAAATAATACAATTCAAAAAAGAATACAAAAGGAAATGCCATGTCGATGCCGCCACCGTCAGCCAACAGCCCGGACATAACGGGCCAGTGGCGCCTGGGTTTCATTATCGCTATCACGCTCAGCGCGGCAATGGGCGGCCTGCTGTTCGGCTGGGACTGGGTGGTCATTGGTGGCGCCAAGCCTTTCTTCGAGAGCTATTTCGGCATCAGCGACCCGGCTGTTTCAGGCTGGGCGAACAGTTGCGCGCTGATCGGCTGCTTCTTCGGCGCGGTCTTGGGCGGGGCTTCGGCGGACAGGTTCGGACGCAAAGGGCCGTTGATCGCGTCGGCAGTCTTGTTTGGCGCGACTTCGATCGGCATCGCTCTGGCGCACAATTTCGATGCCTTCGTAGCGTGGCGGATCGCCGGCGGCGTGGCGATCGGGTTGGCGTCGTCGCTGTCGCCCCTCTACATCGCCGAAATCGCGCCGGCGCGCATCCGTGGCGCGCTGGTGGCTGTGAACCAATTGACCATCGTCATCGGCGTTTTAGGGGCGCAACTGACCAACTGGTGGATCGTACGCGATCTGCCCGTTGGCATGGAACCGGCGGCTCTGGCGGCGTCGTGGTATGGGACAGAGGCTTGGCGCTGGATGTTCGCCATCTGCGCCGTGCCATCGGTTGTCTTTCTGTTGGGCATGCTATTTGCGCCGGAAAGCCCGCGCTGGCTGCTGACGCGGGGCCGTCGCGACGATGCCCGCCGGGTGCTAAGCCGGATCGGTGGCGACAGCCACGCCGATGCGTCTTTGGCGCAGGTCGAAGCGACTTTGGATAAGCCAGGCGAAAAGGTATCGGTACGCGACCTGCTGTCGCCCAAGGTCCGCGGCGTGCTGCTGATCGGGATTGTCCTCGCCGTCTTCCAGCAATGGTGCGGCATCAATGTCATCTTCAACTACGCCGAAGAGATTTTCCAGGCGGCGGGCTACGACCTGTCCAGCGTGATTTCCAATATCGCCTGGACGGGGTCGGTCAATCTGGCCTTCACGGTCGTGGCGCTGAACCTGGTCGATCGCGCCGGACGCAGGCCCCTGATGCTGTTTGGCGCGGCCGGACTGGCGGTGATCTATACGGCCATGGCAGTCTGCTTCGCGCTCGGTATCGGCGGTCTGCCGACGCTTCTGCTCGTTCTGGCGGCCATTGCCTGTTACGCCATGTCGCTGGCGCCGGTGACCTGGGTGGTGATTGCGGAGATCTTTCCCAACCGGGTACGCGGTGCGGCGATCGCGGTGGCGGTCGGCGCCCTGTGGCTCGCTTCGTTTGTGCTGACCTACAGCTTTCCCTTGCTCAACAGCGTGCTCAAGGCGCACGGCACCTTTGGCCTCTATGCTGTGATCTGCGTGCTGGGTTTCCTGTTTATCTGGTTCAAGATGCCGGAAACCAAGGGCCGGTCGCTTGAGGAAATCGAGAATGACTAATGGGGTTTGGGGTCCATGACCCCATAAAACCTTGCTGATACCAAAGAAAAAGCCTGGCCCCAAAAGGCCAGGCTTTTTCTTTGGTTTTAGAAAGACTTGGGGCCTCAGGCCCCAAACCCCATTAGTTCATTGTCGGCTTGCCGATCGTCAGGTGCTCACCATCGAAGCCAACTTGGATGACATCGCCATCGGTCACCTGGCCTGCCAGGATCTGCTTGGCAATCCCGTCGACCAGCAGCTTCTGCACCACACGCTTCAATGGCCGCGCCCCATAGGCCGGGTCAAAGCCCTTGTCCGCCAGGAAGTTCAGCGCCGTATCCTCAATGCTCAGCGTCATTTCCCGATCGGCCATCAACTTCTCCAGGCCCTTGAGCTGGATGCGGACGATGTCGTGCATGTGCGCGCGGTCCAGGCGATGGAACAGGATCATCTCATCGATCCGGTTGAGGAATTCCGGCCGGAAATGCCGGCGCACCACATCCAGCACCAGCGGCCGCACGGTTTCCACCGAGGCATGCTCGTCCATGTTCACCAAGACTTCGGAGCCGAGGTTCGACGTCATCACAATGAGGGTATTGCGGAAATCGACAACACGCCCCTGCCCGTCCGTCAGCCGCCCGTCGTCGAGTACCTGCAGCAGAATGTTAAATACGTCCGGGTGCGCCTTTTCGACCTCGTCGAACAAGACGACCTGGTACGGACGCCTGCGTACGGCCTCGGTCAGTGCCCCGCCTTCGTCGTAACCAACATAGCCCGGAGGCGCGCCGATCATGCGCGAGACGGAGTGCTTCTCCATATATTCCGACATGTCGAGCCGCGTAATGGCGGTGTCGTCGTCGAACAGGAATTCGGCCAGAGCCTTGTTCAGCTCGGTCTTGCCGACACCCGTAGGCCCCAGGAACAGGAACGAGCCGATCGGCCGGTTCGGGTCCTTCAGACCGGCGCGGGCACGGCGGACAGCATCGGATACAGCCGTCAGGGCTTCGTCCTGGCCGACAACGCGCTTGCGCAGGTCGTCTTCCATGCGCAGCAGCTTTTCGCGCTCGCCTTCCAGCATCTTGTCAACCGGCACGCCAGTCCAGCGCGACACGACGGCCGCGATCTGTTGGGCATCGACCACTTCCGGCGTCAGCGGCGCATCCTGGGGCGCGTTTTCGGCCTCATTAAGCTGCTTTTCCAGTTGAGGAATGCGGCCATAGAGAATCTCTGACGCCTTTTGCAGGTCGCCGGCGCGCTGGCTGTTGGCCAGTTCGACACGGGCGCGGTCCAGCGCTTCACGGGCACGGGCGGCAGCACCGACCTTGTCCTTTTCTGCCTTCCAGCGCTGGGTCAGGCTGAGCGAACGACCTTCCAGGTCTTCCAGTTCATTGCCAAGCTTTTCCAGCCGCGCCTTGGAACCCGGATCGGTCTCCTTGTTCAGCGCCTCGCGCTCGATCTTGAGCTGAACGATGCGGCGGTCGAGTTCATCCAGTTCTTCCGGTTTGGAATCGACCGCCATGCGGACACGCGATCCGGCTTCGTCGATCAGGTCGATCGCTTTATCCGGCAGGAAACGGTCCTGGATATAGCGGTTCGACAGGGTCGCCGCCGACACGATGGCCGAGTCGGAGATACGCACGCCGTGGTGGACCTCGTACTTTTCCTTAAGGCCGCGCAGGATCGAGATCGTGTCCTCGACCGTCGGCTCAGTAACGAAGACCGGCTGGAAACGTCTCGCCAGGGCCGCGTCCTTTTCGACGTGCTTGCGGTATTCATCGAGCGTGGTCGCACCGACGCAGTGCAGTTCGCCGCGCGCCAGAGCAGGCTTCAACAGGTTCGACGCATCCATGGCGCCGTCCGACTTGCCCGCGCCAACGAGGGTGTGCATCTCATCGATAAACAGAACGATCTCACCTTCGGCGGCCGTGACTTCGTTGAGAACGGCCTTCAGCCGCTCTTCGAACTCGCCGCGATACTTGGCCCCAGCGATCAGCGCACCCATGTCGAGTGAAAACAGCTTCTTGTCCTTGAGGCTTTCCGGCACGTCGCCATTGACGATACGCATGGCCAGGCCTTCGACGATAGCCGTCTTGCCGACGCCGGGTTCGCCGATCAGCACGGGGTTGTTCTTGGTACGGCGCGCCAGGACCTGAATGGTGCGGCGGATTTCTTCGTCGCGGCCGATGACCGGGTCGATCTTGCCGTCGAGCGCGGCCTGGGTCAGGTCGCGGGCATAGCGTTTCAGCGCATCGAAGCCGTTTTCGGCGGTGGCGCTGTCGGCGGTCTTGCCTTTGCGGAAATTAGTCACAGCGTCCTTCAGTTGCTTCAGCGATACACCGGCGGCCTTCAACAGCGGCTCTGATTCCTTGCCGCCCAATGCGGCCAGCAGCAGGCGGTCAGCGGTGACAAAACTGTCGCCGGCCTTCTGCGCTTCGCTTTCGGCCTCGTTGAACAGACGCGCCGTGTCGTTGTGCATGTAAAGCTGGGCATTACCACTGACCGAAGGCAGCTTGGACAGTGACACATCTACCGCACCGGTAAGGGCGTCGGCATTGCCGCCGGCAAGCGTTATCAGGCGGGGGGCCAGTGCATCCTTGTCCTCGACCAATGCCTTGAGGACGTGCTGCGGCATGAAATACTGGTGGCTACTGGCCTGCGCGATGCCTTGCGCGCCCTGAATAACCTTTTGGGTTTTCTCGGAATATTTTTCGATGTTCATAGTGGCTCCCCTGACGGCGGATAATCCCCTTCGGTCCTTTAGGCAAGCAACCGGTTGGGCGTTTGACCATCCGGATATAGTGTGACATTTGGGTTACACAAGGGGAGCCCGGACGAAAATATGGCGCGATAATCCGCTGGAACGCAGCGCACAATACGCCTATAACGCGCTCATGCTGCCAGACAAGATCTTCTATCCCGCCGCCGCCGTTATCGCCATCGTTCTGATTGCGGTCAGCCTGGTGTGGCCGCAAGGCCTGGGCGCACCGTCGCCAAAGCCGTTCGGCAAGGCAATCGAGCTGCCCGATTATTACCGCATGGTACGTGAGCGCGATGCTCGCCTGGCCCGTGAAGCCAAGGAAAAGGAAGAGGCGCGCGTCAAGGCCGCCGCCGATGCCGCTTCGGCCTCCGCCGTCGCCCAATAATCAAGACCGTGAACTCCATACTGATCTATGGCTACGGCTTTATCGGCAAGGCCTTTGCCGACGCCGTTCAGGCTGCCGGTGACAGGGTTTCCGCCACGGCGCGCACGCGTGAAAAACGCCGGGCGCTGGAAGCGCAGGACATCACCGCTGTCGATCCGCAGGATTCTGCCGCCATGGCTCAGGCTGTCGCGGACGCCCACGGCGTGCTGGTCACGCCCGCCCCCGACGATAGCGGCTGTCCCGCCTTTGCGGCCATTAGCGACCTACCGCTCGCCGGCAAATGGATCGGCTATCTGTCTACCACCGGCGTCTATGGCGACCGCAACGGGGGCTGGGCCTATGAAGAGGATGCCCCCACGCCCTCATCGACCGAAGGCCGGCGGCGTGCCTTGGCCGAACAGCAATGGCTGAGCCGGGGCGCCAATCTGTTCCGCCTGCCGGGGCTTTACGGGACGGGGCGCAATGTCATCGAAAAGCTGCGTGACGGGACGGCCCGGCGCATCCACAAGCCCGGCCACGTCTTCTCCCGTCTTCACCACGACGATTGCGCCACGGCGCTTCTGGCGAGTTTCGAACGGCGGACACACGATGTCTTCAACCTGTGCGACGATGAACCGGCCTCCGCCGAACACGTTCTGCTCCATGCGGCAGACCTGACCGGCCTGCCTTTGCCCGCACTGATCGCCTGGGACGATCCGAACCTGAGCCCCGCCACACGCCGCTTCTATAACGACAACAAACGCGTCGCCAATGCCCGCGCCAAGGCCGTTCTGGGCTGGCGGTTGCAATATCCGACCTATCGGGAAGGGCTGATATCCGTCCTGGACACCGGGCAATCAGGCTAAGCCATGCTCCCGCCGCTAGATAACGGCGGCCTCCCTGCATTGATCTGTGAGCTTTGCCACTTCTTTTGCTGACGGCGTTTCAGAAAAACACACGACATCGTATTCCCAGTAAACCTCGTGCAGCCCCTCGAGCCCACACGCAACCACAAACGTGTCGGACCAGTCCAGATTGAACCAAAGCCACTCCAGCACTCGTAACGGATCATGCGCTTCTTCAAGCATTTGCTGCGTTGCAAGGGATGTCAGCACAATAACCGCATCCTCTTTCGACTCTGGAACTGGAATCCCCAGCCTGAGGAGCGCCACCTCGACTGCCAAGGCAAAATCGGCCGCATAATCAGAAGGATAGAGGATAGCCAGGAATTCGTCGTAGTAGATGCCGTTTTCCGCGAACCGGTTGATCAGGAAAGTAAACGCCTGGCTGTCCAGCTTACCCAAACGCAATTGCGCAGAATGCGCACGTAGCAATACTGTGTCGGGCACAGAAACGGTCGGTTCGCCCGCCATGAATCAATCTGGCCCGTTAGTCGCGCGGCGAGCGCGCCGCAGCGGAACAACGGCGATCAGAGCGCGCGCCAAAGACCGGATCGTCATAGCGGTCGCGAAAGGCTGACGAACATGATGAGACCTCTTCGCCCGATCCGCCGGCTTCGTAGGACAGGGCGAACGACTGCGACTTGCCACCACGCATGCCGCGGCCATAATGCCCACGACCATATCCGTAATCGGCACCATAGCCGTAGCCATAACCTATATCGTACATTAGGGGATAACCGCCGTTTTCGCCGAAATCAGTCTGGCTGTAGGCGAGGCCAAGCCAACCGTTGTCTCCGACCGGCAGAACGGTCGAAACCGAAGCACTACGATAGCCACCCGTGCCGACACTGACACTGGCCGAACCATGCACACGGCGCTTCTTGTAGTCTTCCTCGGCGCCCGCCCACGATTCGTAGTCGATGCGCGCCTGTTCGTTGGCCAGGACATCTTCGTTCAGCCGCGACATGAACTGGGCCTTGGTATCGGTCGGAGGAAGAGCGATGACGTCGCCCTTTGTCGCGTCTGCCACTACGGGCAAGGTCGTACGGTTGCTTTTCACGACCTCTTCTTCCGCCAGGGCAACGCCCGGCAGAGCCAGCAGGATCGAAAACAGGGCAAGACGCGACGCGACCATGACAATACCTCCGCCGACGCAAACTGCATCCGGCATGCAGCCGAATTAAGGCGCAAATCTATCGTCCATGCAAGGAAATGCTTACGCGGCGACGAAGTCGCGCAGGTCCGCCACCATCGCAACCAACCGGTCGAGGTCCTGCGGCCGCGACAGGCGGTGGTCGCCGTCCTTGATCAATTCCAAGCGCGCATCGGGGCTGGTGAGCGTTTCCATCAACCGGACGCCGTGCTGCCAGGGCACAAGATCGTCCAGCATGCCATGGAGAAGGCGCACTGGGCCGTCAAACGGAATGGGCGCGTTCAGGACCTCGTGCATACGCGCCTCGTCGAAAAACGCCTGGCTGAGCGGCACCGGCCGGTCGTAGCCCGGCATCATGTGGACGCCTGAGACATCCAGTTGCCGTTTTTCCTCCGGGGACAGGGCCGGCAGCATCAGCGCCGTAGCGAAATCGGCCGCCGGCGCCAGAAAACCCGCCGCCCTGACACGGTCCGGCCGCGCCTTGATCAGCAGGGACAGCATGTGCCCGCCCATACTGGAACCGACCACCACCAGCGGGCCTTGCGTCAACCTGTCGGCCACCGCCAGCACGTTGTCACGCCAGCGCCCGACGCACGCGGCGTTGAAGTCGCCGCCCGTCTCACCGTGGGCGAAATAGTCGAAGCACACGAAGTCCCAGTCCCGTGCCCGGGCCTCATTGCTCAGGCGCGTAATCTTCGATCCCGTCATGTCGGACAGGAAACCACCCAGCCACAGGATTGTCGGGCCATTGCCCCGCACACGCCGCCAGGCAATACGATCCCCATCCGGGATATCCAGAAAGGACGCAGGCTCTTGATCTGAAAGGAGGTTCGTGGTCATTGACGCTGAATACCTGCCGCCTTCGCGCTCCACAAGTCCTTATGCCTGACCCTTTCAAAGCCTGCGTGCTGCAGATCGTACCGGAACTCGACACCGGCGGCGTCGAACAGACCACGGTCGACGTCAGCAAGGCCGTCGTCAAGGCGGGCGGGCGATCGATCGTTGTATCGAAGGGCGGACGCCTGGCGGACAGGCTGAAGAAAGACGGTGCGATCGTCATCACCATGCCGGTCCAAAGCAAAAACCCCTTTGTGCAATGGCAGAACTTCAACGCGCTAAAGGCACTTATCCGGGCCGAGAGGGTCGATATCGTCCACGTCCGCTCGCGAGCGCCTGCCCTGGCGGGCTTCGCCGCGGCAAAGGCCTGTGGCGTGCGCTCGGTTGGAACCTATGCCGGCATCTACAACGCCAGGTCGGGCCTGAAACGCTGGTACAATAGCCAGATGACACGCGGCGACCTGACGATCGCCAATTCGGAATTCACCCGCGCGCATATCCTGAAAACCTATGACGTCCCGCCCGAACGCGTCATCGCCATCCCGCGCGGCATCGACCTGAAGCGCTTCGATCCGGAAGCCTTTGACGTCCGCCGCGTCATGGACCTCGAGGAAAAGTGGAGCATTGCCACCGACGACAACCGTCTGCGCTTCCTGCTGGCGGCGCGCCTGACCAAGTGGAAGGGCCAGTCGCTCATCGTCGAGGCCGCCGCCAAGCTCAAACAGCAGGGTACGATCAACTTTCTGATCGTGATGGCGGGCGATGACCAGGGCCGCCACGACTATACCGAGACCCTGCTCAAACAGATCGAAGGTCATGGCCTGGGCGACCACATCAAGCTGGTCGGGCACTGTTCCGACATGCCGTCGGCCTACGCCATGTGTCAGTATGCCTTGGCGCCGTCGCTCGAACCCGAAGCCTTTGGCCGCACAGCGGTCGAGCCCCAGGCCATGCACCGCCCGCCCCTGGCCGCAGCCCACGGCGCGACGGTCGAGACCGTGCTGCCCGGCGAGACCGGCTGGCTGGTGACGCCCGGCGATGCCGATGCCTGGGCCGCCGCCATGAAGACGGCGATTGAGCTGCCAGAATCCGATCGTTTCCGCATGGGCGTCAAGGGCCGCGCCCACGTCCGCGACCTGTTCAGCCTCGACGTGATGTGCGCCCGTACCCTTGATGTTTACCGCGCGCTGCTTATCTTGGCGTCGGGCCGTTATCATCCCTGATGAAGCTCAAACGCCGTATGAGCGGCGGCGGCCAAGAATTCAAAAACTGGCGCCCTTGTCAAACACCTTTCAGGCGTTTGGAGGGGCCGCCGGGTGGATCAACTCGCTGAGCCTTCAAAATTTAACCTTTTGCGCGTACTGAGGGATTGATCCGAAGCCCCGGCAGGTTCATAATCCCGCCGCAGAATCCGATCACCGTATCAACAGTCACAGGAGAACGACCTATTCGTCGCCCGATCCAAGCCCCGCCTCCCAAAGACGGCCCCCGCATCAACCAGGAAATCAAAGTTCCACGCGTATTGTTGATCGACCATAACGGTGAGAAGCAAGGCATCATGCCGACCTCCGCCGCACTTGAAGCCGCAGAAGAAGCTGGCCTGGACCTCGTCGAGGTCTCTCCCACCGCCGATCCCCCTGTTTGTAAAATTCTTGACTACGGCAAATTCCGCTTCCAGGAGCAGAAGAAGAAGGCCGAGGCGCGCAAGAAGCAGAAGATCGTCGAAATCAAAGAAATCAAGCTTCGCCCGAATATCGACATCCACGATTACGAGGTGAAGGCCAAGGCGATGACGCGCTTCTTCGAAGAAGGCGACAAGGTCAAGGTAACGCTCCGCTTCCGCGGCCGTGAAATGGCCCACCCCGAACTGGGCATGAAGCTGCTGCAAAAGGTCAAGGCCGACTTCGAGCCAACCACCCGGGTCGAATACGAACCCAAGATGGAAGGCAAGCAAATGATCATGATCCTCGCTCCGAAGTGAGTCGCGCCGAAATAAGCGCCGGACCTTTTCATAAAAACAAAACCCCTGATCTCCCGGTCAGGGGTTTTGTTTTGCCTGTGCAGTTCGTATGTTCGCCTGACACGGAGTTTTGGTCCCATGTCGCAATTTGTCCTGTTCGATCCGCAAAACCTGCCCGAACCCGAGCACAGCGCCCCCGCTCCGGAAAAAGTCATCGACGGCGATCCGCGCTTTACGGTTTGGACGGTCGAGACGCGCCCCGGTGACTCGGCCTTTGCCGGCTACTGGAAATCGACGCCCGGCGAATGGCGCGTTTCCTACGACGAATGGGAATATTGTTCGATCCTGGAAGGCTATGCCGTCGTCACCGAGGACGGAGGCGACACCTGGGACCTGACGGCGGGCGCGCACTTCGTCTTCCGGCCAGGCTTCAAGGGTACCTGGAAGGTCGTTGAGCCGGTTCTCAAGACCTTCGTCGTGATCATGCCGTAGCCGGCTTGCGGAACAGGCTGCGTGGATCGAAGCCCGTGATCAGGGCCGTGCCGACCAGGACGATAGCGCCGCCCAAGACGGTCTGGATGCCGATATGCTCGTGCAGGAACAGGCTGCCCCACAGGACGCCGAAGACCGGGATCAGGAAGCCGACACTTAGCGCCGGGCCGACACCGACCTTTTCGATCAGGTCGAAATAGAGCAGATAGGCCAGGCCGCTGCACAGTATCCCCACGCCCAGAATAGCGACGATCACCAGCGTGGATGGCATGTGCACAGGCGGATAGGCGGGCGCCACCGGCAGGATAAACAGCACCGCCGCCCACAGGCTGCCGTGCGCATTGGAAAAACCGTCGACACTCTTCGCCTGCTTTGCATAGGCCGATGCCAGGCCGTAGCAGAAGGCGGCTGCCAGGCCGGCGGCGATGGCCAGGCCCGCTGCAGGTGACAGCTTGTCGGTATCCAGGCCGACCAGAATGGACACGCCCAGCACACCCAAGACCAGCCCGGCGCCGGATTTCCACGTAAAGGCCGTGCGCAGCCACACCGCTGAAATGACAATGCCGAAGATCGGCGCCGTCGCATTGAGGATCGACAGCAACGAGGCCGGCAAAGTCTGGGCTGCGTAGGCGAACAGGGTGAAGGGAAAGGCCGTGTTCAGAAAGCCGAGGATCAGGAAGTGCTTCCAGTGGGCCTTGATGTCGAGACGCTTGCCCTGGATTAGCGCGACGGTCAGCAGGAACCAGGCGCCCAGCACCAGTCTGGCTGTCACCACTGCCACCGGCCCAAGCACGGGTGCGGCGATGCGCATGAACAGGAATGATGCCCCCCATATTGCGGCGAGCAAAAGCAACTTGATGACATTCGCAGTGGACATGACGATCTCCCGTGGCCGTCATATGGCACTGACATTATTACCTGTCGCTCCGGTTCTTGCGGTTTGTCACAAAGGTTACGAAGTCTGGCGGGATATCAGTCCCAACCTTCAGCCTTCGACCTTTGTCTGCGGCCGGTCCTCGCCCCTGACCACCTCTTCACGCCACTGGCCACCCTTGTCGTCATAGCTGATGCCCGTGTCGGCCCCGGGCTGGGTCTGCTCGCGCGCGGCTTCTTCGGCCATGGCGCGGGCAATATCGTGGGTCAGATAGGTCTCGGAGAAGGTTTCACCTACCTGATAGGCCCAGCCGCCGTCGTGTTCGACAATCTTGTAAACAACCTCAGTCATGGCAAATCTCCTTAAGTCGTCAGAATTTAAGGAGAAACATGCAGGCTTGCGATAAGGAACAAGCGCGCCAGTCATAATGACTGCGCAAATCACTCCCAGAATTCCGGCTGCTCGGGTATGCGGTTGAAGGCAATCTTGGCGCCGACAAAGCCGTGCATCTTCGTGCGCGGCCCGATGGTGACCGTGTCCTTGCCAAAGCGCTGGTTCAGGCCATCAAGCGCACTCAGCAGACGCATATTGCGCCCGTCCTCTTCGCCTCCCGGCGTCCAGCCGAACAGATCCGCCGGCTTGTCGGCCTCGACCATGTTCAGGCAGGTGACCACGATCTGCTTGACCTTCGACGCCCGCAACTGCCGCTGACAGGTCTCCCACAGCCCGTCGGCCGCCTCCAGGAGCCGGAAACTGTCGGACGTCACGGCAAAACGCGTGGCGGCTTCGGCGCGGCTGGTCTCACTGCGGACATAGACCTGCAGCCCGCCGCATTTGAACCCCATGCGCCGCAACCGTGATCCGCACTTGGCCGTCAGCCGCCTTGCCACGCCGCGCGCATGTTCGACCGGCCGCAGTTCCCTGGCCAGGACGTGGCCATGCGTGATGCTGGCGCGCTTGGTCTCGACGTCCGGCGGATCCGTGCCATGGATGGCGTACCAGAAGTTCTCGCCCATGATCCCGCCCCAGATCTGGCGCATGCGCGACGGGCTCATCTCCCAGAGTTGCCGGACGTCATGAATGCCCGCCTTGTTAAGCCGTTTCAGCATCGACGGGCCAATGCCTGCAAAGTCATCTGGCCTGAGCGTCAGAAGCTCGCCCGGCAACTGATCCATGCGCAGCACGGTCAGGCCCAGCGGCTTGCGCATATCGGCCGCCGTCTTGGCCAGCAGCCGCGACGGCGCGATGCCGACCGAAGCCGTCAGGCATTCGCCGACATTCTCCAGTATGCGGCGCTGGATGCGGTGGCCAAGAGCGATCGCCGCGACTTCGACGCGCTCAGGCCCCATCAGCTTGCAGGCAAATTCGTCGATCGAACAGACACGGTCGATCGGGATGACATGGTCGATCTCGGCCAGGATGCGGTTATGGATGTCGACATAGCGGTCCGGCCGCGCCTCGACGATCCGCAGTCCGGGTATGCGCGCCTTGGCGTCGATCACCTTTGTACCCGTCTTGACGCCATAGGCCTTGGCTTCATAACTGGCAGCGATGGCCGAGGTGTAGTCCGACATGACCGGAACGACGATGGTCGGCCGTCCCCGCAAGGCAGGGTTGTCCTGCTGCTCGACGCTGGCGAAGAAGGAATTCATGTCGAGATATAGCCAGCGCAATTGGCCGCCATCCTCACACTGTCGCTCTCGCTCTGCCTGCGTCATATCCCTTGCGCCTTCTGTCGCGCCCGGAACATATCAAGAACACAATGACGCGTCAATCTGCCCGCCTCTATCCGTTCTCACCCATATCGACCTCCCACACCACCGACTCGGCCGAACGCTCCGCCGGTCCGTGGAAGATGGCTTCGACATTGTGCCCGTCTGGATCGAGCAGAAAGGCGGCATAGTAGTTGGGATGATATTTGCGCAGGCCGGGCGCGCCATTGTCGCGGCCGCCGGCGCCGAGGCCTGCCTCATAAAACCGGTGCACCGTCTCCTTGTCGAAGGCCTGGAAGGCAAGGTGCGCCCGGGTCAGGTTACCGTCCTTCACCGGGTTGACATAGACCTCATCGAAGAAGAAGCCCTCATCGCCCTTTTCGATTTCGAAAGCGGGATTCACCGCCGCCAGCACGGCGCGATAGAAGCGCTCGCTGGCAGCCATGTCATTGCTGTGGATTTCGACGTGATCGAGCAAACGCCCACGATGGAACTGCATGGTGACCTCCTGTGCCGTCCCCGCGAGGCTAATCGGTCACGCGCCATAAAAAGTCAGCATGAAACACCGGCTTCTCTCGCCCAGGGGCGCTTACTTATTTTTTATAAAATCAACACCTTGACGCCCCAATCCGGGCGCACCGTCAGACTTCAATCGACAGATATTAGCGATCAAGAGAGAGTGGCAAATGAAACCCACCTGGATCATGGCTGCCGTCGTCCTTGCCCTGCCAGCCTGCGCGCAGCAGGCCAGCAACCCGCATTCCTTCTCGGTCGCCGTCACGGATGCGCAAGGCGGTCGTTTCACCTCCGCGCAATATGCGGCCGGCCATGGCTGCAGTGGCGAAAACATCTCGCCCGCCATCAACTGGCAGGGCGCGCCGGCCAATGCCAAAAGCTTTGCCGTCACCATCTTCGATCCCGACGCGCCGGGCAACGGCTTCTGGCACTGGATGGCCAGCGGCATTCCCGCCACCACCAACGGCCTTGAGGCTGGCGTCAGCCACTCCCCCGCCCTGACTGCCTTGGGCGTCAGCGAAGGCACCAATGACTTCGGCGCCGCCGGCTATGGCGGTCCCTGCCCACCGGAGGGCCAGGACCACCGTTATGTCGTTACTGTCTACGCCCTGGGTGTAGAGACGCTCTCCCTGCCGGCAACAGCAACGCCGGCGGAGATGAAATCCGCCATAAAAGCTAGTACCATAGCCCAGGCGGAGACGACGATTCGCGCGGCGCGATAACAGTTTGGTGTGAAATGCTGCACCTGCGACAATTCCACTTACTCGCAAATTCAAATCGGCTATAAGCGGTAGATGCCAGAGTTGAACACCTTCCCCAAGCCCGCCGATAGTGAAGTGGATGCCGGCGCGGCGCCGGGCCTGCCACCGCGGACGCCGGAGAGCGAGGAAGAGCGTAACGAACGGACGTTTTATCGCGGGCGTCTGCTGCGAGAAATCCGGCATTTCATCGCCGACAATGGCCCCCTCGCCGCCATGCTGGCGGTCGTCTTCGTCAACCTGATCGGCTTCGGCATCCTCGTCCCCCTGATGCCGTTCTTCGCGACCAGCCTGAACGCACAGCCGTGGCAGGTGACGCTGATGTTCAGCGCCTACTTTCTGGGTCAGTTCTTCGCCGAACCCTATTTCGGCCGGCTGTCCGACCGGGTCGGGCGAAAGCCGGTCCTGATCGTCACGACGGCACTGTCCATCGCCTTCTACGCCGCCCTGGCCTTTGCGCCGAATATCTGGGTCGCCATCGCCATCCGCTTCTTCAGCGGCATCAGTTCCGGCAGCATGTCGACCATGCAGTCCTATGTTTCGGACGTGTCGAAACCCGAACAACGCGCCGCGCGCATGAGCCTGATCGGCGCTGCTTTTTCGCTCGGCCTCGTCATTGGCCCAGCCGTCGCGGCCATCGTGCCGGGCGATCCCTTCCGCGCCCCGCTGATGACGGCAGCGGCCCTGTCGGCGATTGCCTGCGCAGGTGTCATCCTCTTCATTCGCGAAAGCCGCGTGCGCGTTCAGACCGCGCCGCCGCCGAACCTTGTCGTTACGGCGCAGACGGCGTTCCGCGACCCGGTCATCCTCCGGGTTATCCTGGCGACCGTCTGCTACACCGGCGCCTTGACGGCCCTGGAATCCACCTTCGCCCTGTGGGCCCACAGCCAGTATGGCTGGGGCAAGAAAGAACTCGGCGCCATCTTCCCCTTGATCGGCCTGACGGCGGTCATCATGCAGATCATTGTCATGCGTCCGCTGGTCCGGCGCTACGGTGAAACCCGGGTCCTGACCACGGGCCTTTTCCTGTTCGGATTGAGCTTCGCGCTTCAGGCGGTCAACCGTTCGCCGTTGTTCATCCCGCCGATCGTTGTCCTGGGCACGATTGGACAATCGGTCATCTTCTCGTCGATTTGCGCCATTATCTCGCTGGCGGCGGCGCCGGAAAAGGCCGGTGCGACCTTTGGGCTGAACATGGCGACCAGTGCTGTTGCCCGTATTTTCGGCCCTATGATCGCGGGCTTCCTGTTCACCGCCTACGGGCCGAACGCGCCGCTATGGATGGGGTCTGCCCTGACGATCTCCGCGGGCCTGCTTGCAATGCAGTCCGGGCGTGTGCAAAAACGCACGGTATGACCACGCCTCTCCAGCCGATCTGGCAACAATTCCACCCCGACGCCGTGCCCGTAGGCCATACCCTGGCGGATAACGGCACGTGGAACCTGACGCGCTTTCACCTCCTGCCCGGCGGACGCGACGCGGCTTTGAGCCGGCCGGAATACCGCTCGCTGATCGAGCGCTTCAACAAGGTGACGACCGAGGTGCTGGGCGATGGCGAGCCCTTCTGGCTGATCGTCGCCGACCGTCAGGCGCCGGCCTGGGCGCGCGAATTTCCCGATCCGCTTGAGCGCGCCCGCTGGCGGCGCTTCCGTTCGCGCTATCGTCTGGTCTGGCAGTGGGATTTTTTCAGCGCCGCCGACAACATCGTCTACAAGATCGAGGCCGAGCAGCACACTTGGCGGCCACAGCATTTCGACCGGCTGTTCCTCGACATCTATAATGAGAAACTGGCCGACATCATCCTGATGAACGCCAGGACCGGCGCGATCGTGGCGCCCTATATCGCCGGCGCCTATGTTTCGCAGCCGACACCGGCCGAACTGATCCAGTTGGTCAGCCGCTATTACGGCTGGCTGCCGATGCCGGGCAAGGGTCTGCTGCGCTTCGATCCGGCGCAGATGAAGGATACGCGCTTCGAATTGCCGAAGTCAGCTGCGGCCGCGCTGCAGAAGTCGCTCGGGAATTAAAGCTTCAGCCTTACGCCCAGCTTGCTGAGGCCACCGGCGATCCAGACGCAGATCAGCGCAAACCCAATTGCCTTAGCCAGCCCAACGCCGCCGATAAGCAGGTTGTCCGGCAGACCAAGGCCGAACGCCACGAAGGCCGCATAGGCGAAATAGGGTATCAGATAACTCAGCAGCGTATCTGTGCCGGCAGGTTTGACGATGGCGAACCACCGCCCCTGCTTTGCGACATCTGCAACCCAATAGATAATCGTGAAAGCCGTCAGCGTCAGGGCGCTGCACAGGAACAACCAGGCCGGTGTCGCTCCCAGCTTCGACAGCCCCCAGGCAGGGCGCGTCATGGCATAGAGTACGACCAAAGCCACGACTATGGCGGCGAACACGGCGGTCATGCGGAGATTTTCGCCCCTGGGCTGCCACAGCTGGAACAGCCGTCCGATCACCGCGCCGCCCATGACGAGCGCCGCCAGCGTACCGCCGATCAGCGGCTCAGGAATAAAGTGCAGCGGCTCTGGTACCAGCCCGGCTGCCCAGGCGAGACTTACCCCGGTAAAGAGCAGCCACCCTGCCACCAACCCGGCAGGGTGGCTGCGCGCCAGCACCGTCACCAGTGCCGCGCCGAGATAGGCCCAGCCTATCAACCCTAAGATTCCCCACCATTGCGGCCCGAAGAGAAAGTCTCCGTCTCCCCCCCGATACACAAACGCCATAATTGCCAGGACAGCGACGCCGACCAGCTTCAAGCCGCGCTGCAGCGAAATCGACATCGATTTCGGATAGCTGTTCCAGATCAGAATGAAAGACACGCAGCTCAAGACGTTCCACGCCCCGCGCGACAGACCCGTCGCGGCGCTGTTGATCGTTTCGCCATTGACCAGGAAGACTCCCATGACCAGAAGCGCCAGTGACCGGCCGAGCACATGCAGGATCAGCGTAGCCGTTCTCTCGCCTTTCCGTCGCCGCGCCTCGATGGCGAACGGCAGCGACAGGCCGACAATGAAAAGAAACGCCGGGAAGACCGAATCCGCCAGCCCCATGCCGTCGACGCCGGACTCGACGTGGCCCAGCCACGCCGGTATATCCTTCAATGACCACAGGTCGTTGACGAAGATCATCAACACCATGGTCAGCGCACGCAGGATGTCGATGGCGCCGACCCGCGCAGGTGCTTCGGTAATTGGTGTGGATTCGGTACTATCCATATCATAACCAATAACCGAGATTTCTGATTTGTCGAATCCTCTCCACGATCGGATTCGCACTTGCCACCCAAACACTTTTCCTGTAACAGCCGCCGTTCTCATAACCGGCCGGGCCCATGGCATGCCTTGGCAGGTTTCGCTCTATATAGAGGACGGTTCGCAAGGACCGCTGAAAAATGCCCAAATTGAAGACCAAGTCGGGCGCCAAAAAGCGCTTCCGCATTACTGCCTCTGGCAAGGTGAAGGCCGGCGTCGCCGGTAAGCGTCACCGTTTGATCTCGCACAACGCCAAGTACATCCGTACGAACCGCGGTACCGTGGTTCTGTCGGATGCCGACGCGAAGAAGATCAAATCCTACATGCCGTACGCGTAAGGGAGCACTGAACAATGGCCCGCGTTAAAAGAGGCGTAGTTTCTCACGCCCGTCACAAGAAGGTTCTGAAGCTCGCCAAGGGTTTCTATGGCCGTCGCAAGAACACCATCCGTACCGCGAAGGCGGCCGTCGACAGAGCCGGTCAATACGCCTATCGCGACCGCCGCAACAAGAAGCGTAACTTCCGCGCCCTGTGGATCCAACGCATCAACGCTGCTGCGCGCCAGGAAGGCTTCACCTACTCGCAGTTCATCCACGGCCTGAACGTGGCTGGCGTCGACATGGACCGCAAGGTTCTGTCCGACATCGCCATGAACGATGCTGCTGGCTTCAGCGCTATCGCTGCAAAGGTCCGTACGGCCCTGGCTGCTTAATTCCTTTCAGGAATTGAAAATATGAGCCCCGCTTCAGCTTGAGGCGGGGCTTTTTCATTGCCGTAAAACTGTTACGATAGGCGGATAGAGATCGGGGATAGGGGAGTTTCCGATGACCAGCCGCCGCCAGTTTATCAGTGCCGCCCTCGCCGCTTCGCTCGGCGGACTGCCGCCGGCCATTGCCCGGGCGCTGGATATCCCCGCACGCGTCCGTACCGGCACGATCAAGGACGTCGAACACATCGTCATCCTGATGCAGGAGAACCGCAGCTTCGACCACTATTTTGGCACGATGAACGGCGTACAGGGCTTCGGCGACCGTTTTGCCATTCCCGCGCCCGACAGAAGCCGCACCGTCTTTGCCCAGCCGCGCGAAGACCGGCCCGCCAGCCTGATCGCGCCCTTCCCGCTCAATACCGCCGAGGATTTTCGGCTGATGCGCGTTGAAGGTACGCCGCACAGCTTCAAGGATGCCCAGGACGCCTGGGACCTTGGGCGGATGGGAAACTGGCCCGACGCCAAGCACAACCACGCCATGGGCTATTTCAGCCGCGCCGACCTGCCCTTCCAGTACGCCTTGGCCGAGGCCTTTACCCTGTGCGACGCCTATTTTTGTGCGCTTCATGCCGGCACCAATCCGAACCGCACCTTCCACTGGACCGGCACGAACACAGGCCCGAACGGACCGGTGATCGACAACAGCTATGACGATCTGGGTGGCGACCCTAAGGGGCATGGTGGCTATGACTGGACGACCTACCCCGAACGCCTGAGCGCCGCCGGCATCAACTGGCAGATCTATCAGGACATGAAGGACAACTTCACCGACAACCCACTGGCTGGTTTCCGCACCTATCGCGCCGCCGACAAGGCGACGTCGGAAAAGCTGATGGATCTGGCGCGCCGCTCGATCCGCACGCGCGATCTCGACAAGCTGAAAGAGGACGTGCTGGCCAATAAGCTGCCGCAGGTGTCGTGGATCGTCGGGACGGCCGAAGGCTCCGAACACCCCTCGACGTCGTCGCCTGCACAGGGCGCGGACTATACCGCCCGCGTACTCGACGTCCTGACCAGCAATCCCGAGGTCTGGGCGAAGACCGTTTTCCTGATCAACTTCGATGAGAATGACGGCTATTTCGACCACGTGCCGCCACCCGCCCCGCCGTCGATCGGCAACGATGGCAAGTCGTTCGGTTTCGCCGAGGGCGCCGAGGCGGAATATCACCAGGGTAACGATAAGTATAAGAACCGCCCCTATGGCCTGGGCCCGCGCGTGCCGATGTATGTGGTTTCGCCCTGGTCGAAAGGCGGCTATGTCGCTTCGGAGGTCTTCGACCACACCTCGGTCATTCGCTTTCTCGAAACGCGCTTCGGCGTCCGGGAGCCGAACATTTCGGCTTGGCGGCGCACTGTTTGCGGCGACCTGACCTCGTGCTTCGACTTCAAGATGCCGAACGACCAGCCCTTTTTCGCGCACCTGCCCAAGACAGCAGCTTTGGCGGAACGTGCGCATAAGCTGGGCCTTGCGACCAAGCCCAAGACACCCGATACGATGATTGCACCCATTCAGGAAAAGGGCCAACGACCGCGCCGTGCTGGCCCCTATCAACTGGATTGCAGCCTGTCGGCGGACGGCCACCTGACCTTCGTCAACAACAGCCAAGGCAGCGGCGCGGCCGTCTTCCACGTCTACGACCTCGACCTGCCGCAAGCCATTCCCTATCGCTATACCGTCGCGGCCGGCAAATCCGCCGTCCATACCGCCAAGGGAAGCACCCGTCTGTGGGTCGCCGGCCCCAGCGGCTTCCATCGCCGCTACGAAGGCACGCCCAGATTTACCTGCGCCTGGGGACCGGAAGGCCTTGAGGCCACCAACGCGACCGACGCTCCACTGTCCCTGCGCATAACCGACGAAGCCTATGGCCGGGTGCCACAGACGCTGGAGCTGGCGGCGCGCCAGACAGCAAAGCTCGCGCTCGACCTCGCGCAAAGCCATAACTGGTATGACCTCAGCCTGTCATCAGACGGCTTCACCGTGCGTCTGGCCGGTCATATCGAGGACGGTCGCCCGTCGCAGTCCGACCCGGCGGCCTTCGGTGCGGCACGGCTCAAGGTGTGAAGCACTTTCCCCTTTATCCGACGGTCGCTTTGCCCTAAATGAGCGCACTCACCTGTGAAGTGCGATCATGACCGAATACGATACCCTGTCCGCCGAAATCTCAGCCGAAATCGCCTCGGCGTCCGACCTTGCCGCGCTTGATGCCGTGCGCGTGTCGGCGCTGGGCAAGACCGGCCGCATCTCGGGCCTCCTGAAGACTCTTGGCTCCCTGCCGCCGGAAGAACGCAAGTCGACCGGTGCCGCCATCAACGCCATCCGCGACCAGATCCAGGCCGTGCTCGACAGCAAGAAGGGCGAACTCGAAGCCGCCCACCTGGCTGCTCGCCTGTCCGCCGAGCGCATCGATCTCAGCCTGCCGTCGGCGCCGCGCGCCAAGGGCGGCGTCCACCCGACGCTCCAGGTCATGGACGAGATGGTCGCCATCTTCGCCGACATGGGCTTCGAAGTCGCCGAAGGTCCGGACATCGAGGACGATTTCCATAACTTCACCGCGCTGAACTTCCCCGAGAAGCACCCTGCGCGCGAAATGCACGACACCTTCTTCTTCAACCCCGACGAAAACGGTGTGCGCAAGCTGCTGCGCACCCACACCTCGCCGGTGCAAATCCGCTCGATGATCGCGGATAAGCCGCCCTTCCGCCTGATCGTGCCGGGGCGCGTCTTCCGCTGTGACTCGGACCAGACACACACGCCCATGTTCCATCAGATCGAAGGTCTGGTCATCGACAAGGGCGCCCATATGGGCCACCTGAAGTGGGTGCTCGAAACGTTCATTTCGCGTTTCTTTGAAACAAATGAGGTCGTCACCCAGTTTCGCCCGCACCATTTCCCTTTCACCGAACCGTCGGCTGAAATGGATGTGCGCTGTTCGTGGGAAAAGGGCGAGTTGAAGGTCGGCCAGGGCGACTCCTGGCTCGAAATCCTCGGCTGCGGCATGGTCCACCCGAACGTGCTCAAGGCCTGCGGCGTCGATCCCGACGAATGGCAGGGCTTTGCCTGGGGCATGGGCGTCGATCGTCTGGCCATGCTGAAGTACGGCGTGCCGGACCTGCGCGACATGTTCGCCGCCGATACGCGTTGGCTTTCGCACTATGGCTTTAGTGCCTTTGCCGCGCCGAACTCCGCGAGTGGTTTGAGCTAAGAAAAGACCAGGAGGCACAGCCTCCTGGACCTCGATACAAAGAAATCGGAAATGAAATTCTCTCTCTCCTGGCTTAAAGACCACCTCAACACCTCGGCCGATATCAATCAGGTCGCCGCCGCCATGACCATGGCTGGCCTCGAGGTCGAGGACATCCACGATCCGGCAAAGGCGCTCAAGCCCTTCTCGGTCGCCAAGGTCATCGAAGCCGCCCGCCACCCGAACGCCGACAAACTGCAAGTCCTGCAGGTCGACACCGTCGATGGCCGCAAGGAAATCGTCTGCGGCGCGCCCAATGCCCGCGCCGGCATGACGACCATCTATGCCCCGATCGGCGCCTATGTCCCGGGCCTCGGCGTCACCCTGGTCGAAAAGCCCGTTCGCGGCGTCGTCTCCAACGGCATGATGTGTTCCGGCGCCGAACTGGAACTCGACAGCGACGCTGATGGCATCCTAGACCTTTCCGACAAACTGGAAGTGGGAACGCCGGCCGCCGAGGTTTTCGGCGCCGAGCCGGTCATCGACTTCGAAGTCACGCCGAACCGCCCCGACTGGCTGGGCGTCCACGGCATTGCCCGCGACCTGGCCGCCGCCGGCCTTGGCACCTTCGAAGAAAAGGCCATCACCCCGATCAAGGGCGCCTTCCCCTGCCCGATCACGGTCAAGGCCGACGGCGACGCCTGCGCCATCTTCTCCGGCCGCGTCATCCGCGGTGTCAAGAACGGCCCATCGCCGAAGTGGCTCCAGGACAAGCTGAAGGCCATTGGCCTGAAGCCGATCTCGACCCTGGTCGATATCACCAACTATCTGTCGTTCGATCGCGCCCGGCCGCTGCACGTCTACGACATGTCAAAGCTCGTCGGCACGCAGATCATCGCCCGCCTCGGCCATGACAATCCAAAGGCCGAGGGTGAAGATGCCCACACGCACGAGCAACTGATCGCGCTCGACGGCAAGACCTACAGCCTGACGCCGGACATGTCGGTCATTTCCGACGCCAATGGCGAACGCCCGATCGGTATCGGCGGCGTCATGGGCGGCGAGTCGACCGGCGTTGACGACAGCACGACCGACCTGTTCCTGGAAAGTGCCTGGTTCGATCCGATCCGCACCGCCCAGACCGGCCGCACCACCGGCATCACGTCGGACGCGCAATATCGCTTTGCGCGCGGCGTCGATCCGGAATTCGTCGTGCCAGGCCTGGAACTGGCGACGCAACTGATCCTGGACCTGTGCGGCGGCGAAGCTTCCGAAGTCGTCGTCGATGGCCAGGCCCCGGCCCGTCGTCCGAACGTCAGCTTCGATCCGGCCTATGTCCGCCAACTGACCGGCCTGATTGTCTCGAATGACGACATCAAGCGCATCCTCCGTGCACTCGGCTTTGCGCTCGACGCGCAAGGGTCGGGCTATGACGTCACCGTGCCGTCGTGGCGCCGCGATGTCGAAGGCAAGGCCGATCTGGTCGAAGAAGTCGCGCGTATCCACGGCTTCAACGCCATCCCGGCCACGCCCCTGCCGGTCGTGCAGCCGCGCCCAGGTGGCGTGCTGACCGCCCAACAGGCCAAGGCCCGCGCAGGCCGCCGTGCCCTGGCCGCGCTTGGTTACAGCGAAGCCGTCACCTGGTCGTTCATGCGTCAGGACTGGGCCAAGCTGTTCGGAGGTGGCGACGATACTCTGCTGCTGGCCAATCCGATCGCCTCGGAACTGAACTGCATGCGCCCGACGGCGCTTAGCAACCTGCTCGAAGCTGCGGGCCGTAACGCCGCGCGCGGCCTGCATGGCGCGCAGCTGTTCGAGATCGGCCCGATCTATCAGGGCCTCGAACCCAACGACCAGAAGCCGACCGTCGCCGCCATCCGCGCGCCGTCCAAGGCTCGCCATTGGCAGAACACCGGCGAAGACGCCCTGTTCGCGCTCAAGGCCGATCTGTTCAGCCTGCTCGACGCCATGGGCGCGCCGGTCGCTTCGCTGCAACTGGTGCAAGGCTCGAATGCCGGTCATTGGCACCCGGGCCGTTCCGCTCGCCTGCAACTGGGCCCGAAGCAGATCGTCGCCGAGTTCGGCGAACTGCATCCGGCTGTCCTCAAGGCCATGGATCTCGACGGCGCCTATGTCGGCTTTGAAGTCCGCATCGACAACCTGCCTTCGCCCAAGGCCAAGTCGGGCAAGTCGAAAGGCGCCCTGACGCTGTCGAGCTTCATGCCGTTGACGCGCGATTTCGCCTTCCTGGCCGATGAAGCGGTCGCGGCCGCCGACGTCGTCAAAGCCGTCAAGGGCGCCGACAAGCTTTTGATCGCCGACGCCCGCATCTTCGACGTCTATCGCGGCCAGGGCGTCCCCGATGGCCAAAAGTCGCTGGCGATCGAAGTCACCCTGCAACCGGTAGACAAGACCCTGACCGAACCGGAAATCGAAGCCGTCGCCGGCAAGGTCATCGCTGCGGCCGGTAAGGCGGGCGCCACACTCCGCGCCTGACGCTTCCCGAAAAACTCGCATTATTAGCCGCCCGGTCGCCTCAAAAGCGCCGGGCGGTTTCATTTTCAGACTTTGGTACGGCTTTGGTTTGCGAAGTCGAAAACAACCCTAACCCGGCTTAACCGTTGCAATAAAACAGCTTTTTTCGCTTCCGTTAAGAGAGCTCGTGTCAAATGGTCTGGCCAAGCCGGATTTTTATGTTACCTATATCAAATAAAAAAAATAGGGAGTGCAGGGGTGCGGGGCGAAACCAAAGAGCCATCAGCGTGCAAAACCGCTGAAAGTGTAAACGATTACACGCCTAACCCGCGCCTTGGCGCTGCAAGCGGACTTGCCGTCCTCTCAGCCGGTCTCACCGCCTGTGGCGGTGGAGGCGGCTCCTCATCCGGAGGCGGCACGGCCTCTCCGCCCCCACCGCCTCCGCCCACATTGAATTACACGAATACCGAAGCCGCGCGCTTCCTGCTTCAGGCGCAGTTCGCAGCCTCCCCCGCCGATATCACCAACGTGCGGACACTGGGTTACGACGCCTGGCTGACCCAGCAGTTCGCGGGCGTCCAGAGCCAGACGGGAACGGACTGGCTCAATTCGCGCAACTGGCACGTGCCGGATGAGAAGGACAAGTACTTCAACCCCATCGCTGCCGACTGGATGTCGTGGCGCATGATGATGACTGGGTCGGACCAGTTGCGCAAACGCTGCGCCCTGGCCCTGTCGGAAATGATGGTGGTGTCCACCAACCCTATCGATGGCTTTTGGCCGCCCTATGTCATGTCAGGCTACTGGGACGTCCTGAACACCCACGCCTTCGGCAACTTCCGCACCCTGCTTGAGGAAATCACCCTCAACCCGGCCATGGGCTTTTATCTCAACACCAAGGGCAACCAGAAGGAAGACCCCTCGACGGGCCGCGTGCCGGACGAAAACTATGCCCGCGAAATCATGCAGCTCTTCACGATCGGCCTGTATGAACTGAATGCCGACGGGACGCTCAAACTCGATGGCGCAGGCAAGCCCAAGGAAACCTATGGCCAGAGCGACATTACCAACCTGGCGCGCGTCTTCACCGGCTATGACTGGAGCTACGACCGTGTGACGTGGCAGACTGTGCCGTGGCTGACCTATAAGGTGCCCTCGACCGAATTCACGCGCGACCGCATGAAGCTGGATGCGTCCAAGCACTCGACCCTGGCGGCGACCTTCCTGGGCGTCACCATCCCCGCCAATACGCCGGGTGTGGAAGCGCTGAAGACCGCGCTCGATACCCTGTTCAACCACGCCAATACCGGCCCCTTCGTCGCCTATCAGATGATCCAGCGCCTGGTGACCTCAAACCCATCGCCGGCCTATGTCGGCCGGGTCGCGGCGGCGTTTGCCAATAACGGCGCGGGCGTGCGCGGCGACATGAAGGCCGTATGGCGCGCCATCCTGATGGATACCGAGGCGCGCACCCTGCCGACCAATACCCGTGCCGGCAAGCTGCGCGAGCCGATCGTCCGCTGGGCCCAGTGGTCGCGGACCTTTACGGTCACCAGCGCCACGGGCAAATGGGAGATCTATGACGTGTCGAACGGCGACTGGGGCCTCGGCCAAAGCCCGCTGCGCTCGCCCTCGGTGTTCAACTATTTCCGGCCGGGCTATATTCCGCCCCAGACCGCGCTGGCAACTGCCGGCGACGTGGCGCCGGAATTCCAGATCCACAATGAATCGACGACCGCCGGCTATATCAACTTCCTGACCTCGGTCATGAAGGACGGCTATACCGACGTAAAGCCGAGCTATTCGGCTGTCCTCGGCATCGCCCACAATTCGCGCGAACTGCTCGACTGGCTGAACCTCTATCTCAGCGCCAACCAGGTATCTGAGACGACCATCGCCCTTATCCAGGGCGCGCTGGATGCGCAAACCATAACGGTGGCTTCGCCGGACGCGGCCAAGCTCGACCGCATCTACAATGCCGTGCTGCTGATCATGGCCTGTCCTGAATACCTTATCCAGAAGTAGGGGAAGCACATGCACCGGAACAACATCCCCGACCTGAACCGCCGCGCCTTCATGAAGCGCGCCGCCGCCATGGCAGCCATGGGCGCCGCTGCTCCCATGGCGCTGAACCTCGCCGCGGTCGGTGAAGCCGCCGCTTTTGACGCCAGCGATTACAAGGCGCTGGTCTGCGTCTTCCTCTATGGCGGCAGTGACTGCCACAACACCGTCGTTCCGCGCGACACCGCCAATTACGACCTGTACAGCAACATTCGTGGCGGCGGCGCCGGCCGGACGCGCGGCGGCATCGCCTACGGCCGCGACGAACTGCTGTCCCTGACGCCCGTCGTGTCACAAACCCTGACTGACAACATTTCCTATGGCCTGGCGCCGACGATGCCCAAGGTCGCCGCCCTGTTCAATGCGGGCAAGGCGGCCGTCCAGCTCAATGTCGGACCTCTGGTCGTGCCGCTGACCAAGGCGCAGTTCACGGCCGGCGGCACGCCGCTGCCGCCGAAGCTGTTCTCGCACAACGATCAGCAATCCGTCTGGCAGGCGCTTGGCGCCGAGGGCGCGACGGTCGGCTGGGGCGGGCGCCTGGGCGACCTGGCCCTGTCAAGCAATGCCAACAGCCTGCTGTCCTGCATTTCCGCGTCGGGCAATGCCGTCTTCGTCTCGGGCAATAACGCGCTGCAGTACCAGATCGGCCCCACCGGCGCGATCCCGATCTGGGCCTCGAAGGGCTGGAGCTTCAACTCGGCCCAAGCGTCCGATGTGCTCAAGACCCTGATCACTCAGACGCGGACGCACGTGCTTGAGAACGAATTCACCCGCGTCACCCAGCGCTCGATCACCATGGAAGGCATCGTCAATACGGCGCTCAATCCGGTCAATCTGACGACCTCGTTCGATACCGACGGCAAGAAGAACAGCCTGGCTGATCAGCTGAAGATCGTGGCGCGTCTGATCGGTGCGCGCAACGCACTCGGCTCGAAACGGCAGGTCTTCTTTGTGTCATTAGGTGGGTTCGATACCCATGACCAACTGATGGAGGCGCATCCCGGCCTGCTCGCATCGGTCGACGAAGCCTTGTCATCCTTCTATGAAGCAACTGTCGAAATGGGCGTGGCCGACAAGGTGACGACCTTTACAGCGTCGGATTTCGGCCGCACCCTGACCTCGAACGGCAACGGCTCGGATCACGGCTGGGGTTCGCACCACTTCGTCCTTGGGGGGGCGGTGCGCGGCGGACGATTCTACGGTACAGCCCCGCACGTTTCGGTGACGTCCGACGATCAGGTCGGCCAAGGGCGCCTGCTGCCATCGACGGCCGTCGACCAAATGGCCGGGACGCTGGCGCGCTGGTTCGGTGCCTCCGGCAGCGAGTTGTCGACCATTCTGCCCAGGATTGGCAACTTCGCGACCTCGGACATGGGGTACTTCGCGTAAGAAAGAAACGATAAAAATTTTATGACTCCGCCCAGCCTGCTCTCGGGCTTCGCAGGGCGAGCGCCAAGGGAGTCGTAGTGTTTACAGGCTGTCGGAGCTTTCTGACGGTTTGATCGAGGATAGTCCCCTCCACATTGGTTTTTTATTTTAACCGTCTTTGTCTACCCCACCTTAAACTTCAGGGCGCATCGTCACCTGAGTAGAGTTTCAGTTCAGTTCCGGTGACCCATGTCGGCACTTATTTCAGGTATCAGCGGCGTAATTAACGCCTCAGCGCGGTTCGACCGCGCAGCGATCCAGACAGTGTCAAATGCCAGCCAGGGACGGGATGTGGTCAGCGACTTCGTAGAACAAATGGAAGCGCGTACCGCATTCGAGGCCAGTGTGTCCGTCGTAAAGACATCCCTGGACATGACCGGCCGACTGCTCGACCTCAAGGCGTGACTCCCCTGAGACCCAGAACCCCAACTAAAATAGCCCGCCGGTTTCCCGGCGGGCCTTTTTTTAGTCCCAGCGAGCGCTTTCCAAAAAGTCTGAAGCAGTTTTGGACAGAAAGCACGACAAAGACGCTGAGGATTAGTCCTCGTCGTCCTCTTCTTCGCGATTGGTGAAGGCGCCGCCGCCGAAGACATCTTCGGCTGACAGATCGCTCTTGCGCGCGTAAGGATTGTCGTCTTCGTCCTCGACCGGCACGACGGTTTGCGCCGGCTTCAGCGACGGGTCATCCAGCGGGATGCCCAGCTTCTCAGCCTGCTTGCGCTTGGCTTCGGCCGCCTTGCGGACCACGCCATCGAGTTCAATCTGCGATACCAGGCCAAGCGTGACCGGATCGACCGGCTTGATGTTGACTGTGTTCCAGTGGCCGCGCGAACGGACCTGCTCGATAGTCGACTTCGTCGTGCCCAGCAGCTTGGAAATCTGCGCGTCGGTGACTTCCGGGTGGTTCTTGACGAACCAGGCGATGGCGTCGGGGCGGTCCTGACGGCGCGACACGGGCGTGTAGCGCGGCGCCTTTTTTGTCGGCTTCAGCAACTCGGCGTGACGGCTCTTTTGCGCGGCCATGCGGTAGGTCGGCTTGCCTTCAGCCTTGTCCAGCTCTTCGCGGGTCAGCTGGCCATTGGCGATCGGGTCGGCGCCGCGGATGTCGCGCGCCACTTCGCCATCGGCAATGCCTTTGACTTCCAGCAGGTGCAGGCCGCAGAAATCGGCGATCTGCTCGAAGCTCAGGCTTGTATTGTCGACCAGCCACACAGCGGTGGCCTTAGGCATCAGGATGTCTGACATGGTGTCTATCCTTGGTTTTGGAGCCGTTTAGAGCGGCCCAGAAATGGCTACGCCCGGCTTTTGCAGCCGGGCGCGGGGGTTGGCCATGGTATAGGATGATTTGTGACGGAAGAAAAGAGGAAAGGATTCCGAGGGCTATTCTAAAGGGAACTCAGCCTAGACTACGCACAGCCCTTTCTTCGCCGCCTCGCCATCAATGTCCGGTGTGATCGTCACCTGCAAGGGCGTGCGGGCGCCATTGGCCGAGCTGGAAATCAGGGCGATATAGACCTTGCCGTACATACGGAAGCAGTGGCTTTCCTGGACGAACGACCAGTCACGGCTTTTCAGGTGCTGGCCGTAGTCGGCAAACGGCTCGGTACGCATGCCGGCCGATGCCAGGGTGTTGATAACCGTATCGCGCAGCTTCGCGCCATCTCCGCTTTCGGCGCGAACATAGCAGCCACTTCGTCCGTCTGCGCGCACGGTCACGCGGCCGCCACCATAGATCTTCTGAGCGGGCTTGCCCGACTGATCGATTGTCCGCGCGTGACGGCCGACATAGTCTTCAACCGTACCGCCCTCGCGCAGCCAGGTCAGGCAGCCATTCTCAACGGCAAAGGCCGTGGCGTCCTGGGCCGACGCAAAGGGCGACGGCGCAGGTGCCGCCATGGCGTGAAAGGCAATGCCGCCAGCCGCAACCGCCAGCAGGCCGGAAGACAGAGCAACAATGCGCAGCAGATTCATCTCATATCCAAATTTGAACTATGTTCAAGTATTGGCACGAATTTCGCCAGCCGCAAGGATAAAAGTGAACGGTGTTCAAATTCGTAGAATGACCTTCCCCTTATGCGCGCCGGAATCCATATAGGCGTGCGCCGCAGCGACATCAGCAAAGTCGAACACCTTGTCGATGATCGGCTTGATGCTTCCCGCCTCGACCAGCGGCCAGACCTGCTCACGGACGGCATCGGTCAGCCGCGCCTTTTCGTCGCCTGAGCGCGGCCTGAGCATCGAACCGGTGAGCGTTGCCTGTTTCTGCATGATACGGCGCAGGTCTATTGAAACTTCGGCCTGACGGCTGGTGCCGACCTGGACGATCCGGCCCCTAGGGTTCAGGCACAGCAGGTTCTTCGCCGTAAAATCGCCAGCGATGATGTCGAGCACGACGTCGGCCCCGCCAAATTCCTTGACCGGGCTAACAAAATCGCCGGCCTCGGTGTCGATGACCAGATCCGCGCCAAGGCCCTTGGCGAAGGCACACTTGCCAGCCCCGCGCGCCGTGGCGATCACTTTTGCGCCAAACGCCTTACCCATCTGCACCGTCATCGACCCGATGCCGGAATTCGCGCCGTGGACCAGGACCGTCTCGCCGGCCTTCAGCGCCCCGTGCTCCATCAGATTGGCGTAGACCGTCAGTACAGTTTCAGGAAGCGCACCGGCTGCCTCCAGGCTCAGCCCCTTCGGCACCGGCAGAAGGTGGCGGATATCGACAGCGACATATTCAGCGTAGCCGCCACCATTGACCAGGGCGCAGACCTCGTCACCGACCTTCCACGCCGCCCCATAGGGCGTAGACGGATGAATGGCCTCGATCGTGCCCGACACCTCAAGGCCCAGGATGGGAGACGCCCCCGACGGGGGCGGATACAGTCCGCGCCTTTGCAGGATATCGGGACGGTTGACGCCGGCAAAGTGCGTGCGCACCAACGCAAAACCTTGTTGCAAATCCGGTTTTGGCACATCCGCCAGTCTCAGATCGGCAGGATGTTCACCGCTGCCTGTGATCGATACAGCCTTCATGGTGATTCGTTTTCCTTGATTTCTTCGCGCAAGAGGCGTTTCATAAGGTTAAGGACGAATGGCCGGAACGGGCCGGAATGTCCAGCGTGATTGACTCCTGACGGGAGAAAGGGTTGCTCATGATTGACGACGAACTGCCGATGTCCCTGCAAACACCGGCCAAGGGCGCCGCGGCGCTGAGCGGCCTTATGCGTGAGGATCTCGACCCGTACAGCGTCGAGGACCTGGAGGAACGCATCACACTGCTCGAAGGCGAAATCCGCCGCGCGCGCGATGTCGTCGAACGTAAAAAAAATCGTCGCTCGGCAGCCGATGCTTTATTCTCTTTTAAGGGAAGTTAAGGATTACTAACCCTGTCTGACTTCGCAGGCGGCCAAATTGGGTGGCATGGCCGTTGCACGGAAAGTCTGGACAGGTTCGACCGATGACACACCGCCCTTTCCCATGGATGTGGGGCACGCGGGGTCAGAATGACAACCGCGCCGACACGAATTCAGCATAAGGCTCCTTAAGTATGTCCGATAGTTCCGCCTCGCCCCAGACCTCGCGTACCCACATCGTGCGTGACTTTGCCTCCAGCGACCTGTTTGACCGGACGTTCAAGGAAGGCATGGCCCTGGTCGAAGAGACGGCCTCGTACCTCGATGGCGACGGCCGCCGCGACTCGCGCCTCCTGAACCGCGAAGACGCCCTGGTCTATGCCGGCGAAAGCATGCGCCTGACGACCCGCCTGATGCAGATCGCTTCGTGGCTCCTAGTCCAGCGCGCCGTACGCGAAGGCGATATGGAAGCGTCGGACGCCTGCGATGAAAAGTACCGCATCTCCCCTTTAAGCGCCGAAGCCGCTGACAAGGCCGACACCCTGCCGGGCGGCCTGCTGAACCTGCTCGACCGTTCCAATCGCCTCTATGAGCGTATCTCGCACATGGACAAGCGCATGTTCGTCGATGCCGAGCCGGAAAGCGCCATCAATCCCGTCATCAGCCAGCTCCAGCGCCTGCAAAGCGCCTTCAGCGCGGACAATATCAACAGTCTCTGATCGGTCCAGAACAGGATTCGTGACGTAAGGCGCCGGCACAACCGGCGCCTTTTTTGTTCATTTTCAATTCAGCTACATGAACCGGGGTTGAAGTGAACCGTCAGGCTTCTCTCAGCGTATATGTGGTTGAATATCTTTGTTCTTTCAGGAGGTGGTGTGCGCCAGCCTCCGGTCATAATTCACCGGAGAAGTGCATAGCGCCGCTTTTATAACGCCTTTGGCACGGCGTTTGAAACCTGAGAGGCGAGCCGTCTCACAACGAGACGCCCGCGACACACGAACAAGGGGTTTTGAACACCATGGCCACTGACATCGACCTGCACCTCGGTAAACGCCTGCGCCGCCGCCGCCGCCTCCTGGGCCTGACCCAGCAGCAGCTGGCCCTGGCCGTCGGCATCCGCTTCCAGCAGATCCAGAAATACGAATGCGGCGCGAACCGCATCTCGGCCGCCCGTCTCTTCCAACTGGCCAAGGCGCTGGAAACCCCGATCAACTATTTCTACGATGGCCTGACCGACGACAAGACCGAAGTCGCCGCCGTCCAGAACGAAGGCATCGAAGTGTTTTCGCGCAAGGAAACGCTCGACCTCATCCAGGCCTATTACCGCCTGTCGGAGCGTCCGCGCCGCCGCCTGCTTGACCTCGCCAAGTCGCTAAACGGCGATTCCGAGCAAGCCGCTTAAGGCCGAGCGCTTTCCAAAACGTGTAAAGCGGTTTTTGGGTTAAAAGCGCGACCAGAAAAGTGGCACAAGCGCCGGCGGGCTCGCGGGATTACCACCGCCAGCGCACGCCACCGATTTCGTATAGACCCGCATGTCGTGAGACGGTATGCGGGTCTCTATGATTTTGCAGCCCGACTACGCCCGTCTCGAAGCCTTCGCGCTCGACCTCGCCGCCGCCGCCGCCAAGGCTGCCCTGCCCCATTTCCGTCTGCGGGGCCTGGGCGAGGATAACAAGCTGGCCCACATGTCCAGCTTCGATCCGGTCACCGAGGCCGACAAGGGCGCCGAACGCGCCATTCGTGCGTTAATCAACCAGCATTTCCCCGACCATGGGATTATCGGCGAGGAATACGGCGAGGAAAACGCGCAAGGCGACTTCGTCTGGGTGCTCGATCCCGTCGACGGTACGCGCGCCTTCATTTCGGGCCTGCCGCTGTGGACGACGCTGATCGGCCTCCGTTATCTCGGCCGGCCGGTGCTGGGACTGATCGCCCAGCCGGTATTGAAAGAAGTCTTTATCGGTTCGCCGCTCGGCTCAAAACTGGTTACGCCCAATGGCCAGAAGCCACTAAAGGTCCGCGCCTGCGCCAATCTGAACGAAGCGGTCATCGGCACAACCGACCCGTACCTTTTCCTAGGCATCGAGAGCGACGCCTACAATGCCCTGCGCAAGGCGACAAAGCTGGCGCGCTACGGCTGCGACGCCTATGCCTTTGCCATGGTGGCCCAAGGGACAATGGACATCGCGCTCGAGACCGGCCTGAAGCCCTGGGATATCGAAGCCATCATCCCGGTGATCGAAAACGCCGGTGGTTCCGTGACCAACTGGCGCGGCGAAGATGTGCCAGCCGAAGCCGGACAGGTGATCGCGGCCAGCTCGCGCGATCTGATCGATCAAGCCCTGACGCATCTGCGCCCCGCCGCGACCTGAGCATTATTTACACTGCGGCGGCTTCAATAAGATCAGGCGCGCTTTTCGGCGCCCTCTTCGGGCGGCAAATCCGGCTCCACCTCTGGCAGATGCTCGTCATCCATAGCCGCGGCATCCGTCGCAGCTATGGCGACCTTGTCCAAAGCCTCATCCGGGACCTTGGCAGGGTTTGGCGACCGCGCAGCGCCGCGCGGTGCGACAAAATCCAGCAGCTTGTCGATCTCGGCAAAGGCTTCGCGGCGATATTCCTCGGCCTCGATCAGGATTTCGTGCTCGGCACCAGCAACCTCGACATAGCTCGCCTTGCCCAGCTTCTTGGCAAAGGCCTTGGACGGCTGCTTGGCGATCAGGTGGTCGTCGCCGGAGCACAGGATGGTCAGCGGGGTCTTAACCTTCTTGGCGACCTTGTTCTTGTCCTTGAGGATGGTCTCACCCAGCTTGAGCGCGAACGACAGCCAGCCCCAGGTCGGCGACCCGACTGCCAGGTGCGGACAGGCAAACAATTGCTCGCGCCAGGTATTGTAGCGCGTCGTGTCATGCGTCAGCGCGTCATTCTCATAGGTATGCTCGAACGGATCGTCGAAAAGCTCGGGCACATAGTCGGTGCCGCGGCCATGATTGACGTACCAGTTTGTCTGGAGATGCACGGCCCACAGGGCGTGGCGCCCGGTCTTGACGCGCAGCATCGGGTTGATGAACAACCCGCCTTCGATGCGTGTTTCGCCCTTGATCAGGGTGGCGAGATTGAGCGCCCCGCCCATCGAATGACCCAGCATGATCCACGGCTTGGGCGCCCGGTCCTCGAACGAATCGAGCAGGCGCTGATAGTCGTCGAGGAATTCGTCCGACGCGCGGGCGTGACATTTAAGCCGGTCCGGCAGCAGGCGCGCCGACAGCCCCTGGCCGCGCCAGTCATGGACGACGACGCAGACATCGCGCGCCAGCAGGTCACGGACGACCTCGTAATATTTCTCGATCGGTTCGGAGCGGCCAGGGCTGACGAAGACCGTGCCGCGCGGGCGTCCCCGGCACTCCCAGTAACCAAGACGCAGGCGCAGGCCGCCAGCGCCGCGATACCATTCGCCGGTGCCGCCTTCCGGCGCCTCCGACTCGGGGATCGACATAAGGGGGGCACTCTGCGACAGCGCTGCAATCCGGCTCATTGCGGTTTCCTGAACTTCAGCGTCATACGGTCGCTTTCCCCAATCGATTCGTAAAGAGCCCCGTCAAATTCCGGGTTTGGCGGCTGTCCGCGCGCCGCCGTCAAACGTTGCGGAGGTAACGTCCATACTCCAAAGGGATGATCCTTGTCATCCTTTGGATTGGCATTGATCTCGCTGCCGGCGTCAAAAGCGAAGCCGGCTTCGAACGCCAGTTGCTTGACGAACGGTTCCTGGACGTAGCCGTTGGTCGCGCCCGGATCCTGGACATTGCCGATATCGGCGCGGTGCTGTTCGATGGCCAGAAGCCCTCCGGGCCTCAGCGCGGCGAAAGCGTCGGCAAAGGCCTTTTCGGCGATCCCCGCCGCCATCAGGTCGTGCACGACCAGCAGCATCAGGACGACGTCGACGCTTTCGGCTTCGGTCAGGGCAGAACTTTCCGGACCGAATTCACTGAACTCGATACCACCGTAAAGCTTCTTGTTGCTGGAGAAGCGCTCACGATACTTCTCGCTGAGCGTCCCCGTAGCACTTTGCGCGCCGCCCATTGCCGGGAACAGAGCCGCGATATACCGGCCCTTTCCGCGCGTCAGGTAAGGCCCCAGAATATCGGTCATATAGCCGGCGCCCGGCCAGATATCGATGACCACGTCGCGCGGCTGGATTTCGAAAAAGTCGATCATCTCCAGCGGATGCCGGAACGGATCGCGTCCCTTGTCCAGGCTGTTGCGCCACCGTCCGGACACGGCCCATTGCGGCGTGCCTTCCTGTTGCGATTCCGGCTTGCGGCCACAGCCCAGCAAGCCGGCTGCCGGCAAGGCGGCGGCCAGACCAAGGCTTAGCTGTCTGCGCGTAATACCGCCCAATACCCTGCCTGCATTATTTGTTTTCGTTGACGAAAAACGAAAACTTCGCCCGGCACGTTAGAGCGCATTCCGAAAAGAGTGAAGCGCTTTTCGGTCAGCTTTCGTCAAAACCGCCTGCGCGGGTAGAATATCTACCCCTCGCCTTCGATTTCCTTCATGCCGCTTTGGATGTAGTTGGCCTCGCCCATCAGGCGGATCAGGTTCAGCTGGGTTTCCAGGAAGTCGATATGGTGCTCGGTGTCTTCGAGGATCTTGCGCAGAAGCTCGCGGCTGACATAGTCTTTCTGGTCGTCGCAGAACTTGACGCCATCGACCAGCAGCGCATGGCCGCCGGTTTCGACATTGAGGTCCGAAGCCAGGGTCTCGGCGACCGTCTCACCGATGCGCAGCTTGTTCAGGTCCTGCAGGTTCGGCAGGCCGTCGAGGAACAGGATGCGCTTGATGAGGAGGTCGGCGTGCTTCATCTCCTCAATCGACTCTTTGTAGACGATGCGGCCGAGGTGATAGAGGCCCCAGTTTTCCAGCATGCGCGCATGCAGGAAGTACTGGTTTACCGCCGTCAGCTCATTGGTCAGAACCTTGTTGAGCAGCTTGATTATGTCGGGGTTGCCCTGCATGACGGCCTCCTGAAAAGAAAATCAGGTGACTCATACCGCCGGGGCGCGGCGAAGTGAAGTGGAAAATTCTCTATAAAACAAAAACTTATGCGAATGAAAATAGGTTTTATTCGCAAGCGCGCGATTACTCGGCAGCCATCTTCAGGGCGACCTGCGCCTCATCGATGATCTGGCGCATTTCACAGACGCACTTGGCGCATTGCGCCTGGCATCCGGCATGCGCGAAAATAGCCTTGGGCGTCGATGCACCGCACGCAATGGCCTGATGCACCTGGCGTTCGCGAATAGCGTTACAATTACAGACGTACACGTAAAACCCTGACAGCCACGAACTTGATAATGCGAATGCGTATCAAGTATCACAGCTCCGATTCAAATGCAAGTCATTCGCAGCAAGGTCGCGCTGAAAGAACGAAGCGTTAGCGCCACTTAAAAAAGCACCCTGCCCCCTGAATCGTAATAGAGTGTGCTGCCGCCGCCTCATGCTCACGTCGACCAGATAAAAAAGCCCCCCGGTCGAACCGGAGGGCTTTTCTCAAAGGTGGCTCTAGCAGCGGCTTAGTTGCCGTTGTTGTAGGCGGTCGCCGAGCTGGTTTCGCGCCAGCGGCCATTGCTGTCCTTGTAGCCATAGGCCTGGACCTGGCCTTCGTGCCAGCGGCCGCTTTCATCCTTCCAGCCGAAGGCAACAGGGCGGCCTTCGCGCCAGGTGCCGCGTTCGTCGCGGAAGCCTTCGTTGCGATAGGTCGTCGAGCTGTAGCGGTTGCTGTTATTGCCGCTTTGGCCATAGCTGCTGCTATTGTTGTTGTAGCTGCTGTTATAGGCGTAACGGTCATACGGTGAGGTCGAACGCGCCTCACGGTCGTAATAGGTCGTGGTGTAGGTGCTGGAATTCGGGCGGTCGCGGAAATAGGCGACGTCGTAGCCTTCCGGAGCCGACGACGGCGAGTAGTAGCCGTTCTGATAGGAGTAGTACTCCCCGTTCAGGCACTTGACGCTGTTCTTGCCGATATTGCGGCCGACAACGCCGCCAATGACAGCGCCGGCGACCGTACCGAGGCCGCGCTCATTCTTCGACACCTGACTGCCCAGGGCACCACCAGCGACCGCCCCAACGACTGTGCCGGTCGTTTTGGCGTTGTTTTGCCTGGTGTAGCAATAGCCGTCATAATCCGTATCCTGCGCCATGGCGGGTACGGCCGATCCGGCTGCAACCACCAAAGCCATGGCCGCCCCAGCCGCCCACTTTGTTTTGGTCATGGTCATGGGTATTCTCCTTTAAACTCCGACGCATCTTCGGCGATCAGATGGTCAAAATTTAGGCGCTCACGTTACGACAAAACAATGTGAACCCACCCCATCAGGGTAAATTTGACATAAGATTCAGTGGGCGGTTTTGCTTGACCCGCCCGCGCGCATGAGGCACTCCGGCATTATGTCCTTAGCCGCCCACGCCTGCCGCCTTTATCTCATCACGCCGCCCAGCATTCCTGACCTGGATGCTTTCGCGCGGGACCTCGACGCCGCCTTGTCGGCTGGTGAAGTGGCCGCGTTGCAGATCCGGCTCAAGGACGTGCCGCTGGACGAAATACGCAAGGCGGCAAAGGTTTTGGCGCCGATTGCGCAGCGACACGGCACCGCCGTGCTGATGAACGACTTTGTCGAACTGGCAAAGGAGCTTGGTCTCGATGGCGTCCATGTCGGCCAGTCGGACATGGCCTATCGCGACGCCCGCCGTATCCTGGGACCAAACGCGATGATCGGCGTCACCTGCCACAACAGCCGCCACCTGGCCATGGACGCCGCCGAAGCCGGCGCCGACTACGTCGCGTTCGGCGCCTTCTATCCGACCTCGACCAAGACAGTCGAGCACATGGCCGAGCTTGAGACCCTGTCAATCTGGCAGCAGGTCATGGAAGCGCCGTGCGTCGCCATTGGCGGGATTACCGCCGATAACGCCGGCGAAGTCGCCAAGGCCGGCGCGGACTTTGTCGCCGTGTCCGGCGCGGTCTGGAACCATCCCGACGGCCCGGCGGCGGGTGTAAAGGCGTTGTTGCAGGCAATTGCCTAGCCGCCAAACAGCGCCTTCTTCTTCCAGGTGATGGCCATGTCCGCCACGGTCGGATCGAGGCCGTTCAATCGTTCGTCGTTCGACTCGATTTCTTCGTCCGATGACGCCTTGGCGCCGGCCGGCAGTTGCAGCCGCAATTTCAACGCACAGCCACCGTCAAGCGTCTCCAGCTTGCCACCACGCCAGTCGATGACCTCGCCGCCCCAGTCGAAGCGGAAGCCCGACATCAGGAACGGACCGTTGGCGGTCTGCACCTCGGCAATCGTCGCGCCCTTGCGAACCCCATCCGGACCGCGCCAGGCGGTGGCGTCCTCGCCCAGACGCACCTCGGCCACCTTGGTCATCTCCTTGTCGCGGAAAATGACCTCGATGCGCTCGTCGGGCTTGTCGCGGAACAGCACAACACCATTGACCACCGCATTGTCCGGCATGCTGAGCAGGCCGGTGACGGCGCGCTCGCCATATTCCGCTATCAGGCTTTCGGCTGTCGCGTCCGGCTTGACTGGATAGGTGCAGGTCAGGGGTTGGTCAGAAACGCGCGGCTCCGGCGCAGCCTCGCTCGACGCGTCCGTTTGATCCTGCGTCGATTCCGGCTCGGTGCACGACGCCAGGACCAGAAGCGACGCCGCGCCTAAAACCAGCAGACGAAGATTGCGCATTTTCACTCCATTATTCCGCAGGCGTGACGCCGGCCGGCAACGGCCAGCCGAATGACATTTCAACGACCCTGGGCTTGGCATCCTTCAGACGCGGATCGTTCGATTCGACCATGACGCCGTCACCGCTGACACCTTCGGGCAGGATATCGCTGTCGAAGCGCAGCGCGATTGCACAGCCGCCGCCGAGGTGTTCCAGCCGGCCGCCCTTGAAGTCGACCGCATAGCCGCCGTAGTCCCAGCCGAAACCGCTGATGGTAAAGGGCTTGCCGTTGACCTTCTCAATATAGTCGAGCGTCGAGCCGACATGGATACCTTCAGGACCGGTCCAGGCGACGGCGCGATCCGCCGGTTCAATGCGCGAGATGTGCCGCATCCCCGCATCCCAGAAGCTGATATAGAGTTTGCGCGACGGCACCGTGGCGTAAAGCAGGAGCCCCCTGCTTTCTGTGCCTTCCGCGCCGGGGATCATGCCCAGTTGCGCGTTATTGCCGTAAGCAACGGCCAGCGACTGATAGGTGTCGCCGACATTTACCGGCTTCAGGCAGTCGATCTTATTGGCGCTCGCGACCTCAGCGGCCTTGCCCGACGGCTTGTCTTCCGCCTGGTCCGCCACCCACCTCTCCGAGGTTGCCTTGATCGGACGCTCCGGACCGTCCTCCTTGTCCGAACAACCGCTCAAGGCCAGAACGGCCAAAGCACAGATTACAGGATATGATCGCATGCCTGCCTCCCCTTGGTGCGGGACTATAGGCGCTAACCTCCTCGCCGCAAAGTCCCCTTGCCTTCCGAGGCCGTTACCAGTAGTAACGCGGCCAACTTACTTCCTTCTTTGACAAGTCATATTCATGAAAATCAACGCCAACACCATTAAGCCGGGCATGATCCTGGAATACCAGAACGGCCTGTGGGCGGTTGTGAAGACCGAACATGTCAAGCCTGGCAAGGGCGGCGCGTTCGCCCAGGTCGAAATGAAGAACCTGGTCACCGGCACCAAGCTCAACGAGCGCTTCCGTTCGGACGATACGGTCGAGCGCGCCGTTCTGGAGCAGCGCGACCATTCGTTCCTCTACGAAGACGGCGATATGCTGGTGTTCATGGATCAGGAAAACTACGAACAGATCAGCCTGTCCAAGGAATGGGTCGGCGAAGACCAGGTCCGCTTTCTGCATGACGGCATGATTGTCGTCATCGAATCGCACGACGAAAAGCCGATCGGCATGAGCCTGCCGGACACCGTGGTCCTCGAAGTCATGGAAACCGAGCCGACCATCAAGGGCCAGACCGCGTCTTCCTCCTACAAGCCCGCCAAGGCATCGAACGGCATGCGCGTCATGATCCCGCCGTTCATGGGCGTGGGCGAACGTATCGTCGTCTCGACCGAGACCGGCGAATACATGAAGCGCGCCGACTAAGGCGTTTCACATCTCCGCTGCCGCAAGCGGCTTTGGAGATGTGGTTGATTTCAGTAATTCCAAACCTGGGTTCGAAGCCGTTCTTCGCCCAGGTTTGACTCTTTTTGGTAATGCGCCCCTGGCGCCTGACACGGACACGCTCCCATGACCGTTCTTCAATCTTCGCTTATCCAGGTTATGGTTGGCGCCGTGCGCAAGGCCTGCAAAGGCATCTCGCGCGACTTCGGCGAGGTCACCGAGCTTCAGGTCTCCAAGAAAGGCCCGGGCGATTTCGTCACCGCCGCCGACAAGCGCGTCGAGGCGGCCATGTTCGAAGAACTTATGCGCGTCCGCCCCGGCTATGGCTTCCTGGGTGAAGAACAGGGTGTTGTCGAAGGCACCGACAAGACGCACCGCTGGATCGTCGACCCGATCGACGGCACGACCAACTTCATGCACGGCATTCCGCACTTTGCCTGTACGGTCGCCCTGGAGCGAGATGGGGAAATCGTCGCCGGCGTCACCTTCAACCCCATCCTCAACGACCTCTATTGGGCGGAAAAGGGCAAGGGCGCCTATCAGAACGACCGCCGTCTGCGCGTTTCGCAACGCAAGTCGTTCGACGAAAGCCTGATCGGCACCGGCCTGCCCTTCGTCGGCAAGTCCGGCCACGCGCAGGCATTGAAGGAACTGCACCAGATCATGCAACGCACCGCCGGCATCCGCCGCAACGGCGCCTGTTCGCTGGACCTCGCCTATGTCGCTGCCGGCCAGTTCGACGGTTACTGGGAACGCGGCCTCAAGCCTTGGGACATGGCGGCCGGCATCCTGATGATCCAGGAAGCGGGTGGCAAGATTACCGACATCGACAGCGACGACTCGCCGATGAACACGGGCGAAATCGTCTGCGGCAACCCGGAAATCTACCCGCAGCTTCTCGAAAAGCTGAAACTTGCCAAGTAGGTCCCGATAGAGCTTAGAATTTATTTCCGGGATCGTTGAAGTAAAACAGGCTGAGCGCCAGCACAGCCGCGGCATCCCGCTCGGGCCCTGGCGTCTTCGGCAGATAGAAGGTCGGCTGCATGCTGGTCTTCTTGATCGCGGCGATCGGCGTGCCGTCTTCGCGCGTGATTAGGTAGTCCGACGTCGTGCCGTTGCTGAGCGTCAGCCCGCCCAGCAGTTCCGTCCGCACCCGCAGGACAGTCTTGCCGTAATGGAACTCACCGGCGCGCTGGGGCTGGGCCAGGCGATTGAGCAGCTTGCCGCCCTCGCCCAACGCCAGGTCGAATTCTCCGCCGGCCGGCGCCGTGCCGCCATAGACGCAGACATAGGACAGCTTGTCCTTCTTGAAGGTAATCCAGCCGAGGCCGATCCGCCCCTGCCCGCCGGCACAATCCGCTGTCACACCCGCGCCGAGGCTGGGCGCGTTGACGGTAAAGCTGGTCTTGAATTTGTCGCTGGTGAAAACGCCAAGCCCCTGGGCGCTGCTCTTGGTTGCCTTGGCCTCGCCGGTATATTCGCCGACTGCATAGCCGGGACGCAGCAGGCTTGAGCCCTTGCGGCCCTCCAGCTTGAGCTTTTCCGTCGTGGGCGCCAGTTGGTCAAGATAGGACGGCTTGTCCGCCGCCACAGCCTGCCCGGCCATAACCAAACCCAATGTCGCCCATACCACTACTGCTTTACGCATCGCTTTGCCCCTGCCGAATGGTTAACGCGGCGATGATTGGCATGGCTTCGGCCCGGAATCAATTCAATAAATCAGGAATAATGACTGCGTTCAAATCGATCTCCCATACCCGCATTCCGATTGACAGCGCCGCTCTGTGAGGCACACTCCCCGCAAAAATATAGAGGGAGACCATCATGACCATCACACGCCGCACAGCCATCGGGGCCGGACTGGCCGCCCTGGCCGCCGCCCCCCTTACCGCCCACGCCGACAAAGTCCTGGCGCCCTCGCCCCGCTCAAAGTCGGGGGCCATCCTGGGCGAAGGCCCCCTGTGGTCGGCACGCGACAGCACGCTCTACTGGGTCGATATTCGCGGCAAGAAGCTGAATGCGCTTGGCATCGGTATCACGCTTGATGGGGCGGATTCTTTCGGCGTCAAAAGTTGGGACATGCCGGACCTGATCGACTGGGTTGTCCTGCGCAAGTCCGGCGGTTTTCTCGTTGCCATCCTGCGTACGGTCCACAGTCTGACGCTCGACCCGTTCAAACTGACCCCCCTGTTCGAGATCGAAGCCGACCAAACCGACAACCGCCTGAACGACGCCAAGGTCGATCCCAAGGGCCGGCTGTGGACCGGCACCATGCACATGCCGTTCAACAAGAAGACGGCGGCGCTCTATCGTATCGATCCGGACCTGAGCCTGCACAAGGTCGATGCGCCATATCTGTGCACCAACGGCCCGGGCTTCAATGCCGACGGCACGCGCATGTACCACAACGAAACCTCGGAAGGCATTTCCTACCAGTTCGATGTTGCGGCGGACGGATCGCTGTCGAACAAGCGCGTCTTCACGAAGTTTGGCCCAGGCGTCGGCCTGCCGGACGGCGTGTCGACAGATGCCCAGGGCGGCATCTGGATTTCACATTATAATGGCGGTCGGGTAACGCGCTTCAAGGCCGACGGTACGGTCGATTTCGTCATTCCGATTCCGGCCAAACAAAGCACCAGCATGACCTTTGCCGGTCCGAACCTCGACCGCATGTTCGTCACGACCGCCGCCCAGCCGCCAGTCGGCGCCGATGATCCGCAGGCCGGGACGTTGTTCGAAGTGCCCAAGGCCCTGCTGCGCGGCCATACCGGCCTGCCGACCGGGCTATTTGCCGGTTAAAGACTGAGATCGCGCGGCGTTACGCCCTTGGCGTCGCGCGCATCGGGATTGGCCCCGGCCTGCACCAGCAGCCGGATGATTTCGGCTTGCTGCGCTTTTGCGTCCGGCGTGCCGGTGCCGCCCCGACCTGTGGTGTGCAACGCCAGATGCAGCGGCGTCGATTCGCTGCCATTTTTGAGGTTCGGATCAGCGCCGCCGTCCAGCAGGCATTTGACAGCAGCGCTGCCACGCGTCCGCACGGCACGATGCAGCGGCGCTGTCCCGCTCTTGTCGAGGGCATTCGGATCCGCACCCGCTTTCAGCAGGACCGTGATCGTCGCAGCCTGGGCATCCGGCGCGTGGTGATTGGTATCGGCGGCATAATGCAGCGGCTGCGCGCCACGCCGGTTGCGCACCGTGGCGCTGGCGCCTGTGGCCAGCAATTGCGCGATTATCGTGTCACGAAAACCAGCCGCAGCAACGTGCAATGCGGTGTCCCCGGCGTAAAGCTGATGGACGATGGCGGGAACAAAGATCTCCTCGCTGATCGTCAGGTTCGTCAGCCCCGGCTGATCGCGAAGCAGACCGGAGACGGCCTCCTCATCATCGGCGACGATGGCTTCGATCAGGGGTGGCAAGGCATGGGTCATGGCGCAGCTCCGGCTGCTGCCAACCTAACGTTTAAACCGCAAAGATACCAGAACGGCGCTAGCTGAACTCGCCCCCGTCCAATATCTCGCCAATTTCGGTGCTGTTTTCACGCAGGGACTCGAAAAGCTGTCGCATGCGCGTCACCGAAAGCAATTCAGGAAATTTCTTATCCCACCCATAGTAGTACAGATCGAGAGCTGCGCCAGGGTTTTGATTTTTCTCGACATCTTCGATCTTCAGTCTAACGACTTCCGCATCAGACAAGCCCGTCAAGACCTGACTGTGATACCACTCCGCCAATTCCCATCCCGCTTTGCGATAACCAGCACGATAAAGGTCCAGCAATAACTGAGCGCCCAACTGCGCGCCGTCGTCAAATATAGACCCTATCAGCTCGCAACCACGTTCAAACTCTGCGTCACGTTTCGATGGTGCCATGATCAAACTGTAGCGATGCGAGCCGCTGATACAAGCCGTCCCGCGCCATCAATTCCGCGTGGGTGCCACTGTCGACCACGCGGCCTGCGTCCATGACGACGATGCGGTCGGCCTTGAGCACAGTCGCCAGGCGATGCGCGATGACCAGGGTCGTGCGTTCGCGCATGGCTTCGTTGAGCGCCGCCTGCACCAGCCGTTCGTTCTCGGCATCAAGCGCCGAGGTCGCTTCATCGAGCAGGAGAACAGCCGAATCGCGCACCAAAGCCCGCGCGATCGACAGGCGCTGCTTCTGGCCGCCGGACAGCGATTTGGCGCGTTCGCCCAGAGGCTGCTTGAAGCCTTCCGGCAGGGCTTCGATAAACTGAAGCGCCTGCGCCTTGGCTGCGGCGAGGCGGACCTCGGTATCCGAGGCATCTTCACGGCCAAAGCGGATATTGTCTTCGGGCGAACCGGAGAACAGCGCCGTATCCTGTGCCACCAGCGACAGACGGTCCCGGACGTCTTTCGGATCGGCGGTGCGGATATCGACGCCGTCCAGCGCAATCACGCCGTTTTCGAAATCATAGTAGCGCAGCAACAGCTTGAAGACGGTCGACTTGCCGGCGCCTGACGGTCCGACCAGGGCAACCGTCTCGCCAGGGCGGACGTGCAGTGAAAAGTCGTTGAGCACCAGTTGGTCCGGCCGCGACGGATAGGCAAATTGTACGCCTGAAAAGGTGATTTCGCCGCGCGGTTCAGGCAGGATTGCGGGGCTCACAGGCGCCTTGATCAGCGGCTCGGAGCCCAGCAGTTCATCGATGCGGCTCATGGCGCCGGCGGCCTTTTGCACGTCGCCCCAGGTTTCATTCAGGTTGGCGACCGAGCCGGCGGTGAAGACGGCCAGCATGACGAACTGGATCAGCACGCCGTTCGACATCTTGCCGGCCATGACGTCCTGCGCCCCCAGCCACAGCACGACCGCCGTGCCGCCGAAAACCAGCGAGATGACCATCGCCGTCATGGTGGCGCGGGTAGCGATGCGGCTCACCGACTTGTTATAGGCGTCCTCGACGCTCTCGTTGAAACGGTTCTGCGTGAAGCGCTCGCGGACAAAGGCCTGCACGGTCTCAAGGGCGTCCAATGACTCGGTAGCGAAGCCTACGGCACGGGCAAAGCGGTCCTGGGTCTCGCGCGTGACCTTGCCCACCTGGCGGCCAAAGACGATCAGCGGCACCAGCACCAGCGGGAAAATGGCCAGCACCATCATAGTCAGTTTCGGGCTGACCACCATCATCATGATCAGGCCCAGCACGAACATCAAAAGGTTGCGCAGGGCGATGGAGATCGAGGCCGCCACCAGCGACTCGATGATCTGGATATCGGCAGTCAGGCGCGAAACCACTTCACCGGTCCGGATCTTGAGGAAGTAGGCCGGGTCAAGCTTAAGAATATGGGCGAAAACGTCTTCGCGCATATCGGCGACCACACGCTCACCGAGGCGCGTAATGAAGAAATAACGCAGTGCCGTGGCGACCGCCATCAGCAGCGCAACGCCCCCGAGAATCAGAAACCACTTGTTCAGTTGCTCGATATTGCCGGAGCCGAAACCACTGTCGATCAGCTCACGCGCGACGAAGGTCATGGCCGGTGTGGTTGTCGCCGAAATGACCAGGAAGACCAGCATCAGGACGCCGTCGACGGCCTGACGCTTCAGGTACGGCCACAGGCGGATCAGCGGGCGCAGGTCACGCGTCTTTTCGCGGCGACCGGCGGCGTGACGGATCTGGCCGGCCAGCTCGGCGCCTGTGCTTGGGCGGTCCTGGATATCGTTTGAAGGGGTATTGTCGGACATTGGCGTGCTTTAGAGGATCAGCACGGGAATTGAAACCGGTCTCTTCGTCGCACGGCAAAGGACTTCCAGTGCAATTCCCTTGCATGGTAACGCGCCTTCATGTAATAGCGCCGCTTCCGCTGACCACAGCCCCTACAATTCGGCGTCCGCACTTGCTGGCTGACGTGAAGGATCGCGAAAATGAAAAAAGAAGGCCACCCCGATTATCACTGGATCACCGTCACCCTGACCGACGGCACGACCTACAAGACGCGTTCGACCTACGGCAAGGAAAACGCCGTGCTGAACCTCGATATCGACCCGCGCACGCACCCGGCCTGGACCGGCGGCACGGGCACGATGCTCGACCGCGCTGGCCGCGTTTCGCGCTTCAACAACAAGTTCGGTGGCTTCCTTAAGAAGTAAGCGACAAGCGAAATTGGAAAATGCGGTGTCCTCGGGCGCCGCATTTTTTGTTTGTAGGGGGGACTATGAGGTTTCGCTGGGGATATGCGCTGGCGACTGCCGTGCTGTTCGGCATTGAGTTAGCGATCGCCATCTTTCTCAATGATCCACTGATCCGGCCGCATGTCGGCGATGCCCTGGCGGTCATCCTGGTTTACCTCGGTTTGCGGACCATCCTACCGTGGCGGCCCTTGCCCGCCGCGCTGACCGCGCTCGGCATCGCCTTTGCCATCGAACTTGGACAATTCTTCCACATCCGCGATCTGCTGGGCCTGTCGGACAGCGCACTGGTGCGCTTTACGCTTGGCGGTGTATTCGACGTCAAGGACCTCTTCTTCTATACGGCGGGGGCTGTCGTCGTTCTGGTCGCCGAAGCGGCGCGCCGCGAGCGCATCGTTTGATTCTGTGTTAGTCGGTCTCTATGCATACGCCCTATGACGGCTCGTCCAAACTGTTCACGATCGGCCTGAAACCGCTCGATCTCGCTGACTGGATCGAATGCGACGGGAATCTGCGGGCCTATCTCGACGAAAAAGACCGGCTGATGACGCGCGTGCCGCGTGAGGTCTTCGCTGCCCTGCCCGGCAGCGAGGATGCGCAGGACGAAGCGTTGATGCTGCTGGCCGACCATTTGCCAGAGCGTTATCCCGACATCTATCACCGCATGGGTCCGCAGATCGATGTCGTACCGGCCTTTCGCCGTCTCCGGCTGGATGATCCGTTGATGCCGCGCCTGCTGCTGGCGTCAGGACTGGTGCAGGAAGATCTGGTCATCCTGCAAAAGCGTGACGACGGTTGGACGGTGACGGCCGGGGCGCTTGCCTTTCCGTCGTCGTGGCGTCTGTCGGACAAGCTTGGGAAGCCTATGCACGATGTTCATGGTCCGGTGCCGGACTTCAACGCCGGCACGCGCAACGCCATGATGATCGAGCGCATGTTCGACAATCTGAAGGCTGACACGCCGGTCATGCGCTGGAACTGGTCGCTGTATGGCGATGATGTGCTGCATCACCCCGAAGCCGGCAATGGCGGCCGCCGTTTCGGCGAGGGCGAGATCGCCGAGCACGTCTATCTGCGCACCGAGCGCCAGACCCTACGCAAACTGCCACAGTCCGGCGCGATCCTGTTCACCATCCGCATCTACATAGATCCGCTCGAGGCGCTGGACAGCCACGCCGAGGGGCCAGCCATTGCGCAAGCGCTGATCGATCAGGTCAACGCGCTGACGCCGGAGCAACTGGAGTACAAGGGCTTAAGCGTCGAGAAGGATAGCGTGATCCGGCGACTTCAGGCGATTGCTGAAAAATAGCTTTCCCCCTTCCGTCCGCTTCGCGTCCACCTTCCCCGTGAACAAGGAAGGAAAATATTCCAACCTACCAGTGCTGGCTCGGGGAAAGCCTTCAAATTGGATGAGATGCTAGCCGGCTAGCGCAGCGGGTATATGAAATACCCGCAAGCGACGACTGCGACGCAGATCGCCAATTTCAAGGCTTTCCTAGGCGGCGAGTTGCTCTTTGACTCTCTCCGCTAAGGTTTTTATGTCGAGCGGCTTGGGCAGGAACGAGACGTTCTTTTCTTCTTCCAGCAGGTCCGAGAATTCCGACTCGGCATAGCCCGAGATGAACATCACAGGCACATTGCCGATCAGCGGCCGGGCGCGTTTCAGCATCGACGGCCCATCGAGGCCCGGCATGATGACGTCCGAGATCAGCAGGTCGAAGCGGCCATTCTCCGCCTCGATAATCTCGAGCGCCTGTTCACCGTCCTCGGCCTCCAGCACCTCGTAGCCGCGCTGACGCAGCAGGTGGGCAGCGATACCGCGCACGATCTGCTCGTCCTCGACAAACAGGATGCGACCGACACCCGACAGGTCTTTAGGCACCGGCTTGGCATTGACGACCGGCTTCGGCGTCGCCAGTTCCTTTTCGGTCTCGATCCACACCGGCAGGAAGATGCGGAAGGTCGCGCCCTGACCGATCTTGGAATCGATCAGGATATGGCCGCCGGCCTGGTTGATAATGCCGTGGACGGTCGACAGACCAAGGCCCGTCCCTTCGCCTAAAGGCTTGGTCGTAAAGAAGGGCTCGAAAACCTGCGCAATGATGTCCGGCGGGATGCCCGGGCCGGTGTCGCTGACCTCGATCAAGGCCGCCCCTTGCGCCGGCGCTTCGGGCCAGCCGCGCGACTTGGCCTCGGCCTGGCTCAACGGCGCCGTGCGGATCATGACCTTGCCGCCGCCCTGCGCGCGCATGGCGTCACGGGCGTTGACGACCAGGTTCATCATGACCATTTCCATCTGCCCCTTGTCGACATGGACATTGGGCAGGTTGCGGCCGTATTCGGTCTCCAGCTTGACGTCTTCGCGCACCAGGCGGCGCAGCAGGACTTCGGCTTCAGAGACCATTTCGCCGACATTGAGCGTCACGCGCTTGACGGTCTGCTTGCGGGCGAAGGCCAGCAGATTGCGCACCAGGTCCTCGGCGCGGGCAATAATCTGGCGGATGCCGTTCAGGTCCTCATAGGACGGATCACCCAGCGGGTGGTTGAGCAGCAGTTGGTCGTTGCGGAACTTGAAGCCGGTCAGGAGGTTGTTGAAATCGTGCGCCATGCCGCCGGCGACTTGGCCGATGGCCTGCATCTTCTGCGCCTGGATCAGGGTGGTCTCGAGCTTCTTCTGTTCGGAGACGTCGAAGAGATAGAGGGTAAAACCACCCGCCACCGGCGAAACGTAGATCTGGATCGGGCGGTCGGCCTTGGTGCGCAACGACACGTCGAACGGCCCGGTCTTGCCGCCGTCACGGCTGACAGCCAGGCGCTCGATCAGGTCGGCGCGCGAATTGTCGTGGACCAGTTCGCCGAAGCTCCTGCCGGTCAGGCTATCCGGATTTTGCTCTGTCAGTTGCGCGAAGACACGGTTGAATTCGCTGATGGTCGCCGAAAAGACATCTGGCCCCATGACCAGGGCCGCACCAAAGGGTGCCGCCTCGGCAAAGGTATCGAGCCTGGCTTCGGCCAGCGATTCCTGTGCGGCTTCGGCTGGCGGCTCATCCTGGGGCGCATCAGCGGCAATCCTGCCTTCGTGCTTAAGCATGACGCCCTGGCCCAGCACGCCCTGCGAACCGGCACGCACCAGCACCAGGTCGTCGCCGAGGCGCGACACGACCATTTCAAAATCGAAGCCGCCCAGCTTGACCAGGGCGCGGCCCATGCCGTTGGCCTTGGCCTCGCGCATCGCGACAAACAGCGACGGGGCTTCGTCGCCCTGCGGCAGGCGTTTCAAAGCTCCGCCGGCTTCGGTCCAGGCGGTGTTGGCAGCGATGATGTGGCCATCGTAGCCGGCAACCGCAGCGGCTTCCTCCAGCGAGCCGACCAGGTCGGCGGCGCGGAAGCCTTCATTGGTCAGCATCTCGGTGTCGCTCGAAAAGGCGAACATGCTAAGGAAGATGACGATCGCAAAGGTCATCAGGAAGATGGCCAGCAGCAGGCCCGCGGGCAGATGACCGGCGACCAGCCACACGGCCGCGCAGGCACAGACGACGACGGCCGAGACAATGCTCAGTGTCCAGACATTCACCGCTTCACGGAAGCGCGCCACGGTAAAGCGGTCGCGCCAGTTGGCAGAAGCGACCTCGGGCTGGTCGATGGGGGTGATCGGTCGTGCGGACAAAACGGTTAACCTCACGGTACAAGGACGCGGCGAATCGCTAACGAGTTTAGCGCATTTGGAGAAATCGCGCGCGTCAAGAAAGGATTAGTTAGAATCCTCGCCGTTTCCGGGTCATAACGAAGCCAATCAGCTTGGCGACCGCGGCGAAATGTTCGTCCGGAATAACCTCGTCGACGTCGATGGCGGCGTAGAGCGCGCGTGCCAGGGGCGGGTCTTCGACGATAGGCACCTCGTGCTTGCCGGCCTCTTCGCGGATCCTGAGGGCCAGGGCGTCGACGCCCTTGGCGACGCAGACCGGCGCAGCCGTTTCGCTAGCCTCATAGCGCAGCGCGACGGCGTAGTGGGTCGGGTTGGTGACGACCACGGTGGCGCTGGCGACATTGGCCATCATGCGCCGGCGGCCCTTTTCCATACGCAGCTGGCGCAGCTTGCCCTTGATGTGCGGATCGCCTTCGGTCTGCTTGTATTCTTCCTTCTGCTCTTCCTTCGACATTTTCATTTTCTGCATGAAGCGGAAGCGTTGCAGCATGTAGTCAGCGCCGCCGCCGACAAACAGGAAGATGCACACCGATATCGCCAGGGTGTAGAGAATGTCGCGGCAGTAGGGCAGCAAAAGGGTCGGCGACACCCCCGTCAGGTTGACGATGCCCAGCAGCCGGTCCTTCAGAATATTCCAGACGATGACGCCGGTAATGATCAGCTTCAGCAGGGTCTTGCCGAACTGGATCATGGCATCGGGCCCGAACAGCTTACCCACCCCTCCCAGGGGGTTGAGGATGGCGAAATTCGGCTTCAGCTTCGATGGCGTGAACATGAAGCCGGTCTGCATGACGTTGCCGGCGACCCCCAGGAACAGGGCGCCGCTCATGACCATGATGATGATGGGCAGCACGCTTATCAGCAGGTCGCGCATGATGGTCACGCCACCGTCGCCCTCCAGGGAGTTCAACAGTTGTTGCGGATGGGCGATGAACGGGATCAGGTCCCGCGCCAGGTTCATGCATATCGACGGACCGGCGAAGGCCAGGACCGCGACCGCACCGATCAGCGACATCGCCTGCGGCAGGTCCGTCGACTTGGCAACGTCACCCTTTTCCCGCGCCTGCTGGAGTTTGCGCCCCGAGGCTTCTTCTGTTTTGTCCTCCTGATCGCCACCTTCAGCCATTACCGCGCCTCAGGAATATGGAGAGGAAGTCGGAATAGTGGTCGATGAAGAGCATGCCGATCGAGCCGAGGCTGAGCGCAATGAGCGACAGGCCAAGCAGCACGCTGAGCGGCGTGGCGGCAAAGAAGATCGGAAAATTGGGCATCATGCGGCCAATAAAGCCGACGGCGACGTTGAAGATCAGTCCGAAGGCGATCAGCGGCGCCGCCATCTGCATCGACAGGACGAAGCTGCGCGACACGGTCTGAATCATCAGCGTGGCCGCGTCGCCGACCATGACCGGCTTGGTGGCCGGAAAGACAGTGAAGGAATCGACCATGGCGCGGATGAACAGGTGGTGCAGGTTGGTCGCGTAGATCAGGACCAGTCCCAGCATTGCCATGAAGGTGCCGATGCTGGTGGAAGGCTGGGCCTGGGCCGGGTTGGCGGTCTGGGCGAAGGACAGGGTCGTCTGCAACGACATGATTTCACCGGTGGTCACAAGCGAGTACATCAGCACGCGCATTAGGGTGCCCAGCATCAGGCCGATAATGACTTCGTGCAGGACCTGTCCCGTCATGCCGCCTATGGTCAGCGGCATGGGCGGCATGGTGTGGCGGACAATGGGCGCAACCACGATGGCCATGACCACAGCGAAGCTCAGGCGGTAACGCGGCGACACGGCCTGGTCGCCAAGCCCCGGCATCAGCATGATCAGGCTGGCCAGCCTCAGGAATGTCAGGCCGACGGCCCACAGCTCGGCGGACGTTCCGAAAACGGACGCGACCTCGCTGCCGGGCGTAGCCGCCAGGGGCGCCAGACGCAGCATGGGCGCCGCGAACATCATAACTACATACTCGCGATACGGTTCATGATCTGGTGCATGAAGGTCGTCATCAGCGCGCCCATCATCGGCAGGAAGAGCAGCAGGGCGACGAAGATGGCGATGATCTTCGGGGCATAGACAAGGGTCTGTTCCTGGATCTGGGTCAAGGCCTGGAACAGGCCGATCGCCACGCCGACGACAAGACCGACCAGGAGAATGGGTGTGCACAGCTGGATCGTTAGCCAGATAGCATCCCGTCCGAAAGCCAGAACCTCACCACCGTTCATCATCACTTAAAATCCTGGTCTACTGAACCCGGCAAAACCTGCCGGGCATACCCGGCGAAAAATGCCCTGCGCACGGTTAATGCCGCATTAAGGATGGAGAGATTCTTTGCGGGAAGCGAGTGAAGATGGGCCGTCTTGTGCTTGGGGCAATCGGGGGCCTCCCCCCTTCCGTCGCCGCTTCGCTCCGCCACCTTCCCCGTGAACGGGGAAGGAAAAATCTAGGAAGCCCTAGCGCCTTCAAATTGGATGAGATGCTAGCTGGCTAGCGCCGGCTGTATTCTTATACAGCCAAGCGACGACTGCGACGCAGATCGCCAATTTCAAGGCGTTAGCTAGATCGGCATACGCATGATTTCCTGGTACGCACTTATAACTTGGTCGCGAATGGCGATGACGCTCTGCAACTGCGTCTCGGCGGAGGCCACGGCTGTGACGGCGTCGATCAGCTCGACCCGGCCGGCCTGCTGTCCGGCCATCATGCTTTCAGCGCCCTGGGTCGACTTGTAGGTCTGCTCCAGCGCCCCTTGCAGCATCTTGCCGAAGTCGGGACCTTGCGTGCTTTGCGCGCCGTCATCGTTGATGGCGGCGGCCTGTTGCTTGATGGCGGCGCCATAGGCGCGGGCGGCGATAAGGGCATCCATGGGTTAGCTCTTACTTTTGCAGAATGTCTAAGGTCTTGGTCTTCATGGCGCGCGCCGTATCGATGACGTTGAGGTTGGCCTCATAGGCGCGCTGCGCCTCGCGCATGTCCATGGTTTCGATCAGCGAATTGACGTTCGGCTTCTTGACGTAGCCTTCGGCATTGGCCGCCGGATGCGCCGGATCGTATTCCATGGTGAATTCAGACCTGTCGGGCACGACCTGGGCCAACTTCACGCCGGTCGCGCCATCGACGGGTGCGGCAGTGAAGACGGGCTGCTGACGCCTGTAAGGGTCACCCCCTTTCACACGGCTGGTCGAGTCCGAATTGGCGATGTTTTCCGCGATGATGCGCATGCGCGCCTGCTGCGCCTTGAGCGCAGAGGCCGCGACCGCCATGGTCTGATCGGAATGGATAATCGGCTTTACCATAATTTATCCTTGCGCTAACGCTTAGCTCCTTGAGCGCAGCAGGCGTCTAAGCGCGCCGCGCGGTTGAGAGCAGTTACTGTGCTATCTTCCCGGGGCCTTCATTGCCATGCGCACCATGGCCATCGACTTCTGATAGAAACCCACGGCAGCATCGAACTGCATACGGCTTTCGGCCATCTTCAACATCTGTTCTTCGAGCACCACGGAATTGCCGTCCATGGTGGTTTCCGAGTCGAGCGCCGTCACTTCGCGCGCCGAATTGGGCTTGAAACCGTCGATCTGCATGTGTCCAGCATTGGTCGTCGCCATACCGAGCTGGCCGCCGCCTTCCACCTGCCCTTTCAGCATGATATCGAAATTCTGGGCCGCCAGGTCGCGCGGCTTGTAGCCTGGCGTCGAGGCGTTGGCGACGTTTTCCGCCACCAGCTTCTGCCGCCCGCTCAGCCAGCTCATGCGGTTCTGGAGCGCGTCGAGAAGATTCAAGCCCGAAGCCATGACGGCCCTTTCTCTGTTTGCGTTCGCCCGACTCAAGCTAAGAGGGACAATTCGCCTGTATGGGGCAAATAATGCCCACCTTTTGGTTAACAAAGGCTTGCCGGTAAACGGGCCGTTAACCAAGAGGCGCACTAATGCGATAGAAACAGGTTCGGTGGCGTGATGGACTGGATGGGATTATTGCGGGCGGTCTTTGCCCTGGCCATCGTGCTGGGCATGATCCTCGCGCTTGCCTGGGGCCTGAGACGCTATGCACCGCAGCTTATGGGCCGTCTGCAGGCGCCGCGTGGCCGCCGCAGGCTTCAGGTTGTCGAGACCCTGGTGCTCGACCCCGCCCGCCGTCTGGTGCTGGTCCGGCTCGACGAAGAAGAACGGCTGATCCTGCTGGGTGATGGCCGTGAGCTGATCGAACCGCGCGCCAAGCCGCCTGTCGCGGTAGAGCCGATTGTCGAAACGCCGCGCGCCCGCACCTCACCCCGCCCGCTTAAAGCACAGGATGCCAATGACGACCTGTTCTGAGACGGCGACGAAGCGCCCCAAAACCTTAAAGCAGAACCTGATCATCCTGGCGGTCTTTATCGTCGGCTTCGCAATGATGATCTTTCCCTATCAGGTTTTCGCCCAGGAACTGAACGTCAATCTCGGCAACGGCGGCAGCCTGTCGGCGCGCGTCGTGCAACTGATCGGGCTGATGACCGTGCTGTCGCTGGCGCCGTCGATCATGATCATGACGACATCGTTTATCCGCATCGTCGTCGTCCTGTCGCTGCTGCGGACCGCGCTCGGCCTGCAGCAAAGCCCGCCTAACGCGGTCATCATCGCCCTATCGCTGTTCCTGTCGGCCGTCGTCATGGCGCCCACCTATGAGCGCGCCTACAACGAAGGCATCCGGCCCTTGATGGACCAGGAGATGGAGCTGCCGCAGGCCTTCGAGGCGTCGAGCATTCCGCTGAAAGGCTTTATGCTGGCCCAGGTCGACCAGAAGGACCTCGGCCTGTTCGTGCGCCTGTCGAAGTTGCATATGCCGAAGGACCAGATGGAGCTGCCAGTGCGTGTCGTTACGCCGGCCTTCATGATCTCCGAACTTAAAAAAGCCTTCCAGATCGGCTTTCTGCTCTTTGTCCCCTTCCTGGTGATCGACCTTGTCGTCGCCAGCGTGCTGATGAGTATGGGGATGATGATGTTGCCGCCGGTTGTTGTATCCTTGCCGTTCAAGCTGATCTTCTGGGTATTGATCGACGGCTGGCATCTGGTCGTAGGAGCGCTGGTCGAAAGTTTCCGGGCGCCTATCGGAGGAGGGTAGCGGCATGGATGCGTTTTTGAAGCCGCTGTTCGGCAAGAACGAGCAAGGCGTCATCTTCTACCCCATGGGCAACAAGGCGCGGCCCCATCCCGTCAATCCGTCGCAGGTCGAACAGCTGCGCACTGCCACCGCCGTGACGATGGTGATCGTCGGCGTGATGGCGGTCGGCGGCTTTTCCTACGCGGTCGGTGTCACCCTGCTGATCCTGATAACGCCAGGCGGGATCGACGGCTTTACCTTCGATCCCCGGCTGCTTTATCTTGGCGACGTCGTACAATTGATCTTTATCGCCATCGTCATCCTGATCTACCGGGCCGTGGTCGAAAGCGTGCTGCGCAGACCCTAGGCCGGGTGGCGGGTCAGGTCGTCAACCATCCTTTGTTTGAAACCGCCAAGATCCTTCCATCCCGACGCGACCCGGACCGGGCGGCCCGCGGGATCGATCACAGTCATGCCGTCCGGTTTCACGGTTAGCGTCAAGCGCTCCATGACCAGGTCGCTTTCATCATAGGCCATGACCACGGCGACAGCGTCGAACTGGGTAGAGCTTCGCCGTGCGACATCGAAATCCTTCGGCATCCACGGGGCGTTCGGTAGCCAGACACGCGTGTTGTCGACGCAAGCCATGGCAAACGGATCGCGGCTGGTGAACACCTGGCGATAATCCTCGCCATCGAGCACGACGAGGCCACAGGTATCGAGCGGCGTGATGGCGCAGTCCAGCCAGTCGGCGTCAAAAACAGTCTGTAATGCCGCCGGATCGACCCGGACATTGTATTCCGGCTCGGGCTTCAACGCGCCGCCATAGCCGACGCGAACCGCACCTTCCATGCCGACAAACCGGGCCTTGCGGGCGATGTCGGGGCGGCGCCTCAAAGCATCCGCCAGGGTCGTCGCCGGCCCGACCGTGATGACGGTCACGGGTATTCTGGATGTGGAAATCACATCGATGATTGCCTGCGCGCCGTCGGTCGAGGCCGGCTGCGGGTAGTCGCTCAACCGATAGCCGCCCACCCAGTCGCTTTGTGCCGCCTTGTCGTCGCGCCCGTCCGGGCCGATGGCCAGCTTGACGTCCGTCCGCCCAGCCAGGCTCAGCAGCCTCGCCGTCAGGCGGCCACGATAGACGGCATTGCTGCCTTCGGTCACGACCAGCTTGAGATCGAGCTCTGGCCGGCGCAGCAGGAGCAGCAAGGCCCAGGTGTCATCGACGTCACCGCCGATATCGGTATGAAAAATGACCGGGACCGGCGACCTGGCCGAAGCCGCGGACGACATGCCTCCCCCGGCCAGAGCAAGCGTTCCGGCAATGACTGAACGGCGGTCGATAATGGTCATAGCTGTCTCCCTCAGCCGAGCTTAGCAAGGATGCGCGATTACGCCAAATGTCACGCCCGCCGTCCCGCCCTACCCCTGCACAAAGGTTCCGTGGAACCCGAGCGGCGTGGCGTGCTGCCCCTGCCAGCTGGCGACCGGACCATCCTCGACATGGCGCGCGTCGAAGACATGCAACTGTGTCCTGCCCGCCCTCAGATCGAGCGCCGTGCCGACCAGCCAGCCGTCCAGTTCTTCTGTTCCGCCAGGCCTTGCGACAAACAGAGCCTCTTCGACGACGACGTCCACGCCGAAATCGTGCACCTGCCGCTTGCCGGTTTTCCAGTCGGTGACCGCGACGGCACGCGCGCCCGGCCGGCCGGGGACTTCCCCATGGACGTGGACCACCTTGTCGCGGCGCAGGCCCTGGCGGCGGCGATCGGTCTGCGGAAACTCGGCCGAAGCGCCGGTCCTGTGTAGGTCGGCCTTGCCGTCGACGCGCAGGCTGACGAGGACCAGTTCGCTCGACGGATCTTTGCCATACTGACCATGGACGATGTCACGCGCCCCGGTGATGGCAAATACCGGAGAGTCGCTCAGGCAGACATCGAAATGAATGGTACCATTGACGTCCTCCCAGGCGTCGCCGGTGTGGAAATAGAAGGCCGCCGGCAGTTCATAGATGCGGCGCCTGCTGAAATCCGCCTTGTCGACCACCAGTATCTGCAACCCTTGTTCGGGCTTCCAGGTCATGTTGTCGGCAAAGGCCCCGCCCCTGCCGTTTTGTACCCACGGCTGCATTGGAAAGATCAGGTGGCGTTCGGTCACCGCCCAGTCGTGGGCATAGCCAGCCTGTGGCAGGTCGATAAGTTCGCCGCGCTCCATGCCACCGCGCGCGTCCAGTTGCCAGACCCAGGCCTTGGCGCCCATAAATGCAGCGCTCCAGATCCTGCCCGACGGTTCGACCTTGGGGTGTGCCAGAAACGCCATACCCTTCAGGTCGTCGCGGAAGGTCTTCGGTCCGCGCGTTTCCAGCGTGACCGGGTCCAGCCGATAGGGCGAGCCCGCTTCCCACAGCGCCCATAGTTCGTCGCCGACGCGCATGACCGAAGTGTTGGCCGGATTGACGTCGTCTGCCCCCGTGACCGGTGCATCCGGCGCCCCTTTGGTACCGAAGCCCGGCATGATTATGCGCTGCGCCTTTTGCTCGACCCGGCGCTTGAGCGTATCGACAAAGCGGCCGCTATGGCGGACGCCGTTCTCTGTCAGGGCATAGCGCTGGACCATGCCGTCGCCGTCGAACCAGTGGCCAGTGACGTCGTCGCCATAACGGAACCACGACGGACCATTGCGATAAAGCTGGCCTGTCAGCCCCTTCGGCATGCTGCCATGCAGGCGCGTCATGGCGCTGTCGGCGTAACCTTCGGCTGGGGCATTGCTAAAGGCGGGCCGCCAGTCGGCGGCAGCGGCGGCCCAGGATTTCGGCGCGCAGGCCAAGGCGCCAAAGCCGGCGGCAGCGCTCAGGACATTACGGCGGGACATGTCGGTCATGGTCGTGCGCCTCAGAACTTGATGTTTTGGGTGGTGACCGGCGCGGTCACGGCAAAATGCGCTGCGTCCCACTTGGCCGGTCCCATATTGCCGACGGCATTGTTGGAGAAGGCAAACGGCTCGGTCGGCATACCGAACGGGTTGGTGTTCATCTGCCCGTCGTTGTTCAAGTCATGGAACATCTTGATAGCGTATTCGCCTTCGGGCAGGTCGGCGAAGGTCAGGGTCGCCTGGGCGCCAGTGACCTCAGCGCGCGCGAACCGGGCATTCTTATTGGCGGCATAGTCGTCGGCATTGCTGTAGAGGGCGGCCAGAATCGCGCCCTTGGGCTGGAGGTTGTCACAGGCGACGGTCAGCCTGGCAGCCTCTGCAGCGGTGGCGGCATGGGCAGCAGTGGCGGCGCAGGTCAGTGCTATGGCAATGGCGATGGATCTGAACATCTTGAAAGTCTCCGATGGCGAGCGGCGTGTGCCGCGGCGATGAGAGAGAGATGTCAGAGGCTGTCCGCACCGTCAGGCGGATTACGTGAATGCACAGCGTTTCTGCGCCAATGGCAGGCTGTGCAACTGACGCTTCGTGAATGGCAGGCACAAAAAAGCCGTGGCAGTTTGCCCCGCCACGGCTCTTTTGAGCGCCCAGCATGCGCTCACACTTTTCGCCATATCGCTCTTAGAACAGGTCCGCCTTGCTGGCATTTTTCGCTGTCAGCGTCTGGTAGGCGGAGACCGAAGCGCCGTACATCAAGGCATAGACCATGCCGGACACCAGCCCGCTCACCAGGGTCTGGATGATAAATGACGCGGTGAAGAGCGACGCGACCGAACTCATGTCCGGCTGGGTCATCTTCTGGAAAGCCGAGACCAGGTCTCCACCATTGCCCAGGCTGGCGCCCATGGTTATGCCGAACAGAATGGCATAGATGAGGATCATTGCGATGATCAGGACAAGACCAAGCAGGAAATAGCCAAAAAACAGCGTCCAGCCGGCCCCCTTGGTCAGTTTCAAGCTGCCGAAAACATTGATCTTCTTCTCATCATAACTCTGCACCAGGACAAGCGACCAGCGGCTTACTATGTAGGCGAAGGCCACAATGGCGCCGATCACAACGATGACCGTGGCAATGCCACTCGCCTGGCCGAGAAGACGGGTCATGACGGCAAGTATGCCGATCACAATGGCAAACAGCAAATAGAACACCATCAAGGCCAGGAAATACAGAATCGTCACGACGACCTGCCGGACTTCATCGCCCCCCAGCTTCATGAAACCAAAGCCGCCCTCGCTGGGACGCAACTGGCTGCGGAAAACGGCGCACTGGATAATGGCGGCGGACAACAGCCCGATGACCATCGCCAGGAGCCAGCCGGGCGCCATTGCCCCTAGCTGCCCAAAGACTTGCGACGGATCCGCTGCCGGCGTCTGTCCATGGGCCTGAAGCGCCATGATGGCCGGGCCGGCCATGGCGACCATCAGCACGGAACCCAACAGGCCGAACACCATGGCGGCGACGCCCCACAGCAGCACCGCCACCGGATTTTTCTTGATGATATCGAAGCCCGCAAAGGCAAAATCGATCGACAGCTTCATAAATCCCCTCCTTGTTCGTTTTGAGGGAGACTATCGCAAAAGAGGAGGGGCGCAAGGCCCCTCCTCTTCGCGTAGTGTTAGCGGCTGCCGACGTCGATGAACGGCACCGCGCCGCCGGTCGTGGTTGGCAGCTTGCCGTCCCACTTTTCGATGGCGCGTAACTGCACGACCTGTGGGCTGGACGCGATCGACTGGGCCAGCAGCCGGTTGGCCTCAGCCTGGCCTCGTGCCTCTTCGATCTTGGCATCAGCCTGGGCCTTGGCGACGGCGACCTGGGCCTGAGCCGCGGAAGCATCAGCATCCGCCTTGGTCTTGGCCTGGATCGAGTCGAGGATAACCTGCGGATAGCGGATGGTGCCGATCCAGTCGAGCTGGCTGATGTTGACGCCTTGCGGCTCCCACTTGCGGTTGACGCGCGCCAGAGCTTTCTGGATCACGGTTTGGCGACCACCGCGGTAGAGGTATTCGACACTGACCAGTTCAGTCTCCGCCGCAATCGCCGAGCGCACATCATTGCGGATCGGACCTTCGAACATCTGGTCGAAGGTCAGGCGATAGCGCTTGTAGAGCACCGGCGCCTTCGACGGATCGATGCGCATGACCAACTGCACGTCGGCCGTCATCGGCAAGGCGTTGTTGTCCGAGAACTTGATTTCCTCATTCTCGCGGCCGCGTTCATCCGTTTCGGCTGTGTAAGTGTACGTGCGCTGGATGGCCGGAAATTCAACAATACGTTCGCCGATCATATTGATGTGCCAGCCGGACGGCAGCGACGTCTGGTCGACGCCGGCGCTGGGGCCAAGCGTGCGTATCTTGACGCCGACATTGCCGGGCTGGATGGTCTGGCCGCACGACATCAGGCCGACGCCGGCGACGAGCAGGATGCCGGCGGTCACGGCGATGCTGCCGAGCTTGGCCGGAAAGCGAAACGGGATTTTCATATTGGTATTCATAGATGCCCTCACGCGGACCGTTTGGCGGTCCGCTCCTCTTTGCGTTTGGGGTGGAAGATAACGCAGGAAGATGCGCGCTCTCTTAACGAGAGGGTCTTAAGGTCAGATTTCCGGAGGCTTGATCGCGTGTAAAGCAAATATGGGCTGTAGCCGAGATTTCGACTGGGACGCCGCGCATTCTCTTGCGGCTATGCTCAATTCAACTAAACGATCAGTGTCTTTCTGTTCAAAGTTCCCGTCGTATCTCTTGGGAACAAAGATATAATACATCGACCCGCGCCCCGCCTAAAGCGAAACCGGACAATGATAACAAAGATGTGATTACGCCTTGGTTGCAGCCGGTGCGGCGGGCGCAGGCGCGCCCTTCTCACGGAAACGCTTTTTCATGCCCGAGACCCATCCGGCGAAACTGTCGGTTGCGGCAGCGGCGGCGGCAAAGTCGCGACCGGTCAGGTCGCCACCATCGAGCGGCGCCAGCGCCACGCGCAGCGCGTCAGGCGACGAGGCCGTGCTGGCAAACTTCAACCAGCGGTCCGACATCCGGGTCAGGCCCTTCTCGTCCTTGAGCAGGCTGTAGGCGACACCCGCACGGATCACCCTGCCTTCATCGCTCAGGCTCAGGGCCGCATCCTTCTTGAACCGGTCGCCCAGGCGACGCTCAAGGATGGCGGCGGCCTTTGTCCAGTCCTGCTGCGCCCAGTAAATATCGGCGCGCACGTCGTCGGCATCAGGTGATGCGTCCTTGCCGAGCACCTCCAGGGCCTCGCCGGGTTTGCCCAGTTGCAGCAAGGCGCGCGCCTCAAGCACCCGGCGCTCGGTCGCAATCGTCTTGGGCAGCAGCGTCGTGCGCGTCTTCCACAGCGCCTGGAGCGCCTTCTCAGGTGTGCGGTTCATCAGGTGGATGGCGGCAAGGTCGGCGGCAACGGCCGACTTCGCCACGCCATCCAGGCGGTTGTCGATCTGGTATTGCAGCAGGTCGGCTGCCTGGGTCAGCAGGTCGACATCGACCAGCCGGCGCACGATCTTGCGCACCATCTGGTCGCCGTCGGTGCCGACGGGCGTCAGTTCGCGGAAGTCGTTGAACAGGCCCAGGGCTTCGACCGGCTGCAGGCCATCGGCCATGCCGCCCAGGAAGAGATTACGGAAGGACTGGTTGAGCGTGTCCTGGATCTGCACCGCCTGCGGGTCGCTACCGAACTGCTTGCCGGCAGTGCGCAGGACCTGAAGCGCATCGCGGTAGCGTCCCTGGCTGAGATAGATCTGGCCCATACTGCCGATGACCTGAAGCTCGGTGCCGTCGCCGCGCCAGCGGAAGCGCAACGAGTCGAGCGCCTTGAGCGTCTCATCCGCCCTGGCCTTGCCCAGTTCGTACTTCAGCCGGGCGGCGTTCATCATGGCCGGCGCAGCGATGGCGTCGTCCGAGGCACGCGACACGGCATCGAAGACATTGAGCGCGCGGCGCTTGTCGCCCGAGGCCTCGATGATCCGGGCGTAGACCGCATAGGCGTCCAGCTTCTGCAATGGCGTGCCGGCCTGGTTGACGGCATAGACGATCATCTTGTCGGCGGTCTTCAGGTCCTTCTGGCGCATCGATGCGTCAGCATAGGCGGCGCCGAATTTCATGCGCCATTCGACCGGAAACTGGTCCATCGCCTTCAGGCCCGCCTGAAAATCCTTGACGGCATCGGCGAAGTTACCGGCCTTGTATTCACCGTAGGCTTCCCACAGGCGTGCCGCAGGATCGGCCGACAGTTGCGGCGAGCCGAGATCGGCCTTGGCGTCGTCATAGCGCCCGGTCAGCATCTTGGTGGCGACGCGCAAGCCTCGGACCTGCGGGTCATCCAGCGAACGCGGGTTCTGCCGCGTCAGCATGTTGAGCACACCCTGGGCTTCGTAGTTCAGTCCTTGCCCCACCAGGAAACGCGCCAGGGCCAGGCGCGCCGTGTTCGGACCCGCCGCCCCCAGTTGCGCCTCGTCGGCAGCCAGAACCTGAAGAGCGCTGTAACGCGGCAAGAAACCTTCCTCGGGCTTTGCCGACCAGTCGGGGTTCATCAGGCTGGCGAACAGGGCGTTCTTGTATTCCAGCCTTGAATCGTCGGGCTTGGCATTGGGGTCGAGCGGCGACAGGGTCAGACCGTCGGGCCGCGAGATTTCAACCAGGTCGCCGTCGACCGTCACCTTGATGTCGGGTGTCATGCGCTCGACCATCACGCCCTGGGCGGTCGATGACAGGGTCGCCTGAAGGGTCTGGCGCGCAACCGCCATGTTCTTGACCGGACCGCGAGCAGTGACGATGGCCATGCGGTCGCCGACACTTGGGTCGCGGATCCAGGCAACGCGTGTCACGCCGGCCATATTGACATTCAGGCCGGAAACACCGGTTGAATCATCGCGGATGATCGATCCTTGCGCCGCATGGTTCTCCAGCGCCTTGCCGCCCAGCCGCACGCGCCAGGTCATGCCGTCGCTGTTGACCGACAGACTTCCGGTCGAAGGCGCCTTGAGCCGCATGGCCGTAAAGCCGTCATTGCGCGTCCACTGCACGTCCTGGACGATGGCGCCGTCCTTCAGCTCCGACGGCAGGCGCAGATCGGCCTCGCCGTCGAAAACGATCCATACCGACTCGCCACGCCGGAAGACGGCTGCGGCAACCGGGCCAGGGAAGCCGAAGGCGATGTCACGGCCGCCTTCGTTATTGGCGACCTCGACCAGCACCTGGGGGGCGGGCTTGGCGGCTTCGGCGGCGGGCTTTTCGTCTTTTTTGGCGTCGGCGGCCAGGATATCCTGCAAGCTGACGCTGACCGAGCCCGACTTGGCCTGCTGGCGCAGGTCCTGCTTTGCCTTGTCCGGATCGATCTGCACGAAGACGGCGCCATCGGCCCGGCCAAAGCGCGTCTCATAGCCATCGACGACCTTCAGCCACAGCTCGGTGGCGCGGGCATCGCTCTTGACGTCCACACCGGCAATGCCGATCGGCGGATTGGCGCGGATGTCGCCGAGATCTGGCTTGAGGTTGCCCGGCAGGCGGATGACGATCTGGCCGTCCTGGCGGCGGACGGACGCTTTTGAGCCGACACTGCCGTAGATTTCGATGCGGCCCGACTGGGCGTTGCGGCCGGTGCGGATATCGACTTCGGTGCGCGGCGCAATATTGAGATTGAGCGGATCACCGATCGCCAAACCGGCGACACTGAAACTGGCGGCCGCGACTAGCGCCGCCGTCGCGCCAAGCGCCCGTCCCAGCGACTTATGCTGCGCCGGTTGGGGGCTTTTGAACTTGTGACGCGCAGCATCGAGCCCGCCGGAGTCTTCACCGGTTTTGGGGACCTTGCCGTCCGAAGAGGGTTTGCGGGCACGACTCATCACCGCCGAACATGCCTAATTGGCGTTTAATGGAGGTTAATGGATTGCATAAAAACCGTATGTGACGGTTTCATCGATTGCTCACACGGCGCTCATGGCGCTCATTTGCCGCCGCGCTAGGGATAAGGCCTCATTCATGCTGGAGGCCATGACAATGGAAAATGTAAAAAACGGACGCGACCGCTGGAAAATCGCGGTCTGGGCAGCGGCAGCAGCACTGTGGCTGACGCCACTGATTGCCATGCAATTTACGAAGGAAGTCGTCTGGGACCTGTTCGACTTTATGCTGTTCGGCGTGATGCTGCTGACGGTCTGCGGCCTGCTGGAAGTCGCGACGCGGATGTCGCGCAACCTCTTCTACCGGCTGGGTTTCGGCCTGGCTCTGGCCGCGGGCTTCGTACTCGTCTGGATGAACCTGGCGGTGGGTATCATTGGATCCGAGGACAACCCCGCTAACATGATGTACGCCGGCGTGCTGGCGATCGGCGGCGCCGGTGCGCTCCTGGCGCGGTTGAGGCCAAACGGCATGGCCATCACCCTGGTCGTCATGGCGGTCGCGCAAGGCCTGGTTTCAGCAACCGCTGTCCTGTCCGGCTATTTCACCGTGCCATTGGATGCCTGTTTCATCGCCGTCTGGCTGCTGTCGGCCTGGCTGTTCCACACGGCCGCCCGCCAGGCTTAGAACTTGCGGCTTGAGCCGACCGGCTGGGACGACGATGCCCAGCCCGGCCGGCATAGGGCTGCCAATTGTTGACGCCGCAATCGCGTAACATCCGGCTCGAAGAGCCGGCAGGCCCGCCACCGACTATGTGAAGACCAGATCATCTTTCGTCACGACCGCGCCATTGCTGATGAGGGCCAGTTCAAAAGCCGCACCGGCGCCATCGCCGTCAGCGTCCCAGTAAAGGCGCTGTCCGGCGGCGTCCCAGACGAACTGCGCCGATGCGCCGACCGCCATGCTGCCTGCGATGAACTCCGCCGCCGTCAGGACATGCCCGGCGGCGAAGCCGTAATCTGCGCCAGTAAACAGCAGGCGGTCCGTGCCATGGACGAAATCGACGACGTGGTCGTGGCCATTGACCGCGACCGATGAGAAGACGAAGGCATCCGCACCCGCGCCGCCGCCCAGCACGTCCTGGCCGTGGCCACCTGTCAGCGTATCGTTACCATTGCCGCCGGACAGGCGGTCGTGGTCGTTGCCGCCCGACAGACTGTCATTGCTGTCCCAGCCATAGAGGCTGTCATTGCCAAGCCCGCCGGACAGGACATTGTTGCCGCTGTTGCCATTCAGGTTGTTATTCAGGCCATTGCCCGTGCCACTGAGGTCTGCTGTGCCCGTCAGGACCAGGGTTTCGACATTCGGCGTGAGGGCAAAATCAATCGAAGAGCGCACAGTGTCATTGCCTTCGTCCGGCACTTCGTAGACCCGGTCGCCGACATGATCGACGACATAGGTGTCGTCACCAGCCAAGCCGAACATCTGGTCGTTGTCGAGACCGCCGTCCAGCCAGTCATTGCCCTGCCCGCCAACCAGCGAGTCCCAGCGTTCTCCACCAAGAAGCGTATCGTTGCCCGTTCCGCCGTTCAGGGAATCGCCCCCGGCACCGCCTGACAGGAGATCGTCGCCGTCTTCACCGCGCAGCGTGTCGATATCCGCGCCGCCATAGAGCGAATCGTTGCCGTCATCACCGACCAGCAGGTCATTGAGCAGGCCGCCAAAGAGACTGTCCGCTCCGTCGCCGCCCCGAAGGATATCGTGGCCATTGGCGCCATCGACCGTATCGTCGCCGCCGAGGGCTTCGATCGAGTCGGCGCCCGGCGTGCCGGTCAGAAAGTCGGCGTCTTCGGTCGGGTCCGGTGCGAATATCCGCGCCTTGATCGAGGAATTGCTGCTGTCGCCCAGACTACCGCTGTAGTCAGTCCATTCGATGACGAATCCTCCGCCCTTGAGAGCGGTGACGGCCGGGGCGAACTGCCCGCCCCCGGCAGTTTGGTTGACCAGGAACTCCTCACCGACCGGGTTGCCGTCCACGTCGAACACCTTGGCAAGGATGGCGGATCCGTCGGTGTCACCGACCTGGCCGCTGGAATCCTCCCAGGTGACGACAAATCCGCCGTTTTCCAAGGCGGCGACGTCGGACAACGCCTGATATCCGGGAAAATCGGCGCTTACGAGGATCGGTACGCCGACCCTGGTCCCGTCCGCAGCGAACATTTCCGCTACGATGCCGGGGCCATAAACCCCGCCCGTCTCCACGCCCCAGTCCTGCCAGATCGCGACAAAGCCACCGCCGGCCAGCCCGGCAATGCTGGGCGTGGCTTGTGTTTCATATACCGAAGTGTTGAGCCGGAATTGATTGCCGGCCGGCGCGCCGGTTGCGGAAAATATCCGCGCCTGGATATCGCCGTACTCCTCTGCGGGACCGCTGTCGTCGCTCCACGTTATGACAAATCCACCGTCTTCAAGGGCAGTGACGTCCGGATTGATCTCAAAGGATGTGTTCCAGGTATTGACCTTGAACTCATCGCCGACCTTGACGCCGTCGGCCGAGAATATCTGCGCCTTGATGATCCAGTTGTATTCCTCGAACTGCGTCTCGCTCAGATCCTGCCAGGTGACGACGAAGCCGCCATTGGCCAATGCCGTGATACTTGGATCTGCCTGTGCTTCATAGGTTATGGAATTGACCAGAAACTCGCCCCCGACCTTGGCGCCGGATCGCGTAAATATCTGTGCCTTGACATCGAGGTCTTGTCCGTATGGGTCGAGGGCATCCTGCCAGCTGACAACGAAATTACCGTTGCTGAGAACGGTTACCCGCGGTTCGGTCTGACTGTTCTGCGTCCCGGTGTTGACAAGGAATTCACCGCCTGTCTTCGCGCCCGAAGCGTCGAAAATCTGCGCCCGGACGTTGGCATATGTGCCAGCCGGGGTGTCACTCCAGTCCACCCAGACCCCAATAAAGCCGCCGTTGTTCAGTGCTGTGACATCGCCGTAGCTCTGAAAGCCTTCGGTCTGCGTATTGACGAGAAACTCTTCACGCGCCGTAAACTGATATGCCATGGCGACCTCCGTGCCGGTTGAGATCCCCCCATAGACAATCAAGAGTCACATGGCCCTAAAAGGTCTACACGCTCAATTCACAAGTCCGGCAAGATAGAGGTTTTGCGTTACCCTTTTTTGACGGGTGTCGCAGCTGGCGGCGTAGCCTCTGCGCCCTTGGTGACGCCGCCGCTCGCGGTCGCCTTGTTCAGCTTCTCCTGGAGCGAGTCCGCCGCCTTCATGCGCTGCGACAGCTTTTCGGTCAAGTCGCGCGCGGCATCCGGCGACATGGCGCCGAGTATGGCTGCCAGCGACCGGTCCTTCATGCCGGCGGCGATCGGCAGGCGGACCGGATCACTCATGGCCGTCAGAACGGCGGCCGCGTCCTTAGGCTTCATCGACTCGTAAACCTTGACCATGCGAACCGTGTCTGCGCTCGACGTCTTGTTGGCCTGGTCGATCAGGCCCTGGATCTGGCCCTTGAGGTTTTGCAGCTGGGTAATACGGGCGTCGAGTTTGGCGTCGGCGGCGTCGATCAGTTGACCGCGCGAATTGATCTGCGCCTCGCGCTGGTCGAGTTCGGCGCGGCGCGTGCCGAGGCTTTGCAGAATGTTGAGTTCGTTCGGCGAAATGCCGGCCTGCGCCGCAAGGTCCTTGACGGACGTGGCGCAGATCGGTGCAGCGGGCGCAGCTACCGCCGCATCCTTGGCCTTGGTCCCGGCATCGGCGGCCTTCAGGACCGAGTCCATGGCGTAGCTTTCGGTCGGATCGTCGGCGTTTTCCGCTTCGCCCTTAGACTTGGCGGCTGGCGCAGCCTTGGGCTTCGCCTTTTCGGCGGGCGTCTTCTGCTCGGCCGCGAACGCTTCGGCGGCCTGGAACGCACTGGGCACCAGCTCCAGGCTGGTGATGGCCTTCATGGCCAGCACGCCGCCCACGGCGACGAAGACAATCGGGAGAATGCGAGGAAGGTTGGCCATACTCAACTCGGGTCCGGGCGTAAGAGGTGACGCGTGTCCCTTGTTTGCGGCTTTTTGCTAAATATCGCGTTAACAGAGATTAATGTCTGTTATCTAGTTTTTGTTTTGCAGCGATATCCAAGCCCAAAACCCCAAAAAACGCTTCTCGGCACTTTTTGGCATATCGCTTTAATTCTCTTCGCCGAACAGATCATCTTCAACCGACAAAACCCGCCGGGGCGGCAGGGTCAGGGTCCGGATCATTTCGTTCAGATTGGCGACGACCAGTTCGGACATCTGGACCTTGTCGAGCATCTCGGCTTCGTCCTCGTCGGGCAGGTCCGGAAGAAGGCTCTTGCGTTGTCCGCCCCTATCTGAGGAGGCCGATGCCGCCGGTGACCGGAAGCTGATGACATCGCGTTCGAACGGATCGCGTTTTTCCGGCGTTGCGGCACCGCGCGCCACGGTCGGCGTCTTGGGCGCGGCCGACCAGGCGGGATTATAGTCGGCGTCTTCTTCCAGTTTCGGCTGGCGACGGATGGGTTCACGCGCCGGATCTCTGGCAATGTCTCTGGCCGCTTCGACAGGCGGTGCCGGACGGGGCGGCACCACAGGTGTGGGCCTCGGTGCGCTTTCCAGCCGCTTGGCCGTCTGTTCGGCGCGGCCTTGCAGGGCCGACAGCGCGTCCATGCCGCTGTCGATCTCACGCGCGGCCCGTTCGGCGCGGCCGACCTGGGTTTCCAGTTTTTGCATGAGGTCGCGCGCCGCCACGATACGACCGTGCAGCAGTTCCTGGCTGTCGTCGGCCTCTGAGCGCAGTTCCTTCAACGACTGATAGGCGCGGATGGCGGCGCTATCGAGTTCAGCGACGGCGCGGGCGAACTCCTCCTGGCCGGCACGCAGGGTTTTCAGGCGCGTGTTCAGGCGCATGCCAAACGCCAGCGCTGCCAGCAGCAGCGCGACGAGGACACCGTCCATGATCAGGCCTGTGAAGTTCATCTTCCCCTTTGATTTCCGGCGCTACTTCTTGCGCATCTGGGCCAGACGGCGTTTGGTTGTTGACGCCAGAGGCTGTTCGACGCGCACGGCGATCGAATGGCCCTTACGTCCCATGCGGCCCGTTGTCAGCGGAATCGCGCCGCAGCGCAACTGCACGGGAGAATCAGCGTTTGCATTCAACAGGATCGTCTCTCCGACCTTGAAATTCAAGACCTGAGACAAAGGCATCTGCTGTTCGTCGAGAACGGCGCGGACTTCCATCTGCGTTGTCCACAGCTCGGTCGCAAGGTGGCTTTCCCAGATATTGTCGCGGCCGAACTTCTCACCCATGAACTGCTGCAGCAGCATCTTGCGGATCGGTTCCAGCGTCGCATAGGGCAGAAGCAGTTCGACGCGACCGCCGCGGTCTTCCATGTCGATGCGCAGCTTGACCAGGATCGCGGCGTTGGCGGGACGCGCGATGGCTGCAAAGCGCGGATTGGTTTCCAGGCGGTCGAGGTTGAAATTGACCGGGGTCAGCGGCTCGAACGCCGCCTTGGCGTCATTGAGCACGACCTCGACCATCCGTTGCACCAGCACGCGTTCGATCGTCGTGTAGGGGCGGCCTTCGATGCGCAGCGCCGCCGTGCCGCGACGGCCGCCCAGCAGCACGTCGACGATCGAATAGATCAGGTTGGAATCGACCGTCAGCAGGCCATAGTTATCCAGCTCTTCGGCACGGAACACGGCCAGGATGGCCGGCAGCGGGATCGAGTTCAGATAATCGCCGAAGCGGATCGACGAGATGTTGTCGAGCGAGACTTCGACGTTGTCGGACGTGAAGTTACGCAAACTGGTCGTCATCAGGCGCACAAGGCGGTCGAAGACGATTTCCAGCATCGGCAGGCGTTCATAGGACACCATGGCCGAGTTGATGATCGCCCGGATGCCCGAGCGCTCATTGTAGTCGTCTTCCGACAGGTCGAAGCCGAGCAGGCTGTCGATTTCATCCTGGTTGAGGATACGCTCCGCCCCGTGGGGCATGTTGAAGCGCTCGCCCATGGTCCCGCCGCCGACCATGGCTTCCCATTCGGCCGCCAGATCACCGCCGTCCTGTCCTCCCCCACCCGTCGCGGCCTCAGCTTCAGCGGCAAGTTCCGCTTCCCACTGAGCCATCATGGCTTCCTGATCGACTTCTCCGGTCATGACAAAACGCGTCCTGCAAACATTAAGTGATCAGCTTTTCTTCGATCAGGACCGCATTGATCTTGTGCGGGGCGAGGATCAGGTTGATGCGGCGCAGGATTTCCAGGCGCAGTTGATAGTCGCCGGCCGACGACGACAGGTCTTCGGGGCGCAGCTCACCCATGAAGCCCTGCAGGATGTCGTTGATGCGCGGCATGCTTTCCTTGAGCAGTTCGACGGTTTCCTCGTCGCCCACTTCGAAGGTCAGCTTCATCTTGAGATAGGAAGCGCGCCCATCCGGGCTTTCGATATTGGCGACGACGTCCGGCAGGGTGAAGTAGGTGACGCCCTCCGGACCTTCGGCGATGACCGGCTGGGTCTTTGGATCGACCTTTTCACCGCCGCCACCGTGACCGCCGCCTTCCTTCTTGTCCTTGCCATGCGCGTCTTTCTTGTCCTTGCCGTGGGCGTCCTTCTTGCCCGCCTCTGCGCCATGCGCGCCGGCTTCGGCGGCCGGCTTTGGCTTCAGGAACATGAAGTAGGCCGCGGCCCCACCACCGCCCAGCAACAGGACTGCGCCGCCGGCAATGGCGATGAGCATGATGGGCAGGCCTTTCTTCTTGGGCGCTTCACCTTCGCCCTCGCCGCCGCCATCCACCGGAGGCGCTTCGGCCTCCTTCTTCTTGTCCTTGGTCTTGGCCAAAACCTATCACCTGACGACTGCTGCGCAACCTGAGGCCATCGAGCCTAGGCGCAAATATTGAACAAATCTTAACGGGGGCATGGAGCGCCAGCCGCTTCAAGAGCCATATTCCGCAAACATGGTTAACGATTGCTTGTCAGGGCGGCATTTTTTGCCGCGTCGGGCGGTTTCAAGTTTGAGGCGATTTCCACTTTTACATCGATTATTCAATTAGATAAGAATTTCACGCCAACTGGCACGGCGATTGCACCGGTATGGTTAACGACCACCCATTCGCCCTTTCGTCAGGCCGCCCCTATGGACAATGCCAGCTACATCGCCTTGTCGCGCCAGATCACCCTTCGACGGGAGCTGGACGTGTCGGCCAACAACCTGGCCAATATGAACACGACCGGCTTCAAGTTCGAACAGTTGCTGATCACCAACGAATACGGTGAACCGGCCAAGAACGACCCGATCAAGACCCCGGCCAATTTTGCCTATGACAATGGCCTGGGCCGCGACTTCCGCCAGGGCACCCTGACACAGACTGGCGGCAGCTTCGACGTTGCCATCGCCGGCGATGGCGCCTTCTTCACTGTCCAGACGCCGCGCGGCACTGCCTATACCCGTGACGGCGCCTTCCTGCCGGGCCCCGATGGCACGCTGCAAACCCAGTCGGGCTATCAGGTTCAGGGCGACGGCGGCCCGATCACTATCGACCCCAAGAACGGCGAAGTCACCATCTCAGCCGACGGCATCCTGAGCCAGATGGTCCAGGGCCAGCCTTTGCGCGTTGGCAAGCTGCAGGTCGTCCGTCCGGACAGCCTGTCGAACATGAAAAAAGAGGGCGACGGCACCTATACGCTGCGCACCGGCGGTATGATTCCGGCGACCGACGCCCGCGTCCAGCAGGGCATGCTGGAATCGTCCAATGTCAATCCGATGATCGAAATCACCAAACTCGTCGAGATCAACCGCGCCTATTCGAGCGTCGCGTCGATCATTGAGAAGCAAAACGAACTGAACCGGACCGCCGTCGAGCGTCTGGGAAAAGTAGCTTGAGGAAGTAATCCATGAGAGCTCTACGCACCGCCACCACCGGCATGGCCGCCCAGCAGATGAACGTCGAGGTCATCTCGAACAACATCGCCAACATGAATACGATCGGCTTCAAGAAGCAGCGCGCCGAATTCCAGGACCTGCTATACGAAAACATCGAACGCATGGGCGCCCAGTCTTCGGATTCGGGCACGGTCGTGCCGACCGGCATCCAGATCGGCGCCGGCGTCAAGACCGGCAGCGTCTACCGTATCATGGGCCAGGGCACGCCGACCCTGACCAGCAACCCCTACGACCTCGCCGTCGAAGGCAAGGGCTACTTTCAAATCCTGATGCCGTCTGGCGAAACCGCCTATACCCGCGCCGGCAATTTCGCCCGCGACGACCAGGGCCGCCTGGTCACCGTCGATGGCTACGAGGTCCAACCATCGATCACCATCCCGGCTGATGCAACGGGCATCTCGATTTCCAAATCTGGCCAGGTCCAGGTCACGCAGGCCGGTACGGCCGCGCCCACCGTCGTCGGTCAGCTCCAGTTGGCGACCTTCATCAATGAAGCCGGCCTCGACGCCATCGGCGACAACTATTTCCTGGAAAGCGGCTCGTCAGGCCCGGCCAATATCGCCAACCCGGGGGAGACCGGCGTGGGCACCCTGCTGCAGAACTACATCGAAGCCTCGAACGTCGACGCCGTTTCGGAAATCACCGCCCTGATTGTCGCCCAGCGCGCCTACGAGATGAACTCGAAGGTCATCACCACGGCCGACACCATGCTGCAGACCACCAGCCAGCTTGCCCGGGGCTAAGTAGATGAAACTCGCCTCCGTCCTCGCCTCCCTGATGCTCTTCGCCCCGTCGATCGCGTGCGCAGGCACACTGGTCCTCAAGGCTTCCCCGACCGACAGCGACGGCCGCGTCACCCTCGGCGACGTCTTCGATAATGCCGGCGCCGGCGCGCGTGTAGTCGTCGGCTATCGCAACGCCGGCAATGCCGTGCTTGACGCCGCCACCGTGCAGATGCTGGCCAGCCGCAACGGCATGTACTGGGACAATCCGCGCGGCCAGCGCCGCATCATCGTCACCGAAGGCGCCGATGGCGGAGATCCGTTCGGCGACGCGGCGCCGGCGGCCGCTGTGTCACCTGTTGCCGCCGCGCCTGCGCCCTTGGCCGCAGCACCGGTCGCCCAGGTCCGCAAGGTCGCTGTCGTCAAGCGCTCGGAGCCGGTCAAGGTGACCTGGGCCGCCAAGGGCATGGCCCTGACCGTCACCGGCATCGCAACAAAGGACGCTGCCATTGGCGACGCGGTTCAACTGCAAAATCCGACTTCGAAGAAGATGATCGACGCCGTCATTACCGGCCCCGGCGAAGCGCTGGCCGGCCCGGCCGCCGATCAATTCCGCTCCCGTCAACTGCTCTCGCTCAGGTAATCGTCATGCGTATCAAAGCCTTCTCAGCCCTCATCCTCGCCGCCGCATCGCTGTCCGCCTGCGGTTCGATCAGCGAAACCGTCAACGGGCCGTCGCTGACGCCGATGGGCTATCCGGCTGCCATCGTGCCGCAACAGCAGATGGTCGCCGCAGCGCCCAACACCACACCCGCCTCGGCCAATTCGCTGTGGCGCGTCGGCGCCCGCACCTTCTTCAACGACCAGCGCGCCCGCGGCGTCGGCGATATCCTGACGATCAATGTCGAAATCGATGACAGCGCCCAGACCAGCAATGCAAGCAACGGTTCGCGCACCAATTCGTACCAGGCGGGCGTGCCGAACGTGTTCGGCTTTGAATCCTCACTCGGCAAGATTTTCCCGTCGCAATACGACCCGGCCAATGCCCTCAGCGCATCGGGTTCGTCGACCAATGCCGGTTCGGGTTCGGTCAAACGCGCCGAAAAGATCTTCGTGACCATCGCCGCCGTCGTCACGGGCGTGCTGCCGAACGGCAACCTGGTCGTCCAAGGCACACAGGAAGTCCGCACCAATCGCGAAGTCCGCGTGCTGACCGTTTCCGGTATTGCCCGTCCTGAAGACGTCAGTTCACAGAACACTCTGAAGCACACGCAACTGGCCGAAGCGCGCATCTCCTACGGCGGCCGCGGCGACCAGTCGAACATGGTCAAGGCGCCTGTCGCCCAGACTCTCATGGACCGTTACAGCCCCTTTTAACTTGCAGCTTTAAGCGGGATGAATCGCGACTCGCAAGATTCGCTGTTGTCTCAATATTTTACGGCGCGCCTCACCAGCAGGATGAGCGCGCCGTTTTGCTTTAAGCCAAACGTTTTCAGGATGATTTTGGCAAGATTCAGTTAACCATATAAATCTCTGATTTAATTTAAATATTGATAGAACGATTCATCGCGACGTTGAAGCGGTGGTAACCGGACACTCCATGCAAAAAGAGATTTAACTACGAACCACACGAACACGCCGCAGGCAGGCCTGCGACGTCACGAACACGAAAGAGCAAGCGAGGTGTGATTACACCGCATCGCGAAGAATGCCATGGAGTATTTTAATACCGCAGTCTCGCATTGTTCGTGAAAAAAGCGCCCCTTGAAAAAGGGCGCTTTTATTCGTGTCGTTCGTGGTAAAAACCTTTGGATCAGTCCGCGCCGACCGCCTCGGAAATCGACCGGAAACCGTCTGCACGCAGACGCGTCACCAGATCGCGCCGCACGGAATCGGCCAGGCCGGGGCCCTTGTAGACCATCGCCGAATAGAACTGGACCAGCGAAGCCCCGGCGCGGATCTTGGCATAGGCCTTGGCGCCTGAATCGATGCCTCCAGCCCCAATGAGGATCAGCTTGCCGCCGCTCGCCGCGCGCGCAAAACGCAGGGCCTGGGTCGACAGGTCGAACAGGGGCGCCCCGGACATGCCGCCGGCTTCCTCGCGGAAGGAAGACGTTAGTCCATCACGCGACAGCGTCGTATTCGAAACGATCAGCCCGTCCAGGCCGTGCTTCAGCGTCTCCTCGACCGTATCGGTGATCTCGGCCTCGGTCAGGTCCGGCGCGATCTTCAGGAAGATCGGCATATTGGTTTTGGTCGCCGCCTTCAGCGCCGCGCGCGTCGCCGCGATCTGACCCAGCAGATCGTCGAGGTACGACTTGCCCTGCAATGCCCGCAGGCCCGGCGTATTGGGCGAGGAGATATTGACGGTGAAATAGTCCCCCTGCCCCCATAGCTGCTTTAAGCCTGTAAGGTAGTCGGCCATGCGATCGGTGGCGTCCTTGTTGGCGCCGATATTCAGGCCTATGACGCCATTGCGGCGGCGCGGCAGGGCGTGCGACAGGTTGTCGGCAAAAACGTCCAGCCCCTTGTTGTTGAAGCCCATGCGGTTGATCACCGCCTGGTCTTCGCGCAAGCGGAACAGGCGTGGCTTGGGATTGCCGTCCTGCGGCAGAGGCGTGACCGTTCCGCACTCGGCAAAGCCAAAACCCGAGCGCAACATGGCCAGCGGCACTTCGGCATTCTTGTCGAAGCCGGCTGCCAGACCCACGCAATTGCGGAATTTCAGGACGCCACCGTCGAACGGCACGGACACAGCCAGTTCCTGCGTATCCAGGCTGGAAACAGGTCCGAGGCCCAGCTTCAACAGTTCAATCGTGACTGTGTGCGCATCTTCCGGGGACAGCACATGCAGCGCCCGTGTCGCCAAACCATAATACATAGTCTTCTACCTTCACTCGCCGTGCGCTCATTCTGCGCGCGACTCTCTACCAAATTATTTTCCCGGCTGGTGGATGCCGTCATAGACAGGCCGCCCGGCAACATCGACTTCGAAGATCACTGCCGTCGCCGTCGAGAAACCGTTCCTAACCTTGTCGATCGCACTCATCGATGCACCGCTGCCGATCATATAGTCGACGGACAGATACTGGATGCCGGGATTGTGGCCGATGACCAGCAGGCGTTCAGCCTCATCCTCATGCGCTTCGATAACGCGACGAATGACGCCGACCTCGGCGTTGTAAAGCTCGTCGAGAAACTGGACCTTTATGTCGCCCAGAATGCTTTCGACCTGACGGAAGGTCTGGGTGGTGCGTGCGGCCGACGATACCAGAGCCAGATCAGGTTTGAGGCCATCGTTCTGAAAGGCGCGGGCGACCGTCAGGGCCTCCTCGCGGCCGCGCGCTTCCAGCGAACGTTCGTAATCTTCCCCGGACGGAGCTTTGTTTTCCGCCTTGGCGTGGCGCATTAAAATGAGCTGTTTCATCATGCCGCCATATGGCTGAGAGTCTCGGCGAGGGTCAAAGAGAAAAGACTCTCTTTGTATCTGGTCGCATTTCCTAACGGCGAACCGCCAGAAACGTGCTTTGGCACTTTGCCGGGAAATGCTTATACTTCCTCTAGTTGCCGCCCGGCTGGCGCAGGGGCACCTGCTGGCGCCAGCACGTCACGCAGTTCCGGCAAGAGCGGCTTCGGTGCCTTGACCGTTGTCGCCACAAAGGGCCGCCTGCCCGCCTCCATCAGGATCAACCCGCCGGTCAGCGGCCATATGTGCGGCACGATCTTCTCAATGGTCTTGGCCCAGCGCAGCAGCGAGCGCACTGGTGGGACGTAAAGAGCATTGGCCCAGGCCATCGGCTCAAGTTCGGCCTGGCGCACAGCGTGCTCTAACTGGCCTCGACTATATGGCAAGCCATAGCCAAATGGAGTCTTTTCGACGTGCGCCCAAAGGCCGCCGCGCGCCGCCACGACCAGAATCAGCTTGCCGTTGGGCGACAAGAGCCGCGACGCCTCAAGCAGCAGGTTCTGCGGCGACTGCGATTCTTCGAGGGCATGGACCATCAGGATGCGGTCGAACAGGGCGCTGGGAAACGGCAGGGCTTCCTCGTCGACCAGGGCCGAGCGCACCTTTAGGCCCGATGGCCAGATTTCCGCGCCCTGCTGAGCCGGCATGGCCTGGATCACACGGCGTGCTTCATTGAAATGGTCGAGGTAGGGCGTGCCGTAGCCGATGCTGAGGACGTCGAGGCCGCGCACATCGCCCCACTGGTCGCGCAGGCGCAGTCCAACCAGTTCACGCACCATCTGCCCCTCGGGCGTGGCGTAGAAGCTGTTCAGGTCCTCGACAGTACGGCGCAACGGTTGTCCTTTTTGCCGACATTATCCGGAGACGATGCCGGACAGGTCGGGTAGGATATAGTCAGTTGTCGGCAGTTTATCAGGACGAATCGGAAATGGCGCTAAAAATTACGATCTTTCCGTGCCTGACCGACAATTACGGTTTTCTGATACAGGACGAAGCCTCCGGTCGCGTTGCCTGTATAGATACACCGGAGGCCGGCAAGATTATCGCACGCGCCGAAGCCATGGGCATCAACATAGATGTCATCCTCAACACCCACTGGCATCCGGATCACGGCGGCGGCAATGCCGAGGTTCAGGCACGCTTCGGTTGCCCTATTCATGGGGCGGAAGAGGTGCGCAAACGCTGGCCGCTCGACCACGTTTTGAAACCCGGCGACGTCTATCAACTGGGCGAGACGCGGCTCGACGTCATAGACCTGTCGGGTCATACCAACGGCATTATTGCCTATATCGATCACGCTGGCGGCAATGCCTTTATCAGCGATGCCCTGTTTCCGCTGGGCTGCGGCCGCATGTTCGAAGGCACGCCCCGGGATTACTGGGCCAGCCTTCTGCGGATATGTGAATTGCCGGACCACACGGTCCTGTGGAGTGCGCACGAATATACGCTGGTCAATCTGAAGTTCGCCGAAAGCCTGGGGAACGATCCGGTTCTTGCCGCACGCGCCGAGAAGGTCCGGGGGCAAAGAGAACGCGGGGAATATACCGTGCCTACGACGCTGGCCGAAGAAAAGGCGACCAACCCTTTCCTGCGCTATCCGTTACGGGAAAAGGGGTTTGAGGCCCAGGCGGCGAAGTTCGGAGAGCTACGGCGTCTCAAAGACGAATTCCGTTAGTTTGCTTTGTCGCGATGCTTAGCCAAAAACCGCCACACACTTTTTGGGCATCGCGACTAGCGCCTATCGTCGGCGATCGAATAGGACGCCGTCAGCACATTGGCGACGCGCTTGGACGACACCCGTCCGCCCCAGACGCCACGGCTGGGATCCAGCTTCATAACCAGTATGCCCTTTTCGACGCGAACGCTCGGCGGGCGGCCCTCAACAAAGTGAACCTCGCGGATATTGGCCAGCTTGCGGCCACTGCGGCTGGTCTGTGCGACGCGGACGATGGCGCTTGAGGTCACATCAAAGGCTTCAGCATAAAGCGCGGCCGATTCCGGCGTAGCGCCCTGGGCGTCGAAGGGGATCAGGCGCTCCACGGCCTGCGAGGCGCGGCGGCTGGCCTTGGCCAGGCTTTGCCAAAGCAGGACCGGCGTCATCATGGCCGGCCGGAAGGCTTCGGCCTTGCCCGAGGCGGCGGCGGGGTCGCCCATCGGCCGGTCGTCGGAATAGAGCACCATGCCGCCCCAGCGCGTCGCCTTCAGCATCGGCTCGCCGAGATCGTTCTTGTAGATGATCTCGCCCTTGGTACCGGGCGTTGGCGTCAGCGCCCAGATTTCAGCATCGCCGTCGAAACGCAGCAGCGGCGTCGGGCGGGTGCCGTCGAGGACAAAGCTCTCGCCTTCTTCGGAAATGTAATGGGTAACTTTCGACGCACTACCTGCCCTGCCGTCGGACGACGGGTTGCCGAACATCTTGTCGCGGAGCGATTTCATGCCCTGCGCCTCGGCCACGCCGGCGCCAAGGGACAGGACGATGAGAACGGCGCCGACAACACGCGTCAGGGAATGTGCAATTCTGCTTTTCATTAAGGCCGATAGTTATGGGCCGACTTGGGCAGATTTAAGACAGCAATCTGCGCATGCCTGCAACAATTAGGGCGATTCCGCGGTAATAAAAAGGGCGTGGCGAAATCGCCACACCCCTTGTACTCAATAGTGATTTTCCACTTACTACGGCCCGGACTTTAAGCGCGACCAGACCGGCATGGCGTGGCGAAAATGATTGGCGTCTGAGCACCCGCAGCGACGTGTACTTAAGTACACGAGCAAGGACGCGGAAGGCGACAGCCATTTGCAGCTCGCCAGGGCGAGGCTGGACGCCTTAAAGCATGTGTTGACCGCCATTCACGGCTATGGTTGCGCCCGTGATAAACGACGCCATGTCCGAGGCCAGGAAGGCGCAGATTTCGGCGACTTCTTCCGGCGTGCCCAGACGGCCGACGGGGATGCCGGCGACGATCTTTTCCAGCACGGCCGGGTTAATGGCCGACACCATCTCGGTCGAGGTATAGCCCGGGGCGACGCAGTTGACGGTGATGCCCTTGGCGGCCGATTCCATGGCCAGCGCCTTGGTGAAGCCGATCATACCGGCCTTGGCGGCCGAGTAGTTGGTCTGGCCGGCCTGGCCCTTCTGACCATTGATCGACGAGATGTTGATGATGCGGCCGTAGTTACGCTCACGCATGCCTTCGATCACCTGGCGCGTCATGTTGAAGACGCTGTCCATGTTGGTGTGGATGACTTCCTGCCACTGGTCCTTCGACATCTTGTGGAAGAAACCGTCGCGGGTGATGCCGGCATTGTTGACCAGGACTTCGATCGGGCCAAGCTTGGCTTCGACTTCCTGCACGGCACGGGCGCAGTCTTCGAACTTGTCGACGCTGCCCTTGACGATGGTGACGCCCAGTTCGTCAGCGACCTTGCGAGCGTTTTCTTCATTGCCGGCATAACCGGCGGCAACCGTCAGACCTGCATCGCGCAAACGCTTGACGATGGCCTTGCCGATACCGCGCGTTCCGCCGGTGACCAGTGCTACTCGACCCATATTATCTTCCCTCTTCTTAGCCTCTCCGACCTCGCGTCGGCTTGATGAGGCGAAATCATTAGATCTGATTAGACTGCTTCAACCGCGAGGGCGACACCCATCCCGCCGCCAATGCAGAGCGTTGCGAGACCCTTTTTCGCGCCCGACCGCTGCATTTCGTGCAGCAGCGTCGTCAGGACGCGCGCGCCCGAAGCGCCGATGGGGTGGCCGATGGCGATAGCGCCGCCATTGACATTGACCTTGGCCAAGTCCCAGCCCAGTTCGCGATTGACGCTGATCGCCTGGGCGGCAAAAGCTTCGTTGGCCTCGATCAGGTCGAGATCGCCGATGCTCCAGCCGGCCTTCGTCAGGGCGTTCTGCGTTGCGCGGATCGGGCCGGTGCCCATGATGGCTGGATCGACGCCGGAAATGCCCGAGGCAACGATGCGTGCCAATGGCTTCAGGCCACGACGGTCGGCTTCGGCGCGCGACATCAGCACAACCGCAGCTGCGCCGTCATTGAGGCCCGAGGCATTACCAGCCGTGACTGTGCCTTCCTTGATAAAGGCGGGCTTGAGGCCGGCCAGTGCTTCATAGGTTGCGCCGTGGCGGATATATTCGTCCTTGTCGACGATGGTGTCGCCCTTGCGGCCCTTGATGGTCACGGCAGCGATTTCACCGTCGAACTTACCGGCCTTCTGGGCGGCTTCGGCCTTGTTCTGCGAAGCAACGGCGAACTCGTCCTGCTCCTGGCGGCTGATGCTCCACTTGGCGGCGATGTTCTCGGCCGTCTGGCCCATGTGATAGTTGTTGAAGGCGTCCCACAGGCCATCGCGGATCATGGTGTCGACCAGGCTGAGGTCGCCCATCTTCTGGCCGGTGCGGATATAGGCCGCGTGCATGGCCATCGACATGCTCTCCTGTCCACCGGCGACGACGATCGCCGATTCGCCAAGCGCGACCGATTGCGCACCCAGCGCAACCGCGCGCAGGCCAGAGCCACAGATCTGGTTGATTGACCAGGCCGGGCTGTCGACCGGGATGCCGGCCTTGACAGAGGCCTGGCGCGCCGGCCCCTGGCCTTGGCCCGCCTGGAGGACCTGTCCCAGAATCACTTCGTTGACGTCGGCAGGTTGCAGGCCGGCCCGTTCGACCGCCGCCTTGATGGCGATGGCGCCCAACTCGTGGCCCGGGAGGGTGCCAAGGGCACCGAGAAAAGACCCCACGGGTGTGCGGGCGGCGGAAACGATAACGACTTCATTGAGGGACATGAGATCTCCTTGGAGGTGCGCTTGTGGGGAGAATTAACGCTGATTTCACAGGCAGTTACTGCAACTGACGGGTGAAATCAAGGCTGAGCGGCGCCCCCTTCCTGAACACTGATTACACATTGTGTGCACTTGCGTGATAACGCGATTATCAAAAGGGAAAGGCAAGGCGAAGGCCCAACCGGAAATGCTGCGCAAAAAGCTGTGCAGCATCCCTTACGAGCCAAGGGTTTAGCGGTCAACTCACAAACCTTTGAATTCCAAAAGGTATTTTGCACCGCAACTAACCTCTTTACGCACGAGCAAAAAAGGGTTTAACCTCCGGCAACATAAGGCCTGACAACGATTTGCGGCCATAGAACAAGGAGTGTGACAGTGAGCGAAACGAAAACGCGCAGCAAACGCAATGAAGGTGACCGCGTCATCATCAAGAAGTACGCGAACCGGCGTCTGTACAACACCGCCACCAGTTCGTACGTCACGCTCGACAACCTGTCTGACATGGTCCGCCAGAACGTCGATTTCGTTGTCTTCGACGCCAAGACCGGCGACGACATCACCCGCTCCGTTCTGGCCCAGATCATCTTCGAAGAAGAAAGCCGCGGCCAGAACCTGCTGCCGATCCAGTTCCTGCGCCAGCTGATCAGCTTCTACGGCGACTCGATGCAGAACCTGCTGCCGACCTATCTCGAAATGTCGCTCGACGGCTTTGCCAAGCAGCAGGAGCGTTTCCGCTCGCAGTTCCAGCAGGCCTTCGGCGGCGCACCAGGCATCGGCTATTTCGATGAGCAGGTGTCACAGAACCTGGCCATGTTCGACCGCGCCATGCGCATGTTCTCGCCCTTCTCCTTCGCCAATACGGGTGGCGTGGGTGGCGCGCCCGAAAGCGAGGCTGTCGCCCCTCAGGCCGCGCCGGCCGCGCCGCGCGAAACGGACACGGTGCGCGAACTGCGCGAACAGATGGAAGCCATGAAGGCGCAGATCGACGCGCTGGCGAAAAAGAACTGAGCGCGACAAATATGAGCTAAAACAAACCGATCTTTTAGCTTTACGAGTGTATCCTTAAAGGCATGAGCAATTCCGACTCTTCCCTTCCCGTTCCTGCCGGTCCGGTCGTCGACCAGACCGGCGATCGGGTGCGTGTGCGTAAAACACGTCCTGCGGCGACGTCATCCGATCCCACTTTCGAAGCCCAGATGCTGGGCGGCGGGGAAAAGCGTGGCCTGCGCGGCGGGCCTGAGACTCTTGAGCGGGCAAAATCGACCTATCTGAAGTCTGAATATTCCGGCCCCAATGACCGCCGCCCGCGCCCCGGCCGGGTGACCAAGACGGAAATCTAAGCCGCACATTAACCGTACGGGCGCCTTTTCCGCAAATATATCCAAGGCTTATAATTTAGTCGCCGGACACTCTTAACCACGGCACGGCTCTTGCACCTCTTCGGACACCTGTTGCCCGGAGTTCATCGTGTCGAAAGCCCCCCGCCCCCGTTTCACCGCATCGCGTCTGGCCATGCGCGCCTTCGACACTCTGGTCGTCACCCTGATCTTTGCCGTCTTCGGCTAGCTCTCCTCCTCTATCGCAAAGAAAAAAGCCCGGCGCACAGGATGCACCGGGCTTTTTCTTGTGTTGCCGCAAACTCAGGCGCCGAAGTCGATATCCTTGCGCGCCGAGATGGCGGTGACGATGAAGCCGGCCAGCACATCCATCAGGATCATGGCGGTCAGCAGGAAAAAGGTCGAGGTCGAGAACGGCCGCAACAGCAGGAACTCCACCAGGGCCACAATGAACAGCATCATCGACAGCGAGTGATTGATGATGGCGACCTTGTCCGACTTCGTCGACTTCAGGAGTTCGAAGAACAGACAGATCAGCGCGCCCAGGAGGATGATGTCGCCAACCTGGATCACCCAGTGCGTACCGGGTGAGGGCATGGGCAGGGTGACCAGGACCTGGGTCATGGCGTTATAGGCCGCGTTGGGGTCGGTCCCGCCAATCCACGAAATCATGGCGAGGATGTTATAAACGAACCACGGCAGGGCTAAGAGCGGAAAGGCAGTAACCAAGCTGGCATTCCTTTGTACGGGCTTGCGGGGCTGGTCGTCCAGAACGCCAATGGCGGTTTCCACGCCGATGGAGGTCTTGGGGTCGTGAAATACTGGCAACGAAGTCCTCCCCATCTTGTCCGACCGCCCCCGATTGGGCCGGAAAAAATCACTCCGCTTCGCTAACCTTGCCGGGTTTGCGTAAACGGCGGTTTAACCACATTACACCCGGAAGGTCGGTTAGCGCTACGGCCAATCGTCCGATGTTGGTATATTTCGATTGACCTGTTGTACGGGCGCGATCATCGACCGGCTCAAGCAGGGTGGTGAAGCCTTCACGATTGACCATGGCCGGCAGGTAGCGGTGCAGTTGGTCGAAGAACGGCAGGCGCAGGAAGACGTCCCGCCGGATAGCCTTGAGACCGCACGCCGTATCGTCGCAATTGTCGTTGAGCAGGCTCTTGCGGATGCCGTTGGCCCAGCGCGACGCCCATTTTTTCGAGGCCGTGTCCTGGCGCGCGCGGCGCTGGCCGGCGACCAGGCCAACCTGTGCGGGGGCGTCGCGCAGGATCATCGCCAGGCGCGCGGCATCGGCCGGCGGGTTCTGCCCATCACCATCGACCGTGACGATGATGCCTGACCGCGCCGCCAGTACGCCGCTGCGGATGGCGGCGCTCTTGCCGGAATTGTGCTCGTGGCGCAGCACGCGCAAAGACGGGATGTGCTGTTTGGCCTCGCTCAGGCGCGAATATGAAGCGTCCGACGAGCGGTCATCGACCATGATGATTTCAAAGCCATCCGCGCCGTAAGTCTTTGAAAAAACCGATTCAATCTCGCTCGCGACTTGTACGGCGGCCCCTTCTTCGTTATAGACGGGCACGACGACGGAGACGGTGGGGGACATGGTTCGGGTCTCGGATGAGGAAGGCAAGCCCGACCTCATAGCCGTTTCGGCCGCGCCCGTAAACAGTCGGCGGTCCATCTGAGGTGCGGATAAGTGCCCGGGTCCGTTGACCTTTTGCGGCAACGCGCGGCTTTACCCTTGGTTCCAGGTTGATGGCATGACACGGCTCCTTCCGCCCCAGATCGTGAATCTCGTCTCGGGCGGCATGCGCGGCCCGCTGCTGGCCGCCCTGTTGACCCTGGTGGCCGCCATGCCGCTGGTCTTCCTGATGCCGCCGATCGATCGCGACGAGTCGCGTTTCGCCCAGGCGACGTCGCAGATGCTGGAGACCGGCGACTACATCAATATCAATTACCAGGACACGCCGCGGCACAAAAAGCCTGTCGGCATCCACTGGCTGCAGGCCATGAGTGTCAAATTGACCTCATCGGTGGGCGCTCGCGATATCGCACCCTATCGGTTCCCTTCCCTGTTTGGGGCGGCGCTGGCGGCCTTCGCCTGCGCCTGGGGGGCCTCGCGGGCCTTCGGCACCCGCATCGGCACCAAGGCCGGCCTTCTGTTCGGCGTGACATTCATGCTGGCGACCGAGGCCTTCTTCGCCAAGACCGACGCCATGATGTGCGGGCTGATCGTGCTGATGATGGCGGCGCTCGGCCAGATCTATCTCAGGGTCCGCGACCTGCCGGCGGACGCGCCCAAGCCTAAGATCCTCAAGCTGAAGTTCGTCATGTGGCTGTCCCTGGCCGCCGCCATCCTGATCAAGGGACCCGTGCCCGCCATGGTGTTCGGCAGCGCCATCCTGGCCCTGTGGGCCATGGACCGCCGTATCGGCTGGGCGAAACATCTCGGCTGGCTGTCGGGTCTGATCATGGTCGCGCTAATCTGCGGCCCCTGGGCTATCGCCATCACTGTTACCACTGACGGCAAGTTCTGGGCCTCATCGATCGGCGGCGACCTCAAGGACAAGCTCGATAGTGGTTCCGAAGGCCATTTCGGCATCCCCGGCTACCATCTCCTCCTGCTGAGCGCGACCATGTTCCCGGCCAGTTGGCTGTTCGGCGGCGCCATCCAGACGGCAATCCAGCGCTGGAAGGAGCCGGCCGTACGCTTCGCCATCGCCTGGTTCGTGCCCAGTTTCCTGATCTTCGAGCTGATGCCGACCAAGCTGCCGCACTATACCCTGCCCGTCTTCGCGGCCCTGGCCTGGTTGTGCGCGGTCTCGCTCGACGTGCCGCTGAAGCGCTGGGCACAGATCGTCAACTGGACCTGCGGCCTGTTCGGCGGCGTAATCTTTGCCGCCATCGTTTTCTATGCCCATAAGGAATGGGGCAGCGGCCCGACCTTCCTTCTGGCCCTGCTGACCGCCATCGGCGCCCTGGTCCTGGGGCCCTTTGCCGGCTGGCTGCTGTGGCGGAAACATCAGCGCTACGGCTTCGGCTTCCTGCTGGCGGCCGGCGTCATCACGCACCTCGGCCTGTTCACACTGGCCTCAGCCCTGACACCGCTATGGATGTCCCGCCAGTTGGAAAACGCCCTGAGCGTCGCCCAGCTCGATCCACGCCAAGGCAAGGCGCCTGGCCCTGTGGCCACGCTCGGTTTCGCCGAACCCAGCTTCGTCTTCGCCATGGGCACCCGGACCAAGCTGTGCAATGAGGATGCGCCCTGCGCCGTCCAGGCCCTGATCGACGGCCGACCGGTCTTTGTGGAATCACGGCAGGAACAGGCCTTCCAGGACGCCGCCAGGGCCGCCGAAATCATCCCGAACAAGGTGAGCCAGGTCAGCGGCCATAACTATAATGGCCACGACGAAGTCCTGACGCTTTATAGAAACGCTCCCGAGCCGCATTGAGCGATATCGCGTAAAGCAGAAACTCAGATCGGAATAATGCTTTTGCTTAAAATCATTCCGATCCAGGTTCCGCGAACGAACCCAAAAACAGCTAAGCCGCGCATTCGCGCGGCTTTGTTTCATTGAATGGAAGACAGCAACCCTTATTCGGCCGGGATTTTGTCGTCATCGCGCAGGCGCGGGCGCATCGAGGCACGCGCCACCGAAACGCCAAGAATGAACGGGCTGAGCGCCAGGACGTAAATCTTGCGCCATAGCGTGTCCGCGCGCTTGCGGAAATAATAGACCAAGCCCACGCCCTTGTTCCACTCGACGAACACCGGCTCGGCGCGCGAGGTCTGGCCTTCGTGCACGACTTCGGCCTCAGGATGGAACAGCACTGAGCCACCCATCTCGCGCGCCCGCCAGCACAGGTCGACATCTTCGACATGCAGGAAGAAGCGGGCGTCAAAGCCTTTAAGCCTGGCAAAATCGTTGCGCGAGACGATAAAACAAGCGCCTGAAATGGTCGGCACCGAAATCGGGGTGTCCGGAAGAACGTCGCCTTCCAGATGGATTTCGTATTTGCGCAGACTTTTGAAAATCTGACTGAGGTGCAGAAGGCTGACCAAGGTGGTGATCGGCGTGACTTCACCGCGCCGCGCACCGCGCTGCTCGGTCATATCAGGATTGAGAAGACGCGCACCAACGATGCAGGGCGACGCCTGCCCCTTGGCGGCCTCAACCAGCTTGTCGATGCAGCCTGGCAGCAACTGGGCATCCGGATTGAGGAAGACTAGCCACGGCTGGTTGGCCAGGTGCGCTCCCAGATTGGCCGCCTTGGCGAAACCGATATTGCCCTGCCCCTGGACAAGCAGGATATGGTCATAGGCTTCGCTTAAAGACCGCAGGCGCTCCGCTATAGCCGACGGCGAACCGTTGTCGATGATGATGAACTGCTCGACACGCGGGTCCTTCAGGACCGCCTCAATGCTTTCAAAGAGAATTTTGCCGGTATGGTAGACGATCATAATGACCGTAACGCCACCCGCCGGATTGTCATAAAGCGTCATGTCGAGATTCGACATGAATACGCGCGCTTCTCCCGCCTCCAGCTTGCGCGAGGCTAGCAGTTCCGAGATCGAAGACGGCAAATTGTGGTTCATGACAAGGCTCCCCCCTATGCCATTGGTTCTAAGGCAACAGACTCCTCGGTACGCGAATACTGTGACACATCCGTGTCGCTACGTAGATCAGGTGGCAAGGCGTCGCTGTGTAAACGCTGCGCAGCCTCATAAAGATTCAATGTGGTTTGCCCCTCCCCTCCCAGGAATCGCAGCGCCACTTCGCCGGTTTCGGCTTCCTTGCGACCTACGACCGCAATCACCGGAACCTTCTTTACGGAATGCTCTCGCACCTTATAGTTGATTTTCTCGTTACGCAAATCCGTTTCGACGCGTAGTCCACGTGAACGGAATTCCGCAGCGACTTTTTCGGCATAATCGTTGGCGTCCGAGGTAATCGGCGCGACGACGACCTGAACCGGCGACAGCCATAGCGGGAACTTGCCGCCATAGTTTTCGATCATGATGCCAATAAATCGCTCGAACGACCCCAGGATCGCGCGGTGCAGCATGACCGGGCGCTGACGCGAACCGTCTTCGGCGACATATTCGGCGTCGAGGCGTTCCGGCAGGACGTAGTCGAGCTGCAGCGTGCCACAGGTCCATTCGCGGCCGATGGCGTCCTTGACGATGAAGTCGAGCTTGGGGGCATAGAAGGCGCCGTCGCCCTCGGCGATGACGGGTTCGACACCGGCCTGCTTGGCGGCTTCGGCCAACATGCCTTCGGCCTTATCCCAGAATTCGTCGCTGCCGGCGCGGGTTTCGGGCCGGGTCGCCAGGTTGATCCGGGCTGTTTCCATCCCGAGATCACCATGGATAATCTTGGTCAGGCGGACAAAGCGCGCCGTCTCATCGACGATCTGGTCTTCGCGGCAGAAGATGTGGGCGTCGTCCTGGGTGAAGCCGCGCACGCGCATCAGGCCGTGCAGCGAGCCCGACGGCTCATAGCGGTGGCAGGCGCCGAACTCGGCCATGCGAATCGGCAGTTCACGATACGAGCGCAGGCCGACATTGAAAATCTGGACGTGGCCCGGGCAGTTCATCGGCTTCAGCGACAGGGTTTCGCCTTCGACTGTCTCACAGACGAACATGTTCGGGCGATACTTCTCCCAATGGCCGGACTTTTCCCAGAAGGAGCGGTCGAGCACCTGCGGCGTCTTGACCTCGACATAGCCGGCAGCATCGAGACGGCGGCGCATATAGGCTTCGAGCGTGCGCCACAGCTGCCAGCCCTTGGGGTGCCAGAAGACCATGCCCCGGCCCTCTTCCTGCATATGGAACAGGTCCATCAGGCGCCCCAGCTTGCGGTGGTCGCGCTTTTCGGCCTCTTCCAGGCGCGTGACGTAGGCTTCCAGCTCTGCGTCGGTTGTCCAGACAGTGCCATAGATGCGCTGGAGCTGGGCGTTACGGTGATCGCCGCGCCAGTAGGCGCCGGCCAGCTTGGTCAGCTTGAACGCCTTGCCGGTAAATTTGGACGACGGCAGGTGCGGCCCGCGGCACAGGTCCTTCCACGTGTCGCCGTGACGGTAGACAGTGATGGTCTCGGTGCCTGGCAGGTCGCGGATGATCTCGGCCTTGTAGGTCTCGCCGATCTCTTCGAAATGCCTGATGGCGTCGTCGCGGTCCCAGACCTCGCGCACGATCTTTTCGTCGCGATCAACGATTTCGCGCATCTTGGCTTCGATCTTCGGCAGGTCGTCCAGGCTGAACGGCTCTTCGCGCGCAAAATCGTAATAGAAACCGTCTTCGATCGACGGGCCGATGGTGACCTGCGTGCCAGGGAACAGTTCCTGCACAGCCTCGGCCAGGATGTGAGCAGCGTCGTGACGTATAACGTCCAGCGCCTCGGGCGCCTCGCGCGTCAGGATTTCCAGCTTGCCGCCGGCTTCCAACGGCCGGTCGAGGTCCAGCAGTTCACCGTTGAGCTTGATCAGGATGGCCTTCTTGGCCAATGACTTGGACAGACTCTCAGCCACCGCCCGCCCGGTTGTTCCCGTTTCAAAGGCACGTACCGCGCCATCGGGAAAGGTCAGGTCGATCATACCAGCAGCCGACATAGTCTTTATCTCTCAATTGGCGACCTATAGCCCTTACCGCAGGCTTCATCGCTCAGTTCGTTGAGGCTGAACACCGCCAAGACGCTTTCAGTCCTTGTGTCCCACGTCTTTCGGCGGGACTGGGTCGTAGCCGAAACCACCCCCGGGGCGGCACCGGCAGATTCGCTTTACACCCATCCACGACCCCGACAGCGGGCCGTATTCGATAAGCGCGTCAGCCATGTACTCCGAACAGGTGGGCCGGAAACGGCATGCCTGCCCGATATAGGGCGACAGTATGAGCTTATAAGCCCGCAAAGCACCGCGAACACTGCGCTCATATAGTCGAGTCATGGGCGTCAAGACCACAAAATGGGCCCCGTGGTCAAGCCAACCCTCATTTCGCAACTGCGAATAAAACCTAATTCCCAAAGAATAGCAAGTAATGCGCAACTGCGGCTCGATGCTTATTCTCCTGGCCGTTGTAAAACGGGCACATGACGGTGCGTTGTAGCCGGTTTTTAAAATCCATGATGCGGGTGTCAAAATGAGAGGGAAGCGACCAGGCTCAACTGGCCACGCTGGCCTGAGCCGCGGTGACGGCCTCGCAGGTCGCCTCCAGCGCCAGCAGTGTCGAGGCGTGGCGGGCCGGATAGTCCTTCACGCCGCTCAGGATCTGCAGGTCGGCGAAGCGTTCAGGGAACCCCACCACCTCCCCCTTCAACAGGCCGCGCAAGGCGTCCCGCGCGGCGAACACTTCCGGGACCGCAGCGCCCACGACGTGCTGCGACAGGATGGCGGCTGCGGCCTGACCCAGCGCGCAGGCCTGAACCTCCATGGCAAAGTCGCTGACGGCGTCGCTGTCCAGCCGGACCTCGACGTGAACCGTCGAGCCACACAGCTTGGCGACCCGATCGGCCGCCCCTTGCGGGTCGTTTAGCCGGCCCAGATGCTGGAGCTGCGTCGTGCGGCGCAGGATTTCACGGGAGTAGAGTTCGTCGATCATGGCGCATACATAGGAGAGACAAGGCCGGAAAGGTAGACCGCGCTACTTTCCCTTTTTGCGGCCCCACATGTGCGGCATTTCGACAGCGCGCGGCGGCGGCCCCAGGTTCGGTTTCTTGGGCTCGGGCGGCGGCAGGTGGGCACGGCGCTTGGTTGGCCCATCGGCATAGGCCTTTTCGGCCCTCGCCTTCACGGCCTCGGCAAAAAGCGCGAAGCCGACCTTGAGGAACTTAGCGTAACGGCGGCCTTCGCGTTCCGACAGGAAGCCGCTGAACAGCGCCCCGACTGAAAAGGACGAGCCGATATCCGACAGGGCGTCCATTTCGAAATAGCGGACCAGTTGGCCTTCGTAGAATTTCTTCGGTACAGCGATATGGATGTGCGACAGTGGCTGCCAGTCGGCAAGCACCCCCGTGATCTCCCAAGTGCCCAGCCCCTCATAATATTCTTCGAAGGCGATCGGTGCACCAAAGCTCAACTGCCCGGAGGCCTTTTTGTGGATCGGGCTCCATTCGGGCCACTTTTCGATGTCGGCAATGACGTCATAGACATCGTCGACAGGCGCTGCGACGCCGATACGGTATTCGATCTTGTAAGACATGTTACGCCCCCACCTTTAGCTTCCACGTCGGCCCTGTCGGACTGTCCATCACCTCGACGCCCAGTTCATCGAGCGCTTTACGGATGCGGTCAGCTTCGGGCCAGTTCTTTGCGGCGCGCGCCGCCGTGCGTTCCACCAGCAGGCCTTCGACTTGCGCCGTCAAATCATCACCGGCGCCCGCCTTGAACCAGGCATCGGCGTCACCCTGAAGCAAGCCCAGCACCCGGCCGGCAGCCAGCAGGGCCGATTTGGCGCCAGTGCGCGCGGCATCGTCGCCTGCGGTTTCGATGGCGCGCGCCAGGCTCGACAGCTCGGCCAGGGCGCGCGGCGTGTTCAGGTCGTCACACAGGGCCTCAAGCACCGCCGGCGAGACCTCCGAATCCACCACCGGAAGATCCTTTACCTTGCGCAGCGTGCCGTAAAGCCCGTCGAGGCGCGCCCGCGTCTGGGCGATCAGGTCACCGGTCCAGTCGAGCGGCCCGCGATAATGCGCCGACAGCAGGGCCAGACGGATGACCTCACCCGGCACCTCCTTGATCAGCTCATGCACCAGCTTCACATTGCCCAGGCTCTTCGACATCTTCTCGGCGTCCATGGTCAGGAAGCCGTTGTGCATCCAGTAGCGGGCGTACTGCGCGTCATGGCCGTGGCTGTGCTGGGCGCACAGGCCTTGCGCGATCTCGTTTTCGTGGTGCGGGAAGATCAGGTCGTGGCCGCCGCCGTGAATGTCGATCGGCAGGCCGAGATTGGCCTCGATCATGGCCGAGCATTCGATATGCCAGCCAGGACGCCCTGCGCCCCACGGGCTGTCCCACACGGGTTCGCCCGGTTTAGAGGGCTTCCACAGGACGAAATCCTGCGGATTGCGCTTATAGGGGGCGACGTCGACGCGGGCGCCGGCGATCATGTCGTCGACCGAGCGGTTCGACAGCGCGCCGTAGCCCTTGAACGATTCGACGTCGAACAGGACGTGACCCTCAGCGGCATAGGCGTGGCCATTGGCGACGATGTCGGCGATCTGCCTGACGATCGCGTCCATATTGTGGGTGACGCGCGGCTCCAGCGTCGGTCGCAGCGCGCCCAGGGTCGCCATATCCGCATTGTATATGTCGGCGAAACGGTTGGTGATGACGTCGATCTCTACGCCCTGGTCCATCGCCGCCTTGTTGATCTTGTCATCAACGTCGGTGATGTTGCGGGCATAGACGACGTGGTCCTGGCCATAGAGCTGACGCAGCAGCCGGAACAGCACGTCGAAGACGACGACCGGGCGTGCATTGCCGATATGGGCATAGGAATAGACAGTCGGCCCGCAGACGTACAGGGTAACCCGTGACGGGTCCCGTGGCGTGAATTCGACCTTTTCGCGCGTCAGCGTGTCGTGAATATGCAGTTTCATCTGGGAATTTGGTTGAAATGACCGGGTATCGTCCCATATAGACGCCGTCAGGTCTTTGCACCACGTTTATGTTTGCGCGTGATGATCCAAATAGCGCCTTACACGTATGCAAATGCTGTCAGTTTCCGGCCGTGGCCGGGAGCATGACCGTTAGTACATGAGGGATGCCACGCGTCATTTCCGGAACCGTCGTTCCGGCGCTACTCGGCCCTCTGGGGATTATATATTGAATATGGACAGCCTCGATCCGGTCTCGGCAGAAAATCTGCTCAACAGCTCGCGTCCGAAGAGCATCACCACCTTTACCAACCGCCCCAGCAAGGAAGACGCCATGGCTGCCGTGCGCACCCTGTTGGCCTGGGCGGGCGACAATCCGGACCGCGAGGGCCTGCTCGATACGCCGAAGCGCGTCGTCGAAGCGTATGACGAATGGTTCCAGGGCTATACGGCCGATCCGGCCAAGGAGCTGTCGCGGACCTTCGAAGACGTCCAGGGCTATGACGATATGGTCCTGCTGCGTGAAATCGACGTCGAATCGCATTGCGAACACCATATGGCGCCCTTCCTCGGCAAGGCATATGTCGCCTATATGCCGACCGACAAGGTGGTCGGCATCTCCAAGATCGCCCGCGTCGTCGAAATCTTCGCCAAGCGTCTCCAGACGCAGGAAACGATGACCAAGCAGATCGCCGACGCCATCGAAACCTCGCTGGCGCCGCTGGGCGTGGCCGTCCTGATCGATGCCGAACACCAGTGCATGTCGACACGCGGCGTCCACCACAAGCACGTCACGACGATCACCACGCGCTTCACTGGCGTCTTCAAGACCGATCCGTCGCTGCAGGACCGATTCCTCAAGCTGGCCCATAAATAGGCTCCAAAGCCCGCTACATCCCTGACGCGACCGCGCGGCCGGCAACTCGCCTGCCGCGCGGTGTCGTTTCATGACGGCTTTTTGAAATATCTTAATCTCTATCCCTTATGGCTGCTTTTCAACGGCTTTAGCCTTTACAACGGGCGAGGATTTGGCCTAAATCGTTCCTAACGGTTTTGTAAGGATGCGATTTGTTGCGTGTCCTCACGGCCGATGGCATAATTTCTTAACGCCGCCTGCTCCCGACGCAGGCCTGGGCGTATCAGAGGGAGTTGACATATGGGCGCAAAGCTCGGTGGTGGTGGTGGCGGTCGTTATACCGTTACGCAGAATTCGGACATCAACGTGACGCCGTTCGTGGACGTCATGCTCGTGCTCCTCATCATCTTCATGGTGTCCATCCCGACCGCGACCGTGTCGATCAAGCTCGACCTGCCGCCGGCGAAGGCACCTCCTACGGCCGAAAAGAAGAAGGATCCGATCTTCATCTCGGTTATGGGCAAGGAAGACATCTATGTTGGCCCGAACAAGGTCACGCTGGAACAACTGCCTGACGCCGTCCTGGCCGCCCTGCAATCGCCGACGCCTTATGAAGAGCGCGTCCTGATCCGCGGCGACAAGGACATCGAATACGGTGACTTCGTTTCGGTCCTGAACACGCTGCAACAGAACGGCTTCACCAAGGTCGGTCTGATCAACGAAGACATGGACTAAGATTTTCCGGATACGGAATTCAAAACCCCGGCAGGGTCTCCTGCCGGGGTTTTTTATGCGAGAATCAGGCCGGTGACGTTTTCGATGACCACCGGCGCTATCACCAGGGTGCGCGCTTAGACCTGCTCGGCAGGACGCGCCTTGGCTGACTTGCGTTGACGGCGCAACCACCAGACCAATGGCACAATCACCAGACCCAGCGGCGCCAGATAGCTGAACACCGTTACCATGATGGTCAGAACGGAGACGAAATTGGGTCCGATACCGCTGACTGCCTCGGTCAGGGGCGCCCAGGTGCCGCGTGAGGCTGCGGCCGTCGCCGTCGTATAGGTCAGGGTCAGTTTTGACATGGCCACGCGCTTCTTCATCGTGGCCACCGCCGTACGCCCGGCGTCGATATCGGACTGGATCGAGGCCAGTTCCTGTTTCAGGTCAATGACCTCAGACATCTTGCCCTTATGGGTGCGCAGCGTCGCCTGAAGGTTGTCACGCAAGGCAACCTGGTTGTTGATGTGCGCCTCCTGGTCGATGATCGACAGGCTGAGATCCTCGGTGGCAATCGACTGATGCTCGATCTTGCCGCCGATCGCCTTGAGCTCATTCGCCAGGGTCTTGCGGAACAGGCCGATCCACTGCGGTGACGCCCGCAGCACCAGGGTATGGCGCGCCGCCTCGCCCGAACGGCCACTTTCGGTGTCAAGCGACAGTATCTGGCAAACCGCCGGGCCAGCGACCGTGCAGGCCTCCTGATGACCTTCGACCATGCCATTCAGTTGCTTGTCCGGCGCACTCAGGTCGAAACTGTAGTCATAGGCCAGTTGCGGCAGGCTGGCCGGATCGACGCGCGTGGATGGCCCCGCCGTATCAGTGACGGCCTCGACCGCCGGCGCGGCCTCTTCGTGCAAGACGGCTTCTTCGGCCGCCTTTGGCGAACAGGCCGCCAGGTTCACAGAAACGCAAAGCACAGCCAGGGCAACGCATACAGAATAACGACGCGACATGGTCTCTCTCCCATTTGACGAGGCAGGCCCAATCGACCTGCCGCGTCATGTCGCGCCGAGATCACGGCATTTTCACGGCAATATCACAAACGCGTGATTATTTCGTGATCGCTTCGTCAGGAGACTAATCCTCCGGGTCTTCGCGCCTTCGTCTGGCAATATCGACCCTGATTCCCCGTTTCGCCATGGCCTCGCGGATCAAGACTTCGAGTTGTGAATTGGTCGAGCGCAGTTCGGTGGCGGCCAGGCGTTCGACCGCCTCCATCAGTTCGGGCGGCACCCGGAGCAGGAAGGACTTCTTGCCGGGCGACGCCATCAGCCGTACAGCGTGCCGGTATTGACGACCGGCTGGGCCTCACGATCAGCGCACAGCACCACCAGCAGGTTCGACACCATCGCCGCCTTGCGCTCCTCGTCGAGATCGACAACGCCGCGGCTCGACAACTGCTCCAGTGCCATCTCGACCATGCCGACGGCGCCGGCGACGATCTTCTGGCGGGCGGCAATGACGGCTTCGGCCTGCTGACGCTTGAGCATCGAGCCGGCGATTTCCGGCGCGTAGGCCAGGTGCATCAGGTGGGTTTCATCGATCGCAATGCCCGCCACATCGGCCCGCGCCTGCAGGTCGCGCTTCAGGCGCTCGCCGACTATTTCGGCGTCGTCGCGTAAGGTAGGCTCCCCCTCTTCGCCGTGATCGTAGGCATATTGCCTTGCCGTTTCGCGCAGCGCAGTCTCGATCTGGATATTGATGAAGGCGGCATAGTCATCGACATCGAAGAGCGCACGCGCCGTGTCGGAAACCCGCCACACGACATTGGCAGCGATTTCGATCGGGTTGCCGCGTTGGTCATTGACCTTCAAAGCCTCGCTCGTGACGTTGCGCACCCGCAAGGACACCTTCTTGCGCTCATACCAGAACGGCACCCAGCGCAGGCCGGTCGTCCGGTCCGTGCCCTTGTAATTGCCGAACAGGATGACAGCGACCGCCTGGTTGGGCTGGATGGCGTAGAAGCCGCACAGAATCAGCACGGTCGTAATCGCCATAAGAACGGTGATCAGGATACCCGCCTTTCCAAGCAGGATTGGACCGGCAATAGCCGCACCAATTGTAATCAACGGCATCAGCAGCCACATCCCGCCGCCGCTGCCGACACTACCGACCTCCTGGGTCCGGTTGATGGTTTGATCATTCACAGCAAGCGTTCCCATCTAGACCTCCATCTCTTTCACGACACACCCCTGCCCCATCACCTTGGGGCGAATGTTCAGGATACGGTGTTGCTTCTGCCGGCGGAGCAGTACGCTGTGCGTGATATATCCCCCCTCACTTGAACTGGAGTAGTTGATAATCTCCCAGCCCTGCGCCACGAGCGCACTCAACGGTTTGTTTTCTTCATCCATGGTCCAGCCCTCCGAAATATATATCAAAGTGATATCACTTTTGACACATATGTCAATAGGCACGGCGTACTCAGTTGCGCAAAGCAAATAACGGTGTCATGCTGCCTTTGCCGCACCCGACGCGGCAGTCGCACGCTGTGGGGAGGCGCCGAAACCTTTCCACACGTGCCTTTATCAGGAAAGGAAACATCCAATGGGCGCAAGGCTCAGTGGAAGCGGCGGCGCAAGCCGCTATACCGTAACCCAAAACTCCGAGATCAATGTCACGCCGTTCGTCGACATCATGCTGGTGCTCTTGATCATCTTCATGGTGTCGATCCCGACGGCGACGACGGCGATCAAGATCGACATGCCGCCTGCCGATGGCAGACAGGCGGGCAAGGATCCCGTCTTCATCTCGGTCATGGGGCCGGGCGAGATCTATATCGCCGGCAACCGCACCTCGCTGGCGCAGATGGACGCCGATCTGCGCGCCGCCCTGCGGTCACAAGACCCGCATGCGGAGCGCGTACTGGTACGGGGCGACAAGGACATCGCCTATGAGGACTTCCTCAGTGTTCTGAACGCGCTGAAACAATCAGGCTACACCAAGGTCGCCCTGGTCAACGAGGATATGGAGTAATGCGTCTTCGCAGCCTGATGGTCATTGCCGCCGCTTTGGTCCTGTCAGGCTGCGATGTTCCGGGTTCCCCCACAACTGTGCGGCTGGAAGAGGCCAACAGCAGCGTTGCTTCCGACATCGTGTTTCTGGAAATGATCTCGGCGCGTGAGATCAAGCTCGGTGAAAAGATCACTACGCCGGAGAAGCTCCTTGGGAACCTGAAAGCAGAATTGGGAGATCGAAAGCCTGAAGACGTGCGTATTCTGATCAAGCCAAATCCCGGCGTGTCCTACGAGGGTTTTGTGGTGGTCCTCAAAATCTTGCAGGACGCAGGCTATACCCGCATAGGCATAATCAATTCTGAGCTAACTTCTGAGCAATAGCTTGGCTTTCATCGCTTTATTGCTTATCAGGCAGCGATGAGTGAAGACGACATCGATATTGACGACGCCGAAGACAATGGCGAATGGCTGACGGCCGAAGTGCCGGCGGATGAGGCCGGCGACCGGCTGGATCGCGTCCTGACCGCGCACTTTCCGGAATTGTCGCGCGCCCGCCTCCAGGCCCTGATCGCGGAAGGCCGGCTGAGCTTCGAGGGCGCGGTCGTCGCCGATGGCAAGCACAAGGCCAAGGCCGGCGCGTACAGCCTGTTCGTCCCCGCTCCGGTCGATGCCGTGCCCCTGGCGCAGGATATTCCCCTCGACATCCTTTATGAGGATGCGCACCTCATCGTCATCAACAAGGCCGCCGGCATGTCGGTTCACCCCGGCGCCGGCATTCCCGATGGCACCCTGGTCAATGCCCTTCTGCATCACTGCGGCAACAGCCTGGCCGGTATAGGCGGCGTGCTGCGCCCCGGTATCGTCCACCGCCTCGACAAGGACACGTCGGGCGTCATGGTCGCCGCCAAGTCGGATGCCGCGCACAGGGGGCTGTCGGCCCTGTTCGCCAAGCACGACATCGACCGCGAATACCGCACCGTCGTTCGCGGCACGCCGCGCAAGGTCGAAGACACGGTCACCACGCGCATTGGCCGGTCGAACGGCGACCGCAAGAAGATGGCGGTCCTGCGCGGCACGGGTGGCCGTGAGGCGGTTACCCACTATGAAGTCCAGGAAATCTACGGGCACGGCAAGCCGGTAGCCTCGCTGATCAAATGCCGCCTGGAAACCGGCCGTACGCACCAGATCCGCGTCCACATGGCCCATATCGGCTGTCCGTGCCTGGGCGACCCCGTCTATGGTTCCGGCGCCGCTTCCCGCGACGTCCAGGCCCTGCTGTCGGACATCGGCTTCGACCGCCAGGCACTGCATGCGGCCGTGCTGGGCTTCGTCCACCCGGTCACCGGCGAGAAACTGCGGTTCAAGGCAGGCCTGCCCGAAGACATGCAGACCCTGGTCGACATATTGCGGACGGATTTCTGAGATATAAGTTGGCAATCCCGAAGCCACGCCCACTGCCGACATTATTGTGCGCTGCACTCACTTAAGTGTGATGCCGCATCTGTTGCCACGGCTGGAGCGTAACAGGCACAATAGGCGCCCGGGTAGATTACCGTAATTTAATGCGGACTCGCAAATAAATTTGCGAAATCGCACAAAATCCGCGTTTACCCCTCTTTTATTTCTAAAACGCGTACCCACATCGAGTGCTGTTGCCGGCCATGAGCATGGTCGCCTCCTGCGCTCCCCCTCGCAGTCGAAGGCACCTGCTCATGACCGACACGTCTCCTTTTTCCGATCGCCCTGGGCTGGGTGAACCGGAATCCCGACAAGAAAGCGAAACGCAGATGAGCACGTCTTTAGCTGTAAGCAACTTTTCGTCCGCCAATATGCCGGCTATGTCGCCGGACGGCGGCCTGAACCGCTATCTGTCGGAAATCCGCAAGTTCCCGATGCTGGCCAAGGACGAAGAGTTCATGCTGGCCAAGAGCTGGCAGGAACACCAGGATCCCAAGGCGGCCCACCGCCTGGTCACCTCGCACCTGCGCCTGGTCGCCAAGATCGCCATGGGCTATCGCGGCTACGGATTGCCGGTCGGCGAAGTCATCTCCGAAGGCAATGTCGGCCTGATGCAGGCCGTAAAGAAGTTCGATCCGGACCGCGGCTTCCGCCTGGCGACCTACGCCATGTGGTGGATCAAGGCTTCGATCCAGGAATACGTCCTGCGGTCGTGGTCGCTGGTCAAGATGGGCACCACCGCCGCGCAGAAGAAGCTGTTCTTCAACCTGCGCAAGGTGAAGTCCGAAATCTCGGCGCTGGAAGAAGGCGACCTGCGCCAGGAGCACGTCGAACAGATCGCCACCAAGCTGGGCGTATCTGAACAGGACGTCGTCAACATGAACCGCCGCATGTCTTCGGCCGACTCGTCGCTGAACGCGCCACTGCGTGCTTCGGAAGGCGAATCGGAATGGCAGGACTGGCTGGTCGACGACAAGCAGTTGTCGCAGGAAACCGTGCTGGCCGACAACGAAGAGTACGACCAGCGCATGACCCTGATGAAGGCCGCCATGGGTGAACTGAACGCGCGCGAAAAGGAAATCCTGACCGAGCGCCGCCTGAAGGACAATCCGACGACGTTGGAAGACCTGGCGGAACGTTTCGGCGTGTCGCGTGAACGCGTCCGCCAGATCGAGGTTCGCGCCTTCGAAAAACTGCAGAAGGCCATGGTGAGCGCCAACGCGGCAATGACCCCGGCCTAACAACAGCCACAACGATAAAAAGCCGGTCCTCGCAGGCCGGCTTTTTTTTATGCCTATGCTGCCCGGCCGCTGGTTATTAGCTCGGCCTCTGAGGGCACCGCCGCCGCTAGGCCAAGGCAGGTCATCATTTCGGCCACACGCGGCGCTAGCGACTCCTTCGACACCGCCTTGGCGCGGATGTCCTGGATGACGGCCGAGACGGCATTGAGGAAGCGCGAGTCCTTGATCGCCTTGCAGGCCGGGACGATGATGGCCATCTGCGTCATGATCGTCTGCATCGTGCCTTGCGCGTCGCTTTCGAAACCTTCGAGCGAAGCCTTGAGCAGACGCACGGCTTCCTCGACGGCGATACGGTTGTCGCCTTCATTCTTGCGCTTCTTCTTGCCTTTGAACTCGCCGGCATTGAAGCTGCGACGGTCGGGACCGGTATAGGTTTCCACGGCGATCCATTCGCGCGGCTTGAACAGAACGTTCTGCAGACGTTTGGTCAGGTCCTGCCAGGCAAAGGGCTTGGCCAGCATTTCGTGGATGCCGGCATTTTTTGCTTCACCCAGCTCCGCCGGTGTCAGATTGGCCTTGAGCATGATTACCGGTACCGTCTTGCAAGCCAGGTCGCTGCGGCGCAGGGACTTGCAGAAGTCGATGCCGTCGATGCTCTGGGCACGGTATTCGGTCAGGATCAGTTGCGGATCGAGATTGCGGCACAGGGCCAAAGCCCGCCGATCGTCCGTTTCCACGGCGATATTGTCAGCCCCCAACACCCGCAGCATGTCGGCCAGCATGCGGGCATAGGCCTGATTTCCCTCGATAATCAGGACGCGTTTCAGGCTGTTGCGCAGCTTGGCTTGCAAGCGGGGATCAAGATTAATCATGGCAACTCTGGCACCCGGACTCAGTAAACACTTCGTCCAGCATGGCAGGGTTTGATAAAAATAGCGTGATCAGGCGTAGTTAATGAGCGCTTGATACAATGGTCAAACCCTAAGCCATAAAGGTTTCTCATTGCAACGCCCGCCAGGTGAGCCGCTACCTTAGTCCTGAAACGGATCTCGCATGAGAATGGTGTCGTCTCGCTCAGGCGAGGTTGAAAGAAGCGCGACCGGCGCGCCGATCAGCTCCTCGATACGGCGGACATATTTCACGGCATTGCCTGGCAGGTCCTTCCACGAGCGCGCGCCCTGCGTGCTCTCGCTCCAGCCTTCCATTTCCTCATAGATCGGTTCGATGCCCTGCTGCGCCTTGAAGCCGGCGGGCAGATAGTCGAGCACCTTGTCGCCGACCTTGTAACCGACGCAGACCTTGATCGTCTCGATGCCGTCGAGGATGTCGAGCTTGGTCAGGGCGATGCCGTCGATGCCGTTGATGGCGATCGACTGGCGCGCCAGCACGGCATCGAGCCAGCCAACGCGGCGAGCGCGGCCGGTAACCGTACCGAACTCATGGCCGCGCGTGGCGATGCCCTGGCCGATCTCGTCGAACAGCTCGGTCGGGAACGGACCGGAACCGACGCGCGTCGTATAGGCCTTGAGGATGCCCAGCACGTAACCGACGCTCTTCGGGCCCATGCCCGAGCCGGCCGCGGCCTGGCCGGCGACGGTGTTGGACGAGGTGACGAACGGATAGGTGCCGTGGTCGATGTCGAGCAGCGCGCCTTGTGCGCCTTCGAACAGGATGCGCTTGCCTTCTGACTTGGCCTTGTCGAGCACGTACCACACCGGCTTGATGAACGGCAGCAGGCGAGGCGCCATTTCTTTCAGCTTGGCTACCAGCGCGGCAACATCGACGTCCGGCAGGCCCAGGCCCTGGCGCAGGGCGTTGTGGTGCGTCAACAGGCGGTCGATCTTGCCTTCGAGCGCGTCCAGGTCTTCCAGGTCGGCGACGCGGATGGCGCGACGACCAACCTTGTCTTCGTAAGCCGGACCGATACCGCGGCCGGTCGTGCCGATCTTGCTGGCCCCAGCAGCGTTTTCACGCGCGATGTCCAGTTCGGAGTGGATCGGCAGGATCAGACAGGCATTGTCGGCAAGAACCAGCAGCTCAGGCGTGATCTTCAGGCCCTGCGCCTCGACGCGGGCGATTTCGTCGAACAGCGCCCACGGGTCGATGACCACGCCATTGCCCACGATCGACAGCTTGCCCTGGACGACGCCCGACGGCAGCAGGCTCAGCTTATAGACCTTGCCATCGACGACCAGGGTATGACCGGCGTTATGACCGCCCTGAAAACGCACGACGACATCGGCGCGATTGGACAGCCAGTCAACAAGCTTGCCCTTGCCTTCGTCGCCCCATTGGGCGCCGATCACGGTCACATTTGCCAAGAGAATTCTCCGTACTCGGTCACAGGCGCAAAAAGGCGCGGACCACAAACGGTGGCACCCTATAGAGCAGGAATCACGGCTTGTAACCCCTTAAGTTTCATCAAAGTGAAACAAAAAGGCTAGGCCACCTCCAGCACCGCCATTGCCTCGGCATAGGCCCATTCCAGCCACGGCGTCAGCGCTTCGATATCGTCGACCTCGACCGTGCAGCCGCACCAGATGCGCAAACCCGGCGGCGCATGGCGATAGCCAACCACGTCGTAAGCGACGCCTTCGGCCTCAAGCAGCGCACCGATCTTGGCAGCCAGCCTGGCTTGATCCTCGGCCGGGCGCGCGACGATTTCAGGGGCGGAAAACTTCAGGCACACCGAGGTCGTCGACCGCGTATCGACGGCTTCGGCGACAAAATCGATCCACGCCGTTGCCTCGACCCACTCCGCCAAGGCGGCGGAACTGCGGTCACAGCGGTGGATGAGCGCTTCGAGCCCGCCCTCGTTGATGGCCCAGCGCAGGGCGTCGAGATAGTCCTCGATGACCAGGAAGGAGAAGGTGTTGATGGCGTCGCCGCCAAGAATCTTCATGTCGGCGCTGCCCTTGGCCTTCAGGCGCAGAACCTTGGGGATCGGCCGGCCGCTGTCGAAGGTGTTCAGCCGCTCGACAGCCTTAGGCGACATGACCAGCACGCCGATGCCGGCCTCGCCGCCCAGCGCTTTCTGGAACGAAAAGGTCACGACGTCGAGCTTCGGCCACGGCAGTTCCATACAAAAAGCCGCTGAAGTCGCATCGCACAGGATCAAGCCCTGATGATTCTCAGGAATGAACGAATCATCGCGCACGCGTACACCTGAAGTCGTACCGTTCCACGGAAAGACGATGTCGGCTTCGGGGCTGATCTTCGTCAGGTCCGGCAACTGGCCATAGGGTGCCGACAGCACTTCGGCGTCCAGTTTCAGGTGATTGACGGCGTCATCGGCCCACAGCTGACCGAAGCTTTCATAGCTCAAGAGCTGGACCTTGCGTGGCCCCAGGAGGTTCCACATGGCGGCTTCAAACGCCCCGGTGTCGGACCCCGGCGTCATGAAGACCTGATAGTCGTCAGGAATCTGCAGGATCGACCGCGTCAGTTCCAGCGCCTGGTTCAGCCGGCCCACCGTCGCCTTGGAGCGGTTAGAGCGTCCCACCGGGGCATTGGCCAGGGCCTGCGGGCTCCAGCCAGGGCGCTTCGACGTCGGGCCCGACGAAAACCACGGACGTTCCGGCGCGCGCGGCGGCTTGGAACTGGACGGGCTGGCGGGATGCGGCATGGAGGCCTCCGATGGGTAACAAAATCCCCTGCCCTATGCGCCACGGAAGCGCACGCGGCAAGGCATTTTTCGTGCGGCAAGGCGTCGCCTCAGCTTAACGGTCACCCGGAAATTTCCGCCGCGAAATGAACCGAAAATGAACCGCACCGTTCAGCTTGGGCTCAGGTGCCAGGTGTTTAAATGGCTTCATCGCTGAGAGACCAGCGAAATCAATCTCCCCGATAACCGGGACTAGTACGAAGGAGACCGACCATGAAAAAGACCCTGATTGCGATTGCCGCCCTGACCGCCGCTGCGACTGGTATTATGGCTCCTGCCATGGCTCTTGCCGATACCCGTGGCGCTGCTATCGTCCACGTCAGCAACGACCGCTGGGATCACAACCGCCGCGACGACCGCGCCGAATACCGCCTGGATGGCCGCATCGAGGCCCTTTACGATCGCATCCGTATGGGCCGCCGCAGCGGCGACATCAGCCGCCGCGAAGCTGAGCGTCTGTTCAGCCGCCTGGACAGCATCTCCGCCGAGCGCAAGCGCGCAGAACGTACGGGCCGTGGCCTGTCGCCCCGCGAAGTCGCCGCCCTTAGCGATCGTCTTGACCGCCTGGCGCGTGAAGTCCGCTACGAGCGCAACGACAATAATGACCGCCGCGGCGGTGGCTACGACGACCGCCGCTGGTAACAGTTGAACATTACTACCGCAGGGCGCGATCCGGAAATGGGTCGCGCCCTTTTTCTTATCGGATCAGCAGGATAAGAAATTGTTTTCTTACGGCTTTCCATGATGAAATATCTCTGCCGCAATGTTGCCGTGTCCATGATCCGAACATGAACCACGGCCTCAGGAACGGCTCAGGGGCACCGTGTTTAACTGTCATTATCGCTGATGACAGCGACACCCGAACCTAAGGAGAATGACCATGTTCACCAAGACCACCCTCAAGTCGCTGATCGCCGTCGCCGCTGTCGGCGTCACCCTGACCGGCATGTCGGCTACCGCCCAGCCGCGTCACGGCAATGATCACCGCAGCGATCACCAGACTTATGACCGTCGCGCCGACCGCCAGATCGAAGCCCGTATTGATAATATTCAAGAACGTATTGAAGATGGCCGACACGCCAAGCGCATCAGCTACCGCGAAGCCAAGCGCCTTAATACGCGTCTTGAAGGCGTTATCGACCTGGCACGTGGCTATATGCGGACCGGCCGCGGCATCGACAGCCGTGAAAAGGCGACACTGAACGCCCGCCTCGATCAACTGTCCGCCGAAGTTCGCTACGAGCGTGCCGACCGCGACAATCGCCGCGGCTAACAGTCTTTTCAAATCCAACCAAAGGCGCGGAACTCCGGTTCTGCGCTTTTTGCTTTGTTGGAAGATTACAGAAGCCAGTTATGCCGCAACGGCCCGTGGCCTTCACCCAGGTGCGGCGCCATGGCGATCGCGCCATAGAGATAGTCCCGCGCCATCTCGATCGTTTCCGTCAGCGCCCGCCCTTGCTGGTTCAGCGTCGCGCAGGCGCTGGCCAGGGTACAGCCCGTGCCGTGGGTGTGGATGGTGTCGATGCGTTGCGAGACGAAGCGATGCTCCTCATCGCGCGTGAACAGGATATCGACCACTTCGGGGCCGCGCAGGTGCCCGCCCTTGATCAGCACGGCCTTGGCGCCCATGCGCAGGATCATCTCGCCGGCGCGGCGCATGCCGTCTTCATCGACGACATCCGTGCCGGTGATCGCCGACGCTTCCGGTGTATTGGGCGTCAACAGGTCAGCGTGCGGAAGCATCAGGGCCTTCAACGCATCGATGGCGCTCTCCTGCATCAGGGCGTGGCCGCCCTTGGCCACCATGACCGGATCGACGACCTTGAAGGCGCTGCTGGCCAGCAGGATTTCCGACACGGCCTCAAGCGTTCCGATGTCGGCCAGCATACCCGTTTTGATTGCATCGGCGCCGATATCGCTAAGGCAGGCCTGCGCCTGCGCCGTAATAAAAGACGGCGGGATGCCCATCACGTCAGTGACCCCAAGCGTGTTCTGCACGGTCAAGGCGGTGATCGCCGTCATGGCGTAGCCGCCCAGCATGGTAACCGTCTTGATGTCGGCCTGGATGCCCGCGCCGCCGCCCGAATCCGAACCGGCGATAATCAGAACTCTATGCATGAAGATCCTCAAGGGGACGTTGTCACGGCTGCCCAAATCGGCGCATAGTGGCGCCAAGTCCCCTCACGTCCATTTAGGAGGCAGCCATGGCGCTGGCAACCTCATTTTACCAAAGCGCCATCCCGCGCGGCCTGTACCGGCACTATAAAAACAAGCTGTACGAGGTCTTCGGCACGGTGACCCATTCCGAAAGCGAAGAGGTGCTGGTCCTGTACGCCCCCCTCGAACAGCAAGAAGGCTCCGCGCGGCTATGGGTGCGGCCGCTTGGCATGTTCTCCGAAACGGTCGCGACGTCCGACGGTGAGGTGCCGCGCTTTGCCTATGTCGGCGGAGGCGCAGTCGCATGAGCCAGAAGCCCGATCCCCACGCCCGCTGGAACGAGCTGGTGCCCGAAGCCTTCGCCGATAAGAACCATCCGATTCTGCGGGCCATGCGCGGTACGCTGATCCTGGTGCGGCTGAACCAGATCGACGCCAATGACGAGATGCTGTCGTGTGAAATCCTGGCCGGGCGGCTGGTTCGCGCCAATCGCTCGGAAGGCTTTGTCCTGTCGCTGGTCGGCAAGAAGTCGGGCGAGGAACTGTTCCTGCCGCTGGTGCCGGCGGCGTTCAACATGATCGAGCGGGGGCGTTATCAGCTATCCTGCGGCACCATCGTACACAATCCGGATTTTCTCGGCGCGTTCGATATCTATCAACAGAATTAGTTCAAGGCCTGCCAAACCGTTAGCGCCTGCCGCATCTCGGCGACGTCGTGCACGCGAACCATCTGCGCACCATTGGCGATGGCGTGGAGATGCACAGCAATCGTAGCCCCCAGCCGGTGTTCGGCGTCCGAGGCCACGGCCCCTTCCCGCTCCTCCAGTGCCGCGATAAAGCGTTTGCGTGACGCTGCCATCAGCAGCGGGAAGCCATGGCTGGCCAACCGTTTTGTAGCGGCGATCAGCGCCAGATTATGATCAAGCGTCTTGCCGAAGCCGATGCCCGGATCGATCCAGATGCGGTCGCGCGCCACGCCGGCGCGGATGGCGACTTCGGCGCGTTCCAGCAGGTAGGATTCGACCTCGGCGACCACGTCTTCGTACCACGGGTTGGACTGCATGGTGCGCGGCTCACCGCGCATATGCATCAGGATGATATCGCCATTCAGACGCGCTGCCGCTTCCAGAGATTCGGAACTATGCGTCAGAGCCGTAACGTCATTCCAGACGCAAGCCCCTGCCTTGAAAGCCTCTTCCGCCACTTCGGGTTTCAGGGAATCGATACTGACCGGTCCATCCCATTCATTGGCGATGGCCTGGATGAGCGGCACAACACGGTCGATCTCTTCCGAAAGCGTTACGGGCTGCGCGCCGGGACGGGTCGATTCCCCGCCAATATCGAGAACGTCAGCGCCGTCGCTGATCAGTTGCCGGGCGTGGTCGAGCGCCGCCTGAAAGCCGAACCACCTGCCGCCGTCGGAGAAGCTGTCGGGCGTGACATTGACCACGCCCATGATCAGCGGCCCCTTTTTGGCGGCAAGGTCGCGCAGGCTCATTTCAGGCCGGCGTCCTTGAACGCCAGCGCGGACAGGGCCGTCAGGTCGAGGTGGCCGCTACCCTCGGCTACCAGTCGCGCCAGCCGGTCTTGCAGCAGGTCGCCCAGAGGCATCGGGACGGCCAGACCATCGGCGGCAGCGCCGACCAGGCGCATATCCTTGGCGCCGAGCACTGCGGCAAAACCCGCCGGTTCGAAAGTCTGTGAGGCGATCAGGGCGCCGTAATTCTTGTAGATCAGCGAGCCGAAGAGAGTCGAGGTCAGGAAGTCGAGGAACTTCGTATTGTCCGCACCGCCCTTGGCCACCAGCGCCATGGCTTCGCCGAGCGATTCGGTCACCGATATGATCAGGAAGTTGCCGGCCAGCTTGACCAGATTGGCCGCCGACGGTGTGTCGCCGAACAGCTCCACCTTCTGGCCGATCGCATTGAGCAAGGGCATGACGTGGTCCATAGCCTCGGGCGCCCCCGCCGCCGCGATAAACAGCTTCGCCTCGGCCGCGGCTGCGGGCCGGCCGAAGACCGGCGCGGAGACAAAGTGCTGCCCCTTATCAGCGTGCGCCTGCGTCAGCTTTTCGGCGAGTGCGACGCTGATCGTGCTCAGAGAGATATGGATACCACCATCGACCAGACTGGCCAGAATATCATCCGCCACGCCTTCGACGGCTGCGTCGTCGGCCAGCATGGTGAAGACAACCTCTGCCTTGCTGGCGTCGGCGGGCGTGACGGCATGGATCGCACCCTTGGCAACCAGCGCCTCAGCCTTTTCCGGAGATCGGTTCCAGACGGCAACCTCATGTCCAGCCTTGATCAGGTTCGGCGCAATCGCCGCGCCCATATTTCCAAGTCCCAGGAAACCTATTTTCATCACGGACTCCTTAAGCGCTTTCCAAAAAATGCTACGCGGTTTTTGAACAAAAAGCGCGACTCAACTAATGCGCGGTCTTGCCGATCCGCTTGATTTCCCAATGCAGGTCGATGCCGAGCTTGGTCTTGACGTCGGCGCGCACCGCCTCGCCCAGACCTTCCAGATCGGCCGCGGAGGCGTCATTGGCATTGATCATGAAGTTGGAGTGCAGTTCCGAGAACTTGGCGCCGCCGAACATGCGCCCGCGCCAGCCGGCTTCGTCGACGCACTGCCAGGCCGACTTGCCCTCCGGGTTCTTGAAAGTCGAACCGCCGGTCTTTTCGCGGATGGGCTGGGTTTGTTCGCGGCGAGCAGTGATGGCTTCCATACGCTCGGTCACGGCGGCTACGTCATCCGGCGTGCCCTGATAGAGCGCGCCGACATAGATCAGGTTGTCGGGATCGGAGTGGCGGTAGGAATAGCCCATCTCGGCGTTCGACAGGGTGACACGCTCGCCTGCGCGGGTGACAGCATAGGCCTCTACCAGCACGTCCTTGGTCTCCGCGCCATAGCAGCCGGCGTTCATGACAATAGCGCCGCCGATGGTGCCGGGTACGCCACGATAGAATTCCAGCCCCGCGATGCCGGCCTGCGCGGCCACCTTGGCAACCTGGGCATCGAGCGCGGCAGCGCCAGCATAGACCTGCGCGCCGTCGCGGGCTTCGACGCCGGCAAAGCCCTTGCCGAGACGGATCACCACGCCCTCGATGCCACGGTCACGCACCAGCAGGTTTGAACCGACGCCAATGGCCAGCACAGGAATGCCGGGATCGAGCGCTTTCAAGAATTCACATAAATCGGAAATGTCTTCCGGAATAAATACGACGTCGGCCGGTCCGCCGACGCGGAACCAGGTAAACGGCGCCAATGCCGCGTCGCGCATGATACGCCCGCGCACCGGCGGCAATTCGTCAACCCAGGTCTTGATGAAGCTCATGTCGTCTCCGCTTGATAACTGACCAGGCCCCTGGCGCGTTCATCGCTCTCAGGGTCGCTGCTTTCCTCTGGCATGCCGTCGCAAAGTTGCAGCCAGGGCAGCTTCGATTCGACGCCGTAATGCTGCTCCAGCCGCAGGTCTTCCGGGTGATCGAGCGAGCCGATGGTCACGCAGTTCCACTCGCCTTTGTCGTAGCCAAAGTACAGCGGCGTACCGCAATCGCGACAGAAGGCACGCTTGGCGACCGAAGAACTTTGGTAGAAGGCCGGCTCGCCCTTCGTCCACTTTAGCTGGTTCTTGTAGACGCCCGTCAAACTGGCAAAGACATTGCCGACGGCGCGCCGGCACATGCGGCAATGGCAGAAGTGCGTGCCCGATGGTGGCACCGCCAGTTCATAACGCACCGCTCCGCACTGACAGCCGCCCGAAACAGATGCAGCGCGAACTTCACTCATTGTCCAACATCGCGTCTATATGCTCCAGTTGCTGAGCGTTCCGAACTTTTTGACGCTGCCGCCAGACAGGATTCAGCTTGCCGAGCAAGTCTTCCTGAATGCGACTGGTTTCGAGGTGCGTGGAAATCGCCATTCTACGGAGGTCTTCCACGTCCTTAGGAATTTGCAAAGTCTTCAAATCTATTGGCTGGCGCGCAGGCCGGTATATCGGCACCATATTCTCGGTTACATTCGAAAATATGGTCTCAAGGACTTCATCAGCATCGTCACTCTCAACAACGACATCGACTAAGTCTTTTTCCTGATACGTTACGACGTATTTGGAGCCGTCCGGACTGAGTTCAACATGCAACCCGCCCTTCTTTGGCTGGTTGCAAGTCGGCATCATAATCGCCGGCGCTTCGATGATAGCGCCGTAGCGATGCATCTCTTCGCAGAGCTCCACCAAAGGCAGGGCAATCATGGCGCCTTCAGCGCTTCCAGTTGCCCCGGCAGGGCATAGGCCCACTGCGTGATGTCACCGGCGCCGAGGCAGACGACCAGATCGCCTTCCCTGGCTTCGGCAGCAATCAGTTGCGGCAGTTGCGCCGGCCCGTCGAGCGCCACGGCGTTGCGATGGCCGAAGCGATGAAGCCCCGCAACCAGATCCGCCTTGGACACACCTTCAATCGGCTGTTCGCCGGCGCTGTAAACATCGGCGACGATGACTGCATCGGCGTCATGGAAACACGACGAGAACTCATTCATCAGATCACGCAGCCGCGTATAGCGGTGCGGCTGGACGACGGCGATGACACGGCCCTGGCCAACGACCTGACGCGCCGCCTTGAGCACGGCGGCGATTTCAACCGGGTGATGACCATAATCGTCGATGACGCGGATTCCGCCCACGATACCCGTCGTCGTAAAGCGGCGCTTGACGCCGCCGAAACCGCCCAGGCCCTTGCGGACAGCGTCTTCGCCGATGCCCAGCTCACGCGCCAGCGCAATCGCGGCCGTCGCGTTGGAGACATTGTGGTTGCCGGTCATCGGCAGCTTCAGCTTTTCCCAGGTGAAGGGTTCAACGCCGGTCGGTGAGAAGACAACGTCGAAGACGGCGCCTTCGGGGCCAAATTCGATATTGGTGCAGCGGACCTCGGCCTGCGGGCTGACGCCGTAAGGGATCAGGCGGCGGTTGTCGATCTTGGCGGACAGGGCCTGGACTTCCGGGTGGTCGATGCAGACGGCGGCAAAACCGTAGAAGGGGATGTTCTCGATAAAGTCGCAGAAGCCCTTCTTGACCGCTTCGAAGTCGCCCCAGTGATCAAGGTGTTCCGGATCGATGTTGGTGACGATGGCCAGGGTCGATTTCAGACGCAGGAACGAGCCGTCCGACTCGTCGGCCTCGACGACGATCCAGTCGCCGTCGCCGACCTTGGCATTCGTGCCATAGGCGTTGATGATGCCGCCATTGACCACGGTCGGATCGAAACCGCCGGCATCGAGCAGCGCGGCAACCATCGAGGTCGTCGTCGTCTTGCCGTGCGTACCGCCGACGGCGATCGAAAACTGCAAGCGCATCAGTTCGGCCAGCATCTCGGCGCGGCGAACCAGCGGTACGCGACGACGGCGCGCTTCGACCATCTCCGGATTGTCGGATTTGACAGCCGTCGAATAGACCAGCGCGCAGACGCCGTCACTGACGTGTTCCGTGGCGTGGCCGATGAAAATCCTGGCGCCCAGCTTTTCCAGGCGCTCGGTATTGGCCGAGGCCTTGGCGTCCGAGCCTTGCACCTTATAGCCGATCTTGATCATGATTTCGGCGATGCCGCTCATGCCGATGCCACCGATGCCGACGAAGTGGACGGGACCGAGATCGAACGGAGTCGGACGGACTTTGGAGATGGAGGCCATGGGCAGGACACACTTACGAAGTCAGGGAAAGCGCAGGCTTTTAGACCAGCTTGCGGCGGCTGTCACTCTACGTTTTTCGGCGCCACGCCTGCTTCGCGCAGATCGAGATAACGCTTGATCAGCGAGAACAGGATGACCGTGATCGGCATGGCATAAAGCACGCCCATCGGCCCCAGCAGACCGGCAAAGCCGACGATAGCGAACAGGGTCAGGACCATCGGCACTTCGGAAATCTGCTTCTGCACCATCGGCGTAAGGAGATTGCTCTCCAACTGCGAGACGCCGACATAGAGGGCCAGGGTCCACAGGAAAGGCTCGGTGCCGCCGACGCCCGCCAGCAGCAGGCCGGGACCGGCGGACAGGACCGGACCGACGACCGGCACGAACTGCGCCAGACCGGCCATCAGGCCGAGCGCCAAAGCTGACGGCACGCCGATGATCGCCAGACCCACGCCGACGAGCACGCCGACCAGGACCATCGAAATGAACTGGGCGATGAACCACTTCTTCAGCGCTTCACCGCTGGTGTTCATGCTCTCCAGCAGGGCGGGCCGCTGGTCCTTGGGGAACAGCGAAATCAGGCCGTCGCGATACTTGCCGGGATGCATGGCCAGCATGACGCCGGCGATCGTTGCGACCAGGATATTCGCAATGCTGGACAGGATATTGCCGGCAATGCCCGGCAGCTTCGAGGCAAAGCCGCCCGCCTGCTGCCCCAGTGCGGTAAACTGCGCCTGTACCTCGTCACCCAGCGGCATGGCGTGAAGCCGTGACTGGAAAGCGGCCCACGCAGCCGGCAATTCTTTCGTCAGGGTTTCGACCTGAATGCCGATCTGGACACCGAACAGATACATTGTCAGGCTGATCAGCGCCAGAACACCGACCAGTGCCAGGACAACGGCCAATGTCTCATTGAGCTTGAGATAGCGTATAAGCGGTTCAGATATGCCGCGCAGAATGACGGCGATAATGATAGCGCCGAAAATCAGCAACCAGAGGCCGTAGAGCTTCAGGGCCAGCCAGGCCAGCGCGACCGCCAGCATGACGAACAGAACGCGATGCATGAATCCGGTGGTCAGGCCCTGCGGCACGGCTTCCGCCGAGCCATGGGCCACAGCTGTTTTGGATGTCGTCGTTTGAGTCGTGCGCTTTGGTGTCGGTTTTGGATCGGCAGCCATAATCCCTCCCAGCAGAATCGGGGGGATAATGCGGCCTGCGCTATAAAAACGCTATTCTTTTGCAGTCTTGCCCGTGACAGACTCCACGGTGCGTTCAACGAGATCAGCCAACTGCCTGGCCGCATCAGGCCGCGCAACCGACTTGGCGGCGCCGGAGCGCATCGGTAGCAGTTCGGCGGCTTCGATCAACTCGCGGATTTCGGCGGACAGCCGCTCGGCCGTGACGTCATCTTCCTTAAGCACGACCGCCGCCTTGGCTTCGCGCAGGACCTCGGCATTGTAGGTCTGGTGATCGTCGGCGGCAATCTTGAGCGGGATCAGCAGCGACGGCTTGCCGGCCACAGCCAGTTCGCACACCGTCGATGCCCCTGCCCGGCCGATGACGAGGTGCGCGCGGCCCAGGCGGTCGGCCATATCGTTGAAGAAGGGCGCGATTTCGGCGTCGATCTCGGCGTCGGCATAGATTTTTTTCGCCAGTTCGACCTGTTCGGCGCGCGTCTGCTGCTCGACCTTCAGGTTGATGCGCAGCGACATGGGCAGCAGCGCCAAGGCTTTCGGCACCGTCTCGGACAGGATCTTGGCGCCTTGCGAGCCGCCGGTGACCAGGATGGTCAGCGTCTTATCGACCGGCGGAAACGGCTGATCGAAAAGCGCACGGATGTCAGGACGGACCGGGTTGCCGACGACCTGGACCTTGCCTTCCAGTTCCGGCGGCGCCAGGCGCAGCACCGGAAAAGCGCAGGCGACGGCATCGACCTTGGCCGCCAGCTTACGGTTCGAACGGCCGAGTACCGAATTCTGTTCATGGATCAGCGTCACGTCCTTGCGCATCAGCGCCGCCGTCAGTGCCGGAAAGGACGGGTAGCCGCCAAAGCCAATGACGGCCCACGGCTTGAGACGCTTGAACGCCGCTCTAGCCTGCAACACCCCCATACCGATCTTGATGGCGGCGCGGATCATGCCGATCGGATCGCCGTTCTTGAAGGTCGCAGCCTCGAGCGACAGCCGCTCCTTCGCCGGGAACTTTTCGGCGTAGGCGGCGCCGCGCGAATCGGATGCCAGCACGATGTCCCAGCCGCGGTCGATTAGCTCACGCGCCAAGGCTTCGGCAGGAAACATATGCCCGCCCGTACCACCGGCAGCGACGATGGCCAGAGGCTTGTCAGCGAAGGAAGAGGCTTTGCGGCGGAGTTTGGCAACCAAGGGAGTACCTGCAAACGGAAAACGAGTCAGACGTGATTAGCACAATGCCGGAGCACCATCACCAGTTTGTCGGGTCGTCGTCCTGCTCTGTCACTTCGTCGCGGCGCTTACGCGTCAGGGCCAGGATGAAGCCCATGGTCAGGCCCATGGCCAGCATCGATGAGCCACCATACGAGATGAATGGCAGGGTCATGCCCTTGGGCGGTATAAGCCCCAGATTGACGCTAACATTGATGATCACCTGGGTGCCGACCATGATGTAGAGGCCGGAGGTCGCGATCTGGCGGAACGGGTCCTGCATGGCCATCGACTTGGCCAGGCCGCGCACCACCACGAAGGCGAAGATGCCGATCAGGATCAGGGTCAGCCACAAACCATATTCCTCAGCGACGACCGAGTAGATGAAGTCGGTGTGCAGGTCGGGGATGTGGCGCTTCATGACGCCTTCGTTTAGCCCCTGGCCGAAGAAGCCGCCATTGGCGATAGCCGCCTTGGCGCTGTTGACCTGGTACTTGTCGCCGCCTTCGGTGATGAAGCCGAGGATACGATTGCGGAAGTGCGGCTGGATGAAGAACAGGGCGACGAGGCCCGAAGCCGCCGCGCCAAGCATGCCGATGATCCAGCGGAACGGCACGCCCGAGATAAAGAAGCAGGCGCCGAAGGCCACGGTGATCAGGATCGACTGGCCGACATCGGGCTGGATGAGCAAGAGCGCGATGGCCAGGCCATAGAGCCCGAAGGCGATGGTCACACCGGGCACGCCCTTGCCCTTCTGGCCTTCGGAGAACATCCAGGCGATAAGAATGACCAGGGCGGGCTTGAGGAATTCCGAGGGCTGCAAAGCAAACGGCCCGAGATCGAGCCAGCGTTGGCCGCCCTTAGCCGAGTGGCCAACGACCGGCAAGAGCGCCATGACGCCAATGGCCAATGCATAGACAACCAGGCCGACCCGTCGCACGCCGCGAAGCGACAGCATCGACACCGCCACCATCAGGCCCGATGTCATCACGGCGAACAGGAAATGGCGCTTGGTGTAGTAGAAGGCGTCGTAGTCGCTGGTATGCGGCGCGGCGACAGGACTCGAAGAAAACGAGAAGAAGAAGCCCAGCAGCAGCAGGATCAGGATCAGCGACAGGGTGACGCGATCGAGTGTCCACCACCACATGGCGGTAGGCGACCGGTCGGTGCGGGTGAACGGGTGGGCATAGGCGCTGGGCATGCGGCTCCGGTACGCGAAAACTGCCAGAAGATCCTGACAAGCAGACCCGACAGGATTCACCAGAGCGTGGTTAATTTTGCCTTAACTGACGCCTTATCGCTGTGCGCGAATGCCGGCAATGACGCCTTCCAGCGTCTCATAGGGGACGGGCTTGACGAGATAATGATGAAAGCCCGCTTCGTCGGCGCGGCGACGGTAACTTTCGCCCTCCCAGCCGGTCTGGGCGACGAAGACTGTATTGGCAAATTCCGGCAGGGCACGCATGGCCTTGCACAGGTCGAAGCCGTCCATGCCGGGAAGGCCGATGTCCAGCAGCGCGATGTCGGGCGCGTAGCCGCCAGCGGTCAACGCATCCTGCGGACTATGCGACAGACTGAATTCGCAGTCCATCATCTCGACCATCCAGCCGGTGGTCTGCGCAGCGGCGGCATTGTCATCGACGATCAGCACACGCAAGGTTGCACTCTGCGTTTCCGGAGTCTCATTCACTGCCACCAACCTACCCTTTTTAGAAAAAGCCACATTAGAGCAGCAATTTACACAGCTGCCGCCGGGCCACATTGCCGCCTTATGACGCAGCAGTCTAGATCACATCGATACGAGAATCGATCCTTGTGTGCCTAAGTAACAGTTTTCATTCACCTTGTCTGTACATTAGTGCACACAAGCGGACAATTGAGCTGGATCAATGACTGCCGCGACCAAGCTAGATCTTTCCCAGAATATGCTGCTGTCCGTCCTGAACGAAGACGACCGTCAGCGCCTCCTGCCGCATATGATGGTTCTGGACCTGTCCGCTGAAACCATTCTTGTGCATACAGGGCAGGATGTTGTCGATACGTGGTTTCCGTGTGGCAGCGCCATGGCGGGTTTCTGCATCCGGGGAGCAAACGGCCATTCGGTCGACGTTGCCTTTGTTGGCCGCGAAGGCGCAATCGGCGGCATCGTGTCACATGGCAGCATCCCGGCCTATTCGACCGCTGTCGTACGCGTTCCCGGAACCTTTCTGCGCATCAAGACTTCGGCGCTTGAACAGGCCAAGCTGGATTCCATCCACCTCAGGCACTGGTTCTCGCGGTATTCGGACTGTCTGCTGGCTCAGGTCTTCCAGACCTCGGCGTGCAATGCCACACACACCATCCGGCAACGCATCGCCAAGCTGATCCTGGCGGGACTGGAGCGCACCGGCAGCACGGACATCCCCATGACGCAGGAGCAACTCGCCGACATGCTGGGCGTCGGGCGGACCTTTGTCAGCCGGATACTGGGCACAATGCGGAAACAGGGCATCGTCGAATCGCGCCGAGGCACGCTGGTGATCCGGAATCTGCAGGAACTGCGCGGCGAATCGTGCCGCTGCACCCAGGCGATCGAGGACCATTTCGACGCCGTGCTACACGGCATCTATCCAAAGCCGTAAGAGCGCATCCCCAGAAGTGGGAAACGGTTTTGGGAAAAGATGCGCGTCAAAAAAAGCGCATCTCCAAAACTGTGCGGCGGTTTGGGGATGCGCGAAAAACCTCAGGTCTTTGCCGAAACATCGACGCCCGATACGGCGGCCGATTTGGAAATCTCGTCGACGGCGTCGCGGAAGGCATCGCCGCGCGCTTCGAAGTCGGTGAACTGGTCGAAGCTGGCGCACGCCGGCGAAAAGAGCACGACCTCCTCTTTGCCGGACTTTTCCGCTGCAGCATAGGCTTGGGCAACTGCCGTAAACAGGTGGCGTGACTGGGTGCACGGCGCCGCCTTGCCGATCGTCTTTTCGAACAGTTCCGCCGCTTCGCCGATAAGATAGGCGTGCTTCACCTTCGGGAACAGATCGCGCAATTCGTCGATACCGCCGGCCTTGGCCTTGCCGCCGGCGATCCAGAAGAATTTTTCGTAGCTCGACATTGCCTGTCGGGCAGCGTCTGAATTGGTCGCCTTGGAATCGTTGATGAAGCGCACCTTGCCGATACGGCCGATCTCCTGCATGCGGTGCGCCAGGCCCGGGAAGGACCGCATTCCAGAAACAATCGCTTCGGCGCCGAGACCCAGCGCCTTGCACGCCGCATAGGCGGCAGCGGCGTTCTGCCAGTTGTGGCGGCCGGTAAGCGTCCGCACGGTCTTCAGATCGATGATCTGGCGCGCCCGGCCTTCGGAGCTGTCGAACAGCACGCCGTTGATGGCATAGACGCCCTCACCGACATTGCGCTTGGACGAGATCGGCACCAGCTTGACCGGATGGCCGCCGCGCATCTCGGAAATTACGCGCGTGCTGTAGTCGTCGTCGCTGCCGATGACCGCGACATCAGCCTCAGTCTGGTTCATGAAGATGCGCTTCTTAGCCGCGATATAGCCGTCCATGCCGCCGTGGCGGTCGAGATGGTCCGGCGAGAAGTTCATCAGCACCGCGACGTCGGGTTTGAAAGTCAGGGTCAGGTCAAGCTGATAAGACGATGTCTCGATGACATAGATCGAGCCGGCGTGCATCGATGACGGCAGGTCGAGAATGCCGATACCGATATTGCCACCGATGTGGACGTCCTTGCCTGCCGCTTTGAGGATATGGCCGATCAGGGCTGTTGTCGTCGATTTGCCGTTGGTGCCTGTGATCGCCACCGTCTTCGGGCGCTTGCGCTCCGGAAGCGCCGCGATGGTCCGTGCAAACAGCTCGATATCGCCGAGGATAGGCACGCCAGCAGCCTTGGCCATCTGGACGGTCCAGTGCGGCTCGGGGTGCGTCAGCGGCACACCCGGTGACAGCATGAAGGCGTCGATTTCCGACCAGTCGGTGTTCTTGAGGTTCTCGACCGTGAAGCGCTCCTTGGTCGCGGCCATGACCGAGGCAGGCTTGTCGTCCCACAACAACGGCTCTGCGCCGCCGGCCTTGAGCGCGCGGGCGGCAGAAAGGCCTGAGCGGCCGAGGCCGAAAATGGCGACGCGCTTGCCTTCAAAACCTTTGACGGGGATCATGATAAGAAGGCTCCTCAGAAAGCGTTTTCTTTTCCTTCCCCGTTTACGGGGAAGGTGGATTTTGAGTGCGCTAAGCACTCAAAAGACGGAAGGGGGAACTGTAAGTTCCCCTAACGCCAGCACCTGCATCCCCCTCCCACCGCTTCGCGGTCCCCCCTCCCCGTAAACGGGGCGGGAACTATAGGAGCGAGTAGCATCGCCGGCACTTAACGCAACTTCAACGTTGCCAGGCCGACCATGGCCAGCAGGGCCGCGACGATCCAGAAGCGGATGACGACGGTCGATTCCGGCCAGCCTAGCTTTTCGAAATGGTGGTGGATCGGCGCCATCAGGAAGATGCGCTTCTTGGTCAGCTTGAAATAGCCGACCTGGATCATGACCGACATGGCCTCGACCACGAACAGGCCGCCGATGATCGCCAGGACGATTTCGTGCTTGGTCGCCACGGCCACGGCGCCCAGACCACCGCCAAGCGCCAGCGAACCGGTGTCGCCCATGAAGATCTTGGCCGGTGGGGCGTTGTACCACAAAAAGCCCATGCCCCCGCCGATGATAGCGGCGCAGATGACCGCGACTTCACCAGCGCCGGGCACCCAGTGGACAATAAGATATTCGGCAAATTTGAAGTTACCGACGACATAGGCGATGAAACCAAAGGCAGCGGCGGCGATCATCACCGGCACGATCGCTAGGCCGTCGAGACCGTCCGTCAGATTGACGGCGTTCGACGCGCCGACAATGACAACGGCGCCAAAGACGACAAAGAACAGGCCCAGATCAAAGACGGCATTCTTGAAGATTGGCAGGACCAGGGACGTCGCCAGTTTCGGCGCATCGGGCGGCTGGGGCGTATAATAGATCAGGACCAGGACGGCCACGACCGCAATGGCGATCTGGGCGATCAGCTTTTGGATCGAGGTCAGGCCGGCCGAGGTTTGCTTGGTCACCTTGGCGTAGTCGTCGATATAGCCCAGCACGCCAAAGGCCATGGTCACGCCGAACACGACCCAGGCCGAGGCCGATCGCGGGTCGATCCACAGCAGGGTCGATACGGCGATGCCGGCCAGGATCATCAGCCCGCCCATGGTTGGCGTGCCCTTCTTGGTCAGCAGGTGGCTTTGCGGGCCATCCTCGCGGATCGGCTGGCCCTTGCCCTGGCGGGCGCGCATCCAGTTGATGAAGCGCGAGCCCATGGCTACAGCGACGATCATGGCTGTGATCAGGGCCAGAAAGACGCGCACCGTCTGGTAGCGCATCAGGTTGATCAGCGGCCAGTGCTGGTTCAGGCTGTTGAGGTGCTCGTACAGCAGATAGAACATGTGACTTATGCGTCCTTAAGCAGAGAGCAACATTTTGGCGATGAGACCGGCCTTCGAACCGTTCGAGCCCTTTACCATGATTAGGTCCCCGCTGCGCAAGTCCGCAGTGAGGCCTTCGGTCAAATCGGCGGCACTGGCGGCGTAGCGCCCGCGCAGGCGCTCCGGCAGCACGTCCCACAGATTTTTCATCAACGGCCCGGCGAGATAGACGCTGTCGATATCGAGCGCTTCCAGCGTGGTGCTGAGCCCTGCATGCAGATCAGCCTCGTCGGGTCCAAGCTCCAGCATATCGGTCATGACAACGACCTTGCGGCCATTGCCCTTGTCGCTGTCGGCAAGCGATTTCAGCGTCGCGACCATGGACACCGGATTGGCGTTGTAGCTTTCGTCGATGATGGTGATGGTCCCGTCCTTGAACGGCTTTTCGGTCACCTTGCCGCGCCCCTCCAGCGTCGGTGCGTCTTCGAGCGAGGCGATCGAGATGTCGAGATCGACGCCAAGCACTTCGAGCATCAGCAGGACCGACAGGGCATTAACCGCCTGGTGCCTGCCCGTGTGCGACAGGCCAAACGCGATATCGCGGCCATGGAAACGCGCTTCGACGCGGGCGCGGTCGCCGGCGATGCTGTGCGACACCAGTTGCGCGTCGTTGCCGCCGCCTTCGCCAAAAGCCGAAACCAATGCCCCTGCCGCGCGCGCTTCGCTCGACAGAAAATCGAACCAGCGATTGTCGGCATTGAGGATGGCCAGCCCGCCCGGCAGCAGGCCGTCGAAGATTTCCGCCTTGGCGCGGGCCACACCCTGTTCGCCATCGGGGAAGTTTTCAGTATGGACCGCGCCGACCGTCGTGACGATGACGGCGTGCGGCGCGACGAATTCCGACAGCGGCGTAATCTCGTCGGCATGGTTCATGCCGATCTCGAAAACGGCGCGTTCCGTGTCACGCGGCATCCGCGCCAGGGTCAGCGGCACGCCGATATGGTTGTTGAAGCTCTTGATTGCAGAATGCGCCCGGCCGGCGCGGCGCAGGCCCTGCATGACCATTTGCGTCACAGAGGTCTTGCCGACCGAACCCGTAACGGCGCCACGTTTGGCGGTCGCGGCGCGATTGCGGGCGAAGACGCCGAGGTCTTCGAGGGCGCGCAGGACGTCGGGCACCAGCAGGCACGGCCCGCCTTCGACCGGACGGCGGGTGATGGCGACTGCCGCGCCCGATGCAAACGCCTGCGGGACAAAGTCATGGCCGTCGCGCACGCCTTGCAGCGCCAGAAAAATGTCGCCTTGGGTCAGCCCCCGGCTGTCGAAATTGATACCATTGGCTTCGGTCGGCCCACCGTTGCCGGCGCCGACAAAGGTCCCGCCGGTTGCTTCGGCAAGCTCGCTAAAAGTCCATAAAGCTGACGTCATCGTGTACTCATTCCCGGCGCAAGCAGACTCAACCGGCCTAAAAGGCCCCCTCTCCCTGCTTGCGGGAAGAGGGTGGGCGCGGGGCGGCGAGCCTGAGGGGCAAACCAAATCAGCCCCAACTCATCGCCATTAGCCGTTAAGCGCCTGCTTCACAACACTGACGTCATCGAACGGCAGAACCTTGCCGGCGATGATCTGGCCCTGCTCATGCCCCTTGCCGGCAACGACCAGTACATCACCGGCCTTCAGCTTGGCCACGGCTTCGAAGATGGCTTCTTTCCGATCGCCGATCTCGACGGCCGACTTGCCCATACCTGTCATGACTTCGGCGCGAATGGCGGCCGGGTCTTCAGAACGCGGATTGTCGTCGGTGACGATGGCGCGGTCGGCCAGGCGATCGGCGATCCCCCCCATCAAAGGCCGCTTTGTGCGGTCCCGGTCGCCGCCGCAACCGAAGACGCAGACCAGCTTGCCCTGGGTGTGCGGACGCAGGGCGTTCAACACGGTCTCCAAACCATCTGGCGTATGGGCATAATCGACATAGACCTCGGCGCCGTTCGACTTGGAGCCGACGCGTTCCAGCCGGCCACGTGCGCCTTGCAGTTTCGACAGGGCGTGGATAACGCCCTCGGCGTCCTGACCGGCGGCGATAGCCAGACCGGCGGCGACCAGGGCGTTCGATGCCTGAAACAGGCCCGCCAGCGGCAGCTTGGTCTCGTAGGACCGGCCCTTGTAGTCGAGATAGAGGATCTGGCCGTCGACGGTCAGGTCCCGTCCGGTCATGCACAGGGACTGGCCGCGCTCGCCGACGCTCATGACACTAAGCCCCGACATGATCGAGGTCGCGGCAAAGGCGTTATAGCCATCGGAATCGGCATTGAGCACTGCCGTCCTACCGCGCGGCAGCAGGCTTTCGAACAGGCGCAGCTTGGCCGTGCGATAGGCAGCCATGGTGGCGTGGTAGTCGAGGTGGTCCTGGGTAAGGTTGGTAAAGCCCGCCGCCGTCAGTGAGACGCCATCGAGGCGGCGTTGATCGATGCCATGCGAAGACGCCTCAAGGGCCAGGAAAGTCACGCCGTCGCGCGCCAGGTCGGCCAGGTGACGCGACAAATCGGCGGCGTCGGGCGTCGTCAGGCCGGGGCCGGTGATGGCCTCTTCGCTGCCGTCGCGCATGGACTTGACGACACCCAGCGTGCCCATGCTGGCCGAGGTGTGGCCCAGGCTCGCGAATATCTGGCGGCAGAAGGTGGCGACGCTGGTCTTGCCGTTGGTGCCGGTGATGGCGACGCAGGTCCGGGGCTGCGAACCGTAGAAGTTCTTGGCGGCCAGCGCATAGGCGCGGCGCACGTCCGACACCTTGACGAGTGCCGTATTGCCGACCTCAATGGCATTGGTATCGTCGGGCGCCAGGACAGCAGCCGCGCCCTTGGCGAGCGCCTGGGGGATGAAGTCGCGGCCGTCAATGGCCGTGCCCGGCAGGGCGCAGAACAGCGTGCCGGCATTGACCTTGCGGCTGTCGGCCGTCACGCCGGTGACGATCGGATCGTTGTCGAGATCGCGTCGCAGGATATCGGAAAGGCGCAGGCCATGTACGCTAGCCATCAGTGTTCTTCCTCAACAGCCTGGATAGGCGCCTTGTCCCATTGCGGCATGGCGAACTTGTCTTCCCGGCGCGCCACACCGACAAACGGCGCGATGCGGTCGATGACACGGCCGGCGACGGGCGCGGCCACCAGACCGCCCATCCGTGAGCCGTTGCTTTCGGGCGCACCCTGCGGCGAGTCGTAGATGGTGAGAACCAGGTAACGATCGCCGTCCACAGGTCCGTCGGTCGGGAAGACGGCGGCAAATGAGGCGATGTTGTCGGAAGTATAGCCCCCGCGGCCAGGCTTTTGGGCGGTACCCGTCTTGCCCCCGACGCGCAGGCCCGGCGCATTGGCACGGGCGCCCGAGCCCTTAGTGACATTGGCGCGCATCAGGTCCAGCATGGTCCGCGACGTCGCCGCCGAGAAGACGCGCTCACCTGTCAGCGGCGTATGGCCGTCGTACTTCTTGATGGTCAGCGGCCGGTGATAGCCGCCATTGAGCAGCGGCATGATCGCTTCGGCGAAGCTCAAAGGCGTGATGGCGATACCCTGGCCGAAGGCGGTCTGGACCAGCGACAGGTCGGTCCAGGTCTTGGGGTAGAGTGGCGAGGCCGGCTCCGTCAGTTCGATCTCCGCCGAGCGAAACAGGCCGATGGCTTCGTAATAGCGGGTAAAGTTTTCCTTGCCGGCATTCAGCGCGACATAGCCGGTGCCGATGTTCGACGACTTGATAAAGACGTCCTCCAGGCCAATGAAGGAATTGGTGGCGTGCAGGTCGTGGATCTTGCGGCCGCCGACCATCAGGGGCTGGCGCGCGTCATAGACCGAGTTCATCGACGCCGTGCCGGTATCAAGCCCGATACCAATCGAAATCGCCTTGAAGATCGAGCCCAGTTCGTAGCGATCGACCGCCGCGAGATTGCGCTTATGGGTTTCGGGATAATCGCCCGGACGGTTGAGGTCGAATTCCGGCCACGACGCCATGCCCAGCAGTTCGCCGGTGCGAACATTAAGCACGATGCCGACGGCGCCTTGCGCCTTCTGGGCCATCGCCGTGGCGCGAAGTTCGTTTTCGAGTGCACCCTGGACGCGCAGGTCCATGGCCAGCGGCACGGCCTGACCGGTAGCCGAGGCGACGATCTGGTCTTCCAGCGATTTTTCGGCACCGGACATGCCTTCGCCGGCGCGCTTGGTCATGCCGATGTAAAATGCGCCCGTCGTCCCCAGCGGATAGCGGCGGACGCGCTGGGCTTCGAAAGACACGCCCGGCAGGCCGTATTCCAGCAAGCGGGTGCGATCCATGGCGTCGAGATTGCCGGTCAGCAGCGCGCGCCCCTCGCGGCGGAACGCCTTGTCGAGGTTCTCGCGCGGCAGGTTGGGGAAGAGCTGCGCCAGCGCCCGGCGGACATAGACGCGGTCGTCCGCCGTCATGTCGGTCGGGTCGACGAACAGGTCAAAATTGTCGATGTCGGTCGCCAGCAGGGCGCCGTTGCGGTCGACCAGTTGACCACGCGCGTGCGCCCCGCCGGTCAGGGCAGCGATCTGCTCGGTGCCGTGGAACAAGGAGGCACGCGCCGCGAACAGCATCAGCAGGCAGTAGACGGTGCCCAGGCAGCACAGGATGATGAAGATGCGCATGCGCGTCGAGCGCGCCTTTTCACCCGTTGCATTGGCGCGCTCAAATGCGTGCTCGACCTTCCAGACGCGATCGGCAACCCATTGGAACCCGGACTGGGTCGAGTCGAAAAGCCCCACCTTCATCGTGCGCCCTCCGCCTTCGACAGCGACACAGGGACAGGTTGCGGCGCGGGCGCCTTGTGATCGGTCTTGGAGATCAGGTCGTCGGGCGACGTAGCCACTGCGGGCGCCACTGGCACGGTCGGCGCCGCGACGGGACGCGAGGTTGCGCGCGAAATATCACCCAGCGCATCCAGCTGGGTTTCATGCGACGACGCCACCGGCTTCATGCCGAGATAGGTCGTGGCCAGGGCTTCGAGGCGCGCCGGCCGCTCAAGTTCCGCCACCTTGACGCGCAGGTCCTGCACCGTCTTGGATTCCTCCGCGATCTGCTCATCCAGCTTGGCCAGGCGCTTGATGTCCTCCCCTTCCCTCGCCTTCGACAGGCAAACCCAGAAGATCATGCCCAGCGCCAGCACAAGGCCGATGATCTCGATCAGGCGCACGCCCCTGATACGCTGTTCGAAAAGGGAGAGAAACGCCTTCATGAGCGGTTTTTCCTTGGTTGGGTACGCGATACTAAAGCAGCAGAGGTGCGCCGGACGGCGCGCAGCTTGGCGGAACGGGCGCGCGGATTGGCGGCCAGTTCGGCTTCGGAGGGTGCGATGGCCTTGGGGGTCACCAGGCTGAAAACAGGCGTCGAAACGTTGAGCTGCTGAGGCGCATAACGCGACCCGCCTGGCTGCTTGCCCGAACGCTCGTTGAAGACATTCTTGACGATGCGATCTTCCAGCGAGTGGAAGGTCACGACCGCCAGTATACCGTCGGGCTTGAGCAGGGTTTCTGCGACATCGAGCGCGCGTTCCAGCTCGCCCAGCTCGTCATTGACGGCGATGCGCAGGGCCTGGAAGGTCTTTGTCGCCGGGTGCACGGGCGCGCCACGGCGGCCACCCAGCGCCTTTTCGACGACTTCGGCCAGGTCCAGCGTCCGTTCAAACGGACGTTCCATACGCCGGCGGGTGATGGCGGCGGCAATGCCGCGCGACTTGTGCTCTTCACCGTACAGCCAGATGATGTGGGCAATGTCGTCCTTGTCATCGTTATTGACGATGTCGGCGGCGCTGCGCCCGTCGGCACTCATGCGCATGTCGAGCGGCCCGTCCCGCAGGAAGGAAAAGCCGCGCTCGGCTTCGTCGAGTTGCATCGACGACACGCCGATATCGAGGACGATGGCGTCACAGGATGCATGGCCCAGTTCCGCCAGGCCTTCCTTCATCTCGGAGAAGCAGCGATTCACCCACTGGAAGCGGTCGGGATACTCGCTTTTCAGTGCCTCGACATAGGGCTTGACGCGGATGTCGCGGTCGAACGCAACGACATGGGCGCCGTTCTTGAGGAATTCACGCGAATAGCCACCGGCGCCGAACGTGCCATCGACCACCAGGCGGCCTTCAAGGTTACCAAGCGTGGTTAGCACCTCGGGCAACAGGACGGACAGGTGAGCGGGCGCGGTCGTCATGTCAGGACAGCGCTCCCTTCAGGGCTTCGGTGACCAGGCGGTCCTGTTCTTCAGCATAGGCGGCGTAGGCGCCGGCCTCCCAGATCTGGAAGGAGGTGCCAAGACCGGTCAGCAGGACGTCGCCCTTGAGACCGAAGCGATCACACAGGGTTTCCGGCAGGGTAATGCGGCCAGCCGTGTCGAAGGCAAGGCGGTGCATCGACGCATAAAAGCGGTGCTCCAGGGCCTTGCGGGTCGGGGACAATGGGGGATGAGCTTCGATCACGGCGCGATAAGTGGCAAAAAACGCCGCCCCTCCGCATTCGAGGCACGACGCGTTGATGGCGGCAAAGCAATACAGACCTTCAAACGGCTCAACGCCGTCATACGGCGCCAGGGCGGAGGCACGGAAGTCCTGCGGGACCAACAGTCGCCGCTTGGCATCCAGTTGCTTCTCGTGGCTTGAGAGAAACACCCCACATCCGGATCGTACTGATCCGCTCCCTGCCGAACCTTAGGGCTTGCGTGCGGCCTGTTGCCGAAACGTCCGCCCGATGAATATTGGGTTAACATGGGATTAAATGGGACGCAATGACTCTGGCTGACACTAACGCCGGATTCTGCACTTGGAAATCGTAGCCACACAACTTGCGGACCGGAACATACATAGAACAAAATACCCGACTGTATTCGCGTTATTTGAACAAATCATGCTGAATCAAAGGTAAACGCCGACAACTGAATTAAGGTTCGCACAACCTTTTCGATAGCTGTGGATTATTAAGCGGTACGCGAAAAATGTGTGTGGTTTTGCGCTCAGACGCTCCGCTATCAAAAACGCGGCCTGTAAACGGCATTTGGCGCGGCCAAAACGACATCAGTCGTCAGCTCAGACATTGCGACAGAATGAAATAAAAATGGATCAGACGGCCTGTAAGCCGGGTTCTGTACGACCATTGCCCCTAAGAGCCACGATCGTGACGATCATTCCTCTTGGCCGGCCATTGCTGGACGGCTCACGCAACCTACCCGAACGGTCCCGGGCGGCAATGCCCTGCCGGAATTGCTTCCGGCGCGCCGTTCCTATTTGGTCTTGCTCCTGGCGGGGCTTGCCATGCCGCCTACGTTACCGCAGACGCGGTGCGCTCTTACCGCACCGTTTCACCCTTACCCGGCCGGAGCCGGGCGGTTTATTTTCTGTGGCGCTATCCCTAGGGTCACCCCTGGCGGGCGTTACCCGCCGCCATACTGCCGTGGAGCCCGGACTTTCCTCAAACGAAGGTTAAACCTTCGCCCGCGACCGCCCGGCCATCTGATCCGGCGCCTATGTGCGCGCAAAACTCAGAAAGATCAAGGCTGTGGGCTTACATCCCTGACAGGCAGCAAGGCGACAACCGTCAGGGCGATCCAGCCGATGATGGCCAGTCCGCCACCAATCGGCGCCAGAAGGCCGAAATCGAGCACGCCCGCCGTGCGCAGCCACATCGACAGGCCGAACAATCCGCTGCCCGTCAGCATGAGTGCGACCGGCAAGGCACGCTTCCAGCCGGTGATGAGCGCGGTATTGATCAGGGCCAGCGCGGCGACGGCATGGAACATCATGACCTGGCCGCCGACGGCCAACACGCCGATCTGCGGCGGATGCGATCCCGCCGCCAGCATCAGCATGCCCAGCAGGCCCCACAAGGCCGCGATCGCCAGCAGAATGCGTTGCCCGTCCATATCTCAGACCTCCAAAAGCGTTATGTGACGCAGCAAAGCCATCAACCGCACGCGTGTCGCGGCGTCCGCCCGGCCCTCGATATCCGTGCCGATGGCTTCGGGCAGCCAGTGACGCTGAAAGGCGCGGACAATGGTCAGGGTTTCGTCGTCATAGGGCCCGCCGCCCAGGACATTATAACCGAGCTTGCCCAGCGCCGACTGCAACGAAAAGACGCCCAGGCCCTCGTCACCTGGCCCCAGTGGCGGCCCCATGGCGCCGGCGGGCGGCAAGTCGGGCTCGACCCACAGGCCGTGGCCGTGCTCCGCCAGCGTCTTCCATGGAAAGCGCTCGCCCGGATCTTCCTTGCGCGCAGGCGCGACATCGGAATGCCCCAGAATGCGGCTGTCGGGGATATCCCAGCGCTCGCGGATGCCATCCAGCAGGCCGATAACCGAATCGACCTGCACCGCCGGAAAGTCGCGATAACCGAACTCGTGGCCGGGATTGACGATCTCTATGCCGATCGCGCAGCCATTGATATCGGTCTCACCGCGCCACCAGGAGACGCCGGCGTGCCAGGCGCGCCGCTCTTCCGGGACAAGGCGGTAAACCGAACCGTCCTCGTCGACGACGTAATGCGCCGAAACCTTGGCCTCAGGGTCGCACAGGCGGTCGAGCGCGGCCCTAGCCGTCTCCATGCCTGTATAGTGAAGGACCACCATGTCAGGCGGCCCTTTGCGTTCATTGAAGTTGGGCGAAGGCAGATCGATCAGGGACATGGTCTCATGCCATAACGCAATGCGCGCAAAAGTGTCAGCGGTTTTTCGCGGACCTTTTGCTAAGAATTCAGTCGCCCCTCCCCACATTCCGACGTCGAAATCAGCCGTGCGCAGTCCTATTGCAACTGTCGTAGCAGAAGGGCCGCCGCCGCCTCAGCCGGGCCATCGCCGGTCAGCGCGACTGCGGCAAAGGCCTTGTCGGCCGGCGAATAGACGACCACCGCCTTGACGCCGGGCGCACCGCCGCTATGGCCAAGCCATAGGATCGGTTTATCGCCGGGCTTAACCGGTGGCTGATAGACCATGACGCCGTGGCCATAATACACCGGCTGGCCGAACATCGGATAGGGCGCCGCGAACATGGCCTCAACAGTCTCGAGCTTCAGCAGACGCCCGGACAGCAGCCCCTGCCAGACATCGATCATGGCTTGCGGAGATGCCGCCACGCCACCGGCGGGTCCGGGCACATGCATATCTATGGCTTTTTCACCCGACTGCGACATCAGCGGTTCAATGTCCGCCAGGGAATCGCCAGGCGTGATAACGCGAATGTCCTTCCGCGCCAGCCGGTCGATAACGCCCGCAGTGACGACCTGCGCATAGGGCTTGCCTTCGACGCGTTCGAGGATCGCGCCCAGAAGCGCATAGCCGGAATTGCTGTAGCGCCAGTTTTCCCCGGGACAGAACATGGCGCCATGACGCTTGAGGACCTTCAGTTCTTCGTCGAGGCTGAGCTTGCCCGAAGCTTTGCGAACGACCAGATCCTCATTAGCGCTGAACAGGCCACTGGTGTGGTTGAGCAAATGGCCGACGGTGATGACATCGCCATTGGGCAAGCCCTCTATCCACTTTGACACCGGGTCTTCCAGCCTGAGCTTTCCAGCTTCGACCGCCTGAAGAATGGCAATGGCGGTGAAGGTCTTGCCGGCGCTGGCCCAGAAATAGAGTTTGGCGCTGTCCGCCTGCTGCCACTGGCCGTCCGGCGTGCGAATCGCCGCCGCCAGAGACGCCGCGCGAGTCAGCCCCTTGGCCTGTGTGAACGCTTCGGCCAGCCTGGCCGCCACAGGGGCGGGAATATCGCCCGGCGTCATTTCCGGCAGGGCCAGGGGCACGTGCGCATCTGATCGCGCCGCCCCGGCATAGGGCTTGGCCGCCTGGCAAATGACCGGCTTATAGTCTTCGGCATAGGCCGAAGCCCCGCTTAATAGTCCTAATATGAGGGCCAAGACCACAGCTTTTGACATCAAAAAACCCCGCACAGCGACTGCACGGGGTTATCGACACCGATTCCGGTAAAAAGATGACTTTAGTAGACGCTCCAGGTCGAGCCGGACTTGCGGGCTTCATAGATGCCCTTGCCGTCGTCCTTGGGCTTATCCTGGCCACGCACGAAGACGCGGACGGGCTTGCGGGTCACGAAGGCCGCCAGCGCCATCAACGCCAGGGCAGCTGCGCCAACGACGGCCACCGAGGCCGCGAAGACAACCAGAAGCGCGATCCCGGCAAGCAAGGCCAGACCAAGCGCGGTCATCGAAACGATATGCAAAACGCGCGACACCATGTTCCTCCTGCGAACCTGCCCCCACGGCTGATACGAACGCTTGAATGAAGCAAAGGACGGATTATTGGTCATTACTCTTGAACCTTGAACTGACAGGGCCAGGATACGCGGCGCTTGCTGCTACAAGATTGTCACGAAACCGGTCCGCGTCAACCTCTCCACCATCAAACAGAGCAAATTTTAATTTCTTTATAACCATACGACGTAGCTTTTTCATTGCACTGCAAATCCCCCGCCACGCGATCACATTGTCGTGCTGTCGGCCAGCCTCTCCTTCATGATGGCGTCGTGCGCCAGATTTATACGGGCAGCCTTCTGGGTATAGAGGGTCTCAAAATCCGCCGGCAGCCCGCGCGCGCGGATACGATCGGGGTGGACATCGCTCAGGCGCACGCGGCGGGCCTTGCGCACCTCGTCGTCACTGGCGTGCGGTTCGATTCCCAGGATGATGTAGGGGTCTTCGGCATCGGCCGGCACGTAGCCAGAGCGGATGCTGCGGTAGGTCGTCGATTTCAGCCCGAACAACCGCGAAACCGTTTCAAGGTAGGTCTCTTCCTCATGCGTCAGATAGCCATCGGCCACCGCAATATGGAACAGGCCTTCCAGGACGTCCTCGAGGATTTGCGGGCAGCTTGAATAGCGTTTCGCGAGGCGCTTGGCGTAGGATTCGAAACCGTGGGGGGTCTGTCGCGCCAGTTCATATAGGCGCAATACGTCGCGGCGTGCCGCGTCCTCGGGCTTGAAAACCTGCAGGAAGGCCGTCTGTTCGACGTCCTGGGCCCAGCCATCGGCCATGGCCAGCTTGGCCCCCAGCGCCGTGACCGCCGTGGCGAAAGCCGGATCAGCGCCTGGCGGGCCCTTGGGGCACTCCATACACTCGGCCGCATCGAACCGGCCGACTGCCAGCTGCGCCAGGTTTTTCCAGAACGACATCGCACTCCTTAAGCGATAGTCCGAAAAGTGAGCAGCGGTTTTCGGTTAAATATCGCGACAAACAAATTCCAGCCTAGTCACCCCACTATAGCGCAGGAACGCTTGGCCGCAGACTTAAGTTTTGGTAATCGCCGCGGCAGTTTGGCGCAGCTGATACCATTTCCGCTAAATAAAAACGTCTTCGGGGCGATTTTATGCCCGAATTGCCTTATAATCGTGTTTATGAATTTTTGTTTGTCGCGATATTTCGCCGAAACCGCTCACACTTTCGGCATATCGCTCTGATAATTACCAATTTGCGGAGTTTGCCTGTTGCGGCTGCTGGTCCCCACTCTCTTGCCTCTCGTCGCCTGCGCGCTGGCGCTCAACGTCGCCGCGCCTGCGGAAGCCAAGCCGAAAAAACGCGCCGTTGCCCAAAAGACGGTCAAGGCCAAGCCGAAAGGCCCGACCGCAGAGCAGCTCAAGCCGCTGGTTCTGTTCAACGCCGACGGTAGTCCACGCTCGCCGACCGTCGAAGATGCGCCGGCCGATGATTATCAGCGCGTCGCCTGGTGCCACGGCATCCTGACCGGCAATATGCAGTTGGCCGAGCAGATTTCGTCGATCGAGCCGGTCGATCCACGCATCCAGACCATTGGCCGCTCCTACCTGCGCGCCTACGAAGCTGCGCTCACCCTGTCCGGCCAGGGCAAGACGCCCGACGGTTTCGCCGTCGCCGACAAGGCGCGCCAGCACGGCTACGACGCCTGGGACGGTGCGCGCAAGGCGGAGATCCACAAGGCGGCCTACGCCTACGCCACCTGGCAATTGCCGGGCGATTGCGAACACGCCGCCACGCGGATTTCCGGCCATCCCAATCTGTTTGCCGAGATGGCGACCGACGAAGAAGCCCAGGTCATCGCCGACACACTGAATTCCGGCGGCCCGCGCGGCTATGACGAGCTGCCCCAGCCGAAACTGGCGGCCCAGGTGGCGCCCGAAGACCCGAACGCACCGGTGGCGACCAATACCCTTGCCCGCCGCGCGCTTCAGTCCGTGAGCCTGCCCAAGGTGACAACAGCCGCCCCTACGCAACCTGCGGCTGCCCCCGCGACCGGCTCCCAATAAGGGCTAAAGGTTAACGCCTAACGCAGGCAATTTCTGTCTTTTCGTGCCTGGGCGAGTCCCCCCGACAATTGGCGTGGTTAACACAGCGGTATCCGTTGCCCGCAGGCGATTTACTGCATCGCGGCAAATTAACCGCGCCTTAACCTTAATCGGGTATAAATACACGCATGAGTTAGCGTACCTGTTGAAAACTCAGGTACTTAACCCGGTAGAAGGCCGGTGACATCATGATGAAGACGATCGAAGCTCTTTACGCGTGTGTCAGCCCCTCGTCGGCTGCGCGCATCCTCAATCCGACCCGCTCGGAATATTATCTCAAAGACAATAGCTCTGCCTCCGCAGCGTCAAACAGCGCGGTGAAAGTGACTCTGTCGACAGAGGCGCAAGCCAGTTTGGCAGCGCAAAAATAGCTGGATCAGAAATGATCTGCTGGGTCTTTGTGTTTCTTCGCCCGTAATGGTGACATGACAAGGAACATAAGGCCGCCAAACACGGCCCCGCCAGTCGCGCAGAGCGCAAACCCGAACACCAGGCGGCCGATCTCAAAGTCGCCGGTTCTCAAGCCGGCTGTGACTGTGGGGATGAGGACCATTACGATCCACATTAAAAGTCCCCAGATTCCGCCCCCCAAGGTGAAGCTGTGCTTCATCAAAGCTTGCCCAAAGGGGGATAATGGCTGGCTTGCAGGCCTCCCGTTTACACCGGGGCGTGCGACGCCAAGCCGATCAACCGTGGTCAGACAGGTTTTACAAGTCCAGCCGCCCCAAAGATACTCCTCGAAATCATAGGCTTGGCGCGTTGCTGGCGCCTTGGTGCCGCAGGTTTGGCAGCATACTGGATTTACCGATGGCCCCTGATTCGTCTGCTTTTTTTTCATCATCCAGATGAAGAACACCCATACGCCAATGATAACGAGCACAGGCAGGAGCAACGTCAAAAGAGTCATCAGCGCAGACTTTTCCTAAGGCACGTAGTTGAGTATTGGCGACAGCCAGCGCTCGGCCTCGTCCGTGGTCCAGCCCTTGCGGCGGGCATAGTCCTCGACCTGATCCTTCTCGATCTTGCCAACCCCGAAATAGTGCGCCTTCGGGTGGCCGAAGTAGAGGCCGGAGACCGAGGCCGGCGGCGTCATGGCCAGGCTTTCGGTCAGTTCCATACCCGTGCGCTCGCGCGCATCGAGCAGGTCGAATAGCGTCCACTTCTCGGTATGGTCGGGCTGGGCCGGATAGCCCGGCGCGGGGCGGATACCCTTGTACTGCTCGGCAATCAGGCCGTTGATGTCGAGGTCTTCGTCAGCGGCATAGCCCCACAGTTCGCGCCGGACCTTCTTGTGCAGGGCCTCGGCAAAGGCTTCGGCCAGGCGGTCGGCCAGGGCGGTCGACAGGATGGCGTTGTAGTCATCGCCCGCCGCCTTGAACTTCGCGGCGATCTCCATCTCGCCGTGGCCGGAGGTAACGGCAAAGCCGCCGATCCAGTCGGGCGTGCCTTTCGGCGCCACAAAGTCCGACAGGGCCGTATTGCTCTGGCCCTCGCGCGTCTTCTTCATCTGCTGGCGCAGGCTGTGGAATCTGGCGATGACTTCGCTGCGCGTCTCGTCGGCATAGACCTCGACATCGTCTTCGTCATTGCGGTTGGCCGGCCAGAAGCCGACGACGCCGCGCGCCTCGAACCACTTCTCATCAAGGATGCGCTTGAGCATGGCCTGTGCATCGGCGAACAGGCTGGTGGCGGCCTCGCCGACGATCTCGTCTTCCAGAATCGCCGGGTACTTGCCTGCCAGTTCCCAGGTCGCGAAGAAGGGCGTCCAGTCGATATGGTCGGCCAGGTCCTTGAGATCATAGGGGCTGAAGGTTTTCAGCCCCAGGAAGGACGGCTTGACGGGGGCTTCGGATTCAAAGTCGATCTTGAAGTGGTTCGCGCGGGCTTCGGCGAGGGTCGAACGCGGTTGCGATCCACCCTTGCCGTAGGAGTCGCGCACGCGGACATAGTCGGCCTTGGTATCGGCGACGAAGGTATCGCGCTCGGTCTCGCTGAGCAGGTTCGACACGACACCGACGGCGCGGCTGGCATCGAGGACATAGACGACCTGGTTGTTGTGATAGCCCGGCTCGATCTTGACCGCCGTGTGGGTCTTCGATGTCGTCGCCCCGCCGATCAGCAGCGGGATATCGAAGCCGGTGCGCTGCATCTCACGCGCCACGAAGACCATCTCATCCAGCGATGGCGTGATCAGGCCGCTGAGGCCGATCATATCGACCTTGTGCTCTTTGGCTTCCGCGAGGATGCGATCGCACGACACCATGACGCCGAGGTCGATGACTTCGTAATTGTTACATTGCAGCACGACGCCGACAATGTTCTTGCCGATATCGTGGACGTCGCCCTTGACGGTCGCCATCAGGATCTTGCCGGCCGCCTGATAGGTGCCACCGGCAGCGACGTGCGCCTCCTTTTCGGCTTCCATGTAGGGCATCAGCCAGGCGACAGCCTGCTTCATGACGCGGGCCGACTTGACGACTTGGGGCAGGAACATCTTGCCGGCGCCGAACAGGTCGCCGACGACGTTCATGCCGGCCATCAACGGGCCTTCGATGACGTGCAATGGCCGTGCGGATTGTAACCGGGCTTCTTCGGTATCGGCGTCGATAAATTCGGTAATGCCATGGACCAGGGCGTGCTTCAGGCGGTCGGCGACGCTGCCTTCGCGCCAGGCGAGGTTGGCGACCTGGACCTGGCCTTTTTCACCCTTGTACTTCGGCGCCAGGTCGACCAGGTATTCGGTATTGCTGACATTGTGGCGTTGGGGCCGGTTGAGGATCACATCCTCCACCGCCTGGCGCAGTTCGGCATCGATATCGTCATAGACCGGCAGGTCACCGGCATTGACGATGCCCATGTCCATGCCGGCCTGGATGGCATAGTACAAAAAGACCGAGTGGATGGCGCGCCTGACCGGTTCATTGCCGCGGAACGAGAACGACACATTCGACACCCCGCCCGAGACGCGGGCGTAAGGCAGGGTCTGCTTTATCGCGCGCGTGCCTTCGATGAAGTCGACGGCGTAGTTGTTGTGTTCGTCGATGCCGGTGGCGACCGCAAAGATGTTCGGGTCGAAGATGATGTCTTCGGCCGGGAAGCCGACTTCGTTGACGAGAATGTTGTAGGCGCGCGTACAGATCTCGACCTTGCGCGCGGCGGTATCGGCCTGGCCGACCTCATCGAAGGCCATGACCACGACCGCGGCGCCGTATTTCAGGCACTCACGGGCGTGATGACGGAAGATGTCTTCGCCTTCCTTCATCGAGATCGAGTTGACGATGCACTTGCCCTGGACGCACTTCAGCCCTTCCTCGATCACCTCCCATTTGGAGGAATCGACCATGACCGGCACGCGCGCGATATCGGGTTCGGCCGCCAAAAGGTTCAGGAAGGTCCGCATGGCGAGAGCGCTGTCCAGCAGGCCTTCGTCCATGTTGATGTCAATGATCTGGGCGCCGGCTTCGACCTGCTGGCGCGCGACATTGAGCGCCTCGGTATAGTTGCCTTCGACGATCAGCTTCTTGAACTTCGCCGAACCCGTGACATTGGTGCGTTCGCCGATATTGATAAAGGTAGGGGTCAACGGCTTGCCTTTTTCACGGCCAGATCGATCTGCCCGTTGAGGAAGTCTACGAATTCAATGCCCTGCGCCTTGAGCGACTTGGGGTAAAGCGACGCCTTGGTCAGGCCCGGCAGGGTATTGGTCTCGAGGTAAATGGGACCGTCTTTCGAGATGATGAAGTCAGAGCGCGAATAGCCCCGGCACGACAGGGCACGGTGCGCCTTGATCGCCAGGTCCTGAAGCTTCGCATTGACCTCGGCCGGAAAGCGCGCCGGGCAGATTTCCTGTGTGCCGGCTGCCAGATATTTGGCCTTGTAATCGAAGGCGCCGCCATCCGGCACGATCTCGACAGGCGGCAAAGCGATCAGCGAACCATCGGCCTGTTCCAGCACGCCACAGGTCGCTTCCGCGCCGGTGATGAAAGGCTCGATGACGTATTCCGCCGTCTTCGCCGCCTGGCGCACCGCTTCGATATCCTGGGCCGAATTGACGAAGATCAGGCCGAAAGACGAGCCGTCCTGCGACGGCTTGGCGATCAGCTTGCCATAGTGCGCCAGGGCTTCGTCGGCTTCGGCAAGCGTGACATTGCCGGGCGAATGTACACCGGCGGCGGCCACGAAGGTTTTCGCGCGGACCTTGTCAAACGCCAGGTTGGACGAAGCAGAGCCCGAGCCGGTGAACGGAACGCCGCGCATTTCCGCCAGCACCTGGAACTCGCCGTTTTCGGGCGAGCCGCCGTGCAGACCCAGCACTAGGACGCGGTCTTCTGCGGCGGCGCGATCGAGCGCCTGGGCCAGGGTGCCGATACGCGTGCCGTCCGCCCTGAAGGCGATTTCAAACGGACGGTCGTGAGCCAGTACCGCATCACGCGTCGCTTCATGCACCGTGTCGTCGGCGTCCCAAAACCACAGGTCGGCGTCCGGTAGGGCGGTTGTCAGGGCCTGGGTCGTGGCGACAGCGACAAGGCGTTCACGGCTGTTGCCGCCGAAAAGAATCGTGGTGCGCATGGCAGGTCCCGATGGAGTTCGGGCTTCTTTTATTGCGCCTTCTTGACTGCGACAACCTCGATTTCAACGAGATAGGCCGGATTGACCAGCGCAGCCACCTGAACCGTGGCGCGCGTCGGCTTGTTAGGCTGCTCGGCGGTGCCGAAATACTTCGAATAGGTCTTCATCATGCCGGCAAAATCCATCTTGCCGCCCATGGCCGGATCGCCGACCAGATAGACCTTCATGTTGACGACGTCGCCAAAACTTAAGCCTTCGGCCTTCAGCGCCTCGTCGATCTTTTTCAGCACGGTTTCGGTCTGGGCTTCGGTATTGCCGTACTGATCCGTTGAGCCATTAAGCGGCGACGGAACCATGCCCGAGACATAGACGGTGGAATAGCCCGGCGGCACGGTCACCGTCTGGGCGATCGGGAAGGTGCCAGCATAGGCGCGCGTGACCTCGTCTGCCTGCGGCGCATCGACGGTCAGCCGGACATCGCCGTCGCCCGTACCATCGTAAAGGATACAACCTGACAAAGGCAGGGCAAGGATCGCAGCCGCCCCGGCCACTTTCGCCAGTTTCACAACAGTACGGGACATGGGAGGCTCCTTAGGCTTTGAGGGATTTCTGCCGTTCAGCAATCTGGGTTACGACACGATGCGCGGAACAGAAGGCGCCCTGCTGCCAGGACGAGACGTGACTCATATGGTCGCCGGCAAAATAGACCGGACCGTCGGGCTGTGACAACAGGTCATAGGCGGCGGGATCGCCCTCCGATAGGAAACCCGCCAGGCCTTGAGAATACGGGATGCTGGCCCAGTTGACGATGGTCGGCGATTTCATCTGGCCCGACTGGCCGGGGTGCAGGCGCTCTATGGTCTCACGCGCATAAGCGATCTGTTCGGGCATGGTGCGGCTGGCCATATTGCCGTTGAAGGCATAGCCGGCGACGATGACGCCCTCGGGGGCATGGAAGCGGTTGGATGGATACCACGTCGCAAAAGTATCGCGGTCGGTAAAGCTCAGGCCGCCATAGATATGGTCGTTGGTTTCCCAGAAGCGCGGGCTCTGAAAGGCGATCTTGTAGCCGCCGACGTAAGAGCCCTTGTTCTTATCGATCGCCGCCTTGACGGGCTTGGAGAAATCATTGGCGATGCCTGCCAGCGCAGGCAAGGGAATGGTGCAGATACAGTAATCGGCCGACAAGACATCGGCGCGCGCGGTCACCTTGTCGTAATAGAAGATGTCGACGCCATTCTTTGTCCTGCGGATGCGCTTCACCTCGCAACCCTTGCGGATGACGTTTCCGAGCCGCTGCTCGAATGCCATCGGGATGCGGTCCATGCCGCCGACCGGCTGCTGCATCGTCGCCTGGAAGTCGGCTGCGTCGGCAAAGGTCGCCACGGCCTGCACGAAGGGGTCGCCCACCACCGATAGCGGCAGGGCCGTGCGGAACTTCGGGCCCTGCGCACCCGCGGCCGGATCCTGGTCGTAACCGGCATTGTCACTGCCGCCATAGGTCAGCTTTTCGCTCAGGCGGCCCCACTGCGACAGGCCGGCCATCAGTTTGTCGCGGTCGTCCTTGCTGAAGGCATCGTCCAAGGCGCCCTTGTTCGTCACCTTGGCCAGCAGTTCAGCCATATGGCCGCGATAGTCGAAGATCGCCTGGCGCATTTCGACGGGCGTGCCGCCGTTCAAGCGGTCGGCCTGGATGCGGGCGCGGCCGGACCAGTTGACCTCGGTCTCCATCTCGATGCCGAAGTCGCGGCAGTAGCCGAGCGTCGCCTGATGGTGCGCCGGGATACGCGCAGGACCAGCATTAAAGTAATGACCGTCGTCGAAGCCGCAGACCTGCTGCGTGCCGTCGATATAGTCGATCTGCGTGCCCTTGCGCACCGTCCAGTTACGGCCACCGACGCGGTCGCGCGCTTCCAGGATGGTGCAGTGGTAACCCGCCTTGCCCAGTTCATAGGCTGCCGCCAGACCGGCCGGACCAGCGCCGAGGATTGCCACCTTGATGCCCTTGCCGGAACCGGGCGCCAGCTGCGGCGTGCCCGCCCAGGCCTCCGCCCCGGTAAAGCCGAGCGCATGCAGGGCCGCGTAACCGCCGGCAAAACCGGCGACAGCAGTGAAACGTGTGAGGATGTCGCGGCGCGTCGTCATGTTTCAAGGCCCCCGGAGCCCGAAAGTTGCGGATGTTACCGGACGCTAACCATGTTTTCTGAACTTTGCCAGCCCGGTCTCAGCCGAAACTAGTCATAATACTGACACGTTGCGTCAGCATCACGCATAGGCGACCCAGCCGCGCCAGACGAGGCCGGCAAAGATCAACTCGACACCCGTAAATCCGGCTTCTTTCAGCAGGGCTTCATCGCGCGCCGGACCGACGCTGTGCAACATCCCTTTGACGTGGGTGCGGGCGCGAGCCACCATTTCGGGGTCTGTGCCACTGTCTTCGGAATATTTGGCGTAGCGTTCGAATTGCAGATCGGCATCCGGCGCCGTCTTGTCGATGGCCATGTGCGCTATGACGAAGGGCGCGCCGGGCTTCAGCCGCGCCCGCATGGCTTTGAGCGTTTCAAGCTTGGCGCCATCGTCCGGCACGAAGTGCAGGGTCAGCAGGCAGGTGCCGCCGTCGAACGGACCCTGCGGCGCATTGAAGATCAGGCCCTCTAGCCAATCGACACGGCTGGCCGCCTCGCCCAGGGTCAGCTTGGCGGCATCGAGCATCTCGGCCGACGGATCGACGCCGCTGAAGGTCCAGCCGGGCTCGGCGGTCGCCATGGTCAGGATTTCCAGCCCACCGCCAGCACCGAGTACGAGGACCTTGCCGTCCTTTGGCATGCGTTCGCGCAGCAACTGAACAAGGATGCGGTGCAGGCCGTCGAAGCCCGGCACGAAGCGCCGCGGGCCTTCAGCATATCTGGCGGCGTGCTCGGCGTTCTTGAAGATATCGGCGAGATTGTCGATCGTATCAGTCATCGGCCTTGCATCCCTGCCAGTGTGTCATCAAAAGCGCCTGCCATGCGGCCGCGCCGCCGTCATCGACAGAGTCGAGGACGAGGTGATAGTCGGTATAACCGGGATGATTGGGCTGGGCCCATTTCGCCTCCAGGACGTGGCCGTCGCGCGCGTCAAGCCACAGCGGGCCCGAGACCGCGCCGGTGACGTCGAACCTGTAGGCCGCCCTGCCCTTCCAGGTCACGCTTTCGGCGTAATGCGCCGTGGCTGGCCCTTGCCAGCGCAGAAAGGTTTCCACGCCGTCTTCCGGCCAGACAACGGCGACACCGAAGGCAAAGTCAGCCTTGTAATCGCGACGCGCCGGCAGGAGCGCTGTCAGATCCGCCAGGTCGAAGTCGTAGAGCATCCACGGACCGTCCGGCACAGCCAGCACTTCCGTGTGGTCGCCGATTTCGACATGCAGACCACCGTCCTTCAGGGTCAGCGTCCCAAACGCGTCCTGTCCGCCCTGACGATTGAGTTTGCCGGCCACCAAGCGCAGCGGTTGCTGAGCTTTCAGGTCGAGATCGGCCGTCACCAGCGCAGAGGTCGTGCATGGCTCGACGGCCTTGTTGACCGCGACATGGGTGGCCGTGGCACGATAGACGTGGACCTTTTCCAGCTCGGAGCCATCGCTGTTGCTGCGGCTATAGCTGAGGATGCGGCCGACCGGCGGCTGATGGGCACATCCCGCCAGCAGTGTTGCCGCCAACAGGATCGCCGCCCGCGTCATGCCAGTTCGAACGGCTCAAGGCCCGCCAGGCGCAGCGCCTTCGGACGATCGGGGATCTGACGCGGCGTGACGCCGCGCACCTCATCGGCCACGTGCTTGATGTGGTCTGGCGTGGTCCCGCAGCAGCCGCCGAGGATATTGACGATGCCGTCCTTGGCCCATTCGTGCAGTTCATGGGCAGTTTCGTGCGGCTGTTCGTCGTACTGCCCCATGGCGTTGGGCAGTCCGGCATTCGGATAAGCCGCCACCAGACAATCGGCGACGCGTGACAGCTCGGCCACGTGCGGCCGCATCAGGTCGGCGCCCAGCGCGCAGTTGAAGCCGATGGCGAACGGCTTGGCGTGCTTGACCGAATTCCAGAAGGCCTCGGCGGTCTGGCCGCTCAAAGTCCGGCCGGAACGGTCGGTGATGGTGCCCGAAATCCAGATCGGCAGTTGCTCCAGCCCCTCGTCTTCCAGGTCCATTATCGCCTTGATCGCCGCCTTGCAGTTCAGCGTGTCGGTGATGGTCTCGATCAGGTAGAGATCGACACCGCCCTCGTTGAGCGCCTGGATCTGCTCGCGATAGGCCTGATAGACCTGGTCGAAGGTAACCAGGCGCGCGCCCGGATCGTTCACGTCCGACGACATGGAAAGCATCTTGTTGAGCGGGCCGATGGATCCGGCGACAAAGCGCGGCTTTTCCGGTTCCTTCGCCGTCCATTCATCGGCGCTCTTGCGGGCGATCCTGGCGCCTTCAAAATTGATGTCGATGACCGCCTTCAGATCGAGATGATAGTCGTCCTGGGCAATCGTCGTCGCCGAAAAGGTATTGGTTTCGGAGATATCGGCGCCGGCGGCAAAGTACTGATCGTGCAGATCGGCGATGATGTCCGGCCGCGTCAGGCACAGGATATCGTTATTGCCCTTGAGCTGGCCTTTGTGATGCTTGAAGCGCTCGGCGCGAAAGTCGTCCTCATCCAGCCCTCGGCGCTGGATCATCACGCCCCACGACCCGTCAAGCATCAGGATGCGCTCTTTTGCGGCGGCTTTCAGGGCTTCAATGCGTTGGCTTCGGTTCATGTCGTATCTTTCTAAAGCCCCTCAGGCTCGCCGCCCGGCGCCCACCCACTCCCCAAAAACAGGGAGAGGGAAAGGCGAGAGGATATTGCTCTTAAAATCCCCTCTCCCCGTTTACGGGGAGAGGGTTAGGGTGAGGGGCGTCCCCTCGAATTACTTGTGTGCCTGTTGACGCTTGAGTTCCGCGTCAAAGGCTTTTTCCTGCTCTGCGACGAGCTTCGGCAAGGCAGTACGGTCGACATAGGCATCGGCCTTGCCCGCCTTCTGCGCCTCCCGCTTCTTCGCCATCTCGACTTGGAAGGGATGGTTGCTCAGCGGTATATCGGGCTTGAGGCTTTTAAACGTGGCGAAGCTTCTGCGATAGTCCGCCACTATATCGGGATGCGCCTTATTGCCGACAAGAGCATTGCCCGCGACGGAAGCGCTGCAATAGAAAAGCACGCTATAGCGGACGCCACTTTCCTTAACATCGGTCGTCCAGGTCGTGCACCCCCTGGTGTGGCCGGGCGTCAGGTGCGCGGTCATAGTGGCGCCACCGATGGTTACAGTCTCAAGGTCGCCGATCACCCGATTGACCTTGATCGCCGGAAACTTCGCCGGACCGTTGTCATTGTCGCCGTCATGGGCGCCGCTTTCCAGCGCCTTTCGGTCCCCGGCGCTGGCAACAAAGGCCGCGCCTGAGTCGGCCTTCAACTTCGCCACGCCGCCGACATGATCAAAGTGGGCATGCGTTTCGACGATGTATTTGACGTCGCTGAGCTTGAAACCGAGCGACTTGATATTGGCCTCGACGACTGCGGCACCTTTTTCCGTCGCTCCGTCCAGAAGGATATGACCGGCCGGAGACGTAATCAGATAGACCCCAATGCCTTCCGTGCCAACGGAATAGACATTTCCGGCGATGTGGAACGGTTCAGACGGCGCGTCCCATTCCGGATTGTGGGCCATGGCTATGCCCGGCATGGCAATGCCCGGCAGCGCCATTAGCGCCAATGCCAACAATACCTTCACTATGCCGCTTCCTTCACGCCCAGAATCCGGCAGATGGCATAGACCAGATCGGCGCGGTTGAGCGTATAGAAGTGGAAATCGCGCACCCCTTCCCGCTCCAGTTCCAGGCACAGTTCTACCGCCACGGCCGACGCCAGCAACTTGCGTGTATCGACGTCGTCATCAAGTCCTTCGAACAGACCTTCAAGCCAGGCAGGGATATTGGCTTCACAGGCCGCTGCCATGCGCCGCAATCCTTTGAAATTGGTCACCGGCATGATACCGGGCGTCAAGTCGATCTTTATGCCAGCATCGGCTACGGCGTCGCGATAGCGCAAATAGGTTTCGGCCTCGAAGAAGAACTGGCTGATACCGCGCGTCGCGCCGGCATCGACCTTCTGGCGCAGGACATCGAGGTCGAAGGCCAGGCTCGGCGACTGCGGATGCTTTTCTGGATAGACGCCTACGCTGACTTCGAAATCGCCGACGCGGCGGATGGCTGCGGTCAGTTCGGTGGCGTTCTGATAGCCGTCGGCGCGCGGGATATAGTCGCCAAAGCCCGTCGGCGGATCGCCGCGCAGGGCCACGATATGGCGCACGCCGGCATCCCAATAGGCCTGAATGACTTCATCGACGTCAGCGCGCGAAGCATCGACGCAAGTCAGATGCGCGGCCGGGCTTAAGCGCGTCTCGTCCAGCATGCGCTTGACCGTGCGGTGCGTGCGTTCACGCGTCGAACCACCAGCGCCATAGGTCACCGACACGAAGGTCGGTTCGAGCGGCGCCAGACGAGCGATCGACGTCCACAGGGTCTGCTCCATTTCCTCGGTCTTGGGCGGAAAGAATTCGAAGGAGGCGCGCACACGTCCGCCTTCGGACAGCGAACGAGCAATAGGCGCCAGGTGGAGGGAGTCGCGGTTCAGAACGGGGCTCATAAGTCGTCTCAGCTTTTCTTGGCAAGCCAGATTTTAACGGTCAGTCCGCCGGATTTCTGCGGCGGCAGGTCGAGTATGGTGCTTGGCGTCAGCCCGGCGGTGCGGAACCACTCCGCCATGTCTTCATCCAGCATACCAAGGCGGCGGTGCTGGTACTGTTCGCGCATGATTTCGACGCCGTGGTGAGCAAAATCCGCAATCAGCAAACGCCCGCCTCCGGCCAGCAGACGCCCGGCCTCGGCAATGGCGCGGCCGGGATCGCTGAGGAAGTGCAGGACCTGATGGATGACGACCAGGTCAGCCGCCCCCCCGTTCAGGCGTGTGTCGTAGATATCGCCGTGGCGGAAATCCGCGTGACTCAGGCCGGCGCCGAAAGCCTTGGCGCGGGCGATATTGAGCATGTGCTGCGACTGGTCGACACCAATAGCGGTCTCGGCACGTCCGGCCAATAATTCCAGCATGCGACCGGAACCGGTGCCCAGATCGATCAGGTGGCGGACCGGCTGGTCGCCCAGTACTTTGAGAACTGCCGCTTCGACATCGGTTTCGGAGACATAGTGACTGCGAATCTCGTCCCACTTGGGCGCGATGGTCTCGAAATAACCTTCGGCCGACTGGCGGCGCGTGACGCGGATCGCCTCGAGTTGCTGCAGATCTTCCGGATAGGCGTCACCAGACAGACGAAGGATTGACTCGAGCAATGGCCGTATGGACGGCGCATGCGACAGTCGGTAAAATACCCAGGCGCCGTCGGGAAATCGCTCGATCAGCCCGGCTTCGGTCATCAGCTTGAGGTGGCGGGATACGCGCGGCTGGCTTTGGTCAAGGATGGAGACCAGCTCCATCACCGACAGCTCCTCGCGCGCCAGCAGCCGCAACAGGCGCAGGCGGGTTGGCTCACCTGCGGCGCGCAGGGCGTCGAGGAGCGAATCGAACTGGAGCTGAGCGGATTGCCTTTCCATATAACCATATAAAGATATCTTTATATGGTTGGCAAGGCTTTTTGCTGCGGCAGCGGGACGCATGGAAATTGTCGCGCGATGCGCTATATTGCACGTATGTCCAAGCAAGGAAATATCATGGCACGCGATGGCGTAACACTCGGCACCGCCCTGCTCCGGGGCCTGCAACGCAAGTGCCCATGCTGCGGCCAGGGCAAGGCGTTTCGCGGCTATCTGAAGGTTGCCGAAGAATGCAGCCATTGCCGAACGCCGCTCGGCATCTATCCGTGCGACGACGGCCCGGCCTACCTAACCATGCTGCTGATCGGCCACGTTGTCATCGGCCCCGCCTTCATGTTCCACATCTTCTATACCTATCCGGTCGAGATCATCGTGCCGTCGATGCTGGCGGCCATGCTGGCCCTGACGCTTGCCACACTGCCGGTCGTCAAGGGCTTCTACCTGAACCTGATGTGGTATCTGGGGCTGAAGCGCGCGCGATAACGGCATCCCGAAGCATCCCCCTGTGAAGTCGATCCTCCGTAAGTGTATTGACAGACTCAAGGTCTTGGCGTGACATCCGCACTCCCTTAAACGCGGAGGCCAGTCATGGCACACAGGTTCGAAATTCGTAAAAACAAGGCGGGCGAGTTCGTCGCTTACTTCATGTACAATAGTGAAGCGATCTTCTGGACCGAGGGCTACAGCTCCAAGGCCTCTGCCAAAAACGCGATCGAGTCGGTCAAGAAGAACGGGCCGGAAGCCCCTACCGAAGACAAGAGCGACGCCTGATTGGGCAGCCAACCGCAGTCTGAAACAGCAAAGGCGGCCCGACGGCCGCCTTTTTTCATTTAAGCCCGTCAGGCCGGAAAGTCAGCTAACGCGGACAGCATCGCGGATGATGGCGATGGAGCCGACAGATTCCTCTGTGCATTCCATCGACAGGCGATCGATTTCTTCCTGCGCGAATTTGCGCATCAGCGTTGCAGCCTGCGGCGACATAGCCATCAGGGTACGGGTAGAGGCGCGCGCCAGCGCCAACGCGGCATCCGCGTCGACAAGATTGGCGGTATCCTTAGCAACCGCCAAAGCATAAAGACGCGACGCCACATTCGGGGAGGAATTAGGCATCATTTTCTTTCTAGCCATGTAAGATGAATACGAACTCTCTCTCATAGGCTTCGGATCTAGCTGGAAACACACACAAGATTTTCGAAGCGCTTTACTCAACAAGTACGCGATACTTGCCGCCTATATAGGGAAAAAGTGTCAAACAATCCAGAGTTACACTCTTACCGCACTTGGAATGCGAATTTTTGCATACCTTTGTAAATAATGACATTTCCGTGAACAATGCAAAATTGTCCTACATTTTCCGGTTATTTAAGGAAAAAATCCACCGGGAGCGCTATCATAATCAATAATATTACACGGAAAGCAAAATTATCCGCGCGAGATAACCATCGTTATGCGAAATGCCCGCTGCCGGTTATCAGAGGCTCAGATATGATACGCATAAAATGAAAAACCCCGGAGTTGCAAGAACTCCGGGGCCTAAATGTTTGCTTTATCGGCGTTTAGCCAACCTTCTGTGCCAGGCGTTCCTGGCCTTCGCGGATCAGCTGCGCGGCGGCTTCAGGCTCGACCCAACCGATGACGTTGGTGCTCTTGCCTTTTTCCAGGTCTTTGTAGTGCGCGAAGAAGTGCGTCACCTGCTCGATGAAAATCGACGGCATCTGACGATAGCTGGCAACATTGGTATAGAAGGGGTGCAGTTTGTCGACCGGCACCGCCAGGATCTTTTCGTCACGGCCGGCTTCGTCTTCCATAACCAGCGCGCCGATCGGACGGACGCGAATGACAACGCCCGGATAGACCGGGGTCGGGCCGACCACCATGACGTCGCAGGGATCGCCGTCGTCAGCCAGGGTATGCGGAATGAAACCGTAGTTTCCGGGGTAGAACATCGAGGTGTACAGGAAGCGGTCGACGAACAGCGCGCCGGAATCCTTGTCCATCTCGTACTTCACCGGCATACCGCCCTGCGGAATTTCAATGACGGCGTGGACGTCCCAGGGAGCGTTGGGGCCAACGGAAATTTTGTCTATATTCATGGAAGGTCTTGAAAGGTCTGAAAGAAGGGTCGTTGTTACGGACGGTCTTGGCGACTTAATAGGCGCTAGGCCTATTTCGCACAAGCGAAGAAAGCGCATTTATCGCGTCTTAACCAAACATTCTTGCGTTGGGCGATAAAAATACCCAGCCCCAACCGCCCAAAGTTCGCGATACGCCCATGGAACCTCTGACAGCCCTTATTCTCGCCGCAAGGCACAGTCCGATCGACGCCCTGGCGATCGCCATCTTCGTCTTCTGCTGGCTGGGCTATGAGCCCTTCCTGCAAATAATTTCCAAGAAATCCGGCCTGATCACCAAGGATCTGAGCGTCGTCCGCCGCGCCTGGATGCAGGAGATGACGATCCGGGAGATCAAGCTGTACGACTCGAACCTAATGGCGCACGCGGTCAATTCGGCGACCAACTTCTCTTCGGCCAACCTGCTGTTGATCGCGGCACTCGGCGGTGTCCTCTTCTCGAGCAAATTACCGCTAAAGTCGATCGAGGCCCTGGGTTTCGACGTGTCGTCGCCGGTCCTGTTCCAACTGAAGCTGGCCCTGATCGTCATCTGCCTGGTCAGGGGTCTGCTCAATTTCATCTGGGCAATCCGCCAGATGAACTATTGCGCCGCCGCCATGGGTTCGATCCCGGAATATATGGACAAGACCGTCGCCGCCCGCTTCACCGAGGCCATGGGCAATATTATCGAGCCGGCCATGTCCAACTTTTCGCAAGGGGTGCGCGGTTATTATTTCTCGATCGCCGCTGCCGCATGGCTGTTCGGCCCGGGCTATCTTATCGTCGCCAGTGTCGGCGCCATCGCGCTCCTGGGCTGGCGCCAGTCCCGCTCACAGGCCGCGCGCGGCCTGAGGCAGTTGCGCGAACTGCTCGAAGAGCACCCCTACCCGACGCCGACCCGCCCGCTTTATTCCGCAGATGCTCAAAAGACCGAAAAAAATGGTGCGGCGCAATAGTGGCTTTTTGTTGCGGCGATAGTCACATCACGACAAAGTCGTAACAGTTCAACGGCATTGTAACGATACGTGATCTTGGGATTAAACTTTTTTGGTTGCTTTATTTTGCACCGCAAACTACATTCTACGTGTTCGATGTTTTTACGTCGATGCCCTTCCTGGGCGTTTCCTCCCTGTAAACTTTTAGCCGCGCTGTTTAGCGCGGCTTTTTTTTGCCTTAAGCGGCCGTGCCCACCAGCGCAGTGGTCAGGCGGGCAAACGTGTCACGTAGCTTGCCAAGACCAGAATGGGCTTCCAGTGTCGTTTCGTTCATATAGATGGCGCGATTGATCTCGATCTGCACGGCATCGATGCCTTCGGACGGACGGCCATATTTCTCGACGATATAACCGCCGGCGAAGGGGCGATTCAGCCCGACGCGCAGACCTTCCTTTTCCAGCGCTCGTCGGACCTGGTTGACAAAGCCTTCGCCGCTGCTTTCACCGTGCAGTGTCCCCAGCACGATATCCGGCCGCGCGCCGCTCACCGACGGATGCAGCAACGCGCTCGACGGCATGGAATGCCAGTCGATCAGCCGCACCCGGTTTCCACGCCTCGCCTCACGCAGCAGGCCGTGCAGGGCAACATGATATGGCCGGTGGACAAGTTCGATGCGGCGGCTGACCTCAGCCATGTCGAGCGGCTGGCGATAGATGTCGAGATCGGCGCTGAGCCGGCGCGCTATGACACCAAAACCGGCCTTGACACGTGCGCTTAAGGACAGCGCCGCCTTGGGCAACTCACCCCGGATCAGGCGCGCATCCAGTTCCAGCGGGTTGCGGTTAACGTCACAGAAGGCGCGGGCATAGCGGCCGATCAGGCCATAGACACCCAGCTCGGGCGTCAATCCGACCATATCGTCGACCCAGGCGTCCTCGCTCAGGCGCAAAGCGGTGCCCGATAACCGCGCCTCGGCGACGAAACTGTCGGGGTAGTAGCGGCCCGAATGCGGCAGGCTGTAGACTAGGCTGGTCCCCTGCCCCGCCGGCCGCACGACGTCGAGCCCCATTTCGGGCGTATGCAGGACGTGCCAGGGGACAGGTGAAGTTTGGTCCATAGTTTCCAATAGGTGTCCCGCTCGGCCGGTTTCAGGCGCCGGTGAAAGGGCTAACAGATTTTAGCCATTTTGTAGGACATTCCTGCCACGTATTCACCCCTAATTTACCTCAACCCGCAAAGATCGTGCGACATTGCTTTACAGCCGCGCACCCGCGGCTCATGGTTAGGAACCGCTTTGAATGAGTGACATGAAAAAGATCCTGCTCGCAGAAGACGAAGATTCGGTCCGCAGCTTCCTGTCGCGCGCCCTGCAGCGCGCCGGCTACGAAGTCGTGTCCTGCCCGGATGGCGACACGGCTATCCTGGAACTCGACAACGGCCCCTACGATCTGCTGCTGACGGACATCGTCATGCCCGGCGCCGACGGCATCGAAGTCGCCAAGCGCGCCGCCGAACGCCAGCCCGACCTCAAGATAATGTTCATTACCGGCTTCGCCGCCGTCGCCCTCAACGCGCAAAAGGCTTCGCCGAACGCCAAGGTCCTCGAAAAACCCGTTCACCTGCGTGAGATCGTCACCGAGGTCGAACGCCTGATCGCATAACCCGCTTTGTGCCAAAATTCTAAAAGCGCCGGATCCCCAGGGTTCGGTGTTTTTTATTGCCGCACGCGCAGTCAGAAACGCAAAAAGCCCGGCTTAGCGCCGGGCTTTTGTTTCGATGGAATGGTGGGCGCTACAGGGATTGAACCTGTGACCCCTACCATGTCAAGGTAGTGCTCTCCCGCTGAGCTAAGCGCCCATTCCATCGGAAGGAGCCGGTGTATAGCCAAGCGTTCGGAGCTTAGCAAGCGCTCAAATAGATTTTTTTTGGCCGTCTTGAACTTGCCTTTGAATGATGCGACACGTGTCGCATCAATGAGCGGGAGGCTGATATGGACAGACGCAGGCTATTGCTGCTGGGAACGGGCGCATTGACGGCGGCCGCACTGCCCGAAATCGGACGCGCACAGGCTCCGGCATCTTCCAACGCTTCCCTGGTACCCATCCGGCTCAGCCCCGATCAGGTCTTCCGCACCACGGTCTGCCTGCGGCCGTTCCGCGCCAGGGGGCCGCGTATCGAAGCCGAAACGATCGGCCGCAAGCTGGTCGTCCACAATTACGGTCACGGCGGGAGCGGCTGGTCGCTGTCCTGGGGCTCGGCCGAAGCGGCTGTCCGGCTGGCCATGCAGTCCAGTCCACGCAAGGTTGCTGTCGTCGGCGCAGGCGCCCTGGGGCTGACGGCAGCGCTGATGGCCCAGCGCGCCGGGGCGGAAGTCACCATCTATACCCGCGAACGTTTTCCGTTCGTGCGCTCGGCCTTCGCCACGGGCAGTTGGACACCGGCGTCACGCGTGGCCATGGCGGCCGATGCCGCGCCCGACTTCGCCGACCGCTGGGAAACCATGGCGCGCTATGCCTGGCGCATGCATCAATCCTATGTCGGCTTGGCCGGCAATCCGGTCGAATGGATGGACCACTACTTCCTGCGTGGCGGACGCGAAGGCCCGCGTCCCGCATATGCCGATGCCGACCCGGGCTTTATCGAGCTCGACGACCGAATCGGCGATATCGTTCCGCATTCCCAGCCGGTGCCGGACGAAGCTCATCCCTTTGCCTTCGATAATGTGCGCCGGACCAGTATCCTGACCTTCAATGTCGCGTCATTGTCGCATCAACTGACCGAGGACTTCCTGAATGCCAGCGGGACCTTCGTGCCGGCAGAGTTCCACAGCCTTTCCGATTTTTCGCGGCTGAAGGAAAAAGTCGTCATCAACTGCACGGGCTATGGCGCCCGCGCCCTGTGCAAGGACGAGAGCATTGTGCCAGTACGTGGCCAGATCGTCTGGCTGGCGCCGCAGGCAGACGCGCATTATGGCTTCTATTATAAAGGCGTGAGCGTGCTGGGACGGCGCGACGGTGTGGTCGTCCAGGACGTAGGCTGGAACGAGATGTTCGGCTGGAACGACGATAACGAGACGATCGATCCGGTCGCCGCGCACGAGTCGATCGCGCGAGTCGCCGGTGTCTATAAGGGTTAAGCGGGCTGTGACAGCTTGTCGGCCAGGTCCGAAGCCTGCTTCATCTGGTCTTCCGTCAGTTCCTTGTCCTGCTCCATGGTGCGCAGCAGGTCACGGGCGTCCGGATCACCGCCATCCGCCGCCAGGAGCGCCCAGGCATAGGCTGCCACCTTGTCAACCGGCTGGCCTTCGCCGCGATAGGCAAAAGCGGCCATGTTGAGTTGCGCCAGGGCCAGTCCCTGACGCGCGGCGGTCTCGATCAGGGCGCGGCCCTTCTTGACGTCCTTCGTCACGCCCTGGCCGTGCACATACATGCGGCCAAGGTTGAAGCGCGCCGGCGGATTGTCCTGGGCAGACGCTTTTTCGTACCAGTAGATGGCCTGGGAAAAGTCCTGAGGGGCGCCCTCGCCCGTTTCATACATATTGCCGACATTGAACTGCGCGACATCGTAGCCGGCTTCGGCGGCCTTCTTGTACCACTCGAACGCCTTGGTCAGGTCCTTCGAGACACCCAGACCGTTATCGAAGGCTGCGCCGATATTGTACATCGCCTCGACGCTGCCGAGGCCGGCGGCTTTCAGACTCCACTCACGCGCCTTGTCGTAGTCCTGCGCGGTGCCCAGGCCCTTGGCATACATTACGCCCAGTTCGGCCATGGCTTCGATATTGCCAGATGCTGCGGCACGGCCATACCATTCGAAGGCCTTTTCAAAGTCCTGTTCGACACCGTTGCCGAGGTAATAATCGTCAGCCAGCCGCAACTGGGCCTTGGCGTCACCGGCTTCGGCCGCGCGACGCAAGGCGGTCATGTCGCTCGCTTCGGCGGCAACGGCCGACTGGTTGATGCGGGCGTCCGTGGCCGACCACACAGGGCTGGCCGTCAGCATCAGCGCCGCCAACGCGGCCGTCAATTTCAGCAGTCTGGCGATGACCATAACAAGAGTCTCCGTGGGCTTTCACGCGCCCGTACATAGGAGCGGCATAAGCCTTTCGCGAGGGCGGCGATACTTTTTGTTGCAGTGCAAACACATTCTGCACGGATCTGTTGCCAAAAAGCGGCAGCTGTTATGCGGAAATCTTGTCCGGACGGATATAATCGTACACGGCAAGCCCCGTTTCCGGGTCGTTCAGTTGCCGCCATGACTCGGCCTGCATGGCGATTTCCGCGTCTGTCCGGCCGTTCTGCCAGTGCATATCCAATGACCGGCACCAGAACTCATAGTCCTTGGACTGGATTTCGCGGCGGTTGGTGCGATTGATCAGATGCACCAGGCTGACGCGGCCGTTAAACGCATCCGACGGATTATCCTTGCCCAGCAGTTCCGCACGCACGTCAGGCGGCACATGGCGGGCCAGGGCGCGCAGTTTGTTGCGCAACCGGTATTTCTCAAGAAAGGCGTCAGTATTCATACGCGTGCGGCTGGAATAGATGATCTCCTTGCGCCGTTCCTCGACCTCGTCGAGCGTCGCGGGGTCTGGTCCCGTGGCGCTGTAGAGATCGACCTGAAACACCAGGGTGTCGCGGGCAATGCCGGAGTCCAGCACATAGCTCAGCGGCGTATTCGAGACGAGACCGCCGTCCCAGTACGGCTCACCATCGATCATCACCGCCGGAAAGCCAGGTGGCAACGCGCCACTGGCCAGGATATGGTCGGGCGTAATCGTCCGTTCGGTATTGTCGAAATAGACGAAATTGCCGGTGCGGACGTGGACAGCGCCAACGCTGAGGCGTGTCTCGCCGCGATTGATGCGGTCGAAATCGACCAGTTCCAGCAGGGTCTGGCGCAGGGGCGCCGTATCGTAGAAGCTTGTCGCCTGGACCTGGCCCGGCGGATTGAACCACGGCGGCAGAAACCACGGCCGGAAAAAGCCCTGGACCCCGGCGGACAGGGCCCAGGCGCCCGACATCTGGCGATAGACATAGTCGGCAATGTCGCTGGCCGTGGTAGCGCTGTCACCCGGCAGGTGAACCCCAACCTTACGCCAAAAGGCTTTCAAGGCTTCAATACGATCTGCGGGCGCGTTGCCAGCGATCAGCGCGCCGTTGATCGCACCGATCGAAATGCCGGAAATCCAGTCCGGCCGGATGCCATGGCCGTGCAGGACTTCATAGGCACCGGCCTGATAGGGGCCGAGCGCGCCACCGCCTTGCAAGACCAGCACGGTCTGGTCGAACGGCAGGTCAAGACGCGGATCTGAGCTTTCGAAAGACATATGACTCTCCGGGCAGCCAGAGAGTCATATTGCGCCGCAACATCAAAATTTCAAGGCTAGTCGACCCCGTAAACGACGCAGGCTGTCGATTCGAGGCGCTGTAAAGGTGGGGTCTGGATGAACGGATTGGCCAATGCCTTGGCTTCGAGATACTCGACCGATCCCGCCATGGCCGCGGGCGCGGGCGGCGGTGGAGGCGGCGCTGAGGCGTAAGCCATGCCACCTTTGTAAGCGACCTCGTTGGCCTGGTCGTTCGCCCATTCGTCCTCAGCGCCACGCGCCAGGATATCGGTGCGGCAGGCGCGGCCGGTAGGGTCGATGACCTTGATGCCGCCCAGCTTGCCTCCAGCGGCGATGGTGCCATCGCTTGCGCGCTTGCGGGCGTCCTTGATGGCCTCGTTATAGAGCCAGGTATTGGTCTCATTGGTCGGCTGCAGGCTGAAGCCGATGCCACCCGCCTGGGTTGGCGACGCCGCCAGAACCAGGGCATAGGCGCGTTCAAGCTGCGCCATGTCGCGGACCTCGATCGAGATGTTTAGCGATACCTCATAGCCGTTGATCTTGTCGCCGCGCTGGTCTTCGATACGGTTGCCGTTCTTGTCGCGATACTGTTCGTAAAGCGTGCGCATCGAAAAGCCGGTGTTGACGCGGACGGCGTCCTTACCCAGCTTGGCCAGCGCCTGTTGCAGCGCCTTGGTTTGCTGGATCGACTTGGCCTGCGCCTTCTCGGCCGAGTCGTCGACGCTCTGGAAGGTGGCGGAGAAACTGGCGCGGTTGGCCGGGATTTCCGTGAAGACGTGGCCCGTCTGGGTGATGACGCCGTCGCGCATCCACCATGGCGCCTTGTCGTACAACGCGTTTGACGCTGTAGGGCTAGCTGCGGGCACGGCCTGCGCGCGAACGGGCTTGGCCATGGCGGTTCCGGATACGCACAGGACGGCGGCGGCCGTAAGCAATGTCAGCTTTGTCATGAGTCCCTCCCTTGTCGGCGCGCACAATGGCGCCTGAGTTAAGCGTGTTGTGTACCCGTGTCCGATTTATGGCAACTGGCATATGGCTCTGGGTGAGCCGTAAAAATGCAATGCAAATTTTGCACAGCGCCTGAAATATTCGCCGCCTTGTGAGTGGTTAGCGGTTTGATAGGCTCTGCCTATGTCCATCGACCTGACTACGCCTTCCGTCATCGGCCCGCTCCTGCTCTTCGGGATGCTGTGTGTTGCGCTGGTCGTCGTGATCGTTCTGATGATCCGCGACCTCACCGAAGATGGCCTGAAATATTCAAAGCCCCTGAACCTCTACCGCCGCACCCGGCGCAGGGCGCGCCAAGGCGACGCCAAGGCGTGCATCGCCTGCGCCGACATGCTGGAAAAAGGCACTGGCGGCGCGCCACACAACTATAATCTGGCCAGCTACTACCTGCATGAGGCCGCCTCGATCCTGGCGACACAGGCCAGGCACGGCGACGGTTATGCGGCGCTGAAAATGGCCGAAATCTGCAATCACGGTTTTACCTTTCCGCACATGTCGAAAATGGGCGACAAGGCCTATCGTGCGGCACTTGCGATCAATGAAGCCAATGCAAGGGATGGCGACATCAACGGCATGGCCTATGCCGGTTATCAGTACCGCTATGGCCTGGGCTGCATCAGCGATTTCGACCGGGCTGCCGAATATCTGGCGCCGGCGGCCGAGCGCGGCCATCCGTGGGCGGCGAAGTGCCTGGCGGAACTGCATCTCAACGGCCTCAAGCCGCGCCCTGACCCGGTGACCGCGGCCAGACTGGTCCGGCAGGCGGCGCTGCATGGGGACAGCGAGGCGACCGAGCGCGTTGGGGACAACTACCTGACCAATACGGGCGAGCTGCGCAGCCGTGAACAGGCCTATTTCTGGTACGCTATGGCGGCACGCAAAGGCCGCAGAGACGCCATGCGCAAGCTGGAAAAGCTGGAGCAGTCGTGGACACCGAAACAGTTGCGCGAGCTACAGGCGCAGATGCAGGACTGGGCGCCTGCTTGAAGCTTACAGGGCGTGGGGTCCGTGACCCACAAGCCTTACTTTTTCAAATAAAAAAGCCCGCCCCTAAGGGCAGGCTTTTTTATTTGAATGAGGAAGTCCTGGGGCCTCAGGCCCCAGACCCCGGACGTTTACGCAGCCTTCCGCAGCCGCTCAATGAACGCCTGAATGCGCGTCTGCAGTCCGTCCGTATGTTCTGACACCTGGCCGATCGACGACTGGACCTTGTTGACCGCGCCGCTCGTCTCGCGCGCCACATCGGCCACCGTCATCAGGCTTTGCGTCACCTGGTCCGTACCTTGCGAAGCCAGCGACACGTTCTGCGAAATGCGCTGAGTCACGCCCGACTGGCGCTCGACCGTGTCGGCGATGACGCCCGAGATTTCGTTGATCTGCTCGATCGTCGAACCGATGGCGCGGATGGCCGATTCGGTTTCCGTCGTCGCCGCCTGGATGTCGGCGATCTGCAGCGAGATTTCTTCGGTCGCCTTGGCCGTCTGGCTGGCCAGCGACTTCACTTCGGAGGCCACGACCGCGAAGCCACGACCGGCATCGCCGGCGCGCGCCGCTTCGATGGTGGCGTTCAGCGCCAGCAGATTGGTCTGCGACGCGATCGACTGGATGAGCTTGATGACGTCGCCGATCCGCTCGGCAGCGCCGACCAGGCGGTTGACGATGACCTGGGTGTTCGAAGCCTGGCCGACGGCATCGCGGGCGATCAGGGTCGAACGGCCGACCTGGGCGCCGATGGCGTCGATCGACGTCGCCAGTTCGTTGGCCGCGTCCGCTACGCCGCTGACGTTGTGCGCCGTCTCGGTGTTGACCGTCACCACGCTTTCTGATTGACGCGACGTTTCGTCGGCCGAATGGATCAGGCTGGTGACCACGCCCCCTAGATTACCGGCGGCCTTGGAAATCGCTTCAACCGCCACGCCGACTTCTGTTTGCAGCGTATTGGCCAGAGCGTCGAACTCCTGCTTGCGATTTTTCTGGCCGCCCTGCTGCTGGTCCTGGAACTGGGCGACTGTATAGGACTTGCCAGCCGACATGACCGTTGTGACGGTAGCCTGGGCCTCAAACGCAGAGCCATCGGCGCGTGCCAGGCTGACCGAACCCGACCACTTGCCGGAGCGGCCAAGGCCGTCATCGACCGCACGCGCGACTTCGAAGCCGCTGCCCCCTTCGGGCTGACGCGCCGCATAAAGGCTGGACAGGGCACGGCTATTATACTGCTCGCGGCGGCCATTCAGCGTCGTGGCGAAGGCGGCGTTGCAATAGATAATACCCTCTGCGCCCGACACGACGACAGGCGAAGCCAGTCCATCCATCGCGGCAAATATGATATCCGCCTGCGAATTGCTGTCCGCGGTCTTACGGCCCATTCCGAACATGTTTCGTCCTTGTCATTGTCGTGGAGAGAATTACCGCGGACAATGGAGGCGACATGGCTAATTAAGCGTAAACATTATTAACAGGCGGCGCGATTAAACCGGCCGCCTCAGGTCAAGCGTATGCGGATAGTCGGGATTGACATACAGCGCCGGGATACGGACCCGGCCGGCCGTGTGGGTCGGCGCTTCGAACCGCGACAGCCGTCGCCCCTCGGCCTCATTGGCATTGAGCGGCAGAGTTTCGTAGTTGCGCCCGCCCGGATGCATGACGTGATAGCGGCAACCGCCCAATGATCTTTCCAGCCGCGTATCCAGCACATCGAAGACAAGCGGCGTATTGATGGGCAGATTGGGATGCAGCGACGACCAAGGCTTCCACGCCTTGTACCGCACGCCGGCGACCTGGACATTGCCGTCGCGCGTCGGCGACAGCGGCAGGCGGTAGCCATTGCAGGTGACGACGTGCTGGGACGTAACCCCGCCCAGCAACCGCACCTCCATGCGCTCGACCGACGAATCAACCCCGCGTGATGTGCCGCCGCCGGACGGCTCCTCGCCCATGACCGGCCAGGGTTCGAGCGCGTTTTTCAGCTCCAGCGTTACGCCGCCGATCTGGACCGTGCCGACCGTCGGGAAGCGGAAATCGAAGAAGGGGATGAACCAGTCGGGGCTGAAGCGATAGCCGTTCTGCGACAGGAATTCGATGACTTCCAGCATGTCTTCGCGGACGAAGTGCCCCAGCATATAGCGGTCGTGCAGCGAAGTGCCCCAGCGCACCAGCGGCGCCTTGTATGGCTTCTTCCAGAAGACGGCGACCAGCGCCCGCAGCAAAAGCGACTGGATCAGGTTCATCTGCGGGTGCGGCGACATCTCGAAGCCGCGCATTTCCAGAAGGCCGAGGCGCCCGCGATCGCTGTCCGGCGAATAGAGCTTGTCGATGCAGAATTCGGCGCGATGCGTATTGCCGCTCAGGTCAACCAGCAGGTTGCGCAGCAGGCGATCGACCAGCCACGGCGCGGATTCTTCGGCGCCGGCGGGCAGAAGTTTCAGCGCCAGTTCCAATTCGTAAAGGGATTCGTGGCGCGCTTCGTCGATGCGTGGCGCCTGCGACGTTGGCCCGATATAGAGGCCTGAGAACAGGTAGGACAGGCTTGGGTGGTTCTGCCAGAAGGCAATCATCGATCCCAGCACGTCCGGCCGGCGCAGGAAGGGCGAATCTTCCGGCTTTGCGGCACCCATGACGATGTGGTTGCCGCCGCCGGTGCCGACGCGCTTGCCGTCGATCATGAACTTGTCGGCGACCAGACGTGACTGGCGGGCCTCGTCATAGACCGTGTTGACGATCGATTTCAGTTCGTCCCAGTCGGCGGCCGGCTGGATATTGACCTCGATGACGCCGGGGTCGGGCGTGACCGACATCGACACGATGCGATGGTCGCGCGGCGGTGAATAGCCCTCGATAATGACCGGGATTTTGAGGTGCGCGGCCGTCGCTTCGATGGCGTGGATCAGGTCGAGATAGTGTTCGACATAGGACAGCGGCGGCAGGAAGAGGAAGAGTTTGCCGTCGCGAACTTCGGCGCAGAGGGCGGACCGCACGAGACCGTTAGGCAAATCAGTGCCGTGGCCTGCCCCTCCCACCGTCTTCGACGGTCCCCCCTCCCCGCTTCGCAGGGAGGGAAAAGTGTGGGCGTACTTTTTGACGGCCTCAGCCGCATCCGCCAGCGCTTCGGTTTCGGCAAAGGGCGAACGGTCCGGCACAAAATGCGCCTCGACCAGCTTAGGATCGACCACCGGCAGGGCACTCAGCTGTAGGCGCAGACCGACCGGCGAATTGCCGGGCACCAGCATCATCTTTTCGGTGCGGAATTTCCATCGGTTCGACAGCCAGCCATTGGTCTTACCCGAGAAGGTCAGCGGCAGGACATAGCCCGTCGCCTCGCCGACATTGTTGTCGAGCTGATCCTGAAGGCGCTTGCGCTCGGTCGCCTCATAGATATCGGCCTTGAGCATTTCGCCTTCGAGCGGAATGCGCTGCTCTTTCCACAAGAGATAAGGAATATCCTCATGCGCAGCGAGAACGTGGTCACCACCAACACCGAGGGCGTCAGCGAGTGTCTTAAGAAACGTGCCAGCGACATCGCGCTTCAGCCCGGACTTCGCCTCGGGATCGGCCAGTAAGGCCGTATCGAGCCACACAGGCGCGCCGTCCTTGCGCCAGTACATGTTCATTGCCCAGCGCGGCAGGATTTCGCCAGGATACCACTTGCCTTGCGCGTGCTGGGCCAGGGCACCATTGGCGAACTTCGCCGACAGGCGCTGGAACAGGTCGTAGCCGAGCTTCTTCTTTTCATCGGACAGCGCCGTAAAGTGCCATTCGTCGCCAATGCGGTCATCCAGCGACACAAAAGTCGGCTCGCCGCCCATGGTCAGGCGGACATCCTGGGCCACGAGAGCCTCATCTACCTTGTGGCCCAGCAGATCGATCCGCTCCCATTCCTTGTCGGTATAGGGCCGGGTGACGCGGCGGCTCTCGTAGATGCGCGTGACCTCCATCTTGTGATCGAAGGTCGTATCGGCGCGTTCGTGGGTGCCGGTGATGGCCGCCGCCGCCGACGGATTGGGCGCGGCGCACAGGGGGATATGCCCCTCGCCCGTGAACATGCCCGAGGTCGGATCAAGCCCGATCCAGCCGGCGCCCGGCAGATAGACCTCATACCAGGCGTGGAGGTCGGTGACGTCTTCAGAAACGCCCGAGGGCCCGTCGAGCGATTCGACATCGGCCTTGAGCTGGATCGAGTAGCCGGAAACGAAGCGCACCGCCAGCCCCTTGTGGCGGAGCACCTGGCAGGCCAGCCAGGCCATGTCGCGGCACGATCCCGTCAGGCGTTGCAGGGTCTGGGTCGCCGTCTGCACCCCCGGCTCGTAGCGCAACGTGTAGCCAATATCACGATTGAGCTTCTGGTTGAAGGCCACGAGAAAATCGACCGTGCCCATCTCTTCGTCCGAAATGGCGCGGACATAGTCCATCACCAGCGGGTCGTCGTCCCTGAGCTCCAGATAGGGCGCTAGTTCGTCCTTCAGTTCCGCCGTGTAGGCGAACGGGAACGTCATCGCCGAATCTTCGAGGAAAAAGTCGAACGGATTGAAGACCTTGATTTCCAAAACCAGGTCGACCTCGACCTTGAAGTGGTTGACCTTTTCCGGGAAAACAACGCGCGCCAGCCAGTTGCCGAACGGGTCTTGCTGCCAGTTGATAAAGTGCGGCTCCGGCGACACCTTCAGCGCGTAGGACTGGACGTGGGCGCGTGTGTGCGGTGCGGGACGCAGGCGGATAACCTGCGGGTTCAGGCTGATCGGACGATCGTAGCGGTAGTCGGTGACGTGATGCAGCGCAGCCAGAATGGTCATGGATTACGAACTTCAACCCCTTCAAACGCTTATAAAAAGCGCAAAAACAAATGCTGTTCTTCAAACTCCATCGTCCGCGGGACTTTTTTTAACGGCTGCCCCTGTTACGGAAATGCAAAAAAAGTGTAACCTTCCTGTAACGGGGACTAGACAACTCCCCGATAAGAAAGTCTAGTTGCATTGCAATAAAGAGGTCGTTTTTGTGAGCGCCATTTCGAGTGACATTTTGGCCTTTTCCTTCGACGGCCTGAGTTCGCCGGCGATCGACCTCAGGTTCCGCAAGGGACCGCAAAAGGGCGAGCATACGCTGGGCTGGGGCCTGGCCTGGTACCCTGCGGACAACAAGGCGGCCATCGTCGCCAAGGATCCGTCGGCGCGCGACACGCAATCTTTGCGCGGCGCCATGGAAGACTGGGACGCCTTCCGCTCCACCGTCTTCTTCTGCAAGGTGCGCGGCGCGGCTTCGGGCTATACCCACCTGGAAACACAGCCTTTTTCGCGCAGCTTCGCCGGCCAGGACTGGCTGTTCATGCACAATGGCGATCTCGACAAGATGGCCATGAAGAAGCTGCACTTCAACAAGTCGATCTTCCTAGAGCCCATGGGCCGGACCGATTCGGAGCTGGCTTTCTGCTTCCTGCTCGGCAAGATCCAGGACTACGGCGCTCGCTCGCTGACCGATGTCGACCACCAGATCCTGTTGTCGTGGTTCCTGCAACTGGACGACATGGGCTCCGCCGACATGGTCATTTCGGACGGCACGACGGTCGCCGTCTTCTATGGCTCGCAGTCCGAAACCCGCCTCTATTACAACCGCATCAGCCCGCCGCATTCGGCCGGTGGATTCGAAGGCGATTCGGCCTCGTTCACCGTCGATAATCCGCGTGACACCTTCCGCACCGCGCTCGTCTTCTCGTCGGCGCCGTTCCGTCAGGGTGACTGGAAGCCGATGCAGAAGGGCCAGTTGATTATCGCTCGCCGCGGCCAGATCGCCTGGACCAACAAGAAGGAAACCGCGAAGCATCCCCAGCCGCAGCAGATCGTCCATGAAAAGGACGGCCACCTGCAGGGCATGGTCGTGCCGCCATCGGTGTCGCGCGGCCTGACCGGCCGGCCGTTTGCCGATCAGCAGGCCCAGGCGCAGCAGCTCTCCATCCTGCAATCCCTGCAGCAGATGAAGAATGTTCAGCACAATATCCTGAACACGCGCTCACTGACCCACACGCCCGATGGCTCGCCCCTCACCTATCGTCTCTACGACGTCATCCACTCGACCGCCTACGAATACGAAAACGAGGTCGAACATTCGACGCACAGCTTCCGCCTGATGCCTGTCGAGGACTCGGGCCAGGAGGTGCTGAACTCGACGCTCAGCCTGTCGTCCGAAGGCGAAAGCATGCGCTTCGAGGACGTGTTCGGCAATCAGACCATCCACTATTCGATCATCAAGCCATACAAGAAGCTGGTGGTATCGTGCCGCTCGCTGGTCAAGATTTTCGGCCAGCCGGTCGACGACATGTCGCAGGACAAGCGCCAGCCCTTCCTGCCACTGACCATGATGCCGTGGCAGCAGACGATGATGGAGCCTTATCTGCGACCACCGGAACTGCCAGAAACGCAGATTCGCGAACTGCTGATCTATGCCATGAGCTTCGCCGAGCGTAATGCGCGCCACTTGATGGACACGCTGAACGACATCAATCTGAGCATTTATCGCGACTTCCGTTATGTGCCGGGCTCAACGACGGTAAAATCGACGCCGTTCGACGTCTACGCCATGCGCGAAGGCGTCTGCCAGGACTTCGCCAACCTGTTCATCTGCCTGGCGCGCCTCCTGGGCATCCCGGCCCGTTACCGCGTCGGCTACATCTTCACCGGCGCCAATTACGAAAACAAGATTCAGTCGGACGCCTCGCATGCCTGGGTGGAGATCTACATCCCCTATCTTGGCTGGCGCGGGTTCGATCCGACCAACGGCTGTCGCGTGACGCAGGACCATGTCCGTGTCGCAGCCGGCCGCAATTACCTCGACGCGACGCCCACGGCGGGGACCATATACAGGGGCGGGGGTAAGGAAACGCTGCGGGTTCAGGTCACAATGAACGAGGTCTTTCTGTAATTTCATACTAACCCGACAAAGGGGCTGCTCTTGGCGCTTGAGAGTTACAAGGTTGATGGATTTTACGACGAATTGTTCCGTAAGGACGGTGTGGCGCACCCTACCGCGCAGCCCCTTATCGAGCAGATCGAGAAGCTCAGTCGCAACGAACTAAAGCGCCGGCAGAAACAGGCCGAGGACATCCTTTACCAGTCGGGCAACACCTTCAACGTCTATGGCGACAAGAAGGGCACCGAGAAGATCCTGCCCTTCGACATCATCCCACGCATGGTGTCGGCAAAGGACTGGGCCAAGCTGGACCGCGGCATCGCCCAGCGCCTCCACGCCATGAACCTGTTCATCCAGGACATCTATAACGACCGGAAAATCGTCAAGGACGGCGTCATTCCGGCCGAAATGATCTTCTCGTCGCAGTGCTATCTCAAACAGTGCGAAGGCCTGTCTCCGCCAAAGGGCGTGTGGACGCACATTTCCGGCACCGACTTCGTCCGCGACGCCGATGGCGAATTCTACGTCCTCGAAGACAATCTGCGCTGTCCGTCAGGTATCTCCTATGTGCTGGAAAACCGCGCGGTGTTGAAACGTATCATGCCCGCCGTCTTCCAGACCATGAAAGTCCGGCCGGTCAGTGACTATGGCGATCACCTGTATCGGACGCTCAAGCACATCGCGCCGCATGGTAAGGATGATCCCAATATCATCGTGCTGACGCCAGGCATCTACAACTCCGCCTATTTTGAGCACGCATACCTGGCCCAGCAGATGGGCGTGCCTTTGGCACAGGGATCTGATCTCGTGGTCGAGGACGACAAGGTCTATATGCGCACGACCGCCGGCCTCCAGCAGGTCGACGTCATCTATCGCCGCATCGACGATGAGTTCATCGACCCGGAAATTTTCCGGCCGGATTCGCTCCTGGGCATTCCTGGCATCATGCGCTGCTATCGCAAGGGCACGGTCGCCCTGGCTAATGCGCCCGGCACCGGCATCGCCGACGACAAGGCGATCTACGCCTATGTCCCCAAGATCGTGAAATATTATCTCGGTGAAGAGGCCATCTCCCAGAATGTCCGCACCTATATCTGCGAGGACGATCAGGACCGCAAGTACGTGCTGGAAAACCTCGACAAGCTGGTGGTCAAGGCCGTCAACCTGTCAGGCGGCTATGGCATGCTGATCGGCCCTAAAAGCACCAAGGCCGAGCAGAAGGAATTCGCCGCCAAGATCAAGGCCAAGCCGCGCGACTATATTGCCCAGCCGACCCTGGCCCTGTCGCGCTGCCCGACCCTGATCGGCAACGGCATCGAAGGCCGCCACGTCGATTTCCGCCCCTACTCGCTTTATGGCGAAGAGATATTCACCCTGCCCGGCGGCCTGACGCGCGTCGCCTTGAAGAAGGGCTCGCTGGTGGTCAACTCCTCCCAGGGCGGCGGTTCGAAGGATACCTGGGTCATCGGTGAAGATGGAGGTGCAGCATGCTGAGCCGTGTTGCCAACTCGATCTACTGGATGTCGCGCTATCTCGAACGCGCCGACAATGTCGCCCGCTTCATTGACGTGAACTTCCATCTGATGCTCGACATGAGCCTCAGCAAGGATGAGACGCAGTGGTATCCGGTCATCGCCACCTCCGGCGACGACGAGGATTTCAACAAGCGCTACCAGGTCGCCGACGAACGCACGGTCGTCAAATTCCTGACCTTTGACGAAAAGAACCCGAACTCGATCCTGCAATGCATCTACCGGGCGCGTGAAAACGCCCGCACGGTGCGCGAGATCATCCCGGTCGAGATGTGGGAAAAGATCAACGAGCTGTACCACCTGACCCAGGCGCACAGCCGAAAGCGGTCCCTGGCCGATCTCTACGACTATTATCGCGAAGTCCGACTGTCCGGGCACCTGTTCACCGGCCTGATGTACAACACGATGAGCCGCTATTCCGGCTGGCAGTTCGCCCATATGGGCCAGATGCTGGAACGCGCCGACAAGACCGCCCGGCTGCTGGACGTCAAATACTTCATCCTGCTGCCGCACGGCGAAGTCATCGACAGTGCTCTCGACACCGTCCAGTGGGGCGCCGTGCTGAAGTCGGTCAATGCGCTGGAAATGTACCGCCAGCAGTACCACAGCATCAATTACCGCGACGTCACGGCCTTTTTGCTGCTCAGCAAGGCATTCCCGCGTTCGGTCGTCCACTGCCTCGATCGGGTGGCTAGCGCGCTGAGCAGCCTGGACGGCCACGGCCAGTCGAACAAGGCTGAAAGCGAGATGGCGATACTGGTGCAGAAGATTCACGGCGCCGACGCCGCCCACATTATCGCCAGCGGTCTGCACGAGTTCATCGACGTATTTCAGTACAATCTGAACCTGGTTGACGAGGCGCTCTACGAGACCTACTTCAAGGTGTAACGGAGCTGCCTTAGTGCATCCTGGTCACTTTTGTGCCTGACGCTTGCAGTCTTTGCTTTTATGTCATAAGCGACAGGGATCGCGCACGTGACAAAGGTTTACGACGCAACGGCCAGATTGGATTGATTACCGCGAATCCAGGCGTAACTTAAATAAGCGGTTCCCCGGGAGGGGTGTGAATGGGTGCGGATGAACGCAACGGCCGAAGTGAAGCACGTGGTCAGGGGACAAAACCTCATGGTTTAGGGGACGCCCTGTCCGGTACCAATCTCGAACGTGCCGGCGACCACAATCAGCGCGTAACCTTGCAGGCCGTACGGGCTGCCATCCAGCCAATCACGCGTGCGGAAATCGCCGAGCTGACGGGCCTGACGGCGCCGGCCATCGCCAACATTACCAAACGCCTCCTCAACGACGGAATGATCCTGAAGGCCGGGCGCCATCTGGGCGGCAGGGGCCAGCCGGCAACCAAGCTGGTCGTTAATCCCGACGGCGCATTTTCGATCGGCCTCAATATCGACCGCGACCATATCGGCATCGTGGCACTGGACTTCCTGGGCAATGTGCGCGCGCGCGAATGCCGCGAAGTCCATTTCGCCATGCCCGAAGACGTGGTCACCTTCTTCAAGACAGAGGTCGACAAGATCATCGCCTCGCGCGCCATCGATATCGACCGGCTGATCGGTATCGGCATTGCGATACCGCACGACCTCGGCCGTGTTCCGGTTGCCAATCGTCCTGAAGCCTATGAGATCTGGTCCGAGATCGACGTGGCGGACATGTTCAGTGAAATACTGCCCGTTCCGGTAATCGTCGAAAATGACGCGGCGGCAGCGGCCATTGGCGAAATGCAGTTCGGTCACGGCCTGCAGTACCGCAGCTTCGTCTACACCATCATGTGCGCCGGCCTTGGCGGTGGCGTCGTCATCGATGGGCACTACTATCGCGGCGCGGATGGAATGTCGGGCGAAATCGGCTACCTGCCCGTCCGGGATGAAGCCGGAGACACGCGCAGCATGGAGGACATGGTCTCCCTCTATTCGCTCTACGACTATCTGCGTAAATCCGGCATCGACGTATCGACACCAGAAGACCTGGAAAGACTGCCACCGGCCGCCGTGGCGCGCGTCGACGCATGGATGGACCGCGCCGCCGACCACCTCTTCCAGCCGTTCCTGGTCATGAATTGCGCGTTGAACCCCGAAGCTTTCTTCATCGGCGGCCGGATGCCAGCGGAGTTCATCGAACAACTGTGCGCCAAGCTGAATGCACGCATGTCCACCCAGTCCAACCGCATTCTAAACCTGGCGCCTGTCCGGCGCGCGGACCTGGCCGTCGATGCGGCGGCGCGCGGCGCGGGCATCCTGCCGTTTAACGAGCGCTTCCTGCCGATCCGCCAGGCACTGATGAAGACGAACTAAGGTTTGCCTGAACTAAGGTCCGTCTTGGACGCTACCAGCGCAGCAGCTTCCGACCCAGCATGGCGGCGACAGTCGTCAGGATGGCGACGCCGCCGCCATAGATGCCAAGAATATAGATCGGCGTATCGCGGTCGCAGTGCACGGCATAGGCCGCCGCCATCAGTGACGCCGCCGCCAGCCCGCTCATCGCCCCCAGAACACCTGGGTGCGATGTCGCTGCCCGCCGCAGCCACAATCGCCACATAAGAATGAGCCCCGCGCCGCCGCCGCAAACGATGGTCACCACGCACAGGACGGACGGATCGCCGACATTGCGGAAGGCGCCAAGGCCGCGCGCGAAGAGGTCCACGATCAGGGCAACCAGCACAAAGCCTGCCGCGATCACCAGCGGCGCCAGGGTGCGCAAGCGCAACTGTCCCTCAGGCCGGGCAAGATCCATAACCGACCACAGGGCCCCTGAGCCAATGGCTATGAATAATGACGGCTTGAACCAGGCCATCGGATCGACGGCGAAATCGCCGCCCAGCATGGCCCTCAGTTCCGGGCGGGCGCCATAGAGGAAGAAGATGTAGATAGCCGCAAGCACCGTTGCGACGGCCGCGCCTATCCCTAGCGCTCGCGTGTTCAAAGGCTTTGCGGGTTTCAGGTCGTGCGCCAGATCATCAAGGATATCGTCACTCATCGGCGGCCTCCGTCGGCTTGCCGCCGACCAGCGCCTGCAGCTTTTTGAGCCCGCGGTGGATGGCAACCTTTACTGCCGACGCGCTCTTGCCGGTGGTGGCCGAAACCTCGTCTATGCTCAACTCCTGAAGCTTGTGCAGGCTGATGATGCGCGCCTGGTCCCTGGGCAATTGCGCCAGCAGGACCTCGACATCGCGACGCGCCAGGTCGGCCGGCAAGCCGCCGCTGTCGTCGCCGACGATATCGTCGTCCAGTTCAACGTGCACGCGTTTGCCGGACTTGCGGACGTAGTCGATCAACTTATGCCGTGCCACCGCCGCGATCCACGGCAGGAAGGGCGAGGCCGGATCGTAGGTGTGGCGCTTTTCGTGCAAACTCAACAGGGTCATTTGTACAAGGTCTTCACTGTCCGCGCCCTTCAGGCGCCGGCGGAAATAGGAAACAAGCCAGGGGCGCAGTCCACCCAGAAGCGCGCGATAGGCGGCCGTGTCACCGCCCAGAGCCGCGCGCATCTGCGACTGCCACTTATCGGGTTCATACGTACTCATGTGTCGTAAGGTTACACCCTGCCCGTCCTGATCGCATGTAAAACGCGCCTGCCCGATTTGGCGAGCAAAAAAAGTGCATCGCTGATGTAACCGGGTTCTGGGACGCTGCGTATTGCTGATCAGGTGGGCATGCTGCCCTCCCATAAATCAGATCGAGAGGATTACTCATATGTCGAACACTGCTGTCCGCGCCCTGCAAGTCACCGCCGCCCTCGCCGCCCTGGTCGGTGGCGCCGCCGCCATCGCCACGACGGCCACCGCCAAGGAAGGCTTTGAAAAGTGCGCCGGCGTCGCCAAGGCGCACATGAACGACTGCGCCAACAAGGCCCATTCCTGCGCCGGCCAGGCCAAGACCGACCGCGATCCCGCCGAATGGGTCTACGTCCCCACCGGCACCTGCGCCAAGATCGCCGGCGGCACCGTCGCGAAGTAATCGTTAAAATCGCTCTGCCCCCCAATGAGGCCGCCCATGATCCGCGACGTCCCCCCAGGTCCAGCGATCGGCACGCGCACAGGCATCGGCCTGCGCGCGCCTCATATCGGAGCGATCCGCGCGCAGACGCCCCCTGTCGGCTTTCTTGAAGTCCACACCGAAAACTATTTCGGCGGTGGCGCGAAGCTGAAGGTGCTGGAGCGTCTGCGCGCGGACTATCCCTTGTCATTTCATGGCGTCGGCCTGTCGCTCGGCCGCGCCGACGGCCTGTGCGAGCACCATCTGGCCCAGGTCGCAGCCCTCGTAGAACGGTTCGAACCGGCCCTGGTGTCAGAGCACCTGAGCTGGAGCGCCTATGCCCACGTCGCTGTCCCGGATCTGCTGCCTCTGCCGTTTACGCATGAAGCCCTGGACGTCTTCGCCCGTCATATCGACCGGTTTCAGAGCGTTCTGGGCCGCCAGGTCCTGATTGAAAATCCGTCGAACTACGTGGTCTTCGACCGCCTCGATTTCGACGAACCCGAATTCCTGCTGCGACTGGCGGCCATGACCGGCTGTGGCCTGCTGCTCGACGTCAATAATGTCTATGTCAGCGCCCACAATCTCGGCCGCGATCCCTATGCCTATTTGGCAGCGCTCGGACGCGGCGACGCCATTGGGCAGTTCCACCTGGCCGGACACGACGAAGGCCTAAGCGACAACGGCCAGGTCCTGCTGATCGATACCCATGGCCGCCGCATCCGTCCGGAGGTCTGGGCGCTCTATGATGCAGCGCTCGATCGTTTCGGCGACCGGCCGACCCTGATCGAGTGGGATACCGCCCTGCCTGATCTCGACGTCCTGCTCGACGAAGCTGCCCGTGCCGATGCTCGCAGCGCCCAGGTCATGCGCGGCGTTATGGAGACCGGACATGTTTGACACCACCAATCTCGCAATTTTCCAGCGCGACTTCCTGGCCAGTCTCATGACGCCCGCCTCTGCATCAGCAGGGCTTCGCGTCCACCACGACACCTGGCTTTTCGGCCTGATCGAGGTATTGGGCGAACGCTTTGGTTTAAGCCGGCAGGCGCTCGGCGACGAGCCCTTCAACGCCTTTGCCCGCGACTATGTGCGTGGCCACGCCCTGACCTCGGGCGACCGCAATAGCTATGGCGACGCATTTCCGGATTTCCTGCGCCACCACCCGCAGGCCGCATCCCTGCCGTGGCTGGCGGACCTGGCCGAATTCGAGCGCGCGCTCGATCACGCCCACCACGCTCGTGACGCCGAAGCCTGCGCGCTCGAGGCCCTGATGACGCCTGAAGCCGTTTGCGCGCTGCATCCCTCGGTCAGCATTCTGCGCCTCGACTACAATATCAAGCCGCTCCATGCCGCTCTGCTGGCGGGCGAAGCCGTAACCGCACCGGTCATGATCGCCTGTGACCTTCTGGTTGGCAGGACGGCCGATGACGACGTCATCTCCCTCTGCCTCGCCCCGCTCGAGACCCACTTCCTCACTCTCGTCGCGGCCCACCGATCGCTGTTTAGCGCCCTTGATGCGCTCAGCCCTGACGACAACGACTTGCTGTTGCTGCAAACGCTGCTGGCGCGGCTCGTTCAAAACGACCTTCTGACATCCAACTGAAATAAAAGGAAATTTCTCATGGACACGCCAATGAACGCCCGAACTGCGTCCCCATCTCCGCTCTCCGGCCTGATCCGCGCCTATGTCACTTTTGAGCAACGGCTGTCGGCGGCTGACTGGCTACCCGGCGCGGCACTGCTGGCCGTCCGGCTGTGGCTGGCCAAGTTCTTCTTCTTTTCCGGCCTGACCAAGCTCGCCAGCTGGACGACTACGATCGCGTTATTCAGTGACGAGTACAAGGTCCCCGTCCTGCCGCCCGAACTGGCCGCCCCGATGGCCACCGCCGCCGAACTGACCCTGCCGGTCCTGCTCGTGCTGGGGCTGCTGACACGCTTCGCCGCCGCAGGCCTGTTCGTCATGACGACGGTGATCGCCGTCTTCGTCTATCCCGACGCTCCGGAAAACGTCTATATCCTGCTGCTGACGGCCGTAATGATCGCCACGGGTTCGGGCCGCTTCGGCGCCGACTACTGGATCACACGCAAAGCTTAGCCTTCAAAGAGATCGGGTGTCGCCGGCGGTTGCGCCGGCGGCGACAGGCCCAGATGCAGATAGGCGCGCGCGCACGCTGTCCGTCCGCGCTGGGTGCGCTGGATAAAGCCCTGCTGTAACAAATAGGGCTCGATCATGTCTTCGACCGCATCGCGCGCCTCGGCGATCGCCGCCGCTATAGTTTCAAGCCCGACCGGTCCACCGCCATAGTTTTCGATCAGGGCGCGTAAGTACCGCCGGTCGGAATGATCGAGACCCGACGTATCGACCTCAAGCCGGGCCAAGGCCTTGGACGCCGCCTTTTTGTCAATGACCTCCACGCCATCGGCGGCCGCGAAGTCGCGCACACGTCTGAGCAACCGTCCGGCGATGCGCGGCGTACCGCGTGAGCGCGAAGCGATTTCCATGGCGCCATCTTCCGACAGGCTGGCGCCCATCTTGCGCGCTGTCCCCAGGACCACGCGCACCAGTTCCTCGGGCGTATAGAATTCCAGGCGCAACGGAATGCCAAACCGGTCGCGGAGCGGTGTCGATAACAGGCCCGCCCGCGTCGTCGCCCCGACCAGGGTAAACGGCGCCAGGTCGATACGCACGGTGCGCGCCGCCGGGCCATCGCCGATGATCAGGTCCAGCACATAGTCTTCCATGGCCGGATAGAGGATTTCCTCTACCGCCGGATTGAGCCGGTGGATTTCGTCAATGAACAGGACGTCGTTGGGTTCCAGGTTCGACAGGATGGCCGCCAGATCACCCGCCTTGGCCAGCATGGGGCCAGATGTCGCGCGAAAACCGACGCCCAGTTCGCGCGCCACGATCTGCGCCAGTGTTGTCTTGCCCAGGCCCGGCGGACCATAGAACAACACATGATCCAGCGCCTCGCGACGGCCAGCGGCGGCGGCAACGAAGACCTTCAAATTGGCCTTGAGCGGCGCCTGACCGACGAAATCGTCAAAGCTCTGGGGCCGCAGCGCCCGGTCCTGAACCCGTTCTTCCATGTCTTCGGCGTTCGCATCGCCGGAAAGCAAGCGCGCCATGATTACCTACCCATGGCCTTGAGTGACGCCCGGATGACGGCTGCCAGTTCCGCCTCGTCACCCAGTTGCTTCAGGGCGGTATCGACCGCCAGACGCGACTGATTTTCGGGTATGCCCAGACCGACCAGCGCGGCGATGCTTTCCCCGCTGACCGAAGGCTTGGCCGGGGTCGGCGCATGATAGGGCACGGGCTCGAACTCCGCCGTCTGCAGAATCTTGCCCTTCAGCTCGATGACGATGCGCTGCGCCAACTTGGGGCCGACGCCATTGGCGCGACCGACCGCCGTCTTGTCTTCATGCGCCACGGCCTGCGCCAACTGGCCCGGCGTCAGTATGTCTAGCACCGACAGTGCGGCCTTCGGGCCGACGCCCTGGACGCCCTGCAGCGCCTGAAACGCCTTGCGGTCGTCCTTCGACAGAAAACCATAGAGCCGGGTGCCGTCTTCGCGCGTCTGGCTGTCGATATGCAGAATCACCTCGCTGCCGAGTTCCGACACGGCCGACAGGGTGCGCACGCCACAACGGACGAGATAGCCAACACCTCCGCATTCGAGGAGAATCTCTTCTTCGCTGAGCTCAAGCAAAATTCCGCGCAGACGACCAATCATGCCACGCCTTTCAGGCTTTGTTTTAAACTACGCATCTTGCGCTTATGCGCATGGGTAATCGCGCAGGCCAGAGCGTCGGCAGCATCGGCCTTCAGCCCGCCCTCGGCCTTGCCGGCCAGGGGCAGCAGGCGCTGGATCATGAACATGATCTGGTCCTTGTCGGCGCGGCCGGCGCCGACCACCGACTTCTTGATATCGAGTGCGGCGTATTCTGCCACCGGCAGACCGGCGCGCGCCGGCGCCAGCATAGCGGCCGCGCGGGCGTGGCCCAGCTTCAAAGTCGATGACGGGTTCATATTGACGAAGGTCTCCTCGATGGCCGCTTCGTCGGGCTGCCACTGAGTGATGACCTCGGACACACCGTCGAACAGGTTGAGCAGGCGCACCGCCAGCTCCTGGTCTTCGGCGGGCGCAATAACACCATGCGCTACCCACGACAGGCGCGCCCCATCGACATCGATAAGGCCCCAGCCCAATCGCCGCAATCCGGGGTCCAGTCCCAGAATCCGCACTCTGTTCATCATATGTTCGACTTCTAACCACATCCGCCGCAGGACGCAAGGCTTTGGCGAGAAAGTTGCACAACAGCCGCAAATGCCTGTTTATTTCGCGATTCTGGGACAGGATGACCAAGTAACATTTGCCAGAAAGCCAAAGTCGGGGTTAAGGTTTCATGAACAGAGCGTATCGGGGGCTTGAATGAGCAGCATTTCGACTACGGATTCGCGTGACGTCACCGAAGGCCCGAAAGTTACGGGCTTCGTCATCCTGACCATCGTGGCTCTGGCCGCGTGCGCCGGCGCGCTTTATATCGGCAACGCGCCCATGACCAGCCCCTTCGTCGCCGACTGGTTCGACTGGCTGCGCACCGAGCCGACATGGCCCGTTGTCTTCGGCGTCAGCGTCATCGTCCTGATTGTCGGTCTGGCCGGCATGATCGCGCGCCTGATCAGCGGCGTTGCCGCCTCGGCATCGCGTCCGCGAACCTACAAAGCCCAGTTGGCCTCTGTCCCCTCGCCGTTCGACACCGCCGTCAGCGTCCCGGCCGAACCCGCCAATACCCGCGCCAGCCTGAAGTTCGACGCCCAGAGCATGGCCGCCAACGGCATCGTCATTCCGGCGACCGCCGTTGAAGCCGTACCCAGCGCCGGCGCCCAGATCGCCGAACCACCGTCGATGGAAATCAGCACGGTTGAGATACATTCGCTGGAGCCAGCCATCTTCTCGGACAACGCGTCTGACAGCTTCCTGACGCGCCAGCCAGAGACGCCGACGGAAAAGCCGGGTTTTGACGCAAATGCCGCCCTGTCGGAAACGCACGGTCTCCAGATCACGTCGGCCCAGGTGATACCCATTCGCCCCGACGTGAAGATTGAAGACGCGACCAGTGACGTGGAGATAGCTGTAGCGGAAGTCGCGGCGACGCATGATCCTGTCGAAGCCGCACTTCTGGCCGAACCGGCCGCTGTGGAACCACGCACCGTCCCGGCCAGCGACATCAATGCCGTTGTCTCGTCCGCCCGAGCTTTCCTTGATACACCCGAGGGCGAGGCCATATCCGCCCCGGAAGCCCCCATTGCCGAACCTGCCGCCGAACTGAGCGGTTTTCACGCTGTCGCCGCTGCCATGGAGCCGGCTGACGATCAAGCCGTAATTCGCCAGGCCGTACAGATGGCCCTGTCCGTCTGGCCCGACAGCACCCGCGCTATCGCCGCCGATGAACTGGGCGTGCGCGCGGCCTACCTCTATTACGACAAGGCGCCGCAAAGCGCCCAGGCCTTCCAGCAGATCGCTTCAGGCGACCTGTCGGCTGCCGCCAATACCTTGCAGACCCAGGCCGCCGATCTCGCCGCCGCCGGTGAAAATCCGCAAGCCGCCGAAATCTGGCGTGTCATCGGCGCCCTGAATATGGGCCGAGACGATCCCAAGGCCCTGACCGCCTATGAGAACGTGTCGGAGCTCGATCCAACTGACGCCAATATCCACGTCTATCTGGCGCGCCGCTATCAGATGTCGAACGACACCTCCAAGCTGCTGCCGGTGCTGCAACGCGCCCTGACCGTGATTGGCGATCCGTCGACCCGCCTCGAACTGCTGGCGCCCTATGCCGACCTGAAGATGAAGGCTGGCGACATCCAGGCCGCCGGCGATGCCTTCGAAGAACTGGGTCGCCTGCACGAAACCCGCGCCTACCTTAAGCCTGACGATATCCAGGCCAAGTCGGCCCAGGGCATCGCTTTGGCCCGAAGCGCCCAGGCCCGCGAGATGCAGGGCGCCTTTGATCAGGCCGGTCCGCTCTATAAGAAGGCGCACACCGTCTTCAGCGACCTTTCGGCCCAGCTTCCGGATCACGCAGGCCTGCGCACCATGGCGGAAAACGCCCAGCGCGACGCCCAGCGCTTTCAGATGGCATAAGGACTTCCGTCCAGCACGAATGGGGAATATGGCTGTCCACCAGTCTCTGATTCTTGCCGGACCATAGTGATGCCTACCATACCCCCATCGATCGCCACGGTCGGCCTGCTGATCCTGTCCAACCTGTTCATGACGTTCGCCTGGTATGGCCACCTCAAGTTCAAGATGGAAAAGCTGTGGATCGTGGTGCTGGCCAGTTGGGGTATCGCTTTTTTCGAATACTGCTTCCAGGTTCCGGCCAACCGCATTGGCTACGGCACCTTCAGCGCCGCCCAACTCAAGACCATCCAGGAAGTCATTACACTCATCGTCTTTGTGCTGTTCTCGTGGCTCTATCTCGGTGAACCGCTGAAGTGGCAGACGGCCGTCGGCTTTACGTTTATCGCCTGTGGCGCGGCTTTTGTCTTCTACAAGCCCTGACCTTCTTTTGACATTCCAGCAGAACCAAAGCGCCTAAACCGCGTCTAGCGATGCACGCCGCCGTGCCGCGCTCCAGAGCTTTGATAGCTACCTGTCAAAGCTTACTATCATTTAATGTTATGTACCTTGCATCAACAGGTAGCTTGCAGTAATCTCTGGTCATGGCGCTGCAGTTCGCAGCGCTGCCCACCCTGTCCGGGATGCATTTAGGCGCGTATCCGGGACAGGGCGGCCAAACTGGAACCAAGGATCATGGCTGAATCCATCGATATCCAACTGAAGAAAGGGGTCCTGGGCTTTTGTGTCCTGGCTGTGCTGGCGCGCGGCGAGAACTATGCCTATGAGATCGCCTCAAGGCTTTCCGATGCCATCGGCATGGGCGAAGGCACCATCTACCCCCTGATGCGGCGCATGCAGTCCGACGGACTGGTCGAAACCTATCTGGTCGAATCGTCGTCAGGCCCATCGCGCAAATATTACCGTCTGACCCAGCAAGGGCATCAGGCTCTGAAAGCGCAAACCGAAGAGTGGCGTGGTTTTTCGCGCGCCGTCGATACACTTCTAACCCCACCTTCGCCATCCTTGGCCCAGCCCGCTCCGGAGGCTTGAGAGAGATGACTCGCACTGAATTCATGGATCGTCTGAAGCGTGGCCTGAGCGGCCTCTCGCCTTCGACCATCGCCGACATCGCTGCCGACTATGAGGCGCACTTCAATGAAGCCGCTGCCGCAGGGCGCTCCGAAGCCGAAGTGGCTGCGGCGCTTGGCGACCCCGACCGGCTGTCCCGCGAACTGCGCGCCGAAGCCGGCATGAAGAACTGGGAAACGGCCAAGACGCCGTCGTCCGCAGCGGGCGCCATTGCCGGCATCATCGGCCTGGGGGCGCTGGATGTCTTCATCCTCCTGCCCCTGCTCGGCAGCGTCGCCGGCGCTCTGGTCGGTTTCTTCGCCGCTGCCATCGGCGTCTTTATCGCCGGCGGGGTCATCTTCGCCGTCGGTCCCTTCCTGCCCCTGCCGGGCGGCTGGGCGGTGGCATTGCTGGGCGGGGTCGGCCTGATGGCTGGCGCCACAGCGGTCGGCACAGTGACCGCCGCCCTGACCATCTGGCTGGTTAACGGCGTCGTCTGGTATGCCCGCCTGCACTACAAGGTCCTGAAACCCGCGCTCGACGCACACGCCTGATTGGAGGCAGATATGATCAAGAAACTGTTTGTCATCGCAGGCATTACGACGGCCGTGTCGGTTGTCTGCCTCGCCGGAGCCTTCGCCCTGGCGGGCAAGGAAATCACCACCAAGGGCTATTCGATCAGCGTGATCGAGGACGGCGACCATCTCCGCTTCCGCAAGGGCGACGCCGCCAAGCCAGCCCCGCAGGCCACACGCACAATCGCCTGGCCCGGAGGTGATAGCCTCGCTTCGGAACTTGATGCCGATGTCGAATATGTCCAGGGCGCCGATGCCTCGATCCACATCACCGGCCCCCAGGCGCTCATCGACGCCGTACGCTTCGACCAGGGCAAGCTGTGGATGCTGGACTCGCCGGACATTCCGGATTCGGTCAACTTTACGATCGGAAAGGACGGCATCGATGCGCAATCCAACCGCGAGGGCCTGCGCATCGTCGTCACCGCCCCTTCGGTTACGCGCTTCCAGGTGCTGGGCTCCGGCGTCGTCGACGTTCACAATTACGACCAGCCCAAGCTCGATGTCGAAGTCCACGGTAGCGGCTCCTTCCATGGCTCGGGCGTCACCCAGCTCGCCAATGTCAACCTGTCCGGCAGCGGCGAGGCCGATCTGGAAGACCTGCGCGCCAAGGACGCTACAGTCCGCTTAAGCGGTTCGGGCAATGCCGACATCCATGCTTCCGGCAAGGTCACGGTCGACCTATCAGGGTCGGGCAATGTCGAGCTGAAGACCAAGCCGGAAAGCCTGGCGTCTAATATCTCAGGCTCGGGCTCGCTCGATCAGAACTGAGATATGATCCCAGATTTAAGGCGCCGGATTTCACGATCCGGCGCCTTTTTCATGCGCCTTGCATGACAACGCCAAATGGCTGATCCTCCGGTCATGACATTGCCCCGCCTCTCCGACTGGTCGATCCTGCGCCGCAAAGCCGCCTGGTTCGCCATGGTGATTGCCATCTGGTGTGTCGTATCGTTGATCATGTCCGTGCAGATGTACGTGTCGTCGCGCGTAACCGGCACGCCGCAGCCATGGGTTCAGGCGTTTATCACGACCCTGCCGTGGTATCTTGCGTGGGCGGTCATGACGCCGCTCGTCGTCTGGCTGGCGGTCCGCTTCGATTTCAACAGCCGCGCCATCGGACGTTTCGTCGCCGTTCACCTGCCCGCGGGGATCGCGGTTGCCGTCGGCCATGCGCTCATCTATGTCGCCATGGCCCGCGTCATCCACCGCCATAACTCGCACTTTCCAGCCGTGGGCGACCTGATCGCGATCAAGCTGTCGGGCAGCCTCCACATCAATCTGATGATCTATTGCCTGATCATCGGCCTCGTCATTGCCGGGCGTGCCTATGCCCGCCTGCGCGACCGCGAAGTCGCCTCGGCGCGACTGGAGGCGCAACTGGCCGAGGCCGAGGCCGCCGCCCTGCGCGCGCAGCTGCAACCGCATTTCCTGTTCAATACGCTGAATGCCATCTCGGCCCTGGTGCCCGAAGACCCCGTGCGCGCCAATCGCCTTATCGCGCGGCTGGGCGACCTGTTGCGATTGTCGATCGACGGGCGCGGCCAGACCTGCACGCTCGCAGAAGAGCTCGACTTCACCGACGCCTATCTGGCCATCGAACAGGAAAGGCTGGGCGATCGCCTGACGATCGTGCGCCGGATCGATCCGGAGGCGCTGAGTTGCCGGGTCCCCGCCCTGCTCCTTCAGCCCCTGGCGGAAAACGCCGTCCGGCATGGCCTGGCCGCACGCGTGCGCGGCGGCACCTTGACGATTGGTGCCGATCGAACAACCAATGGCGTGCAATTGACGGTGGCCGATGACGGGCGCGGGGCGACCGCGTTCACCGACGGCATCGGTCTTGGCAATACGAAGCGCCGCCTGCATCAGCTTTACGGCGATCATCAATCCCTGACTATTACCACTTCTCCCGATGCCGGATTTGCGGTTGTCATCGAGGTGCCGCAATGATCCGCGCCCTTGTCGTCGATGACGAGCCCCTGGCCCGGCGGCGGGTCGTTTCGCTGCTGAAGGACGATATCGTCGTTGCTGGTGAAGCCGGTCATGGCGCCGAAGCGGTCGACATGATTGCGGCGCTCAGGCCCGACCTCGTCTTTCTTGATATCCAGATGCCGGAAATGTCGGGCTTTGACGTCATCGCCGCAGTCGGTGTCGATGCCATGCCGGCGACGGTCTTCGTTACTGCCTTTGACGCCTATGCCGTCCAGGCCTTTGAAGTCCAGGCGCTCGACTACCTGCTCAAACCCTTCGACGATGAGCGCTTTGCCAAGGTCGTCGCCCGCGCCCGCCAGCGACTGTCGCAGACCGCCGGCATCCGAAGCATCTTGGCGGAACAGTCTCCCAGGCTGATCGCCAGGTCACGTGGCGTCACGCGCGTCATCCATCTCGAAGACATCGACTGGATCGGTGCTGCCGGCGACTATGCCGAAGTCCATTGCAAAGGCCGGTCCTACCTGATCGATGACTCGCTGAGCGCACTGGCTGCGCGCTTGCCCCCTGGCCAGTTTGCCCGCATCCATCGCGCCGCAATTGTGCGGCTGGATCGCGTGACGGAAATCCGCACGGGCGCTCATGGCGATGGGGCTTTAAGCCTGACGTGCGGCACCGAACTGCGCATCAGCCGCCGCTTTCGCGAAGGACTATCCGCCCTCTCCGTCTAGCCTTTTGGCGACCGGGCTGTCCCGTTCAGCGAACGATGATTGCCCAAATCGGCTGTTCATCCCACTCCTCTCCGCAGGCCACAACGCTTGACCGGAGAGACAAAGATGAAATGGCTATCCATTCCCGCTGCGCTATTCTGCCTGGCACTTGCCCCGACTGCTGGCGCCGAGAGCCGTCTCGATCACACGCAAATCCGCTCGACCAATTTTGCCGACAACACGCTCGGCATTTCGCCGATGCGCGGTGTCAGCGTCTATGTACCGGCGGACTACGACACGCCAGGCAAACGCTTTCCTGTCATCTATTTCCTGAATAATGTGAACGAGACCGAGACCGAGCCCTTTGCCACGCACGGCGCGAAAGCACTGCTGGACGCCGCAATCGCGACCGGCACGATCGGCAGCGTCATTGTCGTCACGGCAGACTTTTCAACGCCGATGGGCTCGTCCTGGTACGTCAATTCGCCGGTCACCGGCAACTGGCAGGACTTTATGATCAAGGAACTGGTACCCTATATCGACGGCCATTACCGGACTCTGGCAACAGCAGCCTCGCGCGGCATGGCTGGCGACCGGATGGGCGGCTACGGCGCCATCCGCTTCGGGATGACAAACCCCGACGTATTCGGAAGCGTCTACGCCCTGCACCCCGTCGGCACCGGCACAGGCGTCCAGACCATGCACAGCCGGCCCAACTGGGAGAAACTGCAAGCCGCGAAGTCCCTGGCCGAGCTCGGCGACGATGTGTTCGCCCGCATTTTCCTCAGCATCTATCAGGCCTACGTGCCCAATCCGGACAAGCCGCCACTTTATGTTGACCTTTCCGCACGACGTGAGAATGGCCAACTGAACATCGACGCCGCGCAGACGGCCCGGCTGATTAAAAACTTCGCCTTGGTCAATCAGTTGCCTGAGCACGCCGGAAACCTGAAACGCCTGCGCGCTTTCAAGTTCGACTGGGGCCGCAATGACGGCAATTACGACCATGTCATTTCAAACCAGGCCTTTGCCCGGATGCTCGACGAATATGGCGTGAACTATGAAGCCGAGGAATACCACGCCTGGTGGGGTGAGCGGACATGGGGTGAAGACGGCCGCGTCATGACCGACCTGCTGCCCTTCTTCGCGAAAAACCTGGCATTCAGCCAGCCATAACTAAAATTTGGATTATTGATAATGATTATCAATTACACATCTGTACGGGAAAGCGATATTGTCGTGAGAGAACAGGAGTTCATCCCATGCGTCTCGTCGCCAAAACGCTATCCTACGCCACTATGCACGTCTTTATCGCCTCGACCCTGGCCTATCTGCTGACCGGCAACTGGGCGATCGCGCTCGGCATTGGCCTGCTGGAACCGCTGGTCCAGACTGTGGCCTTCCCGCTGCATGAATGGCTGTGGGAGCGCAAAAAGGTCAGGTTCGACCTGATACATGGGCATAATCACGGCGCCACGCCCAACGCCGGTTAAAGAAAAAGCGCCGGTCGTCGGACCAGCGCTTTTCTTACAGGCGGTAAGCTGGCTTATGGCGCGGCGAAACAACGTTCGGCGCAGCCAAAACCGTTAGTTCGCGAGACACGAAGCGGAGCGTACTTGAGTACGTGAGCATCGTATCGCAGCGAAATGACGGTTTGCAGACCGCCAGAAGTCAGCGCGAGAACTTCTGGAACTTGATACGATGCGGGATCAGTGAGTCCGTTCCCAGACGGCGCTTCTTGTCTTCTTCGTACATTTCGAAGTTGCCTTCGAACCACTCGACATGGCTGTCGCCTTCGAAGGCCAGGATGTGTGTCGCCAGACGGTCGAGGAACCAGCGGTCGTGGCTGATGACCACGGCGCAGCCGGCAAACTCTTCAAGGGCCTCTTCAAGCGCCTGCAAGGTTTCGATGTCGAGGTCGTTGGTCGGTTCGTCGAGCAGGATGACATTGCCGCCAGCCGCCAGCGTCTTGGCCAGGTGGACGCGGTTGCGCTCACCGCCCGACAGCAGGCCGACCTTCTTCTGCTGGTCACCGCCCTTGAAGTTGAAGCCGCCGACATAGGCGCGCGAATTGATTTCCTTCTTGCCGACCACCATGATGTCGGTGCCGCCGGAGATGGCCTGCCAGACTGTGTGGTCGGGTTGCAGGTCGTCGCGCGACTGGTCAACATAGGCCAGCTTGACAGTTTCGCCAAGGCGGACCGTGCCCTTGTCGGGCGTTTCCTGACCGGTGATCAGCTTGAACAGGGTCGACTTGCCGGCGCCGTTCGGACCGATTACGCCGACAATGCCGTTGGGCGGCAGACGGAAGGTCAGGCCCTTGAACAGGATCTTGTCGCCATATTCCTTTTCGAGGTCGGTGACTTCGAGGACCAGATTGCCGAGACGCGGCCCGGGCGGGATCTGGATGGTCGCGAAGCTTTGCGCCGCGCGCGAATTTTCCTGTTCGCGCACCATGTCATCATAGGCGGCCAGACGCGCCTTGGATTTCGACTGACGGGCCTTGGCGCCCGAACGAACCCACTCCAGTTCCTTGGTGAGCGCGCGCTGGCGGGCTTCGGATTCCGACTGCTCCTGCACGACGCGCTTCTGCTTCTGCTCCAGCCAGCCGGAGTAGTTGCCTTCGTACGGCACGCCCTTGCCGCGGTCGAGTTCCAGGGTCCACTTGGTCACCTGGTCGAGGAAGTAGCGGTCGTGGGTGACGAGGATGACGCAGCCTGGGAAGGCTTCGAGGTGGTGTTGGAGCCAGGCGACCGATTCGGCGTCGAGGTGGTTGGTCGGTTCGTCGAGCAGCAGCATGTCGGGCTTGGACAGCAGCAGGCGGGCCAAGGCGACGCGACGCTTTTCACCGCCGGACAGCTTGACGACGCCCGAATCGTTCGGTGGGCAGCGCAGGGCGTCCATGGCCATTTCGATCCGGCTGTCGATGTCCCAAAGGTCACCAGCGTCGATCTTTTCCTGGAGGGCGTTCATCTCCTCCATCAGTTCGTCGCTGTACTCCTCGCCCATCAGCTCGGCGACCTTGTTGAAGCGATCGAATATCTTCTTTTCCTCGCACCAGGAAATGACGTTTTCCCAAACGTTCAGGCTTTCGTCGAGATGAGGCTCCTGCTCGAGATAGCCCATCTTGGTGCCATCGGCGGCGCGCGCCTCACCGGAAAATTCCTTGTCGATGCCGGCCATGATCTTGAGCAGGGTCGACTTACCGGAGCCGTTGACGCCGACAACGCCGATCTTGGCGTCGGAATAGAAGGAGAGCCAGATGTTTTCGAAGACCTTCTTACCGCCGGGGTAATGCTTGGTCAGTCCCTGCATCTGGAAGATATATTGTTGCGCCATGGGGAGCGAGCACCCTTTGAAATAATGCAAACTATAGGGGAGTTTTGCTTTGGCGCGGGTTTAACCGAGGGGGGGCCAAATCTCAAGGCGGAAATCAATCTGCGGCAAATACGCTTTTCATGATCGCTTCCAGTCCGTCGCGATCCTCTTCGTCAAAGGCGCCAAAGGCTTCGGAATCGACGTCGAAGACGGCGATCAGCGCGCCCGATGGATCGAAGACCGGGACGACAATTTCCGAGTTGGAGCGGCTGTCGCAGGCGATGTGACCCGGAAAGGCGTGGACGTCCGGCACGATCTGGGTAGTGCGGTCGCGCGCCGCCGCACCACAGACGCCGCGGCTAAAGGCGATGCGCAGGCACCCCAGGGTACCATTATAGGGGCCGACGACCAGCTCGTCCTGTCCCTGTGACTTCTTAACCTCATCAACGACATAAAAGCCGGTCCAGAACCACGTCGGAAAGGCCTGTGACAACAGGCAGACAGTCGTCGCCATGCGCGCGACGCGATTGCCCTCACCATCAAGCACTGCCATGAGGTCACGCATAACACTTTGATAGGTTTCGCTTTTGCTGGCATTATCGGGCAGGGCTGAAATGACTGCGCTCATATTTTTTCTCCTGAAAAGCGTATTTACACTCCCGCCGGTGGACCGCCAACACGTCTGGCGCGAAAGCCGGTGGGATTGCGGCATCATTAACACTTTTCCCTTCCCAAGTCGCCGGTTTTGCCCCATGATGGCTCTGATGGACTCCGGTCCTAGGGGTGAGTAAAGGGAATACGGGCTGAGGTCGGCGGGGGACAAAGTCATCCTTACGCGACAATCTGGCAACGCTCGGCGATATAACGGCAGCCAAAGGGGGGCATAGCTTGACAGTCCGGGTATTCCTTAACAAAGAATGTGTTAACCATATTTTTGCCGACTTTCGTCGGGGCGATTGCTGATGTCGAAACGTGACAGACCAGGATCGGTTTCGGGGGCTTCTGAGGCCATGAGACGGATCTTCAAGCAGCGGGATGGACACCCCAGGGCCGTGACGGCTCTGGCCGGTATCCTGTGCCTCAGCCTCGCGCTGTCCGGCTGCGATTCGCGTGATCTGGCCTGGCTCCGTGGCGGCAAGGAACGCGGCATCTCCGGCGAAGGCGGCTATGCCTGCCCCCGTCCGCCCGACATGTATCAGCAGGGTGGTTTCAACGGCCAGGAAAAGGAAATTCGCTATTTCCGTCACCTCGCCTTCGGCAATGACTTCTTCGCCCAGCTCGAACTCGCCAACCGCTACGCCGCGCTGAACGCAGGCGACAAGAATCTTCAGGACGACGTCGAGTCCTCGGTGTGGCTGGTCATGGCCCTGGCCAACCCTGAAGGCTATTCCCGCGCCGACCGCGACACCCAGTCGGGTCCGATGGCGTCGCGTTACGACAAATGCCGTGCCTATGAGCGCGCCCGCGCCTACAAGATGCTCGATCAGCAACTGTCGATGATGGATGCTTCGGAGCGCGACAAGGTTCGCGACCGCGTTATCTATATCCAGTCGAACATGGGCGCCGAAGGATTCCGCACCCTGGCCCGCCTGTACGACAAGCAGTACGGCCCGATGGGCGAGCCGGCCAAGGACCGCGAAGCCGTACGCGCCATGCGCCGTGGCTCGGACTATGCCCTGGTCAATGCGCGCTCGCTGTTCGAACGTTCGGACGTCGATGCCTACCTCTATAATTACAAGGCGATGGAAACCGGCGATGTCGGAGCCTACGTCCTTCTGAAGGACTTCGAGAAGTCGGCGCCGGAACGCCAGCGTTACGCGACTTTCGTCGAATCCAAGGCCCGCCGTTGGGTGGCGCCCTATGAAATCTATCCGACCGAAACCCCCAAGGGTGGCGTGCCGCACTCTGATGAGAGCAAGCCGGACGAAGCGGCTGTCTACGCCGTGTCGAAGATGGAGGATCTTCCCTTCGTCCACGTCGTCCGCGCGCTCAACTATCTCGACCTGCTGCATACCGAATGCGAAGGCCCTGCTGATATCCCCAAGCAGACCATTGACGGCCTGCGCGGCATGATCGGCATGCCGGCCGGTGAGCGCCTGACCTATCTCGACCGCGTCCGCGCCATTCAGCTGGCGGCGATCAACGGCGACTCGAAGTCGCAGTTGGTCCTGGCAGTCATGTATTCCGAAGGCGTCGGCGTCGAAGTTGACTATGCCCGTGCCTTCTACTGGTACCAGCAGGCCGAAAAGCAGGGTTCGCCCGAGGCGCGCTTCGCCATGTCGACCTATTTCGACCTGGGCCTGGCCGGTGTGGCCGATCAGAACAAGGCCGAGTCGGTGGTCCTGCAACTCGACTCCGCGCTGGCGGGCTTCCGTCCATCCGCGACCCGCCTGCAGGCCGTGCTCAATCAGGTTTCGCGTAACCCCGATCAGTAGGTGGCCGTGCCGGCCGCGGGGACACTTATGATGACATTGCCGCACCGGCTGACCGGCGGCGGCCTGAGGAAGAGACAAATGTGGATGCGTAAAGACAAGGCTGCCCATGTACGCCCCGGCGCTTCGCTCGGAGTGGCGGGCGCTATCGCCGGTCTGGTGATGTCGTTCGCTGTCACCGCCCCCTTCCCCGCTGTCGCCGGCGTCAGCAATGCCTATGACGGAAACAATGCCGCCCGCGTTAACGGCTACATCAAGCCCTGCTTCGGCATGCTGCTCGATGCCCAGCTGCGCACCTGCGGCAGCCAGCGTCATTACCGCGAAAGCGGCTACCAATACGGCTATCACGGCGGCCGCTACGACGCGACGATCAACTGCGATACCGCGCCACGCGGCTATGTCGAGAACGTCGTCGAGCGCATTCGTTCGGGCGGCGTCCTGTACCTGAAGGCCAAGAACCGCTCGTGCGTCGCCAGCCTGGACCTCAAGAAGTCTATCACCATTGTCGGCACCGGCTACAGCCCGCGCGACATTCCGGTCCTGGTCGCGCCCGATGGCCAGTCGTGCATCCGCATCGCACCGACGGCCGAAAAGGTCATCATCAAGAACGCCTACATCTCCAGCCCGCGTGGCGACCAGACGGCCTGTATCGAGGCCTCCGGTTCGGAGTTGACCCTGCAGAACAGCCAGGTTCGCTACCAGGGCGATGCGGCGGCCGTGCACCTGTCGGGCGGACGCCTGAACATTACGGAATCGTCGCACATCATCGCCAAGACGCGGTCGGTGGCGGTCGCCATCAACAATGGCGAGTTCTTTGCTGAGAACTCGGAAATCGCAACGACGGCCGGCGGTATCTACGGTGTGCTCAGCGGCGACTCGCAGGTCAACGGCCTGAGCGTCCAGCAGCTCGCCGACTGGCGCGGTTTCCAGCGCGGCGAAGGCGCCATCGGCATCGAACTGAAGCTGGACAGCGCCAATTCGATCCTCAGCATGATGGACACCAAGGTGCGTTACTTCGCTCGCGGCATTCTGCTCGACGGCGCTGGCGAAGCCCTGCTGGCCCATTCGCTGGTCGAGCACACCGATCGCGGCATTGTCGCCTCGCTGAACCGCCTGCGCGTCATTGAAAACACGGTCATCGCCAGCGAGATCGGTATCGATGTTGCCGACGGCACCGCCTTTATAGGCAACAACCGCGTCGCCCGCGTCCGAACCGCTGGTATCCTGGCGTCGAGCGACGGTGAAATCCGCTCGGTAGACAACCGCGTCGAAGCCGACCAGAACGGTTGCAAAACCCTCAAGTGGGGCAATGTCCCGCCGTCGGAACGCGTCTGCACGCCCTGGTACGAAGGCTCCGAATTCGACGTTCCTGGCGACGCTCGCGATCAGTACATGTTCGATCAGTACTGGCCGCGTGAAAACACGATTGCTGCGGCGCCGGTATCCACGACGCCGACTGCGGCCCGTACCGCCGATCCGGTTCGCAACTGATCCAAAGCCTTATCAAACCAAAACGCCCGGCTTGAACAGCCGGGCGTTTTGGTTTGTGCTTGCCCCCACCTGCCCCCGTCCAGCATTAAAAAAGCCCCGCCGAAGCGGGGCTTTCAAATTCGTTTTCCGCAGGGCTTAGTTGTAGCCGGTATAGGAGTTACGGAAGTTACGGTCGGTGCGGCCGGCGTCGCGCGGCACCGGATCATTGCTGGTGCAGCTTTCCGGCTTACGCTCGCCGAGCGTCACGCCCATACCCGCCGACGTCTTGTCGCCGGCGTTCTGGGCGGTGACGGTGACCTTGCGGCCCTCGGTGTTCAAATGCGTTTCCGTGCCCGTGCCGCTGTCATAGGTCATGACCTGCGGCGCCTTGCCATTTTCGCCTTCGAAGGCGGCGACGCAGGCCGCAGCGCGTTCCGAAGCGGAGCGGGTTTCGCGGTACTCGACCCGACGCGTTTGATAGGTAGCGCAGCCGGCAAGGCTCACAATCATACCCAGGCTCAACCCAGCTACGATAAGTTTCGACGCGTTCATGCAATCCCCCGCACAGCTGGTTCGTGAAAACTTAGTTAATGCGGGACAATGGCACATTTTCCACGGCAATCAAAGCCTTGAAAGGGCCAAAGGGTTAAAATCAAGCGGCTTGCGTGCCCTTATGGTCACGTTTCGCCAACCCAACCTGCCCCTTACAGGCCCAGCGCTTCGTAATCTTCATCGCTGATTTCGAAATTGCCGAACACGTTCTGCACGTCGTCGTCGTCATTAAGCGCGTCGATCAGCTTCATCAGGGTGCGCGCCTGATCGCCGGACACCGGATTTGTCGACTGCGGTTTCCAGACGAAACCAGTCGACTTCGGGTCACCAAGCAGCTTGGTCAGGTTTTCGGTGACCTCGTTGAGGTCTTCGAAAGCCGTATAGATGGTGTGGCCGCCGTCTTCTTCGTCGGTATCGGTCTCGACGTCGGCGGCGCCCGCTTCGATGGCTGCTTCGAACACCTTGTCGGCGCTGCCGGCCTTGAGCGCATACTTGATTTCGCCCAGGTGGTCGAACATGAAGCTGACCGAGCCGGTATCAGACAACTGGCCGCCATACTTGGTGAACAGGCTGCGGACGTTGCCGGCGGAGCGGTTGCGATTGTCGGTCAAGACTTCGATGATCAGGCCAATGCCACCCGGGGCGCGGCCTTCGTAGCGGATATCTTCCATGCTGTCGGCTTCACCGGAAGCGCCCTTCTTGATGGCGCGTTCGATATTGTCCTTGGGCATGGATTCGGCCTTGGCCATCGAGACCGCCAGGCGCAGACGCGAATTCATATTGACGTCAGGCATACCCATCTTCGCAGCGACGGTGATGTCGCGCGACAGCTTGGAAAACAGCTTGGAACGGACCGCATCGGCGCGGCCCTTCTTGTGCATGATGTTCTTGAATTTACTATGGCCGGCCATGGTCGCTCTCGTCAGTCAGCGGAATCAGCGCCTCGCGATCCGCCGGTAAAATGGATCGCGATGTCTAACGCGTCAAAAACGCTTTGTCACGACTCAAACCGCGCTGAGCGCAGCCACCTGAGGGATGACTTCCTTCAGACGCCCGCCAACGCGGATAGGTTCGATGCGAAGGGCCAGGCCCGTCTTGTCGTCGCTTTCGACATAAACGCCGCAGATCGTCGCCGGCCCCGAAGCGGGACGATAGCGTTCGCGCGAAATCCGTGTCGTGAAGCGGCGCAAGGGCTCTTCCTTATCCATGCCGATGACGCTGTCATAGTCGGCACAGGCGCCGGCATCGGTCTGATAGGCCGTGCCGTTGGGCAGGATCTGCGTGTCGGCGGTCGGTACGTGGGTATGGGTGCCGATGACCAGCGTGGCGCGACCATCGCAGAAATGCCCCATGGCCATTTTTTCCGAGGTCGCTTCGCAATGCATGTCGACGACGACGGCGTCGGCGGCCAGGCCCAGCGGACAGGCTTCGAGTTCGCGATCAACGGCGGCGAACGGATCGTCCATCGACGCCATGTGGACCAGACCCAGGACATTCATGACCAGGATGCGCTTGCCCGAACGCGTTTCGAACAGGTTCGATCCCCGTCCCGGCGCGTCGGCCAGAGGCGGATAGTTGACCGGGCGGATCAGGCGCGGTTCGCGCACGATATAGGTCAGCGCTTCCTTCTGGTCCCAGGAATGGTTACCCAGGGTAAGGCAATCGGCGCCGGCGTCGAACAACTCACGCGCCGAGTTTTCGGACACGCCGAAGCCACCCGAAGCGTTTTCCGCATTGATAATGACGAATTCAAGATCGAGTTGCCGGCGCAGACCAGGCAAATATTCAGACACGGCGTCACGCCCCGCGCGACCGACCACGTCTCCGAAAAAAGCAAAGCGCATATATATCCAAATCCTGGGCTGGCGCCCTATGCAGATGGTTCTGCCCCAACCAGACCCAGTTCGGTAAACATAACATCAATCGGCTGATCATGCACCTCAAACGGTAATTCAGCAAGTTCCTGCCCTGAATAAGCGATTCCGACGGCACTGATGGCCTTGTGCGACCTCAGGGCTTCGAGCGCACGATCGTAGTAGCCTCCGCCATAGCCGAGTCGCCGTCCCCCGCGGTCAAAGGCCAGCATGGGCAGCAGCACGATGTCCGGATCGATCTCCTCGGCGCTGTCGATCGGCTGGCGGATATCGAAAGGCCCGAGGATCAGGCTGTCACCGATGGCAAAGCGCCGGAAGACCATACGGAAGCCCTCCTCGCTGGGCACCAAGGCCGGCAGGCACAAGTTATGCCCACGTGACTGAAAGGCCTGCATCAGCGGGAAGGGATTGATTTCGGACTGGATGGGATAATAGCCGGCGATGACGGCGCGCACATCGGGCCATTCGCCGGCATTGAAGGCGGCTGACACGGTGTCGGCCAGCATTTCGCCAGCCAGCGGCTCGGCCGACGCCATAGCGGCGCGGCGCCGCTTCATCTCATTGCGCAGGAGCGGTTTGGGATCGTGCATAGGGTGCTTTTTACTTGGCAATATATTTTGCGCAAGCCGTCTGACGCGCGGAGCGGGCGAAAGCATGGCAGCGCGCGCTCTCGAAGCAAAAAATGCTCACACTTTCTCAAAGCGAATGCTTTGAGAAAGTGTGGCGGCGCCACAAAAGAACCGTTGCGATGCGTTTAAATCCACTCAGACCTGACTAGTCAGGTGGGAACCATGTGATAGAGACCACGGTCTCAGTCAGGGACAGTCCCCGTTCTAAGAGATTAAGGTCAGAAGGATTAGGTGATCGCTGACGTGAGCTGCAGCAAGACCCGCCGAGATAGAACATAGGCGTGCGACCGGCAGAACTCAAGGGGCAGGCCTTGGCAAAGTCGCAAAAGTGTCGTGAGACAGCGTCCTTGACTTCACTTTCGCATGCCGTCATACACACGCCACTGTCATTGGGGAGTAGCCGACGCTTTTCCGCGCATGTGAATGCGCTCAGGAGCGCCGCCCGCGTCAACACACTTGGACCCGCAGGTCCATGGCGCGGGCATCAGCAGGCAAGACCTTTGGCCGGATATGCGAACGCCTCGCCGGGCGAGCCGTATGTCTGCGCCATTGGTATCGTTTGCTTGCCCGGCCCCGGATGATCATGCTTATCACCCTTCTTCTGTTTATCGGCTCGGCGGTCGCCATCTACCTGGCGTGCGAGTTCTTCGTAAACGGCGTCGAATGGTGCGGCCAGCACTTGAAACTCGGCGCCACCGCCGTCGGCAGCGTGCTGGCGGCCTTTGGCACCGCCCTGCCCGAATCGGCCGTCACCTTTACCGCCGTCGTCTTCGGCCAGACGCCCGAACAAAAAGACATCGGCGTCGGCGCCGCCATGGGCGGGCCGCTGGTGCTGGCGACCATCGCCTATGGCATAGTCGGCCTGACCTGGTGGCTCAATCGCGGCCGCCTAAAGGCTGGTTATCTCATCAACGCCGATGGCCGCGACCTGGCGAAGGACCAGATCGCCTTTCTCTGCCTGTTCGTCGTCAAGGTGTCGCTGGGCCTGGTCGCCTTCGCCTGGAAGCCGTGGCTCGGCGTTCTTTTCCTGTCGGCCTACGCCCTCTACGTCTGGCGCGAAATTCGTGCCGAACACGGTCAGGCCGAGGTCGAGGACCTGGAGCCGCTAAAGCTGCGGCCGTCACAGCCCGATCTGAAATGGGCCATGCTCCAGGTCGGGCTCGCACTGCTGGTCATCGCCGGCGCTTCACACGTCTTCGTCAGCCAGCTCGAAGCCATCGGCACCCTGGCGGGACTGTCGCCGCACATCGCCGCCTTGCTGCTCAGCCCGGTCGCGACCGAACTGCCAGAAACCATGAACGCGATCATCTGGGTCCGTCAGGGCAAGGCAAAACTGGCCCTGGCCAACATCTCGGGCGCCATGATGATTCAGGCCAGCATTCCATCGGCCCTGGGATTGTTTTTCACACCCTGGCGGTTTGACACGACCCTATTGGTCTCCGGCCTTGTTACCGGCCTGGCCATGATTGTCATGCTGGTCCTGTTTCGGCGCGGACGGATGGACGCCCGGGTATTGACGGCCGTGGGACTGTTGTACAGCCTGTTCGCCGGCTGGCTGCTGCTTGTGTGATGGCCAGACTTGGAACTTCATTGTGATCACCAGTCATCGAGGGCAACGCCCTCGACATTGACCAGGCTATCTTCGAAGTCGACCAGGATGTCAGTATATTCGGTCGGGGTTAGGCGCAGGTGCCGCATCTTGCCGCCCATGCGGTAAGCCCAGAATGACCCGATGTGGCCCAGCACGCCCATGCATTCGCCCAGGCCGAAGAACATTGACGGCCCGTCGAGCAGGAACTTGCGGAAAGGCGCCGGGTCGGAGCCTTCGATAAGCGCCTTATAGGCGTTATCGTAGATTTCGAGGGTGCGGCGAGTATTGAGGATGGCGGTGATGATCTGCTTGGACAACCGGGTCGGCGCCGTGCGCAGGTAGTCGCGCGTGCCTTCGTCGGCGGGGCCAAGTGGACGATATTCCGACAGCCCCTTCACGACACGGCCGATTTCGGCCTGGAGTGCCGTCTGGCGCCATTTAAAATACAGGAAGCCGCGCCAGGAGAACATGCCCTCAGCGAACTCTTCGGTGCTCATGCGGAAGGTCTGGCGCAGCGGCTCGAGGTCGGCATCGAGATTGTTGGCCAGGATCTTGGAGGTCAGCTTGATCGCCGCGACCTCCATGCCTTCGCCACAGGCCGCCAGGACCAGCCGGCGGATTTCCTCATTGGTGAAGGTCGCCATTTCCTCAAGATCGCGCGGTGAGATTTTGAGATAGCACGATGCGGGCTTGAATTCGAAGCGCGCCAGATGCTCACGGACCAGGAAGGGATCGAGCGATGGAATGTCGTCGAGGTGCCGCAGCAACTGGACGTCCAGACTGGCGTTCGGATTATCGACATTGAAATAGGAGCGTGCGAAGGCGTCGAAGCCGATCTGGTTGACAAAGATCGACCGTCCGCCCAGGCGCAGGTCGTTGGCGTCGAAGGGCAGGATAACCTTGGTGACAGTCCGGCGCGGCTTGCTGAACATGTCGCGTTCGTTGGCGCGCAAGGTGTGCTTGATCAGCAGGGCGCGGTTCAGCGTCGAATTGCGGAAAAACGGTTGCGAAGCATAGCCATCTTCGCGCGAACTGGTCATGGCAATCTGCGCCAGGTTCAGCACGCGGCTGGTTGACGCCGTCTCACCCAGGTTGGCCAGATTGCGAATATCGCCATTGGTATTGTTTGCGGGCTTGCTATAGGCGGCTCGGGCGTTCATCAGCAACTGGACTCCATTTGTGCGCACATCCTAGGCGATAAGGCTTAAAAGACCGTGTGCGCGAGCCCTGGACCGTGCTGCGTTTCTTTTAAAACGCAGCACGGTCCAGATTTCTTTAGTGGTCGCATGCTTGTACGAAAAACCGGTGTCCACTTTTTTGAAGATGATCTAAATCCGGGAAAATACCTATGGCCAAAGGCGATTCATGCAAGCAGGAACCCGGTGTCTTCGCGCCGGTGATCGATCGCGCCGCCTGCGAAGGCAAGGCCGACTGCGTCGTCATTTGTCCCTATGAAGTCTTCGAACTGGGCATCGTTCCGCCCGAGGAACGCGCCGGACTGGGAATGCTGGCCAAGGTCAAGGGCTTCGTCCACGGCTGGAAACAGGCCTATACCGTCAATGCCGATGCCTGCCAGGCGTGTGGGCTGTGCGTGCAGGCTTGCCCGGAAAAGGCGATAACCCTGACACGACGCGTTCAAGGTTAAAATTTTTCCTGAACCCTATGATAATATAAGTATTTTACCGCTCTTATTACCGCCGGTGCACCTCTTGAACCGAACCGGGCAGCATTTGACGCTCAGCCTCTGAAACGACTCATGTTTTCGGATCCGGCTTGCTGAGGTAAGCCCCTTCCAGCACGCCGGGTGTAGCGACTTCGACCTGCTTAAGTGCGCCTACAAGAACCGCTCCACCCCCGCTAACGGGGAGACGTATAAGATTATCAAGCCACGCCCAGCAGGCGCTCCAGCCGCGCGGCGGCATCCGAGATCGCAAAGGCCGCCTTGCGCTCCATCTCGTGGACGCCCGCATTGATGCGGGCATTGACCGAGGTGGCGTCATTGACCTGGCTGCGCAGGTCCTGCATCTCGTCGATCATCAGAAGCGCTGCCATTAGGAACAGCCGGACCTCGCCGATCGAGCCAACATCCGACACGACCATGCCGACGTGTTCGTCGAACACACGCGCCAATTCCTGGACGCGGTTTTCCTGACCGTCGGCACAACCGATCGTGTAGGGCTTTCCGTTGACCTTGACCGTGACCTCAGCCATTACGCCGCCTCATCGCGCAGGAGGATACGGATATTAGCCGCGGCGGCGCCCAGCGCTTCGAAGGCATCATTGGCGGCAGCGGCCAGCTGTTCCTTCTCGGACCTGACATTGTCCAGTTCCTGGAGGATGCGCTGAACATCTTCGCCAGTCTGGGCGGGCGGCGGTGCATATTCGGGCAAGGGTTCGCCATTGTTCAACGCCTGCACGCGTGCTTCCAGAGCCGCCAGCGCCCGGTCGAGGCGGTCCACCGCCATGCTCAACGACCCGCCAAACTGGCCTGTCGATTGCGGATTTTCCATTTAGCGCTCCGATCAAGAGACAATTTGCCGCTGCCTGGTCTTTCCCCCCTACCCTTAGACGGACGCTTGGGGTAAAGGCTCGACCAAATCAACGAATCCTTAATAGATTAATCGAGACTCACCCATGTCCACAAGCCCCTCTGAAACCTCGGCAAAACCGTCCGGTGTCCTGATGGCCGACGCCATCCGGGTTCTGTCGATGGAGGCAGTGCACCGCGCCAAATCCGGTCACCAGGGCATGCCGATGGGCATGTCGGACGTGGCGACCGTCTTGTGGACCAAGTTCCTGCGCTTCGATCCGAAAAAGCCCGACTGGGCGGACCGTGACCGCTTCGTCCTGTCGGCCGGCCACGGCTCGATGCTGCTCTATTCGCTGCTGCACCTGACCGGCTTCAAGTCGGTCAGCATGGAAGACATCAAGAACTTCCGCCAGTGGGGTTCGACCACGGCCGGTCACCCGGAATACGGCCACACGCCGGGCGTCGAGTGCACCACCGGCCCGCTGGGTCAGGGCCTGGCGACCGCTGTCGGCATGGCCATGGCGGAACGTCACCTCAATGCCCAGTTCGGTGACGACCTGGTCAATCACCGCACATGGGTCATCGCCGGCGACGGCTGCCTGATGGAAGGCGTCAGCCACGAAGCGATATCGCTTGCCGGCCGCCTGGCGCTGAAGAACCTGATCGTCCTGTGGGACGACAACAATGTCACGATCGACGGCTGGGCGACGCTCGCCGAAACCGGGGACCAACTGGCGCGCTTCAAGGCCGCAGGCTGGGTCGTCAAGTCGGTCGACGGCCACGACCACGTCAAGCTGGCCGCCGTCATGCGTTGGGCGACCAAGCAGGATCGCCCGGTCATGATCGCTTGCCGCACCAAGGTGTCCAAGGGCGCCGGCAAGCTGGAAGGTGACAAGCACGGCCACGGCTACAACCTGTTCGACGACGAGATCAAGGCAGCGCGCGAGCACATGAACTGGCTCAACGAGCCGTTCACCCTGCCGGACAACGTCAAGAATGCCTGGCTGTCGGCGGGCCGCAAGGCCGGTCGCGCGCGCAAGGTCTGGGAAGACGCCGCCAAGGCCAACCCGAAGTTCGCAGAACTGAATGCCGTCATGAGCGGCAAGCTGCCGGACAATGCGTTTGAAGCGCTGGACGCCCATATCCAGGCCTCGATCGCCACGCCGGTCGCCGATGCGACGCGCTCGTGTTCGGGCAAGGCGCTGGCGACGCTGGTGCCGGCGATCTCGACCCTGGTCGGCGGTTCGGCCGACCTGACGGGTTCGGTCAACACCTTCGTCAAGGGCATGGAAGCGTTTGACACTACCGGCTATACCGGCCGTTACGTCCACTACGGCGTGCGTGAATTCGGCATGGCCGCGGCGATGAACGGCATGGCGCTGCATGGCGGTATCATCCCCTATGCCGGCACCTTCTTTGTCTTCTCAGACTACGGCCGCCCGGCCATCCGTCTGGGCGCCCTGATGGGCGCCAAGGTCGTCCACGTCATGACGCACGATTCGATCGGCGTCGGCGAAGACGGCCCGACCCACCAGCCGGTCGAGCAACTGGCGTCGTTCCGCGCCATGCCCGGCCTGAATGTCTTCCGCCCGGCCGACATGGTCGAGGCCGCCGAAAGCTGGAAGGTGGCGCTGAAGGCTGACGGTCCGTCGATGATCGTCCTGTCGCGCCAGAAGGTCCCGGCTGTCCGTACACAAGACGGCGACCTGGTGGCCAAGGGCGCCTACGAACTGAGCGCTGCATCGTCTGAGGCCAAGGTCACCTTGTTCGCCTCGGGCACGGAAGTGTCGCTGGCCGTCGCCGCCCAGAAGCAGCTGGAAGCCGACGGTATCCCGACGCGCGTCGTCTCGACGCCAGCGTGGAACCTGTTCGACCAGCAGACCAAGGCTTACAAGGCCTCCGTCATTGGCAAGGCCAAGGTGCGCATCGCCATCGAAGCTGCCGGCCCCATGGGCTGGGAGAAGTTCATCGGCGACGAAGGCACCTTTATCGGCATGAAGGGCTTCGGCGCTTCGGCCCCGGCGGACCGCCTGTACAAGGAATTCGGCATCACCACCGAAGCCGTGGTTGCCGCCGCGAAGGCTGCGCTGTAATCCTGTCTCCACCTGCCAAGCATTTCCCGGCGAAGTGCCAAAGCACTTTTCTGGCGGTTCGCCGTAGGAAATGCGACAAACAAAAAGCAGGTGGAGACAAATATGTTCCGATCCATCGCTTTAAGCTGCGCAATGGCCGTTATCCCCATGACGGCCATTTCTGCTGCGCCATCGCTGACTGGGTTCGACGACGCCGTCCATCACTGGCAGAACCGTCACGGCAAGGATTATGCGCGTTACGCAGCCGATGACGTGACGGCGATCGCCGACAATATCCTCCTGCTTCAGCACGACAATGGCGGCTGGATCGAAAACCGCGATCCGGCGCGCATCCTGAGCACTGCGGAAAAGGCCGCGGTCCAGGTGGAAAAGACGTCACCCGACTTCTCCTTCGACAACCGCAACATCTATACCCAGGTCGCCTACCTGATGGCGGCCTATGAGCAGACCGGCCGCAAGGATTATCGCGACGGTGCTTTGAAGGGGCTCGACCTGATCTTGGGCCAGCAGATGACGGCGTGCGGCGGCTGGCAACATACCGTCCCGGCGAGGCAGTCCTATCACCCCAAGCTGACTATCGCCGACGAGGTGACCTCGGGCAATCTGCACCTGCTGCGGCAAATCAAGGAAAGCGCCTATCCCTTTAAATCTGTTGACGAAACACGTCGCAATCAAAGTTCTGATTCGGTTGCAAAGGGTGAAGCCTGCCTGCTGAGACTTCAGGTCAGGCAACAGGGGCAACTGACCGGCTGGGCGGGACAATATGATCCGGTTTCACTGGCGCCATCCGGCGGACGCAGCTTCGAGCTGCCATCCATCGTGTCGCAGGAAACAGTCGAGATCCTGCGCTATCTGATGAAAATTCCGGATCCGTCGCCAGAGGTTGTCGCCAGCATCGAAGGCGCCGTCACCTGGCTGAAGCGGTCGCGGATCGACGGCGTGCGGCTGGAGACCTTCACGCTGCCCGAGCCCGTCAAATACGACTACCACACCGCTACGATCGATCGCCGCCTGGTCGCCGATCCGTCAGCGCCACCTTTGTGGGCGCGCTTCTATGATCTGAATGACAATAGCGTTGTACTGGCCAATCGCGACGGCAAGCGCGCGAAGGCCTATAGCGACGTCCATCCCGAACGCCGCTCGGGCTATGCGTGGTACGGCGAATGGCCCGTGACCATAATCAATGTTGAATATCTACGCTGGAAGGCAAGGCTCGCGAAGCGCTAACGTTCAGGCAAAGAAAAAGTCGTGGCAACGGCGGTCGCCACGACTTTCTTCTGCAGATTCTGGTGCCGGGAAATACCAGATCACATCAGAAGCTCTTATGTTGTATTAGCTTCCTGTTTACCACGCCAGTCGCATTTACGTGATCATTTCGGCCGCTTCACATAGTCAAACGCGTCCGTCCAGACGATCCGTCGCGCATTTCTAAAAAAAAGACCGAAGCGTGGAAACGCTTCGGTCAGTCTGGCGGGACAAGGGACTCTCAACCCTGGCCACGCAAGGTAAGGCTCCGGGAGGTGGAGCCCGTACCTGGATCCTATTCGCGCAGACGGCGCTGGAACATATGATCTTTCGGCTGCTCGGTCTTGTCGAGCACGCCGTCCTTGTTAGCATCCATCTCGTCGAAATGCGCCTTCATCGGACCGGAAAACTCAGCGAAGGTGACCTTTCCGTCCTTGTTGGTGTCCAGTTCGCCTTCCATCCGCAAGATACGCATCCGCTTGCCGCCGGGCGGTGGCGGTGGAAGGTCGTCCCCGGCCAGAGGGGGCTGGTGTTCGGTATGAAAACTGTCGAATTCGGACTGTGAAATCGTCCCGTCTTTGTTCGTATCAATGTCGGCAAAAGCCGGCGGCGCGATGCGGACCACGATGTCGCGCTTTTCGACCCTGGGGCCATCGGCGGCGATGGCGGCGGCGGCGATCAGGCCAAGCCCGGCGACCGCCAGGCCGATCAGATAGGGTGATTTGAGGTTTGACATGGCAACTCCCTGTGTCAGTCACGGGGCATCCCCCGGCAATGTCCACGCTAAGCCGCCCAGATTGCCCGGTGATGTCAAAAAAGTGCGAATTGTGGCGACAATAAGATGCTATATTGCCCTACCGCAATCAGAAGGCCCAAAGGATCGGAGAGCCTGCGCTCATCTTAGTTCTTCAGGGTCTCCATAAAATGTCCTTCGCCGCCATGCAGCCTGTCGCCGCCGTCTCGCCCCGCATCCTCATCGTCGACGATGACAAGGACATCCGCGATCTGACCGGCGCCTTCCTGGGCAGTAACGGCTTTGAGATCCATACGGCGGCCGGTGGCCGCGACATGGAAAAGGTCCTGGCGCGCGGCGACATCGAACTGGTCGTGCTTGACTACATGATGCCGGGCGAGGACGGCCTGTCGATCTGCAAGCGCCTGACCGAAAAGGGCGGGCCGCCCGTCATCATGCTCAGCGCGCGCGGCGAGGAGATCGACCGCATCGTCGGCCTGGAGCTTGGCGCCGACGACTACATGGCCAAGCCCTTTCACCCACGTGAGTTGCTGGCGCGCATCCGCGCCGTGCTCCGCCGCCGCGAAGAGCGCCCGCAATTTGGCGCCAAGTCGCCGATGACGCAATTCTTCGGCTGGCAGCTCGATAATATCAAGCGCACCCTGGTGCGGCCGGATGGCGTGCAGGTCGCTTTGTCCAACACCGAGTTCGAACTGCTGCGGGTATTTCTTGAGCGACCCGGCCGGGCCTTGACGCGCGATCAGATCCTGGACGCCATGCATGGGCCGAACTCGGACAGTTTCGACCGGGCGATCGACGTGCAGATCTCGCGCCTGCGCCGCAAGCTGGGCGATGACCACAATGAAGAGATTATCCGCACCATCCGCGGCATCGGCTATATGTTCAAACCGCTGAGATGAGGGTTTGACTTCAGAGTGCGTGTGACCAGTTTTCCCCCCTTCCGTCGCCCGGCTGCTAGCGCGCCGGTCGCCACCTTCCCCGTAAACGGGGAAGGAAGGAACATTCGCATCTTCATCCCCACAACTTTTCCTTCCCCGTTTACGGGGAAGGTGGCATTTGCGGAGCAAATGACGGAAGGGGGGACACTGTGACATCGCCCTCCAAATCCCACCAGCTGATCTCCCTGCCGATCTTCTGGCAGGTGCTGGGCCTGAGTCTGGCTGTTCTAGTGCTGGCGCTCGGCATCAACACACTGATCGTACTCAAAGCTCCCGATCCGCCGCCGCCCGGCTACTCCATCCGCGAAGTCGCCACAGCGCTCCGAACCGGCGAGGCCAGGCTCAACAACGGTAAACGCCTCAGGGCCGAGACCACCACTGCTCCGCCGGCCTATGCAAACCCCTCGGCCGAACATCGCCGTGCGCGTGCCTTTGAAACGATGCTGGCCACTCGCCTTGCCGCGGAACTTAAGGTTCCGGCGGATTCCGTCTGGGTCAAGTTCACGCCGCACCGCATGGATGGCCGGTGGAGCCGGCGCATCGAAGGGCCGCCCCCCGGAGACGAGGGCGGACCGCACATCGTCATGCGCGAAGAGTTCCGGATGCGCATGTCCCAGGAGGGTGGTCCGCCCCCCCTTCCGCCGGGCGAACCCGGTCCGCGCTTCCGCGTCTTTTCGACCGGCAATGGCGACGACGTCTTCTACCCTGCTTTCAGCGCGGCGTGGAAACTGGCGGATGGACGTTATCGCGTCGTAACTCCGCCGGGGGCGCTGATCCAGCCCTGGCAAACTCGTTTGCTGCTCGGCTTCGGCCTCACCGCCCTGCTCATCCTGCCGCTGGCCTGGTGGCTGTCGCGCCGCCTGACCCGGCCGATTATCGCCTTCTCCGAGGCCGCGTCCAAGGTTGGTTTTGAAGATGGCGCCCCGCCGATCCTGGCCGTCGGCCCGCGCGAGGTCCGCGCCGCCGCAGACGTGCTCAACGCCATGCAGGCGCGTATCCGCAAGCAGATGGAGAGCCGCACCGCCTTGATGGGCGCCATCGCCCACGACCTGAAGACGCCCTTGGCCCGCATGCGGCTGCGTATCGAAGACCTGCCGTCGCCGCTGAAAGACAAGCTGGGTGACGACATCAGCCATATGGACGGCCTGATCAAGTCGGCCATGAGCTTCACGGCGGCGCATAAGCTAGGCGAATCCTTGCGCCCTATCGACTTTTCAACCCTGGTCGAAGCCCTGGCCGACGACATGGCGGCCGTCTGCCCGATGGAGCCGGCGCGGATAGACCCGAACATCATGGTGCGCGGCGATACGGTTGCGCTGAAAAGAGTCATTACCAACCTGATCGAGAATGCCTGCCGCTACGCCGGCGACTGCCGGCTGGAGTTGACGGCGCGCGCAAATCAGGTCGAGCTGCGTGTGAGCGATAACGGGCCCGGCCTACCGCCCGATATGCTGGAGGCCGTTTTCGAGCCATTCTTCCGCATGGAAACGTCGCGCAACCGCGACACCGGCGGCGCGGGTCTGGGCCTCAGCGTCGCTCGCGCCCTTGTCGAGGCACAGGGCGGGACCCTGACCCTGGCCAATCGCTACGAAGGCCGTACGATCACCGGTCTGGAAGCGAAATTGACCCTGCCCCGGCCCGGCAAGATTTAACCCGGATTTCCTTGAGATTGTTGCACTCAATACCTATCTGAGCGGTGCGTCCAGCCGTTATCGCTATCATCCTGATATCCGCGACAATTAAGGCTTGACTTCCCTGCCCTCAGGTTAAAAAACGGCCGCGCATATCGCTTGGTCGCAAGAAAGGATTTCCACCCATGGCTCTTCGCGTCGCCATCAATGGCTTCGGCCGCATCGGTCGCCTCGTCCTCCGCTCGATTGTCGAATACAATCGCACGGACATCGAAGTGGTAGCCATCAACGACCTGGGCCCGGTGGAAACAAACGCGCACCTGCTGCGTTACGACTCGGTCCATGGCCGCTTTCCCGCCGAAGTGAAAGTCGAAGGCGACAGCCTGGTCATCACCGCCAATGGCCGCACCTACGCGCCGATCAAGGTGACCGCGATCAAGAACCCGGCCGAGCTGCCGCACAAGGACCTCAAGGTCGACATCGCCTTTGAGTGCACCGGCATCTTTACCGCACGCGACAAGGCCGCCGCCCACCTGGAAGCCGGCGCCAAGCGCGTCATCGTCTCGGCCCCGGCTGACGGCGCCGACAAGACGATCGTCTACGGTGTCAACCACGACACCCTGACGGCCGAAGACCTGGTCATCTCGAACGCCTCGTGCACGACCAACTGTCTGGCGCCGGTCGCCAAGGCACTGCATGACCTGTGCGGCATCGAGTCGGGCTACATGACGACGATCCACTCGTACACCAACGACCAGCCGTCGCTGGACCAGATGCACAAGGACCTGTATCGCGCCCGTGCCGCGGCGCTGTCCATGATCCCGACCTCGACCGGCGCCGCCAAGGCGATCGGCCTGGTCGTGCCGGAACTGAAGGGCAAGCTGGACGGTTCATCGATCCGCGTGCCAACCCCGAACGTTTCGGCTGTCGACCTGGTGTTCAACGCCTCGCGCGAAGTGACCAAGGAAGAGGTCAATGCCGCTATCGTCGCAGCCGCTGACGGCCCGATGAAGGGCGTGCTGGCCTACACCAATGAGCCGCTGGTCTCGTCCGACTTCAACCACGAGCCCGCGTCATCGACCTTCGCGCTCAACCAGACCCAGGTTATTTCGGGCAAGCTGGTCCGCATCCTGACCTGGTACGACAACGAATGGGGCTTCTCGAGCCGCATGGCCGACACGGCCATCGCCTTCTCGAAGTTCCTGTAAGGCGCCCCACCTATTGAATAATTGCCCCGCCGGAACCTATCCGGCGGGGTTTTCTTTTGCGCCTGCGACGATATGCCGGTTTTTCCCCGGGCACCCGAGGCATAAAATCCAGGCGCGGGCAAACCGTACCCTTGCCCGATGTGGTTGACGACAATCACGGATCGGAGAACGACGATGGAAAGACACGCGGACGTTTGTTATCCCAAGCCCTTTAGCTATTTGAAGTTTATCGGCTGGGCGACGGCCGTCGGCGCCGTCCTGATGCCGGCCTTCTATATCAACTTCACCCATACGGCGGACACGCAGCTCAAGGTGCTTAACCTGGCTATGCTAATCGTCATGCCGGTCATCTGGCTGAGCATCTACGGGTCTCTGGCGCAGAATTACCGCCGCAATACGCCGGGCCTGACGCCCGATACCCGCCATTTCGTCGCCCTGGGGCTGGTGCAACTGGCGATGCAACTGATCGCGGCGTGGCTGGTCAGCATCGGCGTCGAAGCTGTGCTGTAAAAACCTTGATCATATGGGCCGGGCGTCCTAAAGCCTGCATGATACTTCATGCAGGAGCCGGTACATGCCTTTCAATACCCTCGATGATCTGACCTCGCTGACCGGCAAGACTGCCCTGGTGCGCGTTGACTTCAACGTACCGATGGAAAATGGCCGGATTACTGACGATACCCGTCTGAAGGTCGCGATCCCGACGATTGAAAAGCTGACCAAGCTTGGCGCCAAGGTGGCGCTGCTGGCCCACTTCGACCGCCCCAAGGGCAAGGTGGTGCCGGAAATGTCGCTGCGTCCGATCGCCGGTCCGCTGTCGGAACTGCTAGGCGTTACGGTCGGATTCGCCAAGGATTGCGTCGGCCCCGAAGCCGCCGACCTGCTGAAGCTGCTGCCGGCCGGCAGCGTCGCCCTGCTCGAAAACGTACGCTTTCATGCCGGTGAAGAAACAAATGACCCCGAGTTCGCCAAGCAACTGGCGGCGCTGGGCGACATCTACGTCAATGACGCGTTTTCGGCCGCGCACCGCGCCCACGCCTCGACCGAAGGCGTAGCGCATCTGCTGCCCGCTTATGCTGGTGAGTCGATGAAGCGCGAACTGAATGCGCTCGACGCCGCGCTTGGCAGTCCGCAGCGCCCGACTCTCGGCATTGTCGGCGGCTCCAAGGTCTCGACCAAGCTCGACCTGCTGAAGAACCTGGTCGGCAAGCTGGATGCCCTGGCGATCGGCGGCGGCATGGCCAACACCTTCCTGTTCGCGCAAGGGCACGATATCGGCGGTTCGCTGTGCGAAAAGGACCTGAAGGACACGGCGCTCGAAATTCTGAAGGAAGCCGAGAGCAAGGGCTGCAAGATCCTGCTGCCCGTCGACATCGTCGTGGCTCAGGAATTCAAGGCCAATGCTGCTAACCGCACGCAGGGCCTGGATGCGTCGCTGTCGGCCGAAGACAAGATTTTCGATGCCGGCCCCAAGACGGTCGAACAACTGAAGTCGGTCATGGCCGAGTCCAAGACCTTGATCTGGAACGGACCTTTGGGTGTGTTCGAATTGCCACCCTTCGATGCCGCTACGGTCGCGGCGGCGAAATTTGCTGCGTCGCAAACGAAATCGGGTAAGCTGGTGGCCGTGGCAGGCGGTGGCGACACCGTGGCCGCGCTGAACCATGCCGGTGTGAGCGAGGATATGACCTTTGTCTCGACTGCCGGCGGTGCCTTCCTGGAATGGATGGAAGGTAAGGCGTTGCCGGGTGTTGCCGCACTGGAGAAATAGGTCGGCGCAGGTCTTGCATGGCGGAAGGCTGAACCGACAACACTATTTAAAATTTACATTTCGCGGGTGCAAAAAGGTCAAAAGACCACGCCCGCAATTAACCGGGTTCCGACCAGAGGCCACATCCGGCGGACCCCATCACAGCCAAAGGTGCGCTGTGGTGAGTCGAAAATGTCTGGCTTCCGAGTAACGGAGCGGAGCGTACTTGAGTACGTGAGCACCGGAACGCAGGAAGACGGGCATTTGCAGATCACCAAAGCGCACCGCGAAAGAGGGAAGATAAATGGCTCGTATAAGTCTGCGTCAGCTGTTGGATCATGCCGCCGAACACGGCTACGGCATGCCGGCATTCAATATCAACAACATGGAACAGGGCCTGGCCATCATGGAGGCCGCCCGCAAGGTCCAGTCGCCGGTCATAATCCAGGCGTCGCGCGGCGCCCGCGCCTACTCCAACGACCTGATGCTCAAGCGCATGATCAACGCGCTGGTCGAAATCTATCCCGAAATCCCGCTGTGCATGCACCAGGACCACGGCAATTCGGTCGCCACCTGCGCCTCCGCCATCCAGCACGGCTTTACCTCGGTCATGATGGACGGCTCGCTGAAGGCCGACGCCAAGACCCCCGCCGACTTTGACTACAATGTCGATGTGACCGCCAAGGTCGTTGAAATGGCTCACGCCTGCGGCGTTTCAGTTGAAGGCGAACTCGGTGTTCTCGGCAGCCTGGAAACCGGCATGGGCGAGGCCGAAGACGGCCACGGCGCCGAAGGCGTGCTCGACCACTCGCAATTGCTGACCGATCCTGACCAGGCGGTCGACTTCGTCGCCCGCACCAATGTCGATGCATTGGCGATCGCGATGGGCACCAGCCACGGCGCCTACAAATTCACGCGCGCGCCGGACGGTGAAGTCCTGGCCATGAACGTCATCACCGAAATCCACAAGCGCCTGCCGAACACCCACCTGGTCATGCACGGCTCGTCGTCGGTTCCGCAGGACCTGCAGGACATGATCAACGAACACGGCGGCGAAATCCCCCAGACCTGGGGCGTGCCGGTCGAAGAACTGCAAAAGGCCATCAAGATGGGCGTGCGCAAGATCAATATCGATACCGATCTGCGCCTGGCCATCACCGCCGGCATTCGCAAGGTATTCAAGGACCAGCCATCGGTCTTCGATCCGCGCACCTACTTCAAGCCCGCGTATGCCATGATGCAGCAGGTGTGCGAGGACCGCTTCGAACAGTTCGGCGCTGCGGGCCAGGCCGGCAAGATCAAGCCAGTCGGCCTGACGACCATGGCCCAGTTCTACGCCGCCGAAAGCGTAAAGGCCTAGTCGTCGAGGCATGTGAGCCGGGTACAGCATCGGCTCACATGCCCCGTGCGCGAATAAAACGCCGTCTGCGTGCAAATCCCCATCGAACCTTGATACGGGCTCGACTAGGAAGTGGCCGGCCGGATCCCCGGCCGCCGCATTCAGACAGGACATACCCGATGAAAATCGCCCTGATCGCCGCCTGCCTCGCAGGCGCTGCCCTCGCCATGCCCGCCCTTGCCGATGACACCCACAAGGCTGACATGGGACATAAGATGGATATGATGGACACCAACAAGGATGGCATGGTGAGCCATGACGAACACAAGGCCGCCCTCGACCACAAGTTCACCGAAGCTGACGCCAACAGCGACGGCATGCTGTCCGCAACGGAAAAGTCCGCCAGGCACATGGACATGAAAGGCGCCGCAGCCGATGGCTCGGTCACGCATGACGAGTTCAACGCTGCAGCCGAAAGCAAGTTTACTGCCGCCGACACCAACAAGGACAATATGCTGTCCAAGGACGAGATAGCCGCCATGTGGAAGGCTCATCACTGACTTCCATACGCACACAAACGAAAGGCCGGCGTCACCGCCGGCCCTTGTTGTTCCAGGTCAGACAAACCCGAGATTGGCTGAGCTGAAGTTGCGCAGGTTCGGGAAGATGGTGTTGAGGTCGCCGTTACTCACACCGAACCACGATCCCAGCGTCGCGGCGTACTGATCGACCGATGTCGTCGGGATAAAGGCGCTGCCCGCCATGTCCGGATTGTCGAAGCCGTTGATATCCATACCGACCGTCGGAAACTGGCCGTACATGTCGCCGCCCCGGACCGCACCGCCCATGATCAGGTGGTGACCACCCCAGGCGTGGTCGGTACCGTCGCCATTGGTGTTGAAGGTGCGCGAGAAATCCGACGCCGTGAAAGTGGTCACATTGGCGCGCATATCGACCCCGCCGATATTGGCCAGAACGTCGTCGAAATATTTCAGCCCCTGGGCCAGCTTGGCCAGGTTGTTCGGCTGGTCACGGTTTTGCGTATCGTGCGTGTCGAAGCCACCGGCGCTGACCAGGAAGACCTGACGCTTCAGACCAAAGGCCGGGCCGGCGGCGATCATGCGCGCCACGGTCCGCAGCTGGAGGGCCAGAGCGTTGGTTTCGACAGCGTTCTTCGCCGGATTGGTATAGGCCGGTGGCGAAGGGACGTCCGTGACAACTGACTGGCTGAAAACCGAATTGACAGTCGCTGCGGCGCCGACCGAACGGCCCGTCACCGCAGCATAGTCGTTGGCGAAGTCGCTGGCCCCCGCCGTATCCATGATGATGTCCTTAAGAGCGGCAGGCCCCAGGCTCGACCCGAACAGGCTGCCCGCCGTCGCGCCTGTGACGACTATCGCCGGTGAAGCGTTAGCGCTCAGCGGGTATTGCAGGACGTTGCGCCCAGCCAGGAAGACAGCCGAGCCCTGTGTGGTAATGGCGGTGAAGATAGTGTTGACACCGTTCTGGCTGGCCAGCAGGTCGCCCATCTGCCCGCCCCAGCCGAGGCGTGCGCCTTCGGTGGCGCCGGCCTGCCAGGTCGATTGCTGGTCGTTATGCGAAAAGAGGCTGGCCGGCAGGGGGACACTCTTCGCCTTGTACTGCGCCTTGGTGACGGGATTGATCAGGGTGCCGACATTGGCCAGTACCGCCAGCCGCCCGGCATTGAAGATGTCCTGTACCGGCGCCATGTGCGGATGCAGCGCGAAGGTGCGGGTCAGGGCCGATGTCCCGGGTGGGATCGCCTGGTTGGTCTGGGGCACGATCGGCAGGACGCCGCCCCACTGCTCCGGTGTAGCCAGCGCCGAGGTGCGTCCTGTGATGGGGTTAACCTGGCCAACGGGTGTTGCCGGTGTTCCCACCGGCATCAGGGCGATGGGATCGGTCCCCTGGTTACGGGCGGCAAAATAGCGGTTCCAGGAGTCGCCGTCGGTCGGCAGCACCATGTTGTTGGCGTCGTTGCCGCCGTACATGAAGATGCAGACCAGCGCCTTGTAGTCGCTGGCGCCGGCAGCGGCAGCGGTTCCGGCGGCGGCCATCTGCAGGCCGAAGCCAGCGGCGGTGGTCAACCCGGCCAAACCTCCGGACATGCGAAGAAACTCGCGGCGATTGAGATGAGCGGTCATGGAGGGGCTACCGTTGTACGATATATTCGGGGGAGGCCAGGCTGAGGAAGACCGCCAGCTTGACGCGATTGAGCCTGGCGGTGTCGATCTGCGCCTGGGTCGCCGTGCCGCCGGGAATGGCGATCCCGTTGACAGCATTGGTGATCTTGATGCGCAGTCCGGCCGATAGCATGCTGCTGAACAAAAGCAGGTTAAGCCGATCCATCAGCGACGGCACATCGGCGGCCAGGGCCACCTCCTTGCTGTAGGCGGAGCGGATGTCGTTGCTGCTGCCGATGCCCGATCCCACCGCGCCCTGCATGGTGTTGATATAGCTGGCCACCGTGACTTCGTCGGTCGACTGGAATTCCGGCGCCAGCAAGCCCTTGGTGCCGAGCGTGGAGCGCGGCGGCACATAGCCCGGGCGATAGAAGTTGAAGACAGAAGGTGCATTCAGCGGTGACTGGCCAAGCGAGGTGTTGGCCGAGGTCGAACCCATCAGCCAGTTGCCGCTTTGCGACGTCACTTCGAAGCTGCGCATCCAGTTGGCGAGCCGGACGATTGGCTCTTTCAGCTTGCCATAGGTGGCATCACCGGCCGTGCGCGCTTCACTGTCGGTCAGGATGGCGCGAACCACCGCCGCCATATCGCCACGCACGCCCGCGCCATTATTATTGAAGGCGGCAGCGACACGCGCGACATAGGCCGTGCTGGGGTTCGAGGTCACCAGGCGCTGGATAAGCTGCTTGCCGATGAACGGGCCGACATTGGCGTGGTTGAACAGGGCGTCGAGCGCAGTCTTGATATCAGCTGCGGCATCAGCCGTGGTCGACGCCGCTATGGTCGTGCCGAGGAAGCTCTTGGCCGAGGTCGAATGGTAGTTGTTATAGACGGTCATCGGCGTCGTGTACGATTCCGCATGCCGCGAGCCGCCGTTGAAGGTCGCATTGGTCGGCGTCGGGTGGTACCAGCTGAGGCCGGTGAACACCTTCGACAGTCCATCGATATCGTTCTGGCCGTAGGTCGGCTGGGCATTGCCGAGCAGGTCGTTGTCGAGCGTGCCGTCGTTTTTTAACTTGTGTAGGCCGATGGTCATCAGCTGCATGATTTCGCGGGCATAGTTCTGGTCGGGATTGCGCCCGGTGCGGGTGTCTTCCTTCTGGTTGCCGCGATAGGTGAGGTAGATGCCCATGGCCGGGTGGTAGGTGACGTCTTCCATCAACTGACGGAAGTTACCGAAGGCGTGCTTGCCCAGCATGTCATAGTAAGAGGCCAGGCCGCGCGGATCTTCGCCATCCATGGCGAACGACACGACGAAGATTTCCGACAGGGCGAACTTGACGCGCTGGCGTAGCTGGTCCGGCGCCGAAGCAGCCAGGCTCCAGAAGCTTTCGTAGAACTGGTTGGCGCTGACATTGGCCGAAGGATTGACCGCTCGGATCTCCGCCAGCCGGCGATCCATCCAGGTCAGGTGCGGTGTCCCGGCTGACAGGCTTACCTGCTGGTTGATCCAGTCGCCGAAAGTGGTCGTTGTGATTGCAGTTATATCGGCATCGGTGACGCCGAAACTGGCCTGTGCCAGAAAACGGCTGGCTTCCGCCTGGGTCGGCCTGACAACGACCGGTGGCGGTGTCACCGGTCCGCCGCCCCCACCGCCAGAGGAGCTTCCACCTCCACCACCGCCGCATGCGGCCAGCATGGCTGTACCCGATAGGGAGATGACCGTCGCAACATCCTTGCGCCGCAACGCCTTGCCGAGGATACGCCCGGCCTTACGCAAAACGATACTCGTACGCATACTCTCCATAAACGCCCCCGCTTACAGTTTCCTTATATAATTGGTAGCACAGGAATATGAATTTACGATTTCATCAGGTGGCGAATCGCAACTTAATCATAAGTTTGTTTCGCAGGTGCAACACATCTGTGCCGATTGACTTGGCTGGCGCTTTGCTGTTGAAGGCGCGACATGCTCATTCAGTTCAAACGCCGCTTTTCCATGGCTCATCGCCTGCGCTTCGACCGCAATTCGAAGTGCATGACCCCGCACGGCCACAACGAATTCGTGACCGTCGACCTGAAACCAAGAGCAGGCGCCCCAGGTTCGGGCCCGGCTGTGGATTGGGGCGCATCCAACTACGCCGCCAGTTTCGCCGACATGAAGCGGCACTGGCACGGCTTTGTCGATGATGCGCTCGATCACGCCTTTCAACTGGGCCACGACGATCCGATGATCGGCTATTTCCAGGCGCATGAGCCGGAGCTTCTGCCGCGCCTTCTGATCATCCAGGGCGACCCGACGACCGAAGCCGTCGCCACGGCGCTCTACATGAAGCTCAACGCCATATTGGCCGTCCACCTGCCTGCCTTCGAATGCATACGCTTCGAACTCGAGGAAACGCCGACCAACAGCGTCATCCTGACACCGGACGACGTAGCAAGCTGCCCCATCCGGCTGGGCGAGTGGTGCCACCGCCCCGACCTCAGCCTGAATGACCTGGCGCCGGCGCAAGCCTGACAAGGTGTGGCCGATCCGGCACCTTTGGTGGCCGAAGTGCAATTGCCGCTATGCAGCATGATCCGCGCAGGTTAGGCTCAACACTTATCATAGCGTTCGAGCCCCCATGACCAAACCCGCGCCCAGCCCACAGCCCCTTTCCGCCGATCCGCGCAAGTTCCTGTTTCTCAACTATATGCTGCTGTTCCTGATGGTGCTGACCTGCGGCCTGACCGGCATCATCGCGCTGCTGATCGCCACCTTCCGCGAAGACGACGCAGCCGACTGGCTAAAAACCCACTATGAATTCCAGCGCCGGACCTTCTGGTTGGGCGTCATTCCGCTCATCGGCTGCTTTGCGGTCGGCTTCGCCCTCGGTATCCAGGGGATCAACAACCAGATCCTGTCACTGGCCCTGGTCCTGGTCCCGCTCATCTATCTGGCCGGCCGCTGCGTCATGGGCTTCAACCACCTGCTCTACAACCGGCCCTATCCCAATCCGAAAAGCTGGATGGTCTGAACTATCCCGGGGCCTTGGGGAACGGCGCCTTGTGGCCTTCCATTTCGAACAGGTTGACCGTGACACCGTCATTGGTGACGTCGCCAGGCGCCTGGTCAGGCTTGCAATCGCCCAACCGCTTCGATTCGATGATGTAGCTGGTCGCCCGGTTCATCTGCGGTGCGGCGGCGCCGGTCGTCTGGACGCGCAGCGTCATGGTGTAGGCGGTCGCGAAATCGCCTGTATAGGTCCCGGAATAGTCTTCAGCGCCGCCGGATGGTACCTGGCAGGTGGTCATGACCTTCCAACTGTCGGCATCGACGCGACTGATCGTCTTGGCCCCACAGCGGTCACCGCTGAGATCGTTGCCGCGCATGCCCAGGCGCAGATCGGTCGTGCGGTCGATGCAGATCTGCAGGGTCTGGACGTCGTCACCGCCGTCTTCGCGCACAGAGGTCTCCCACAGTCCGGGTTGACGCGCCGGCAGGGTCTGCGCCGGGCGCGGGGAAATCCTGACGGCCGACATGACCATGACGGGTTCGGATTTTTTAGGGGGTTCGGGCTTCTTGCTGCATCCGCCCGCGATCGCCGTGACCGCGAAAACGCAACAGAACACTGACCGGTAAACGGTCCTGGACATGGCGAATTCCCCTGAAAGTAGATGTTAGAAGTAGGGGAAGCGGTGAGCCCACTCCAGTCACATTTCCGCGTGAACGACTACGAACGGGCAGTCGTCCACAGGGAAATTCAAGGCTTGCGCCCTTAGTTCTTTTTCTTCGAAATGACCTGCAGGGTCTGCAGGGTGCGCGGCAGTTCGTCGGCCAGGCGACGGCAGATTTCGCGCGCGCCGATCGAATAGACTTCACCGCCGTCGGCGATTTCGGTCGCCATCTTGGCCGTGGCGTCGAGCAGCAGTTCGAACTCGCCGATCTGCTCACGCGCCAGGGCGCGCGCCTCTTCCTGCAGGCGCTTGACGCGCTGCGTGCGGGTTTCACGCGAAGGCGTGGCCACCGAGGTGACAATCTCTTCGCCGACGAGCTTATGCGTCGCGACAGCAGTCGCGGCCATCTGGGCAGGCAGGCTCACCATCTTGTCGGCGCTGCCGTTCTTGACACCGTTGAGGGCGCCGTTGACGCCATTCACACCGTTGATGACAGGTCCAAGCGCGATCTCTTTAGAGACGGGCGGCACCACATTCAGTCTAGTCCTACGCATCCATTCACCCCAGTTGGCTCAGTGCCCGCTCAAACGCCGCGCATGTGTCGCCCGATGATTAAGACCAGACTAAGAAGTCACGGTTAATAATCGATTTATTTCGAGACACCGACCGCCGGCCCCATACAGTCGGTGCACAGGCCAGGCCAGTCGCGCTTTCGTGAAATCAGGGTCGCGCGATTTGATATAAAAATCCAGTATGAATGTGGCCCATGACAGCAGAATTCGCTCGTTTGGGGTACGGTTGCGCCTCGATTGAAACCCGAAGGCAACAGTTTGTTCCAATTTTCCGGAATTCTCAACCCCTTATTCTGCCTTGGTTAATACAGGTGTTAACCAGTGCACACATCACGCGCCGCCAGCTCGCCCGCGATAGATTCCCAAAATAGGGAAATAAAAACGTTATTACCTCAACGCATAATCCCCTTGCGGCCAAGGGCGCCAATATAGGCAATGAGGCACACCATAGTCACGGCGACAATACCAGGCATCGGCCACATCGCGCCCATGAAGGACCGCCCATCCGACAGGACATAGGTATAGGCGATGTAACCCAGCGTGCCCGTTACCGACACCGCCAGCAGGGCGGCTGAAAGCCGGCGCCGGAACACAAACAGCAGTCCGCCGACCACGCTGGACCAGACCGAAACGCTCCAGGCTGCGCTCGCCCACAGCGGCAGTGTACTAAAGTAGGTCACCTGCGCCTCCGTCATGCCCGACGCCCGGTAGTAGGCGGCCCCCTGTATCACACTCAGTATGTAGTCGAACGCCGCGAGACCGTTCCACAGCACCATCACGATCGCCACGCCCCAGAAATGCCACGGCGCGCCTGTTGTTTTCAACGCAGTCATGCTTGCCTCCCTTGATTGATCCTGAAGACGCAGACAGCGCAACAAACAGCGCCTGTCGTCCTGTCCTGCAGGCGAGAACCTGCCCAGACCTGACAAGCCTCCGAAAAGTGCTATGGATTGGAAAACAGCGGGGATGGCATGCAGGAGACGGTGAGTCTGGTCGTGGCGGCGACGGCCCTAGGGCAGGCCGCGCTTTGCCTGAGCCTGCTTTTTGCGCGCCCTAGCAATCCCGCCACCTTGCCGCTCGCGGCCGTGTTCGCGGTCGCCATCCTCATCGCGCTTCCGCAACCCATGACGTCGCTGCTCCCGCGGGCCGCGTCTTTGCTGACCGCCATCAGCCTGCCCGCTCATCTCGGGCTCGCGCCGGCGCTCTGGCTCTACGTCCAAGCCCTGACGGCCGAATCGCCGTGGCGCCCGCAACCCGGCCACGCCCGGCATGCCATACCCGCCGCGCTTGGTGGCGCGGCCCTGCTGTGCGTCATCCTGCTGCCGGCTGCAGAGCGCGATGCCATGATGGTGCATGGCGAAATCCCTGCCTCGCCTTTCGCCCTGGGCGTCGGCGTCTTTATATTCGTGCTGATCGTGATCTGGATCGGCCAGACCGTCGCCTATGCTTGGCGCATTCTGAGCCATCTGGCGGCCTACCGCCGACGTCTGCGCGACCTCTTCACCAACACCGACCAGAAAGACCTGGAGTGGGTCACGATCCTGATCGGCGTCATGGCGCTCGTCTGGCTGGCGGCTCTGCTGCAGGTCGCGGTGGACGGCATACTGAACCTTACATTGCTGTCGCCGGCCTGGCTGCATGGCCTGGGTCTGCTGGCGCTATGGGCATTCGCGATCTGCGGCCTGCGCCAAAAGCCAGGCTTTGACGGCGGCTACCTGCTGGAAGCAGGCACCCCTGAAACATCTCCGAAGAAGTATCAGAAGTCGGCGCTCGGCCCCGAACAGGCCCAGCGCGTCGCCAACCGCATCGAAGCCGCCATGCGGGACGACCGGCTGTACCTCGACGCCAACCTGTCACTGCAAAAACTGGCCGCCCATATCGCCGTGGCGCCCAACACCATCTCCCAGACGCTCAACGAAACCCTGGGCGAAAGCTTTTTCGCCTATGTCAACCGCTGACGCATCGAAGCCGCCCTGCCCCTGATCCGAACCCGCAATCAAAACGTGCTCGATGTCGCGCTCGAAGTCGGCTTCAATTCCAAGTCCGCCTTCTACAAGGCCTTCAGGGCGACGACCGGCGTCACGCCCGCCCAGTATAGGGCGTCATAATCTACTGGGCGCCGTCGAGCATGTCCTTGGCGAACTCCAGGTCGAGCAGCTTGAGCCGCTTGATCTCGTCGCGCAGGTGCGCAGCGGTCTCGAATTCGAGATTACCGGCGGCCTCGCGCATCTTGGCCTCGAGGTCCTTGAGCGTCGCCTGGAAGTTAGAACCCAGGAATGGCTTGGAGTCCTTTTCGGCCACGCCCATCGGTATCTGGACGCGGTCGCCCTTCTCAAACGGACTGTCGAGGATGTCGCTGATGCTGCGCTTGACCGATTCCGGCGTGATGCCGTGTTCGGCATTGTACGCTTTCTGCTTGTCACGACGGCGGTCGGTCTCGGCGATCGCCCGCTCCATCGAGCCGGTCATCTTGTCGGCATAAAGAATGACCCTGCCATCGACGTTCCGCGCCGCCCGGCCGATCGTCTGGATCAGCGAGGTTTCCGAACGCAGGAAGCCCTCCTTGTCGGCGTCGAGGATGGCAACGAAGCCGCATTCCGGAATATCGAGCCCTTCACGCAGCAGGTTGATACCGATCAGCACGTCGAAGGCGCCCAGGCGCAGGTCGCGGATGATCTCGATGCGCTCAAGGGTCTCGACGTCCGAGTGCATGTAGCGGACGCGGATGCCCTGCTCATGCATATAGTCGGTCAGGTTCTCGGCCATCTTCTTGGTCAGGACGGTGACCAGCGAGCGGTAGCCGTGCTTGGCGACTTCGCGGACCTCGGCGATGACGTCATCGACCTGGTTGAAGCCGTCCTTGTGCACCGGGCGGATTTCGACGGGCGGATCGATCAGGCCGGTCGGGCGGATAACCTGCTCGGCGAAGACGCCGGCCGTACGCTCCATCTCCCACTTGCCGGGCGTCGCCGACACGTAGACCGACTGCGGCCGCATGGCGTCCCACTCTTCGAACTTGAGCGGGCGGTTGTCCATGCACGACGGCAGGCGGAAGCCATACTCGGCCAGGACCGACTTGCGCGCAAAGTCGCCGCGATACATGCCGCCGATCTGCGACACCGACACGTGGCTTTCGTCAACGAACAGCAGGGCGTTGTCGGGCAGGTATTCGAAGAAGGTCGGCGGCGGATCGCCGGCGCCGCGTCCAGTCAGGTAGCGCGAATAGTTTTCAATGCCGGCGCATGAGCCCGTCGCCTGCATCATCTCGATGTCAAAGGTCGTGCGCTGCTCCAGCCTCTGGGCCTCCAGCAGCTTGCCTTCGCCGTGCAGCTGTTCCAGCCGCCACTTCAGTTCGGCCTTGATGCGGTCGACCGCCTGGTTGAGTGTCGGGCGCGGCGTCACATAGTGGCTGGCGGCGTAGACCTTCAGGTCGCGCAGGTCGACGATCTTCTTGCCGGTCAGCGGATCGAACTCCGAAATCGACTCGATCTCGTCACCGAACATATTGATGCGCCAGGCACGGTCTTCGTAGTGGGCTGGGAATATCTCGATGACGTCGCCACGCCGCCTGAAAGTCCCGCGCTCAAACGCCTGGTCGTTGCGCTTATATTGCAGCGCTACGAGGTCGGCGCGCAGTTGCGCCTCGTCGATCGTCTGGCCGACCTTCAAATCGAAGGTCATGGCCGTATAGGTCTCGACCGAGCCGATACCATATATACAGGAGACCGACGCCACGACGATGACGTCGTCGCGCTCCAGGATCGCCCGCGTCGCCGAGTGGCGCATGCGATCGATCTGTTCGTTGATCGACGAGTCCTTCTCTATATATGTGTCGGTGCGCGGAACGTAGGCTTCGGGCTGGTAGTAGTCGTAGTAGGAAACGAAATACTCGACGGCATTGTCCGGAAAGAAGGCCTTGAACTCCGAATAGAGCTGGGCCGCCAGCGTCTTGTTGTGCGCCAGGATCAGGGCGGGACGCTGGGTCTGCTCGATGATCTTGGCCATGGTGAAGGTCTTGCCGGAACCGGTGACCCCCAGGAGGACCTGGTCGTGCTCGCTCGCCTCGATGCCCTTCAGTAACTCGGCTATGGCCGTCGGCTGGTCGCCCGCGGGCTCATAAGGTGCGGCAAGCCGGAACTTGCGCCCGCCGTCGGATTTTTCCGGCCGCACCGGCCGGTGCGGCACCCACGTCGCGGGCATTAAATTTGCGCTATCGCTTCGCTGTATGAGCGCAGGGGCGTCAAAGTCAGCGGCGAAGGCGCCGGAATTGTCGGAGAAGCCGGGAGGGGGATCGGAACGGGACATGAACGGCAACATAGGGACAGGACAAAAAAATGAAAGAGGCAAGCCGTAGGCGGTGGAAATCAAAAAAAATTGAGCCCCGCCCTGACGCTGGGGCAGCCTTACCGCCATCATGCCGTCCACCCGCGCCAAAACTTGTCAGCGCCGTCGTCGATCTTTCCGGATTTTTCACCACGATTCAGTCGGTTAAAATCGTAACCCGGTCGGCTTCGGTTCGCATTCTGGTAAAAAAGCAGTCGAAATGCTTCCTTAACGGTTCCTTAAATTGAGTTTTAACTGATGAGTGTAATGACTATAGTGTTTTCGGAAATAATAACGTTGAGAAAGCCCGTATAGATTAAATATCAAATACTTTCGAAAACATGTCAATATATCTGCGAATGACTGTCACAATCCTGCCCCATCTGCTTGCGCAAGCGCGCGATAAAAAGTCAAACAACTATAGCTAACATTCCATTAACCATGATCGAACACATTTCAGCCACAATTGACCCTTAGAAGCCGCACTTGCCGGGCATTAAGGACGAGGTTTGCCACCCCCGTCCCTGTTCGGCTACCCGATCTGGAGAAATGACGGATTCATTCTCCGGATGCCTTTCCGGGGGGCCTCTTTTGCCCTCGTCACATAGGATAGACAGCGTTGAGCTCGATAACCATGGCGCGCTACCGGATGCGCGCCCTCATGGCAGCATCTTCTATTGGCCTGCTGGTTGGCGCGTCGGCAGGCGCAGCCTATCTCGGCGGGCGCCTGGCGCGCGAAGCCGATGCCAGCAACAATGCCGCCCGTATTCTGCAACTGGCTGAACTGAATGGCGACGTATCGCCGTCAGCCGCCCTGGGTGTTGCCCCACTGAATCAAACCGCGCTGGGCATAGCCACGCGCTTCGCCCCATATGGCGGCATGTCCGGCGGCGCCGCCGAAGCCTCCGCGACCGCACCGACCCTGGCTGCCATGCGCGTCTCAGAAGATATCCGCTCGCAAAAAGGCCTGGTGGTCCGCGCCAGCGAAACCGTCGCCGCCTCGTCGCTCCTAGCGCTGAAGACGACGCCGCTGGTGGCTTCCGTGCGACCGGCCGCCGCCATGGTCTTCAAAAAGGCCAGCCAGAACGATTCCGATTGCCTGGCCCAGGCCGTCTATTATGAAGCGCGCGGCGAAGGCGTCGATGGCATGCGTGCCGTTGCCCAGGTCATTCTCAACCGCGTTCGCCATCCGGCCTTCCCGAAATCGATCTGCGGCGTGGTCTACCAAGGCTCCAACCGCCGCATCTCCTGCCAGTTCAGCTTTACCTGCAACGGCATGATGGGCCGCCCGGTCGAAGCCTACAACTGGCGCCGGTCGCGCGAAGTCGCCGCCGCCGCGCTCGAAGGCTACGTCATGAAGTCGGTCGGCACCGCCACCCACTTCCATGCCACCTATGTCGCGCCAGGCTGGTCCAACACCATGGTCCGCGTCGGTACGGTCGGCAGCCATGTCTTCTATCAGTTCCGCGGTCGTGGCTCGCGCATCGACAACAGCCTTGAATCGGTCCAGACCTCCGATTCGCCGGCGGTCCTGGTCCAGGCCAGCACCACCGAGGTGGCCGCCCCCAGCGACGCGCTGAATGCGGCACAGACGACGACACCGGCAACAGGTGCACTGACCGGCGAAGCCCGCGCCCAGTTGGTGTCAGCGGTCAATAAGGCCGACGCCGCCCAGAATCAGGCAAAGGCGGTTCAGGTAAAGACTGTCATTACCGGCAAGTCAGCCCAGGATATCGTCGCCGAAGTGGCGCTGCGTCCTGAAGGCGCCGCCCAGTAGACTCGCACGACTGATTCGCTCAAATCCGTTTGCATCGCGCCCGGCCATAGTGCCGGGCTCTTTGCGTTTATCCCAGGCAATGGGAGACCGATGTCAGTCTTTGTCCCGATTTGCGACAAAATCCGTAACGTTAGGATTTCAACAACCTTAATCTGACAGTTTGGCCCAAACGCACGCCATTCACGCGTCCGCATAACAGATTACCAACCCATACATACGTTAAGTCAGGGGCCAAAATGACGAAACAGAGTGCTAACAAGCCGGCAGTTGGATTCAATATTTCCAACTGGCCGTTCACCATCAAGTTCATGGCGCCTGCGGCCGTAGCGACTGCCGTTATGGCAATCCTGACCGGCGGCGCAATCTACGTCATGAATGGCCAGGGCAAGACGATCGACCGCATCAACAACGTTTCGATGCCGGAAATCGTCAAGATCGCCGACATCAAGGCCGACATCAAGGAAGCCAACGGCGACTTGTATAATGCGCTACTGACCAAGGCGACCAATCCGGGCGCCAACGCTTCGGCCGATGTCGCGAAAGTTACCGAAGATCTCGGCAAGATTTCGGATCGCGTCAAGCAAAGCGCCGACAGCGCCTCGGATGCAACGCAAAAGAAGCAGCTGAACGACCTGAACAAGGAAGTGAAGACCTATAAGGAAGCCGTCGAATTCGCCGGCTCCGTCATGGACGTCGACTTTGCTTCGGTCGGTCCGATGATGTCGCAGTTCGACGACGGCTACGCCAAGATGTCGGACCTTTCGGACAAGATCATCGACGGCTCAAAGGCGTCGGCCGCCAAGGCCGCCTCGGATGCCAAGGCTGCCCAGGCGACCGGGATCAGCTTCCTGACCATCTTTGCCGTCATCATGACCTGTTTGTCGGGCGGTATCGCCTTCCTGTTCTCGCGCCTGACGGTCAACGGCATCAACCGTATCGCCAAGACGACCGAGGAACTGGCCAACGGCAACCTCAATGTCGACATCCAGGCCCTGACCCGCAAGGACGAACTGAAGTCGGTCGTCGACAGCCTCAACGTGTTCAAGTCGAACGCCGAGGAAAAGGAACGCCTGACCGCGATCGAGGCAGCCACCGCCAAGACCCGCGAAGAGCGCGCCCGTCAAATGTCCGAACTGGCCGAACGCTTCCGCCACGAAGCCCAGGACATGCTGGACGCCCTGTCGAACGCCGCTTCGGACCTCGACGCCAACGGCCGCACTCTGCTGACCATCGCCGGCGAAAACGAGCGCCGCTCGCAATCGGCCGTGTCGTCGATCCGCAACTCGGCCGACAACGTCCAGAACGTTGCCTCGGCCACGACCGAACTGTCCGCCTCGATCGGCGTCATCGGCGACCAGGCCGTCCGCTCGGTGGAAATCGCCGCCGAAGCCGTGTCGGAAGCCGACCGCACCAACGAGTCCATGGCTGAACTGAGCCGCGCCGCGGACCAGATCGGTGAAGTCGTCGACCTCATCAACGCCATCGCCCAGCAAACCAACCTGCTGGCCCTGAACGCCACGATCGAATCGGCTCGTGCCGGTGAAGCCGGCAAGGGCTTCGCAGTCGTCGCTTCGGAAGTGAAGTCGCTGGCTCAGCAAACCGCCAAGGCTACCGATGAAATCCGCGATCGCATCAAGGACATCCAGGCTGCCGCCCAGAACGGCGTCAACGCCATCCGCGGCATCGGCGAGACCATCAAGCACATGAACGAAATCGCTTCGTCCATCGCCGACTCGGTCCACCAGCAAGGCGACGCGACCAACGAAATCGCCCGTAACGTCAACGAAGCGTCGGACGGTACCTCGATGGCCTCGTCGTCGGTCGCCCAGCTGTCGGCTTCGGCTGCGGACACCGAAAAGGCCTCGACCGAAATGCTCGGCGCCGCCAACCAGCTGACCAAGCGTACGGAAGCCATGAGCGAGAATATCCGCCGCTTCCTGGCCGAACTAACGGCCGCCTAAACATTACCGGTCCAGCCGGCCCGCACGGCCCTGCAAACCGGCTTAGACTGACAATAAGGAGACGCTGGAAACAGCGTCTCCTTTTTTCATATTTGCCTTCTAATAAAATTTTTGCTGCGACTGCGAAATGATTCACCTCGCATTAAACCTGAAGTCGTAAGAAGCGCCTTGTGACAGACATCGATGTCACCGCTACCGCCGTAGCGTCCCGTAAAATTGCGTACTGAGAAAGACCTGCAAAATGCAAAAGCGCAACCTGACCCGCAATGCCATCCTGGCCGCTACGGCCGCCCTCGCCTTCTCCGTTACTGCCGCCTCCGCCTTCGCCGACTGCGACGAAGTCCAGGAAACCCAGATCGGTAAGGCCATCGCCTCGGCCGCTGCGGCCAAGATCACCCCGGTCCTCAACGGCACCGGTAAGCAGATGCTGTCGTTGGAAACCTGCGACTCGGGCGGCGGCAAGGTCAGCGCCGAATTCAAATACAATATCATTGGCGCCGACGGCCTCTACTGGGCTCAAGGCAAGGCCAAGCTTGCCGGTGGCGCCGTCGCCGAACTGACCCTAACCAAGCTGAGCCCGAACCTGGCTTCAGCTTCGGCATCGAAGGGCGTGAAGCTGGCCGCTAACTAAGCGAGCCTCCACGCGATAACAGAGCGAGGGTCGGGATATCCCGGCCCTCGTTTTTTTGTGCCTATATTACCGGAAAAAGCCCGCAACTGTATGACGTTGAAAGATTTACGGTAAAACAGGCCAAGAAAATTTATCACGTTTTTATACCCAGGGCCGGCCGTTAAGGTTTTGCGCCTGAAATCATAAAGCCTTGCTGATAACGGCGTTAATCAAGCTTGATCAGGGGTTTACGGGCGGATTTACGGAACCTTAGCCTATTTCGTTTAGTGTGGGGCTCACCCTGAAGAACATCAAGGAGTTACCCAGATGATCAAAAACCTTATTATCGCAGGCGGCATTGCCGCCATGGCCCTCGCCGCTGGCAGCGCGTTCGCGGGCGAGTGCAGTGAAGACCAGGAAGCTACGGCCGGTATGCTGGCCGCAGGCGTCGGCAAGGCCGCCGTTTCCAAGGTCATTGCCGTAACCGGCAAGCAGATGGTCAACATCTCGAGCTGCGACTTCCGCGCCGGCAGCTACATCGTTGACTTCAAGTACAACTTCCTGGCGGCCGATGGCCTGTACTGGGTCGAGTTGAACGCCAAGTTCGACGGCACGGGCGGCGGCGCTACGACCAAGGTCAACAAGGCAAGCCCGAACATGGCCGCGGCGGAAGCCAAGGCTGGCGTCAAGCTGGCTTCGAACTAAGCTTGACCCGACAGAGCAACGGAGCTACCCGCTCCGCCTGGTGCGTTCAGGGATGCTAAATAATAAGGCCCTCCGCTTGCGGAGGGCCTTATTTATTCCCGGTTCAGCCGCGTCTATTTGCGTTCGAACGGCCGGAAGTCCTGAGGACGGCTTACGTTCCGCGGCGATTTCTCCGCACCTGCGCGCGGACTGCCGAACAGGCCGCCAAACAGGGCAAACGAAGTCATTGCGTGTTGTTTCTTGTCTTGGTCTTGCATGGGTCTGCGTCTCCTTTTCCAAATACAAACGGACCAGAAGACGCGTCGCAAACTCCCAGGGGCTTTCACCCTCACAGCCGTCGTCGCGTCGAAGTTGAGTGTGCCACAATCGGACAGGATTGCAACTATTAATCCGAACCCGGAGCAATTAACTTTCCAATAGCTTCATACCTAATTGATATTGCTGGATATAAATTTTCCCCGAAAATTCAAACTTGCGCACTTTCCGTAAAAAGCTTTTAGCGGCCATCTTCACCCTAAACTAACCCAATGCGCCTATGCTGGCCGAGAATCCAGAAAGGGTTTGCGTCGGGAGTTTTCTGCGTCCTATGTCCAAATCGGTCATTGTCCTGGGCAGCGCCGTTGTATCGGCCATTGCCGCGTGCTTTGGCATGCTGTCCCTGAGCGACAGACTCCAAAATCCGCAGACGCATGCCACCTCCGCGGTCATGGCCTCACCCGACGCATCCGAAACCCGCTCGGAGGCCGATACGGCCAATCCCCACACAACCGCCATCCCCAAGGCAACCGATGGCCACTTCTGGGCCAATGCCGTCGTTAATTCCAAGGCCGTGCGTTTGCTGGTCGATACCGGTGCCACCGTCGTTGTGCTCACGCCCGCCGATGCGCAGCGACTCGGATTCGACCTCAAGACCCTGCCCTTCGACCATACAGTCTCAACCGCCAATGGCGAGACGACGGCTGCCCTGGTCAATCTCGCCAAGGTCGGGGTCGGTCAGAGCGAAGTGCGCAATGTCGATGCGCTGATCGTCAAGGATGGGCTGGAAACCTCGCTGCTCGGCATGAGCTATCTCGGCCGCCTCAGCCGCTTTGAGGCCACGCCATCGAGCCTGATCCTGCATCCGTAGCGCGCAGCTATCCGTGGTTATCCTTTAAGCCTTCTCGGCCTCGTACGCCTCACGACGCTGACGGCCCGCCTCCATAGCATCGTGTACGGCGCCAATGGCGCGGTCCAGCACCTCAAGCCCTGCCCCCGGCGCGATCGCATCGACCGTCAGGATACGGCGGAAGGCCCGCGCGCCGGGCAGACCATGCATCACGCCCAGCATATGCCGCGCCATGTGCGGCAAGGGCGTGCCAGCCTCCAGTTGCGCCTGCATGTACGGCCGGTAGGCCTCCAGCGCCGCGAACGGCCCGACATCGTCACCGTCGCCAAAGAAACGCCGGTCGACCTCTCCCAGCAGGGCAGGCTCGTGGTAGGCCGCGCGGCCCAGCATGACGCCATCGACGTGCGCAAGGTGCGCCTCGGCCTCATCCAGCGTGCCGATACCGCCGTTGATGCTGATGATGAGGTCGGGATAGCTTCGCTTTAATTCGTAAACCAGCTCGTAATCGAGCGGCGGCACATCGCGGTTTTCCTTGGGCGACAGTCCCTTCAGCCACGCCTTGCGCGCATGGACGATAAAGGTGCCGACCCCGGCCTTTTTACAGGCCTCGACCAGGGCGAACAGGCTGTCGCGCGGCTCCTGGTCATCGACGCCGATACGGCACTTGACCGTAACCGGTAGCGTCGTCGCCTCACGCATGGCCTGCATGCTGTCGGCCACGAGCAGCGGTTCGCGCATAAGGCAGGCGCCGAACGATCCTGATTGCACCCGATCCGATGGGCAGCCACAGTTGAGATTGACCTCGTCATAACCCCAGTCTTCGGCGATCTTCGCGCATTGCGCCAACTCATCCGGCTCGGAACCGCCCAGTTGCAGGGCAACCGGATGTTCGACGTCAGAAAAGCCCAACAGGCGATCTCGGTCGCCGTGGATGACCGCCTTCGACGTTACCATCTCGGTATAGAGCAGGGCACGCCGCGTCAGGACACGGTGGAACGCCCGGCAATGCCGGTCGGTCCAATCCATCATAGGCGCCACACTAAATCTATGTGCTTGATATTCAGGCATTTTAAGCAACTCAACGGACTAAGCGAAAACGGATATATCGCGGACACGCGAATACAACCGTTCAGCGCACGGATCGGCCTCCATATCGAGGATATGACGGAGATTGGCAAGCTTTCGGGCTATCAAGGCCTGTTGATCTGCAAGTCCGGCCTTAAAACGGAATGAACCAGGCCGGTTTCAGTTAAGCTACAAGCTTTTCCACGCTCGTCTTCACGGTCGCCGAAGATGAGGTTACGACTGCAAAGGCTTCGGTGATCCGTATCAGGCTTTCCTCGATCTCGTGAACCGCCGATACGGCCGACTGCATATTGCCCGATATCTCGCCCGTGACGGCTTCCTGCTGCGCAATGGCGCCGGCGACATTGCCGACATTGGCCAGGACGTCGGTCATGGAGGTCGAGATGAATTCCAGTGCTGTGGCGACTTCGGCGCTCACGGCCTGGATCTTGTTGATCTCCTCGCCGATCGTCTTGGTCGAAGCCGCCGCCTGGTTGGCGAGATTCTTGACCTCGGAGGCCACGACCGCAAAGCCCTTGCCGGCCTCCCCCGCCCGGGCGGATTCGATCGTCGCGTTCAGCGCCAGCAGGTTGATCTGCGACGCGATGCTCTGGATGAAGGCCACGACATTGTTCATGGCGCCGGCGGATTCGGACAGGTTGGCGGCGAAGCTGTTGGCGGTTTCCGTGTGCTTGAAGACGCCTTCGACGCTGGATTTGGCCGCCAGCATGTTGGAGCCGATATCGCGCACACTGGCGCTCAGCTCCTCGGCGGCGGCGGCAACTGCACTGACAATCGAACTGGTCTCGGTCGAAGCACTGGAGGCGCCCGAAGCCATATGGTTGGCTTCATCCATCTGTGACAGGACGCCATTGAGCTGGCCGTCGATATCGCGGCCGATGCCGTCATTATACAGGCGGCGGTTGACGTTTTCGGTCACGTCGGTAGCGAACTTGACGACCTTGATAACCGCGCCGGTGTCGTCGAAAATCGGGTTGTAGGAGGCCTGGATGTAGACCGGCCGACCGCCCTTGGCTATGCGGCGGTATTCCGCCGCGCGAAATTCGCCGCGGCCGAGTGCGTCCCAGAACAAACGGTAGTCGGCGGAGCGTGCGTACTCATCGTCGCAGAACAGGCTATGGTGGCGGCCCTGGATTTCGTCGAGCCGGTATCCCAGGGTTTCCAGGAAATTATCGTTGGCCGTCAGTATCGTTCCGTCCGTCGAAAATTCGATTACAGCCTGGGCGCGGCCAATGGCCATGACCTTGCCTGCGTGATCAAGACTCAGCGCCTTCTCTTCGGTGATGTCCGAAGCCAGTTTCACGACTCTGACAACCTTGCCCTTGCTGTCCACCACAGGATTATAGGAGGCCTGCAGCCAGACAACACGCCCGCCCTTGCCGACGCGCTTGAATTCACCAGCACGGAACTTGCCCGCTGCCATGTCCTTCCAGAAGTCACGATAGGCCGGCGTTGCGGCATATTCTGGCGTACAAAATATGCTGTGGTGCTGTCCGACGATCTCACGCTCGACATAACCGACGGCGTTAAGGAAGTTGCCGTTAGCGCGGACGATCCGGCCATCGGGCGTGAATTCGATAATCGCCTGGGACGACTCGAGGGCTTCTATGAAGCGGTCAGACGCCGTAGATCTGGAAAAAAACATGATACGCCACACTCCCGGTTGTTGGATTCCAGCTTTGACAACGCAGTTGCACGGCAGCACAATCGTTGAAAACAACAATGCCGCCAGCTTTATCCATCTGTGCGTTTATGCACGTAAATAATAAAAATGCTTAATTGCTAAATATTCGTAATTCGGGCTACGACTTTGAAAAAATAAGCGAGTTACAGCTTGAGGCCCACGGCGCTGAATTTCCCGATTCTAGATGGTGACCAAACCCAGTGCGCCATTTGTTTCTGTGACGTCGAAGCGCTGAACGGTCTGATTGACAAAGTCGCGCGACGTGATCGTGCTGACGCCCATCCATTCGCCCCGCGCACCATCGTTCGTCAGGGTCAGGCGCAGGAAGCCATTGTGGCCATCGTCAGCGGCGACGATTTCCGGGTTCTGTTTCGCCATGGTCTGTGCCAATTGCAGGTCTGGCAGCCAGTTGTCGAGATAGCGCGTCGGGCTGGTGATCGCAGTGACGCCGAATTCCACCGCCACGCGTTTGTCCGCGGCATCGTTCAGTTCGTTGGCCCAGGCCGTGTGGCTGTCACCCGACACGACGATCGTGCGCGCACCTGCCGCCTTGATCAGATCATAGAGGCGCTCGCGCTCGGCGGGATAGCCGTCCCAGGCGTCGAGATTGAGCGGCAGGGCGATGTCCTTGGTGAACAGGCTTGCCATGACGCCGACCTTTTCGCGCAAGGCTTCCGGCAGGGCCGCCAGCAAGCTGGCGACGCGGTCCTGCCCCATGACGCCGATCAGGTCGGGCCCCGGCGCGCGCGCCATGATCATCTGGCTACCCAGAACCTGCCAGCGCACGCCGGCGGCGGTCGAGGCCTTCAGCGTATCGCCAAGCCATTGGCTCTGCTGCGCGCCAAGCAGTTCGCGCGCCGGATCGTCGAGCTTGGCGCGGAAACCGGCAAAGTCGGGCCTGCCATCAACGACCTGGATGTCCTCGAACTCAAGTTGCCTGGTGCGCGCCAGCAGACGCGTCTCCATCATCACCAGTTCGGCGACCTGACCGAAGCGGAAGCTGCGATAGATGGCTTCAGACAGTTGCCCCGACGCCGCATCGCGGATCGGCATCCACTCGCGATAGGCCCTGAGTGCAGCGGCCTTTCGCGCCCACCAGTCGCCTTCGCCGGCATTGTGGTTCTGGGCGCCGCCGGTCCAGGGATTGTTGGTGATTTCATGGTCGTCGAAGACACAAATCCACGGTGCACGGGCGTGGGCGGCCTGGAGATCGGGATCGGCCTTGTACTGGGCGTGGCGGGTACGGTAGTCGTTGAGGCTGACGATCTCATAGACGGGCTGCGGGGCGCGGCCGAGCGTGCGGCCATTGCCCATGCCGTAGTCGTCGGGCCCGGCGCCATACTCATAGATATAGTCGCCAAGGTGGACGACGGCGTCCAGCCGATCCATATCGGCAATGGCGCGGTAGGCGTTGAAATAGCCGTTGGGATAGAGCGAGCACGAGGCGATCGCCAGCACGACGTCATTCGTCTCTTCCGGCAGGGTGAGGGTCCGCCCTGTCACCGAGGTCACACCCTTGCAGATAAAACGATAGACATAGCCGGTAGCGGGCTTCAGGCCAGCCACATCGATCTTGACCGTGTAGTCGCGCTCCGCGTCCGTCGTAAAGCGACCCTGCGCGACCAGCCTGTCGAAGCTATTTCCTTCGGCGATCTGCCAGGTGACTTCAGTAGCCTTGGTCAGGCCGCTGAGCCGCGTCCACAGGATGACGCGATCGACCAGCGGGTCGCCTGAAGCGACACCGTGGTCGAAGCGAATGGCGGTGCTGGGCGCCGTCTTCGAGCCGCCGAAAGCGGGAATGGCGGAGGTGCTGCCCAGGGCGAAAAGGGCGTGCCGGCGGCTGATAGGCATGGGCTGTCTCCCTTTGGAGATAACTGATGTCTAGCGTGCGCTTAATCCGCTTTGATGACAGGGGTGCGACGTGGTTTCTTTTGTCGCGCTTTTATCTGAAAACCGTTGCACACTTTTGGCTTCGCCGAACTGCGTTTCAGAAAGCGCTTGGGTTACCAGCTTGCGAAACGATTTCGTGCCGCAACCGCCGTATCGGCGAAGTCGCTGAACACGCCGTCGACGCCCATGCCGAACAGGTCGAGATATTCCTGCGCCGTATCGCCATCATAATAGGCGTCCAGCCTGTCGTTACGCAGCGTCCAGCTGATGACTTTCAGACCGGCCGCGTGGGCATTGGCCACGATCTCCGGACGGCGCACCATCTCATTGCCAGCCGGCGCCACCAGCCACCGCTTCCACGGCGAGACGAAGTCGGCATAGGTCGCGACCTCTTTCAGACCCTCCGGCGTCAGCAGATCGGCATAGGTGCCGGCGCGGCCCGACACCGCCCAGTCATAGGGTCTGTCGTCCGGTGCTTTCAGGACGACATTGCCGGCAACATCGACACCGCTGCCGCTGATCAGTTGCAGCAGGGGCACGGGCGTCAGTTTGCGCAAAGCCTTGAGGTTGGCCTGCTCGAAGGACTGGATAATGACCGGTGAGGACGCCTTATTCAGCCCGGCGCGGTCGAGCATGGCGACCAGCTTTTCCTCGATGCCGAGGCCCAGATCGCGATGCAGGGTCGGGAACTTGATTTCGGGCGCTATGCCGATGGTGCGGCCGGTGTCGCGTGAGCGCCCCTGCGCCAGATCGATGACCTCCTGGAGTGTCGGGATCTCGTACTTGCCGTCGTGGCTATGGTCGCGGTCGGCGAAGACCTGGGTCGCGCGCAGGGTCTTCAGTTCGGCCAGGGTAAAGTCGCTGACGAAGAAATCCGTGATCTCAAAGCCCTTGAGCTTCAGCGTGCGCTTGCGATCGGCAAATTCGGGGTGTTTCAGGATATCGGTCGAATCGGTCAGGACCGGATCGTGGCGCACCATCAGCACGCCGTCTTTCGTCGAGACCACATCGGGTTCGATATAGTCCGCCCCCATCCGGATGGCCATCTCGTAGGCCGCCAGCGTGTGTTCGGGCAGATAGCCCGACGCGCCGCGATGCGCGATGACGAGCGGCGTCCTGGCCTTGGCGGCGCGGGCATATCCTGCGGAAAGAGTCAGGGCGGCGGCTTCGGTTGTCAGCAGTTGGCGGCGGTTCATAGGCGCTCCGGAAGAAAAAGCGCCAGCCTGCGGATCATCGCAGGCTGGCTTAGTGTTACTTCAGTTACTTCAAGTCTGTGACGCTTTTTTTAGAACTTCTTGCGAAGCGACAGGAAGACCTGACGCGGGGCGCCGGTCAGGATGGTCTGCGACGTGCCGGTGGCGTCATTGTTGCTGAAGCCGTTCGAACCGATGGTGGAGATGTGTTCTTCGTCGGTCAGGTTGGTGACGTTGAGTTGCAGCGTCAGGCCCAGGTCGACAAAGCGATAACCGACGGTCAGGTCGGCGATGGTCGTGGCTTCGACCAGGCCGCCGATGTTCTCATAGGTGTAGTAACGCTCGCCGGTGTGGTTGAGCGCCAGCGTGCCGAACAGGGTGTCGTTGTCGTAGCTCAGCTCGGTCTTCAGCAGGTTCTTCGGCGTGTTGACGACCGTCTTGCCCTTGGTGTTCGCCTTGATCGAGCCGTCCGCCGCAACGACGTTGTCGCGGTAGGTCGAGTCGTTGAAGCTGTAGGCCGCGTACAGCGCCCAGGTCGGCGTGAAGCGATAGGTGCCGGCCAGTTCGATGCCGCGGGTTTCGACGCCGCCGACGTTGGACAGGACCGGCGCGTTGCCGACGATGCCCGCGCCTTGCGCCACCGCCAGGATGCGGTTGTCGAAGTCAACGGCATACAGGGCCGCAACGCCCTGGAAGCGGTCGGTGCGCAGGCGCAGGCCGCCTTCCAGCGTCTTCGACTCTTCCGGCTTCAGGTTGGTGCGGACGAAGTCGATGTTCGCCTGCGACTGCGAGCTGAACGGGCCCGAGGTCGCGGCCGAGACGTAGGCGTTCATGTTCTCGCTGTACGAACCGAACAGTTCGTAGCCATTGCCGAAGTCATAGACGGCGCCGATCTGCGGCAGGAAGGTATCTTCCGACTTCAGCTCGGCCGCGATGGTGCCGCCGACGATCTGCTTGACGGTGTTCTCGACGCTCAGCGCCTTGAAGCCGTAGTTGACCTTAAGGGCTTCGCTGACCGTCCAGACGTCCTGGACATAGTATTGCGTCGTCTTGGTTGTGAAGGCGTATTCCCACTGGGTGTAGAACGGGTTTTCCTGGAAGCCCAGGCTGTCGCGGTGCGGGGCGTTGCGCGTTTCACCGTAGAAGCGGCGGGCCTGGTTGAAGTCGTTGTCTTCGACCCACAGGCCGGCCGACAGCTTGTGTGCGCCGAGATCGAAGTCGATGCCACCGACGAAGCCGGTACGGTCGATCTCGTATTCCGTCGTGCGGATCGACACATAGGCGTTGTCGGCCGACGGCGACGCGGCGTTATAGAAGGGCGAGTAGCTGACGCCCGGCGACGGCAGGTACGGCGTGACCCACAGGCCCTGGCCTTCGTTCTGGTGGTTGTAGAGCTTGGCCGAGATGCTGACCGTGTCCGACAGCGGCGTTTCGAACGTCAGGCCCGACAGGGTATCGTCGCGCACGCCGGCGCCGTAGTAGTAGGCATCGTCAACCGTGCCGATACCGGCCGGAAGCGCTGTGCCCTGCTGATAGGCGGCGGCGACCTGGTTGGCCAGAGCCCAGTTCGGCTGGAAGTTGTCCCAGTCGTAGCCCAGGCGGTCGATCATTTCGAACGACAGGTCCTGATAGTCCTGTTCGCGGCGTTCAGAGTGGTTGACGAAGCCTGTCAGCTTGCCTTCGCCGACCGGCAGGACCCACTTGGTGTCGGCCTGGAAGGCCTTCTGGTCGCCGGCGCCCTTCCACTTCTCGGCCTTCTGGTCGACGATCGACACGAAGCCACGCAGACCGTTCAGCGATTCGATCGCGCCGGTTTCGAAGCGGCCGTAGAGGCGGTGCATGCTGTCCGAACCGACAGTCGCGGCCAGTTCGCCGCCCATGACGTCAGCCGGGGTGCGCGACACGAACTTCAGCGTGCCGCCGAGGTTCGAAGCCGTGGCCGAATCGAGCGAACCGGCGCCCTGGGCCATGTCGATGCGCGCGATGTCTTCGTTGATGATGGCGCGCGAAACGTGCAGGCCGTTATAGTTGCCATACGACATGTCGCCCAGCGTCACGCCGTCCAGGGTGAAGCCCAACTGGTTCTGGTTGAAGCCGCGGATCGAGATGCGGGTAGACCATTCGTAGGCGCCGAACGGGTCGGCCGACTGGAAGGTAACGCCCGGCAGCTTGTTCAGGACCTTCAGCGGCGAGGTGCCCGGCGCGACTTCGGTCAGGTCGGTCGCCTTGATCGTCTGGGTCTGGCGGCTCTGGCCACGGCCGAAAACGATGATTTCCGAGGCTTCGGCAGCGGCGGGCGCGGCTTCGGCGGCGACTGTGGTGTCCTGAGCGTAGACCGTGCCCGCATTGAGGAGGGCAAGCGCGGCAACGCCGGAAAGCAGTGCGAATTTCATGATATATCCCCACGGATCGGAGTGATCCATGAGGCAAGCCAGCTAGCCGGACTTCGTGACAATTGGCCCAACCTTTCCTGACGAAGCGATGTCAGTTTCAGCAAGGATTAATGACGTGACTTTTGGGAAACAGGCCTTGCCCCCACGGCATGCGGTCTAACCCCTTCTTTACCTCGCGCTCTTTGTCCGGCGTGGAATCTTTAGCCGCGTAAAGCGCATCCTTAATCTGCCCTTGTCAAAGGAGACGATCATGGCCACGCGCCCCTACTGGACCGGCAATCTGCGCATGTCGCTGGTCTCCTTAAGCGTCAGCATCTATTCGGCGATCAATCGCGCGCGCAGCCTGCCGCTGCATGAGATCGACCGCGATTCCGGCGAACGCATCCGCCACATGAACGTCACTGACGATGGCGAAGAGGTCGATCGCGAGGACATCATCAAGGGCTATGAGGTCGAAAAGGGCCAGTACGTCCTGATCGAGCCCGACGAGATCAAGGATCTCAAGATCCCGTCGAGCAAGACGCTGGATATCAAGCAGTTCGTCGGCATCGACGAGGTCGATGACGTCTATTTCGACAATCCCTATTTTGTCGCGCCATCGAAAAGCGGCGACGAGCAAACCTTCTCGCTGATCCGCGATGCGTTGCGCGCCTCCAAAAAGATGGCGATCGGACAGCTGGCCATTGCCGGCCGCGAGCGGCTGTGCGCCATCAAGGCCCACGGTTCGGGCATGGTGCTAATGACCCTGCGTTACGAAGAGGAGATCCGCGACGAAGATCCGTATTTCGAGGATATCCGCACCGCCACGCACGATACGGAAGAACTGGACCTGGCGCGCGAACTGATCACGCGCAAGACGGCGAAGTTCGATCCGGGCAAGTTCCACGACCACTACCGCGAGGCCTTGAAGGAACTGATCGAGGCCAAGATCGAGAAGCGTGAACCGGTGGCCCTGGAAGAGGATATTCCCACGCCGAAGGTCGTCAACCTGATGGATGCCCTGCGCCGCAGCCTGGCAGAAGAGGCACCGGCCGGCCGCAAGGAGACCGGCAAGACCTCCGAACGAAAGCCACGCACGACGGCGGCCAAAAAGCCAGCGGCCAAGGCGAAATCGGCGCCGCGCAAGAAGGCGGGCTAGGTCATGGCGGATCAGGGCGGCCATCAAAGCGGTTTGGCAAAATACAACGCCAAGCGCGACTTTTCGAAAACGGCCGAGCCCGAAGGCAAGGTCGCGAAAAAGGGCGGATACCGCTACCTGATCCAGAAACACGCCGCCACACGCCTGCATTACGATTTTCGCCTGGAACTCGATGGTGTTCTGAAATCATGGGCCGTGACGCGCGGCCCAAGCTTCAACCCGGCAGACAAGCGGCTGGCGGTCGAGACCGAGGACCATCCCGTGTCCTACGGTGATTTCGAAGGGACCATCCCCAAGGGCGAGTATGGCGGCGGCACGGTCATGCTCTGGGACCAGGGTACTTGGGAGCCCGTCGGCGATCCGCATGAAGGCCTGGAAAAGGGCGACCTAAAGTTCCGTCTGCACGGCGAGCGGCTGAGTGGCGAATGGGTCTTGGCGCGGATGCGCAGCAGACCCGAGGATCGTGGCCGGTCGAACTGGCTGTTGATCAAGCATCGCGACGATGTCTCGAACGAAGATGATGCCGAGGCCTGGCTGGAGACGCAAGGCAAGAGCATTGTCAGCGGCCGGATCATGGACGAGATCGCCAAGGGCGATAAGCAATGGCACGCTGGCCATGCCGAGAAAAAGCCAAAGCCTAAGGCGACAGGCTCAAAAAAAAAGCCCGCATCGCTAAGCCAAAATAGATCAGGACACCTGACCTTTATCGAACCGGAACTGGCGACCCTGGCCGACGCCATGCCGTCAGGGGTCAATTGGGTACATGAACTGAAATTCGACGGCTATCGCGTCCAGGTGCTGATCGATGCGGACGGCGTGAGACTATTGACACGCAAAGGCCTTGACTGGTCGCACCGCTTCGCGCCCCTGCCTCGCCTCTTCGACAGGCTGGATGTATCGTCAGCGATCATCGACGGCGAGATCGTCGCCGCTGAACCCGACGGCAGTCACAGCTTCAGGGCCTTGCAGGCGGTGCTGGGCAAAGAAAAGTCCGACGCCCCACTGCAATACTATGCGTTTGACCTGCTGCATCTGAATGGCGAAGACCTGACTCGGCTGCCGCTGATCGAACGCAAGGCCCGCCTGCAAGCCCTGCTGAAAGACGCTGCTCTCGACGGCCGCATTATCTACAGCGAGCATTTCACCGATCGCAATGATGCCTTCCTTAATCAGATCTGCGGCCTGGGCATGGAAGGCCTGATCTCCAAGCGCGCCGATGCCCCCTATGCGCGCGGACGCGGCAAGGCATGGCTCAAGTCCAAGTGTCACAAGCGCCAGGAAGTCGTCATCGGCGGCTTCACCGAGCCGACGCACGCCCATCGCGGCATCGGCGCGCTCCTGATGGGCTATTACGACAACGGCGAATTTATCTACGCCGGCAAGTGCGGCACAGGTTTCACTGTCGATACCGCGATGGACCTGCGCAAACGCCTCGACCCACTGACGCTCGAAACGTCAAAGACCGGCGCATTTGCCGCTGTACCGCCCGAGGTCCGCCGCGAGGCACGCTACGTCACACCAAAGCTCGTCTGCGAGATTGCATTCACCGAATGGACGCCCGATGGCCGCCTGCGCCACCCTTCATTCCAAGGCCTGCGCGAAGACAAGCCGGCCAAAGAGGTTGGCCGCGACATACCTATTCATACCGAAACTGTTGAGAGAGCACCCGCCGGGAGGCGTATCGTGACCAAAACAAAAACAAAAGGCGCCGATGTCGGCGGCATTACCATCACCCATCCTGAGCGGATAGTTTATCCGGCGGACGATGTCACCAAGCTGGATGTCGCGGAATATTACCACGCCGTGGCCAACCATATCCTGCCACACATCGTCAACCGGCCGATCTCGATGATCCGCTGCCCGGAAGGCATTGGTGACCAGTGCTTCTTCCAGCGCCATCTCGGCCAGGGCCGGATCGACCACGTCCACGACACCGGCATAGAGGTCAATGGCCGCAACCAGGAATATGTCATGATCGACGATATCCGCGGCCTGATCAGCCTGGCGCAATGGGGCGTCATGGAAATTCATCCCTGGGGCTGCAAGGCCTATGAACCCGACCTGCCCGACCGCATGATCTTCGACCTCGATCCCGATCCGGAAGCGACCTGGAAGGACGTTACTGACGGTGCCGCCGAGGTCCGCCAGCGCATGAAGGAGTTCGGGTTGAAGAGCTTTCTCAAGACCACCGGCGGCAAGGGGCTGCACGTGGTGGTGCCGATCAAGCCGAAGTTCCACTGGGACGCCATCAAGGCCTTTACCCGCGCTGTCGCCCAGTCAATGGCGCACGACAGCCCTGACCACTATATCGCCACGGCGTCCAAGTCGGCGCGCAAGGGCAAGATCTTTGTCGACTATCTGCGCAATGACCATACGGCGACGGCGGTGGCCGCCTATTCGCTGCGGGCGCGGCCGGGGGCGCCGGTCGCCATGCCGGTCGAATGGGGCGATCTGGGCGCCGACCTGAAACCCTCCGCGTTCAATATCCGCACGGCAACGGAGGTGTTGAAGGCGCGCAAGCACGACCCTTGGGAGGAGATTTTCAAGCTCCGTCAGACCTTGCCGGCCAAGGTCCTGGAAGCACTGAATATTCCGGCGGAATAGCGGCTACCTCTAAGCCGTCACCGCATCCGGGGCCTGACGCCGGCGCATATCCGCCTTGCCAAGCGCCGCCGTCAGCGTTGCCCAGTCTATCGGCTTGGTCAGGTGCATGTTGAAGCCGGCCTCGAGCGCGCGCTTGCGGTCAACATCGCGGCCATAGCCGGTCAGCGCTACAACATAGGTCTGAGCAATCGACTGATCCTCGCGGATTCTCTGGATGACCTGATAGCCGTCCATTCCGGGCAGGCCGATGTCGCACAGAATCACATCCGGCTGGAATGCACGCGCCTTGCTCAAACCCGTTTCGGCCTCGAAAGCGATGTCGATCTCGTGACCGTCGTGCCCCAGCAGCATGCGCGCGCTTTCGGCCGCATCGACATTGTCCTCTATCAGCAGGATGCGTAAAGGCTCCGCAACTGTAGTCACCGTCGGTGCCGGCGCCACGGTATCTTCCGCCGCTACAGCCATAGGCAAGGTAATGCGGAACTCGGCGCCACGATTGAGCCCCTCACTGCGCGCCTCGACCGAGCCACTGTGCAAAGCAACCAGTCCCTTGACCAGAGCCAGACCAAGCCCCAGCCCCCCGCGCGAACGATCAAGGCCCTGCTCGGCCTGCCGGAAGACGTCGAACACCTGGCCCAGCATGTTGGGCTCGATGCCGATGCCCGTGTCCGACACACTGACCCGCGCGGTCGCGCCATTGCCCTCGACGGACAGCGTAATGACGCCGTTGGCGTGGCTGAACTTGTTGGCATTGTGCAGCAGGTTGCCGACAACCTGCAAAAGCCGCGTCGGATCGCCTTCGACCCAGACCGGCGTATCGGGCGTATGGACCTTCAGCGCGACGCCGCTGGCATCCGTCAGGCTCTTGTAATCGGCGGCCGTCTGGCGAACGATCTGGTTGAGGTCGCAGCGTTCGGTCCGAAGCAGTATCTTGCCGTGCGCCAGGCGCGTGGCGTCCAGCAGGTCGTCGATCAACCGGCCCATATGCTTGACCTGGCGGTCCATGGTGTCGCGGATAGCCACGCCGCGCGGATCACCCGGCGGCAACATCTTCTGCAACTGAAGACAGTTGACGATCGGCCCCAGCGGATTGCGCAGTTCGTGCGCCAGCATGCCTAAGAACTCATCCTTACGGCGGTCGGCCTCGCGTATGCGTTCCATCAGCATGACGTTTTCCAGCGCGACGCCGGCGCGATGGGCAACGTCGCTGGCCAACGGGCTGATCTCGGTCTGCGGCGTGCGGGATCCTAAAACCAATACGCCCTGCGTCTCGCCCTGGACGGTCAGGGGCAGAATCTGACCGAAGGCCAGCTTGCCACCGACGATGTCGCTGAACAGCAACGGCCGGTTCTCAGATATCGCGCGGTTGACCGACGGCTCCAGCCGGTCGAGGACCGGCGGGCTGGCGGTCATGCGGCCGTCGCTCTCGGCCCATTCGATGCGGTCGGGCTGGCCTTCGCGCTTGAACCAGACCAAAGCCGCATCGGCCAGGTGCGGCACGGGCAGCCGGACCAGGGCGCGCATGAAGTCACCCCGGCTCTGCGACCGCGACAGGCCTTCGGAGACACGCGCCAGGAAGGCAAAGTTGTGCGCAGCCTCTTCGGCAGCCTTGCGGCGCGCACGCTCCTCGGCCTGCATGGCCGACTGCCGGCGCATCTGCGACAGCTCGATAAACACCCGCACCTTGGCGATCAGCACCTCCGGGATGACCGGCGTCGGCATGAAGTCGACGGCGCCCGAGGCATAGCCCTGTATGATGTTCACTTCGTCGTTGAAGGCGGTCAGGAAGATGATCGGCGTCGATGCCGACTTGCGCCGCTTGCGAATCAGGTTCGCCGTCTCGAATCCGTTCATGGTCGGCATGTTGACGTCGAGCAGGATGACGGCGAAGTCGTGCTTGAGCACCAGCTTCAGCGCTTCCTCGCCGGAAGACGCCGTGACCATGGTCTGGCCCAGTTCTTCCAGGATGGACTTGTAGACCATCAGGTTGGCCGGCCGGTCGTCGACCAGCAGGATGTGCTCGCGCAAGGCTTCGCCGTCCTCTAGAGAGGCGTCGTTCGCCGCGGGGACCTTGGGTTTCCTCATACTGTTATGCTGTTCCAATGGGCGCCTAACGATGCAGCCAGGCGCGCAGGACCTTGATCATCTGTTCGGAGTCGACGGGCTTGGACAGGTAGTCCCATGCCCCGGCCTCGATGCACTTCTCGCGGTCGCCCTTCATGGCCTTGGCGGTGACGGCGACGATCGGAAGATTCTTGAGGTGCGACACCTTGCGGATTTCCTGAATGGTTTCCATCCCATCCATTTCGGGCATCATGATGTCCATCAGCACGATATCGATGTCCGGATCGTCCAGCAGGATGTTGATCGCGTCGCGGCCATTGTCTGCCGAGACGATATCCATCTCGTGCTCTTCCAGCACGCTGGTCAAAGCGAAGATGTTGCGGGCGTCGTCGTCGACGATCAACACCTTCTTGCCGACCAGCAAGGCGTCGGAGTCATGCAGGCCGCTTAAAGCCGCCTGTGCCTCGCCCGGCAGGCTGTCAACCCGGCGGTGCAGGTGCAGGGTCAGGACGTCGAGCAAACGATCGGCCGATTGCACTGTCGAGACCGGATAAAGAGCTGACAAACGCTTGAGCGCGTTTTCATCGACACCCGGATCGCCGAACAGGATAACCGGCATGCGACCGGTGATCGTGTCCGCCGCCTCGCCCTGCTCCAGCAGGTCGCTGACGACTTCGGGCGCGGCGCCCGACAGGAGAATGCTGTCCACCGGGCTCTTGCGCATGCGCTTCAAGGCGGCGGCGCCATTGGCGACCGGCAGGACCTCGATGCCGTCCATCTTGAGCGGCTGAACGATCTGGTCGCGGCGCGTGGGGTCGGGCTCGACGACAATGACGCTACGTGAGCGGCGGTTGATGTAGGCCTTCAGCGACTGCATTAGCTGATCGACCACCTCATGGTTCTGGATCGGCTTGGCGACGAAGGTCAGCGCACCTGACGTCAGGGCCCGGTCGCGCGATTCATCCGTCGAGATGATGCAGATCGGGATATGGCGGGTCGCCATATCAGCCTTGAGGCGTTCCATGACGCGCCAGCCCTGCATGTCCGGCAGGTGGATGTCGAGCAGGATACAGTCGGGCGAATGGTCGTGCGTCATCGCCAGCGCCGAAGCGCCCAGCGAGGTGACCAGTCCCTTGAAGCCACGCGCCCGCGCGGCATCGAGCAGGAAGCGGGCAAAGCCGAGATCGTTCTCGACGATCAGCATGATCGAGTCACCCGGCTGGATGAAGGACCGGTCGTCACCGACCTCGTTGACTGTTGGCGCCGGCTCTTCGGCCGTAATCGCGGCCAGGTCCGTTTCCGGCATGGGCATGCGGGCGACCGCTGGTGCGTCAAGGCGCATCATGGCCTCGGACAGGCCCTTGCGCGGACGCTGGGCATAAACCGCCGGCAGGTAGAGGACGAAGGTCGAGCCACGTCCCGGCACCGATTGCAGCTTGATCTCGCCGCCCAGCAAACGCGCCAGTTCGCGCGAGATGGCCAGGCCCAGGCCCGTGCCGCCGTACTTGCGTGAGGTTGAGCCGTCGGCCTGCTGGAAGGCCTCGAAGATGATCATCTGCTTGTCGGCGGCGATGCCGATGCCGGTGTCGGTAACTGAGAAGGCCAGGACTTCCGGCGCGCGGTTCAGGTCTTCATTGTCATACGACCAGCCATTGATGACCGGCTCGACCGACAGGGTGACCTTGCCGTGGTGGGTGAACTTGAAGGCGTTCGACAGCAGGTTCTTGATGATCTGCTGCAGGCGCTTGGCGTCGGTATGGATCGACTTGGGCAGGCGCGGGTCGAAGCCGACCTGGAAGTCGATGCTCTTGGACTCCGCCATGTGGTTGAAGGTGCGCTTGACGTAACCATTGAGATCGTCGAGGCGCAGTTCGCCGGATTCCACCACCACCGTGCCCGACTCGATCTTCGACAGGTCGAGAATGTCGTTGATGAGCATCAGCAGGTCGGTGCCGGAAGCGTGGATCGTCTTGGCCGAGTCCGTCTGCTTGGGCGTCAGGTTGCCTTCCGGGTTCTTGGTCAACTGGTCCGACAGGATGAGCAGCGAGTTCAGCGGCGTGCGCAGTTCGTGCGACATGTTGGCCAGGAATTCCGACTTGTACTTCGACGTCAGGGCCAGCTGCTTGGCCTTGTCTTCCAGTTCCTGGCGGGCCTGTTCGACTTCGGAGTTCTTGCGCTCGACCTCGTGGTTCTGCTGGGCCAGCAGGCGAGCCTTTTCCTGGAGCGCTTCGTTGGTCTGCTGCAGTTCTTCCTGGCGGGTTTGGAGCTGTTGCGCCAGCGACTGCGACTGGGTCAGCAGGTCTTCGGTCCGCATGTTGGCGTCGATCGTGTTCAGAACGATACCGATCGATTCCGTCAGCTGGTCGAGCAGCGCCTGGTGCGACGGGTTGAAGCCTTCGAACGAGGCCAGTTCGAGCACGCCCCGCGCCTCGCCTTCGAAGATCAGCGGCAGAACCATGACCGCGCGTGCCGGCGCCGAACCGAGCCCCGACGAAATCTCGACCATATAGTCGCCCGGCAGGTCGTTGAGCAGGAACTTGCGCTTTTCGACGGCGCATTGCCCCAGCACACCCTCGCCCAGAGCGATCTGCTTGCCGAGGTCGTTGGTGCCTTTCGAGGCAAAGCTGGCCAGCAGGGTCAGCTTGGAGTTCGGCCCGCGCTTGTCCATGACGTAGAATTCGGCCTGCTGGGCGCCGACCACCGGACAGAGTTCCGACAGCACCATACGGCCGACATTGGTCAGGTCGCGCTGGCCCTGCAGCATGCGCGAGAACTTGGCGAGGTTGGTCTTCAGCCAGTCCTGTTCGGTATTCTTCTGCGTCGTGTCACGCAGGTTCCGGATCATCTCGTTGATATTGTCTTTCAACACCGCGACTTCGCCCTGCGCATCGACGGTGATCGACCGCGTCAGGTCGCCCTTGGTCACGGCCGTGGCCACGTCGGCGATGGCGCGCACCTGGGTCGTCAGGTTGGCGGCCAGCTGGTTCACGTTCTCGGTCAGGCCCTTCCATGTACCAGACGCGCCCGGCACCTTGGCCTGGCCGCCCAGCTGACCTTCGACGCCCACTTCGCGCGCCACGGTCGTCACCTGGTCGGCGAACGTCGCCAGCGTATCGATCATCGAGTTGATGGTGTCGGCCAGTTCGGCGATTTCCCCCTTGGCTTCCACGGTCAATTTCCGCTTGAGCTCACCGTTGGCGACCGAGGTCACGACCTTGGCGATGCCGCGCACCTGGGAGGTCAGATTGTCGGCCATCATGTTCACCGAGTCGGTCAGATCCTTCCACGTCCCCGACACGCCCTCCACCTTGGCCTGGCCACCCAGCTTACCTTCGGTGCCGACTTCGCGCGCCACCCGCGTCACTTCCGAGGCAAATGAACGAAGTTGGTCCACCATGGTGTTGACAGTGTTTTTCAGTTCGAGGATTTCGCCCTTCACGTCCACGGTGATCTTTTTCGACAGGTCACCGGCGGCCACGGCCTTGGTGACGTCGGCGATGTTGCGCACCTGTCCCGTCAGGTTACCGGCCATGGAATTCACCGAGTCGGTCAGGTCCTTCCAGGTGCCCGCCACGCCCTGCACGTCGGCCTGGCCGCCCAGCTTGCCTTCGGTACCGACTTCGCGCGCCACCCGCGTCACTTCCGACGCAAACGACGACAGCTGATCGACCATGGTGTTGATCGTGTCTTTCAGTTCGAGAATTTCGCCCTTCACGTCCACGGTAATCTTGCGCTTCAGCTCACCATTGGCGATGGCGGTCGTCACGTCGGCGATGTTCCGCACCTGGGCCGTCAGGTTAGACGCCATCGAATTCACCGAGTCGGTGAGGTCCTTCCACGTGCCAGACACGCCTTCCACCTTGGCCTGGCCGCCCAGCTTGCCTTCGGTACCGACTTCCCGCGCCACCCGCGTCACTTCCGACGCGAAGGCGTTTAGCTGGTCAACCATGGCGTTGATGGTGTCTTTCAGTTCGAGGATTTCGCCCTTAACGTCGACGGTGATTTTCTTCGACAAGTCGCCCGCGGCCACGGCCTTGGTCACGTCGGCGATGTTCCGCACCTGTCCGGTCAGGTTGCCGGCCATCATGTTCACCGAGTCGGTCAAATCCTTCCATGTCCCGGCGACACCCTTCACCTCGGCCTGGCCGCCCAGCTTGCCTTCGGTACCGACTTCGCGCGCCACCCGCGTCACTTCCGACGCGAAGGACGACAGCTGGTCCACCATGGTGTTGACCGTGTTTTTCAGTTCGAGAATTTCGCCCTTAACGTCCACGGTAATTTTCTTGGACAGGTCGCCTGCGGCCACGGCCTTGGTGACGTCGGCAATGTTACGCACTTGGCCCGTCAGGTTACCGGCCATCGAGTTCACCGAGTCGGTCAGATCCTTCCACGTCCCGGCGACGCCCTTAACGTCGGCCTGGCCGCCCAGCTTGCCTTCGGTACCGACTTCGCGCGCCACCCGCGTCACTTCGGCGGCGAACGAGTTGAGCTGGTCCACCATGGCGTTGACCGTGTCCTTCAGCTCAAGGATTTCACCCTTGACGTCCACGGTGATCTTCTTCGACAGGTCGCCGTTGGCCACGGCGGTCGTCACGTCGGCGATGTTCCGCACCTGGCCGGTCAGGTTGCCGGCCATCATGTTCACCGAGTCGGTCAAATCCTTCCACGTGCCGGCAACGCCGCGCACCTCGGCCTGGCCTCCCAGCTTGCCCTCGGTACCGACTTCGCGCGCCACCCGCGTCACTTCGGCGGCGAACGAGTTGAGCTGGTCCACCATGGCGTTGACCGTGTCTTTCAGCTCAAGGATTTCGCCCTTCACGTCCACGGTAATCTTGCGCGACAGGTCGCCGTTGGCCACGGCCGTCGTCACCTGGGCGATGTTCCGCACCTGGGAGGTCAGGTTACCGGCCATCGAGTTCACGGAATCCGTCAAATCCTTCCACGTCCCCGACACGCCTTCCACCTTGGCCTGGCCACCCAGCTTGCCTTCGGTACCCACTTCACGCGCCACCCGCGTCACTTCCGACGCGAAGGAGCGCAGCTGGTCCACCATGGTATTGATAGTGTTTTTCAGTTCGAGGATTTCGCCCTTCACGTCGACGGTGATTTTCTTGGACAGGTCGCCGTTGGCCACGGCGGTCGTCACTTCGGCAATGTTCCGCACCTGGGAGGTCAGGTTGCCGGCCATTGAGTTCACCGAGTCGGTCAGGTCCTTCCACGTCCCCGACACGCCTTCGACCTTGGCCTGGCCGCCCAGCTTGCCTTCGGTACCCACTTCACGCGCAACTCGCGTCACTTCAGCGGCGAACGAACCCAGCTGATCCACCATGGTGTTGATCGTCTTGGCGGTGCGCAGGAATTCGCCCTGCAGCGGCCGGTCGTCGATCTTCAGCGCCATGGTCTTGGACAGGTCGCCCTGTGCCACGGCGCCGATGACGCGCGCGGTTTCCGTCGTCGGGTGCACCAGGTCGTCGATCAGGTCGTTCACCGACTCGACCGAATCCTGCCAGAAGCCAGAGACGTGGCCGAGATTGAGGCGCTGGCTGAGCCGGCCTTCCTTACCGACGGATTTCGACAGCCGCCCCAGTTCCGACGCCATGCGTTCATTCATCTCGACGACTTCGTTGAAGGCGTCGGCGACCTTGCCGGCGATCCCGGTCCAGTCGGCAGGCAGGCGGACATCGGACTGGCCCTTGCGCAGGGCGTTCAAAGCGTGGAGGAGCGCGTTGAGTTCGCCTCCTGCACTGACGGGCTCATCAGCAACCTCGAAGGCGGCATCCAACATGTGTTTCTGCTCTGAATAAACTCTTGCCCCGGCGCACCCCGCCGTACCCTTCAGGAATGTGCAGGTGTCGATAAAAGGGCGATGAGGTTTTCGGAAGCAAAAGTAAGGAACCCGTAAGGGCGTTAAGAAGTGTAAAGAATACACAATAAAAAAGCCCGGCTCAGGCGAGCCGGGCCCTTCATGCAATTAATACGCGACCTTACCAGAACCAGGCATATAGCCCGACCAGGATCGCGATGACGCCGACCGCCAACACGTTGAAGGTCGTAGAGGTTTTGAAGCTGACGCCTTCCAGCGTCAGGGTCGAAACCTCGCGCTTGTTTGGCAGAACCAGCGACACCAGTACACACAGCGCGGTCGAGGCAACGAACACCCAGCCGACGCGGTTCATGAACGGATAGTTCGGATCATAGTACGACCAGGCGGCTGACATGATGACACCGCCGATGATGGTGGCGATGGCGCCTGCCGTCGAACAGCGCTTCCAGAACATGCCAAGGGCGAAGATCACCACGATGCCCGGCGTGAAATAACCGGTGAAGTTCTGGATGTACTGGAAGGCCTGATCCCACTTGCCGAGCAAAGGCTCGGCCGTAAAGATGGCAATGATGACCGAGATCAGAGCCGCGACCTGACCGATCGTGACCAGCTGGGTGTCAGGAATGTCGCGCTTGAGCGGCGCGACGATGTCCAGTGTGAAGATAGTGGCGATCGAGTTGATCTTGGAAGCGGTCGAGGCGATGACCGCGAAGGTCAGGGCGACGAAAACCAGACCCAGCAGTCCCGACGGCAGCAAGGTCATCATGCTTGGATAGGCCTGGTCCGGACGGGCCAGGTCGGGCGCCAGCACCAGGGCGGCGAGGCCGGGCACGACGACGATCAGCGGCATCAGCAGCTTGAGATAGGCGGCGAAAGCGATACCTTTCTGGGCTTCAGGAAGGTCCTTGGCGGCCAGGGCGCGCTGGATGATGTACTGGTTGAAGCCCCAGTAGGAGATGTTCATGATCCACATGCCGCCCAAGATGACCGCCAGGCCCGGCAGCTCCTTATAGTGCGGCGACGCTTCGTCCAGGATCATCTTGAAGTGTTCCGGGAACTTGGTGTGCAGCGTGTTGAAGCCATTCACGAAGCCCGCCAGGTCCTGCGAACCGCCGATCTTGGTCAGGGTCAGGCCGGTGATGACCAGACCGCCCAGGACCAGCAGGGTCACCTGGACGATATCGGTCATGGCCACGGCCTTGAGGCCGCCGGTCAGTTGGTACAACAGGGCAAATACGCCAAGGCCCGTTATCACCCAGAACGGGTCCAGGCCAGTGACGGTGATGACAGCCGTCGCGCCCAGCCACAGGATCGAGGTCAGGTTGACGAAGACGTAGAGGATCAGCCAGAAGACGGCCATCAGATACTTCACACTGGGTCCGAAGCGCTGCTCCAGGAAGCCCGGCATGGTCATGACGCCGTTGCGCAGAAAGACCGGCAGGAAGTACTTGCCAACGATGATCAGGGTAATCGCCGCCATCCATTCGTAGGAGGCGATGGCCAGGCCGATCTTGTAGCCCGATCCCGACATGCCGACGATCTGTTCGGCCGAGATGTTGGCGGCGATCAGCGAGGCGCCGATGGCCCACCACGGCAACTGGTTGTTGGCCAGAAAGTAGCCCTTGGACGACTTCTCCTCGCCGGCTTTGCGGCGCGAGACGACCTGGGCCAGGATGAAGATGGACACGGCGTAGAAGAGCACGATCCAGACGTCGATGCTCGACAGGAAGCTCTGTGACGGCAGATATTGTTTTAAATCAGGCATGTTCCCATTCCCCCGGTCTCTTGTGGACCGATATATCATACAATTAAGATGACTTAACCACAGGCTAACAGCAGAATCAATCTAGGGATAGCGATGTTATCGGTACCGTCGGAATCTGCCTGCGTCATAGGACAAAAATCCCCGCCCTGAGGGATCAGGGGCGGGGATCAAGGTCTCTGGATATAACCATTAGCTTGTCGCGATATTTACCGAAAACCGCGTCACACTTTTCGGAATATCGCTCCGGAATCACTTCGCCGGGCAGGTTGCATCGCCCTCGTCCGACTCCAGCTTGATGCTGGAATAACTGATGGACAGCGGCTTTTCCGAACCGATGGCGAACGGGATCGAGACCGCGTTCATGTCCTGGCCGGCAGCAACGAAGCAGTCGAGCGTTATCTTCAGCGTCTTCCACTCACCGACCGGCGCGGTCAGCGCCTTGGAAACATCGACCATCTGCAGGACGCTCAGGCTGTGGCCCATGGCCATGACGACCGGCCCTTGCAGCGGCGCATCGAGGCGGTAGCGGATGCCGACCGTCATCTTGCCGGTCGTCTGACGACTGAGGTTGACCGGCTCGCCGACGATGGCGGCAAGCGCACGGCCCTTGAAGACGAGCGAACGGCCGGCTTCCTGCTGGTTATTGGCGTCAACAGCGGTTTGCGTGACCATGCCGCCAGGGCTGGAGAAGGTCGCAAGGTCGCCATCGGCAATACCATTGGCGTCAGCCAGTTGCAGCTTCCACGGCGCCTTGACTCGGCCAGACGCGAAGTAGGTGTCGACATTGACGACGGCTTCATTGCCGAGGCCTGAGTCTTCGGACAGGGCTGCGACGTCGCCCTTGTCCTTGTAGGTCAAACCGTAGCCGTAGGCGAACTGCGGGTCGTAGCCGGGCTGGCCGACATTGAGCGGGCCCTGGTTGGCCTTCTTCGGCCACGAGAAGGTCAGCTTGCCCTTGAAATCGTTGCGCGGCTGCTTGTTGGCGTCACCGATCAGGACGTCAGCGACACCGCCGCCTTCCGAACCTGGCAGGAAGGCCTCGACAAAGGCGTCCGACGCGTTGATGTAGTTATTGGTCCACAGCGGGCGGCCCGACAGGAAGACCGTCACGACCTTGATGCCGTCGGCCTTCAGCTTCTTGATCATGTCGAGTTCGCTGCTGTCGCCGACCTTGTAGCCAAGATTGGCGCGGTCGCCCTGGAACTCGGCATAGGGGTCTTCGCCGATGACGACTATGGCCACATCCGGCTTTTCCTTATAGACGCCACCGACGCTGAGCGACGCCGTGCCGCCAGCCGCCTTGACCGCTTCGGCGATGCCGCCATAGATCGACTGGCCGTTCGGGAAGTCCGAATTGGCATTGCCGGTACCCTGCCAGGTGATGGTCCAGCCGCCGGACTGCTTGCCGATATTGTCGGCACCGTCACCGGTCACCAGGATGCGGGCATTGGCCTTGAGCGGCAGGACGCCGCCCTGATTCTTGATCAGGACAAGCGATTCGCGCACTGCCTGACGGGCCACGGCACGGCTATCCGCCGAACCCAGTTGGTCCCACTTGCCGGCCAGAGGACGGTCCTTCGGCGCAGCTAAGTCGAACAGGCCACCCTTCAGCTTGGCACGCAGGATGCGGCGCACAGCGTCGTCCAGGCGGGCCATCGGGATGGTGCCGTCCTTCACCTGGGCCAGGGTGTTCTTGTAGAGCCCCTTCCAGCTATCGGGCGCCATGAACATGTCGATACCGGCGTTCATCGCCGTCGGACAGTTGTCGTTGGTGCAGCCCGGCACCTGGCCTTGCGCGTTCCAGTCGGTGACGGCGAAACCGTCAAAACCCATGCGCTGCTTGAGCGCGCCAGTGATGATGTGCTTGGAGCCGCTCAGCTTCTGGCCGTTCCACGACGAGAAGGAGACCATGACCGAGAGGGCGCCAGCTTCGATGGCGGGCGGATAGCCGGCATTGTGGATGTTGACCAGATCGGCTTCACTGATGATAGCGTCGCCTTGGTCCTTGCCGTCCTTGGTACCGCCGTCACCGAGATAGTGTTTGGCGGTCGACATGATGTGCCCCGGCTTGATGCCATTGCGGCCGCCGTCATCGCCTTGCAGACCTTGGACCATGCGGCCGGAATAGGCTGCGACATCCGCCGGGTTTTCCGAATAGCCTTCATAGGAACGGCCCCAGCGCTTGTCGCGCGGTACGGCCACCGTCGGGGCAAAGGTCCAGTCGACCCCGGCCAGCGACATTTCCTTGGCGGTGACAGCACCGATCTTTTCGATCAGGTCAGGATTGTGGGCAGCGCCCAGGCCGACATTGTGCGGGAAGACGATGGCGCCGACCATGTTGGCGTGACCGTGGACGGCATCGATGCCGAACAGGATCGGGATGCGCACCTTGGTCTTGCGCGCGTCATTGGCGCGCCAGTAATCGTCGGCCAGTTGCAGCCACTCTTCCGGCGTGGCGCGCTCGTTCTGCTTCGGCGAGGAGTTGCCGCCGGCCAGGATCGAACCCAGCGGATATTCCTTCAGTTCCTCGGGCTTGATGAAGTTGATATCGGCCTGGATGGTCTGGCCGACCTTCTCCTCAAGCGTCATCTGCGCCATGATATCGCTGATGCGCTTTTCAGTCTTCGGATCGATCAGCCCCGCGTCCGGCACCGCCGGCCATGCCGGATCGACCTTCATGATCGCTTCCGCGACAACGGGCTTGGCGGTTGCCTTTTTGGCCTTCGCCTCGGCAGCGCCGGCAATGCCCAGCGCCAGGACGAGCGTGATGCCCAATCCCGACATAAGCGTCATTTTCAGGGTGCGCGAACTTCTCAGGGTGGCTAGCCCAAAGGCTGCTTGACGTGTGTCGGACATAGTGCTCCTGCCGCTGTATCAGTGTTATTATTCAGTTTGATCGCAGCCGGAAGCCCAGGTCAACACCTGCAAACCCGCCACACCTGCGCCTGTTCCGGATGTTTTTTGGCTCCGGTTCTTCCATGGAGACTATTGACAGCGCTATCAACCGCCGTCAAGTCGGTTGCTTTAATGAATTCCTTATAAAATAAGGCGTAACGACGTTTTTCCAAAGAAAAATATTTTTGCTTTCATTATTTATTTGACAGCGTTGTCAGATATCAATATATGACACCTACCCTGTTTCCTCTTTGCGTCAGTTTTTGACGGAAAGAGGTTTGTCTTTAAAACGGCGGTGCCTGGCTCTTTCCCTTTTTCATGCCAGTCAGCGTGCGGTTTTAAAGCGCCTTCTTAAATGTGGCATTATTTGGAAGGCACTGGCCTTTAACCCGATGAACTCCGGTTCATCGGGTTTTTTTTATGGCTTTTTGCCGCTCAAGCGCCGCTAGGCTCCTCGCATAAGCTCGAGCGGGCAGTCGCCCTTGCCTCGCCTCAAGAGGCTCGGAAAGTCCTCGCTTATTGGAGGATTTTAACGCTAAAGCTTCCGGACCGAATCCCGTTCGATCAGCGTAAATGGCAGTTCGCGGACGACGCTGCTGAACGGCGGCGAGGCTTCGTCAACATTATTGCGCTCCAACAGGATGTCGGCGGCGGCGAACGCCATATCGGTCACCGGTTGGCGGATCGTGGTCAAGTGCGGCCAGATCAGCTCACAGCCCGGCGTGTCGTCAAAACCAACGATCGACAGTTCATCCGGAATGTGGATGCCAAGTCGCTGCGCCACGCTCATCAGGCCGAACGCCATGTCGTCGTTCGAAGAAAAGATGGCGGTCGGACGGGCCTGGCCATCGGCGAAGAAGGCATTGCCGACATCGACACCCGACTCGAAGCTGAAATAACCCTGCTTGATCCATTCAGGTTTCGGCTCGATGCCGGCATCGCGCATCGCGCTCATAAAACCCTTGTAGCGCAGGTGCGTACCGCCGTGTTCCGGGTGGCCCATGATAAAGCCGATATCGCGGTGCCCCATCTTGAGCAGGTACTGCGTCATCTCGTAGGCAGCGCGCGCCTCGTCCATACGCACGGTCGCCGTGCGGCCCGGATAGAGAAACGGCGCGATGCGAACATAGGGCACGTTGGCGGCTTCGACCGTCTGCAGCACCACCGCCATGTCGCACAGCGGCGGGGTCAGGATGACCCCGTCGAGGCGGATGGTTGACAGCAGATTGGCGATCGACTTTTCCACCTCGCCGCCCGTCAGGTCCTGCGGTTCAGCCAGCAGGTGATAATTGCTTTCGCGGCAGCGACGCACCACGCCCTGGTGCATTTCCATGATATAGGTCGGCACCGGGTTATGGTAGAGCAAGCCCAGCAGGAAGCTGCGCGCGCCGGCCAATGACCGGGCCAGCAGGTTCGGACGATAGTGCAGAACGTCAGCGGCTTGCTTGACCTTGGCGCGCGTTTCATCGCGAACATTCGGCTCATCGTTCATGACGCGTGACACGGTCTTGATCGACACGCCCGCCAGCCGCGCCACATCATTGATGGTCGAAACGGCACCCGCAATGCCCGGAACGGGCGTCGTGCCTTCCGGGAGAGCCTTGGTTTGATTCACTGAATGCCGTTCCAATATCCGCCGATTACTGGCAAAAGTTTCTTCACCTGTGCAAATTTGTCAATAGCATGCCTATCTGGCGCAATGCGCCGTCATGCCCTATTTTTTATCGTGTTGTGCGCGAAGAGAGAGTGCCTTCGCAAGTCTTAAGGTTTATTTGCCGAAAGTCGCGACGGCCTCAGCCGCCAGACGGGTGATTTCGGCCCAGTTGCCCTCTTCCATTGCCTTCGCCGGTGCAACCCACGAACCGCCTACGCACAGCACGTTCGGCAGCGCCAGGAAGTCGGCGGCGTTCTTGACGTCGACGCCGCCGGTCGGGCAGAACTTGACCTGCGGCAGCGGGCCGCCGATGCCCTTGAGGTAGTTGACGCCGCCAGCCGGCACCGCCGGGAAGAACTTCAGGTAGGTATAGTCCCATTCCATGGCCTGCATGACCTCGGACGAGGTCGCAACGCCCGGCAGCAGCGGCAGCGCTTCCTGACGCGCCAGATCCTTGGTCAGACCTGGAGAAACGGCGAACTTCGAGCCGGCCTTGGCGGCCTTTTCAGCGTCCTTGGGCGTCAGGACCGTGCCGGCGCCGACGACCGCGTCCGGGCATTCCTGGCTGATTAGCTTGATGGCGTCGAGCGCGCAGTCGGTGCGCAGGGTGATTTCCAGCACCTTGATGCCGCCGGCGATCAGCGCCTGAGCCAATGGCACGGCGTGTTCGATCCGGGAGATGACCATGACCGGCAGGACGGGGCCCATGGTCATATACTTCTGGACTTTATGGTTCTGGGACATGGTCGCTTCCTCAAGCATTACAAACAGTATTCACGGAGCGTCTCGCGGCCCACGGCTTTGTCAGCACCTCCCTTAAAGGGGGGAGCCACAAGCCGCAAGCCCTGACGAGAGCATGATGACTTTGGGTTGAAACAGTCATCATGCTCCAGCTCTTTAATTTGCTCGCGATGTTTATACGGAAAACCACTGCACACTTTTCCGAACATCGCTCCCGGCCAATTATGACGCCGTTATTTCATGGTCCGTCAGCGCATTCGCCGAACCCAGCAAGGCCGCATACGGATGGATAATGATGCGCGACGGAATGGCGGACACCAGATGCACCATCGGCTGCTTGGCTTCCATGCGGGCGCGAAAACGCAGTTCGTCGATATGCTTGATCAGGCGCGGCGCGATGCCACCGGCCATGAACATGCCTGAGGTCGCCCCGTGCGCCAGGGCAAGGTCACCGCAGACACTGGCCATGATGTCGAAGAAGGCCTCAACCGTATAGCGGCTGCCCGTGGCGTCTTCACCTTCCAGGTGAGTGATCTGCGCGGGCGTCAGATTCTCGGTGCCTTCACCACGAATGGCGCAGATGGCCTGATAGAGGTTGACCAGGCCAGGGCCTGACAGCAGCATCTCGACCGTGACGCGACCGTACTTCTTGCGCAGGAAGCGCTGGATTTCGGCTTCGTAGTCGTTGACGGGCGCCCAGCTGATGTGGCCGCTTTCGGTCGACAGGCAGTAGGGACCGTAAGCCCCGCCGACCAGCACCGAGGCGCCGAAGCCCGTCCCGGCGCCCATGACGGCGTGGACATTGCCGAACCCTTGCGTCACCGGCCCGATCGTCTTGACGTCCTGATCCGCCAGGTGCGGCAGGGCGAAGGCCAGGCCGGCATAGTCGTTGATCAGGCGCGCCTTCGGGGCGCCGACGGATTCGGCCAGCAACCGCTCCTCGATGATCCAGCTCAGGTTGGTGAACTTGATCCGGCCATCCTTGACCGGACCGGCCACGGCGACGCAGGCATAGTCGAGCGCCGGACGGCCACCGATCATGCCGAAATAGGCCGTAAGCGCGTGATAGACGTCCGGATAGTCACCGCATTCCAGCGACTTGAAATCGGACAGGGTTGTCTTGCCATCCGTCCGTTCGGCCACGGCGAAGCGCGCATTGGTGCCGCCGATATCGCCGACCAGACCACGCAGCGTGCGGCCGGAATTTCCTGATTGAGCTGTCATTACCTTACCAAAAGACCGCACCGCCCGCGTCGGCTGGCCCCACGACGCGTCGCATATGTGCAAAAAGTTCCCGACCTACACCGTCGGCTTCTTTTGGCCGTTCAGCGTTTTGTCTTTGAGCGAACTCGGCGGCATCTCCGAGATAGTCCACAGTTCCGGCCACGCAATCGACCCGGATAAGGTCGCCTGTCCGCAGCTTCGCGATCGGCCCGCCTTCCACCGCTTCCGGTGTCAGGTGGATCGCAGCGGTTACCTTGCCTGACGCGCCCGACATGCGGCCGTCCGAAAGCAGCGCCACCTTGCGGCCCTGATCGAGGATCGACGACAAAGACGGCGTCAGCGAATGCAGTTCCGGCATCCCGTTAGCTTTTGGCCCCTGGAAACGGACCACGCAAACGAAATCGCCTTCCGGCAGTTGTTTGGCCTTGAAGGCCGCCAGAAAGTCGTCCTGGTCGTCGAATACCACGCACGGGCCTTCGACGATCTGGTGCTCCGGCTTGACGGCCGAGGTCTTGGTCACCGAACGGCCGAGATTGCCCTTGAGCTCGCGCAAGCCGCCTTCGGGCTGGAACGGATTGGACAACGGACGCACGACGGCCTCGTCGAGGCTGTGCTCCGGCACCGGGCGCCAGGTCAGCACGCCTTCATCCAGGAAGGGCTCGGTGGCATAGAGGCTGAGACCATGGCCCCAGATGGTGTCGACGTCTTCGTGCAGCAGACCGCCCGACAGCAGTTCGCGGATGACGAAACCGATACCGCCGGCGGCGTGGAAGTGGTTCACATCGGCCGAACCATTCGGATAGACACGCGCCAGCAGCGGCACAACGCGCGACAGCTGGTCCATGTCTTCCCAGGTGATGATTACACCCGCCGCCCGCGCCATCGCTGGCAGGTGCAGGGTGTGGTTGGTCGAGCCACCCGTGGCCAGGAGACCAATGGCAGCATTGATAAAAGCCTTTTCCGTCAGCACGTCGGCCAGGCGCTTCGGGTCCTTGCCGTTCTCAGCCGTCTTTGCCGCGCGCTCGGTGGCGGCAGCGGTCAGGGCTTCACGCAGCGGCGTATGGGGATGGACGAAGGCCGCCCCCGGCACGTGCAGGCCCATGATCTCCATCATCATCTGGTTGGAGTTGGCGGTGCCGTAGAAGGTGCAGGTCCCGGCGGCATGATAGGAAGCCATTTCGGCGGCCAGCAGTGCATCGCGGCCGACTTCGCCGAGCGCATAAAGCGTACGGATCTTGGCCTTTTCCGGGTTCGGAAGACCAGACGACATCGGACCGCCCGGCACGAAGATGACCGGCAGGTGGGCGAACGACAAAGCGCCGATAACCAGACCCGGCACGATCTTGTCACAGATGCCGAGCATCAGCGCCGCGTCAAACGCATCGTGGCTGAGCGAGATCGCCGTCGCCATGGCGATGACGTCGCGCGAAAACAGAGACAGCTCCATGCCCGGACGGCCTTGCGTGACGCCGTCGCACATGGCCGGTACGCCACCGGCGACCTGGACCGTGGCGCCGACCTTGCGGGCGGCGACGCGGATCTTGTCCGGATAGTCGTGATAGGGTTGGTGCGCCGACAGCATGTCGTTGTACGAGGTCACGACGCCGATATTGGGCACGGCATCCAGCGCCTGTTGCAGCTTGTCGGTATCCGAAGACGCGGCCACGACGTGCGCGTAGTTGGCGCAACTCAGCTTCTTGCGGCGCGGCTCGTCCGATTTATAGCGGTCGGTGCGGCTCATGAATTCGGCGCGCAGATCTTTCGAGCGTTCGATGACGCGCTGGGTGACTTCGGCGAGGACGGGGTGCAATTCAGCCATGGGACTACCTCAGGGCGCCCACACAAATTCGACGGCGACCGGGCACTGTGCCAGGAAGGCGCCGATGGGCGATGTATAGGGATCGGTCGACAGGGCGGCGGACTTCAGCACGTCCAGCTTGGTCTGACCGGTGATGTAAAACAGGATGCGGCGCGACTCGTTGATCGCCGGCACCGTCAAGGTGATACGCGGCAGCTTGGGTTCCAGCTCGGTCGTAGACGCCGAGACCGGCAGAACCAGGGCGTCGGTATTGTAGACGACGCCATTGATGGCGTGACCGGGGAAGATCGACGCATAGTGCGCATCCGGCCCCATGCCCATCAGGGCGAAGTCGAACACCGGCGGCTCACCGCCGCCCAGTTCGCGCAGTTTCGCCTCAGCCTTGGCGGCGCAGGCATACTGGTCGTTGATGTCCTGGATAAGCGAGATCAGCTCCATGGCGCCCTGGCCGAGGACGCTGTTCAGCGCCTCACGCATCATGCGCGTATTGGAGGCTGCGTCATCCGTCGGCACGAAGCGTTCATCGACCTGGAACAGCTTGACCTTGTCCCAGTCGATATCTTCGGTGACCAGCTGCTCATAGATCGGCTTTGGCGTGTTACCGCCGCAACCGAGCCAGATGGCCTTGCCGCGCTGGGCAATGGTGTCCTTGAGAGACTTGGCGATGTTTGGCGCGATCCACGCCCCGGCTTCCGCCGCGCTGTCGAAACAACGCACTGCGACGGGCCCCTTGGCGCCGTCGAAAGTGATCATGTGGCCCTGCCCGCTCACCCTTCAATCGTTCCAGGTGCGGCCATCACGGTCGAGCAGCGTATAAGCGCTGACCGGGCCGTAGGTGCCGGCGGGATAGGTTTGCGGCTTCGGATAGGCTTGCTTCCAGGCTTCGGAAATGCCGTCGACCCACGCCCAGGCGGCCTCGACCTCGTCGCGGCGGACGAACTGGGCGTTGTTGCCGTTCAGGGCGTCGAGGATCAGGCGCTCATAGGCGATGCGGCGGCGGGCCGGCTTGTTGCCATTTCCGTCGAAGGCGGTGATCAGCGACAGGCTGAGGTCGAGCGATTGCAGGTGCATGCCCTCGGCGGTCAGGCCCGGCGACTTGTTCATGATCGACAGCTTGATGTCTTCATCCGGCTGCAGGCGGATAATCAGGCGGTTGGCCTTATCCTCGCCGCCGAAGATCGAGTGCGGCAACGCCTTGAACTGGATGACGATTTCGGTAGCGCGCGACGGCAGGCACTTGCCGGTTCGCAGGTAGAAGGGCGTACCCGCCCAGCGCCAGTTCTGGATTTCCGCCTTGACTGCGACATAGGTTTCGGTGCCCGACGGCGAGCCCTTTTCAGCCTCGTAGCCACGGATGGCGCCGCCATCGGCAAAGCCCGGACCATACTGGCCGCGCGCCGTGCTCTGCATGACATTCGCGGCGTCTATCGGTTTCAGTGAACGCAGCACCTTGACCTTTTCATCTCTGAGAGCATCAGACGACAGGCCGGCCGGCGGCTCCATGGCGGTCAGGCACAGCAGTTGCAGCAGGTGGTTCTGCAACATGTCACGGATAGCGCCGTATTCGTCGTAATAGCCCAGGCGCTCACCCGTGCCGACGGTTTCGGCGATGGTGATCTGGACGTGGTCGATCGACTGGGCATTCCACAGCGGTTCAAAGACCGTATTGCCGAAACGCAGCGCGATCAGATTCTGGACGGTTTCCTTGCCCAGATAGTGGTCGATGCGGAAGGTGCGGTCTTCGGAGAATGCGTGGGCAACCGAGTCATTGATGATCTTCGAGGTTGCCAGGTCGCGGCCGATCGGCTTTTCGATAACGACGCGGTTCGGCGCCTTGTTGAGGCCCGCGCGCTCGATATGCTCGCAGATCGGCTTGAACAGGGTCGGCGACACCGACAGGAAGTAGACGATGTCGAGCGCGTCGACATTGCCGAGCTCTGCCTTCAGCTTCGTGCCCCAGTCGTCATTGGCGGCGTCGAGCGCGACGTGCACGATACGCTTGCGGAAGCGCGGCAGGGTGGCGGCTTCCAGATCGGCGCCGATACGCTTTTGCACCGCATTGCCGATACGGTCGACGCAGACCTCGGTGCCGCAATCCTCACGCGCCACCGAAATGATGCGCAGGTCGTCGGCCAGGTAACCATCCTGATCGAGCATGGCCAGGGACGGCCACAGCATCCGCATGGCCAGGTCGCCGGTGCCGCCGACAAGGACAAAGACCTGCTGACGCGCGCTGGAGGATATCGCCATAAAACCGTTCCCTGATTGACCGTCTTCGCTTCGCGGCCCGCGACCGCACAAGCTTATGACAGCGTTGTCGTATGCCACGCCCTGCGTCAAGTTTTCTAACGCGGGCGCATAGTGTCTGACACCGTCCGTGCGGCATCCTGAAATCCCATATAGAGGAACTTGGCCTTACGAAACAAGGCCTTTACATAATTGTTAGCGCTAACGGAGAAAATGAATCCAGTCCCCTCTCCCTGCTTGCGAGGAGAGGGTTAGGGTGAGGGGCAATTCAAACTTCACCGCGGGCACCGAAATCGACGGCAAGGCTTACACCGCTTAAGCCTGCCAACTCGTCATGCCGAGCCCGTCGGCAAAATCAGCCCGTGTTGCGCAGAGCCGCGGAGATGCCGTTGACGGTCAATTGCGCCGCAAGCTGGACCAGTTTGTGATCGTTACCACCGCGCAAACGGCCGATCAGATGCACCTGCAACCGGTTGAGCGCATCCAAAACAGGCTTGGAACGCTCGATCTGGCCGCGCAGCCGCTCGTGCGTCGACAGCAACGTCGTGGCGCCGCGCGTCCGCAGGATCAACGCCACCGTATCGTCGAACTCAGAACGAATCTGGGCGAAGATGCGCTTCGCCTCTTCCGGCTCGGTCGCCAGCGCCACGTAAGACTCAGCGACGCCCATATCGGCCTTGGCCATGCCCATTTCCATATTGGCCAGGAAGACGTCGAAGAAGTCCCATTTGACCATCTCCTGCAACTCGGCATCGCTGATGCCGGCTTCGCGCACGCCGGCGGCAAAGCCGTACCAGCCCGGCAGCATCAGCCGCGACTGCGACCAGGAAAACACCCACGGAATGGCGCGCAAGTCCTCGATCTTGCCTGAAGCCGTCCGCGACGCCGGGCGCGAGCCGATCTTCAGTCCCGAGATTTCCGAGATCGGCGTCACCGAGCGGAAGAAGGCCAGGAAATGCGGGTCGTCATAGACCAGGCCGCGATAGGCTTTGAACGAGGCTTCGCAGATACGGTCCATGATCGGGGTGAAGCGCGCTTCCATTTCGCTGTCACCGGCCGGCCGCACCGTATGACCATTAGGCTTGGACGCCAGGAAGGTCGCGGCGGCAAAGGCGTCGAGCGTCTTTTGCGCCACCTGCGGATTGCCGAACTTGCGCGCAATCATCTCGCCCTGTTCGGTGACGCGGATCTGACCACCGACAGTGCCTTCCGGTTGGGCCAGGATGGCTTCGAAGGCAGGCCCGCCACCGCGGCCGACGCTACCGCCACGACCGTGGAACAGACGCAACTGCACCTTCGAGTCGTCACAGACGGCCTTGACCGCCTTCGAGCCCTTGTGCAGCGACCAGCGCGATGCCGTGTAGCCGCCGTCCTTGTTTGAGTCGGAGTAGCCGAGCATGACCTCCTGGATCAGTGGCCGGCCCATCAGCGAACGGACGGCGTAGTTACCGAGCCACTTCTTCATGATGTCGGGCGCGGCTTCCAGGTCGCCGATGGTCTCAAAAAGCGGCGAAATCTTGATCATCGTGTGCGGCTGCGGTCCGCCACGCACCAGGCCGGCCTGCTTGAGCAGGACCAGCGGCTCGAGAATGTCCGACACCGACGCTGCCTTGGAGATGATGTAGGCGCCGAAGGCATCGGGACCGAAGGTCTTGATCAGGCTGGCGGCCGCATCGACGATCTTCAGTTCGCGCCGCGTCTCGTCGGAATAGCGCGCATAGGGCCAGCGCAGGACCCGGTCATTGGTCAGTTCCGCCAGCAGGACGGAACAGCGTTCGCTTTCAGACATGCCGAGATAGTCGACCAGTTCCGACGACTGGGTGAACAGCTCGGCGACGACGCGTTCGTGAACGTCGGAATTCTGGCGCAGGTCGATGGTCAGCAGGTGGAAGCCGCAAGACCGGGCAATGCGGATCAGGCTCTTCAGCGTCTTGCCGATCATGCGCTTGCCGCCGTGTTCGGCGATCGAGTCGCAGATAACCTTCAAGTCCTTGATGAAGGCCTCGCAGGTCTCGTACGGCGGGGCCGCGACATTGCCGCGGCGGTCGTCTTCGTCCAGGATATGATTACGCGTCCGAACCAGCCGATCCTTGATCCAGGCGATGGCGCGGCGATAGGGCTCATCGACGCGATGGATATTGCCATCCATCGATTTGCGCGACATTTCGAGCAGGGATTCCGACACCTTGGTCAGTTCGTCCGACAGGGTCAGTTCGGTGTCGAGCTGCTCCAGCTGGCCGAAGTAGAACCGGAAGGCCAGGCGCGCCTGCTGCTTGATGGCGTAGTTCAGCGTTACCTCATCGACGTGCGGGTGACCGTCGCGGTCGCCGCCGATCCAGGTCCCGAGCTTCAAGACGCTCGGCAAGGCGCGTTCGATTTCGAGATTGCGGCCCCATTCTCCGTAGAGCGCCACCAGCGCCGGCAGGATCGAGCGTTCGACGTGACCCAGTAGATTGTTGATCTCGTCCTTGACCGTGATCCGTTCCGGGCGGTTGAGACGCGTGTTCCACAACAGCGCGATGGCGCGGTAAAGCTCGTCCTCGATCGTCTTCCTGTCGCTGCTGCCGGCCTTTTCGTGCGCCTGCAGCAGTTGGGTGATCTCGGTTTCGCGCATGGCGACGCTGGCGCGGCGCATTTCGGTCGGGTGGGCGGTGAAGACCGGCGAGGCCAGGATACCGGCCAGCAGGGTCTCGACCTCGTCCTGGGTCATGCCCTCACCCCTTGCCGAGGTCACGGCATTGGTCAGGGTCGTCGCCAGGCGCGAACCGTCAGAGGCGGTGAACATATCGACCTGCTTCAACTGGTCGACATCCTCGGAGATGACCTGAAGCGTCGACAAGCAGGTCATGATGCGCGCGGCATGCGCAGCTTCGGACTCGCTCAAGGCGGCCAGGTCGCAATTGCCGGCGATCAGTCCGTCGATCAGGTCAAGGATATGATCGCGGCCGAAATCGCGCACCGCCTCATGCAGCAGACCGTCCAAAAGCGCGATATGATGCCTTACGGGATCGAGAGAAGTGTCATCCATGGCATCCGCCTCCACATACAGGTCTGCAGGCAGATTAGCGGGAAATTTGTGCACTGCAAAGCAGTCCATCCGACACCGGATGAATAGCCGGCGGGCTCGGTAGCGATAACAGTTCAGTCAAAACAAGATCTTGTATTGTGAAAAATTTTCCTAAATTTTTTTCGCATTACAAACGCTGTTGCACGCGCAACAAAATATCCGGATACCGTTCCTTTGCCATTTCTAAAGTTTTTTCAGGTATTGCTGGTGAACAGCCCGAACGAAAACAGGGATTCCCATGGCAAAAGCCTCCTTCCACCGCCACCAGCGGGTCTATGTTGAACCGGTCGGTACCTGGGCCGTGATCGACAAGGTCAACCCTGTGTGGGTCAAGGGTTTCGACGAACCTGTCCGGGTCACTTATGACTGCGGCCTGGGACGCGATTTCTCGGCGGAAGAGCTCAGTGCCGACACGCGCACCAACGACACCCCCGACAAGACACCGGGCCTGGGCCACTGGCGCCTGATGCGCGCCCGCAACAAATGGCAGAGCCCGGATGAGAGCCGTCACCACCCCTTCCCTGGCACCTATCCCGTCGTTGTGACCGATCAGAACGACTGGGGCGGCTGGCGCGTGCCGGGTGCCGAATACGAGCGTGATCCGGACCTCATCGAAATGCAGGCCCGCCTGATCGCTGCCGGCCCCGCGCTGTACAAGATCGCCAAGGACCTGCGCGACTATGTGCGCCAGAATACCGACGTCGACGATGACGTCATGACCCTGGCCAAGCGCGCGGAACAGCTGCGGAAAATCATCGACGGCGACGCCGTAGCGACCGCGAAGCCGGCGACAGCTTAAAGCCTTTCTTACTTAATCCCGCAGCAAAACAATTGCCGGGCACTGCAATCTTTGAAATGAGTTCCTAAATCGACAGTTGGTAGCGCTCAGTCGCCGCGAGGCTCCTCGCTCGTGACGATGCGCTAACGCTTCGCTTTTGAGCGCGTCCGGCCCGGGCGCGCACTTGCGCTTGCCAAGGTCATGCCTAAGCCCCATGACCTTGGAGAATTGATTCCGGAGACCGCCCATGCGCACCGACACAGCCCAGCCTATCCGCCTCAGCGATTACAAGGCGCCGGAATTCCGCATTCCCGAAGTCGAGCTGGATTTCGCCCTGGCGCCGGAAACGACGCGGGTTCGCGCGCGGCTGACACTGGAGCGCCAGAGCCCTGGCCCGTTGGTCCTACTGGGCGAGCGCCTTAAGCTGATCAGCGTCGCCATCGACGGCAAAGACCTCAAGGAAACGGACTACCAGGTCACGGCCGAGACCCTGACCATAACCGATGTCCCGGACCGCTTCATCCTGGAGACCGAGGTCGAGATCAACCCATCGGACAACAAGACGCTGGAAGGTCTCTACATGTCTTCCGGCCGCTACGCGACCCAATGCGAGGCCGAGGGTTTCCGCAAGATCACCTACTTCCTCGACCGTCCCGACGTTCTGTCGAAATACACCGTCCGCGTCGAAGCCCCGAAGCAGAACTTCCCGCACCTGTTGTCGAACGGCAATCTGATCGAGACCGGCGACCTGCCGGAAGGCCGCCATTATGCGCAATGGGAAGATCCGTTCTTCAAGCCCTGTTACCTGTTCGCCCTGGTCGCCGGCGAACTCGACGTCCTCGAAGACGCCTTCACCACCATGTCGGGCCGAAGCGTCGCGCTGAAAATCTACGTCGATACCGGCATGAAGACTCGCGCCGAATACGCCATGGACGCGCTCAAGCGGTCGATGAAGTGGGACGAGGACGTCTACGGCCGCGAATACGATCTCGACCTGTTCATGATCGTTGCCGTGCGCGACTTCAATTTCGGCGCCATGGAAAACAAGGGGCTGAACATCTTCAACGCCTCGCTGTTGCTGGCCGATCCGGCGACCGCCACCGACCTCGACTACGAGCGCATCGAAAGCGTTATCGCCCACGAATACTTCCACAACTGGTCGGGTAACCGCGTCACCTGCCGCGACTGGTTCCAGCTGTGCCTGAAGGAAGGCCTGACCGTCTTCCGCGACCAGGGCTTTTCCGGCGACATGCGCGGCCATGCCGTCGCCCGCATCAAGGACGTCAAGGCCTTGCGAGCCCGCCAGTTCCCTGAGGATTCGGGCCCGCTGGCCCACCCGGTCCGGCCGTCGTCCTACGTCAAGATCGACAACTTCTATACCGCGACGATCTACGAAAAAGGCGCCGAAATCGTCGGCATGCTGAAAACCTATGTCGGCCCCGAAACCTACCGCAAGGCGCTCGACCACTATTTCGAGACCAATGACGGCACGGCGGCGACGCTCGAAGACTTTCTGAAGAGCTTCGAAGCCGTGACGGCTGAGGATTTTTCGCCGTGGCTGCAATGGTATGTCCAGGCAGGCACGCCGCGCCTCGACATCACGCCAGTATATGATGCCAGCGCGCAGACACTGACGCTGAAACTGCGCCAGAAGACCCTGCCGACACCGGGCCAACCCGACAAGTCGTCCGTGCCGATCCCGGTACGCTTCGGGCTCCTGACGACGGGCGGCGAATCCATGAGTTATAATAGCGGCGCGGCCAGTGACGGCCTGCACGTTTTGCGTCATGCCGACGAAGACGTCGTCCTGACCGGCGTTACCGAACAACCCGTCATCTCGGCCCTGCGCCACTTCTCGGCTCCGGCTATCCTGACGATCGAAGAACCGCGCGAGCACGCCTTTGCCCGCTTCAAGGGCGACACGGATCCTTTCAATCGCTGGGAAGCCGCCCAAGGGCTCGCCCGCGCCATCATCCTCGATCCCGCCCCAACACCGGCGCTGATCGACAGCTTTGCCGAAGCGCTGAAAGCGTGCCTCGAAGACGACACGCTGGAGCCGGCCTTCAAGGCGCTAATCATGGCCCTGCCGACCGAGGCGGATCTGGCGCAATCCATGAGCCCGATCGATCCGGCCTTCATCTACAGGCGCCGGATGGACCTCAAAAAGGCCTTGTCGCAAAGCCTGACCACCCTGTTGCACGATCAGTATAACGCGATCATCCCGCCGGTCGCCTTCAGCCCCGATGCGGCTGCCGCCGGCCAGCGCGCCTTGCGTAACGCGCTTCTGGACCTGATGCTGGCCAGTTATAACGACAGCGACAACAAGGAGGGCCTGGTCGCCCTGGCCGAGGCGCACTTCGTCAACGCCACCAACATGACCGACATGGTCGGCGGCATTACCGCCCTGACCTATGTCCAGGGCCAGCCCTACCAGAAGGCGCTCGACGCCTTCTATGACCGCTTCAAGACAGAACCCCTGGTCATCGACAAATGGTTTGCCCTGCAATCCAGCTGTCCGCACCCGGCGACTCTGGAACGCGTCCAGGCGCTGAAATCCCATCCGGACTTCGATGCCAGGACGCCGAACCGCTGGCGCGCCCTGGTCCAGGCCTTTGCCGGCAACCAGAGCGTCTTCCACGATCGGTCGGGCGCAGGCTACGCCTTCCTGACCGAGCAGGTGCTGATGGTCGACAGCTTCAATCCGATGACGGCGGCGCGCCTGATCGAACCGCTCAGCCGCTTCCGCTTCTACGCCGCTCCCTGGAACGACCTGATGAAGGAGGCCCTGCAGACGATCGCCAAGGCGCCCAGCCTGTCCAAGAACGTCGCCGAACTGGCGACCAAGGCGCTGGAAGGGTAGGTACGGTTACAGCCGGTGAAGGGGTAAGGCAAAGCGCCCTATTAACCCTTCTTAAGCCATTGGCCTTCATAGACTGTAAACGGTTGCCTGCCGCGCGCGGGCGAGTGTTTGTTTCAGCGCGATGTTCCACCGAAACCCGCACAGGCTTTTCGGTATATCGTTTAGAAGGACAGGATATTGGCAGGCCTCGAACGCGTCAGGTTCCTGGTAGTGGACGACAACGCCCACATGATCAATATTGTCAAAACGATCCTGCGCGGCTTTGGCGCGACCCAGATTTTCGAAGCCAAGGACGCCACCGACGCTTTTCACCGCCTCAAGCATGATTCGATCGATATCGTGGTCACCGACTACCAGATGGAAGTCCTCGACGGCATCGAGTTCGTCAAGCTGGTGCGCAACTCTTCCGACAGTCCGAACCGCTACGTTCCCGTTATCATGCTGACCGCGCACTCCGAGCGTTCACGCGTGCTGGCCGCGCGCGACGCCGGCGCCAATGAGTTCTGCTGCAAGCCGGTGACGGCGCAGGAACTCTATCGAAAAGTCGTCGCCATCGTCGACTATCCCCGCCCATATATCAAGACCAGCAGCTATTTCGGTCCCGATCGCCGCCGCCGCATGGACCCGAAATATGACGGACCGGAACGCCGCGAAGGCTGGACGGCCGACCATCAGCCGCCGAACGCCGCGGCGGCGGGCTAAGGCGCTCGACGGCCATGATGCAGTGGATAATCCTACCGCACAGCCCTTATTCGAATTCATCAGGCCTTAAGACTCTCGACAATAGATTAACGGGGCGTTTACCCTGTTCGTTAACGCGAATCACGGATACCCCCTGCGCCCGCCGAAAACCGTAAGCCGGCTTTCGGTACAAGCGCTGGAAAAACAATAACCTGAAGCTCCCCGCGCGATCTGCCGGGCGCAGAAGCAAAGCGAAGCAAAGCTTGACGGCACGGCGCCAACATTCCCGCACCCGCCCGGCCCAGCCGGAGACGAAGGCGCGCGCCGGATCGGCATCGGGTAACAGCGTGACCGGCGGCATTACCCGGGCGGCACTCAGCTTCATTCCCAATACGGTGCCTCTGTGGATGCGCCTGACGATACTGGTCCTGCTGCTGGGCATGGGCCTGTTTTCAGCCATATCGACGCTGCAGCTTGGCAATTCTCTGTCGGCCGACAAGGACCGCCAGGGCCAGGTCCTGCTCGATGGCGCGGAAATGGCGGCGGCACGCGCCGAGGCACGGCTTGGCCTGGCGCGCGCCGCGCTCGAAGCCGGCGCCGATCGCATCGCGCTTGCCCCCAACGACACGCTGAGCGTCACAGAGGCCGGCCTCAAGCTGGCGCACGGTAACCTGGCCAGTCTGGCCGTTGTGCGCGTCGAAGGCGGCACGGGCACCATCGCCGCCATGTCGGGCACTGACGACCACACCCTGATCCGCAAGGCGGCCGAGGCCGCAGCAGGGAAAACGGGCCAGCGCCTGACGGTAAATGTCCTCAGCTCACGCCTCAGCGGCCAGGCCCAGCCCTATATGACTCTGGAAACCGCCGCTGGCGTGCTGGTGGCCCGACTGGATCCGGCTGTCCTGCAGACTTCCGTCGATGGGCGCCTCGGCCTTCTGGTCGACAAGGACGGCGTAATCCTGGCGGCGTCCGACAGCCGCCTGGTCGGCCAGGATACCGACACCGCCTTCGCTGTGGCGCCGGCGCAGTTACGCGACCGCGCCGACAGCCGCAACCTCATCCAGGGCGCGCGCGAAGGTGCAGGCTTCATAAAGATCGCCTCGGCACGCGTCGGTCCCGCCGGTGGCGACGGTCTGCTGGTTCTCAATGCCATTCCGACCGAACCCTTCTTCTCGATCTCGACCAGCCTGCTCACCGGCATCCTGTTTATCGGCGGGCCCCTACTGGTCGGCGTACTCTTCACGGTTCTGCTGATCTACCAGGCGCGGCGCGGCCGCCGACAGACGCTTGAGTTCCAGGCCAGCGAACAACGCTACCGGCTGGCGGTCGAAGCGGCGCACTGCGGCATCTGGGACTGGGACCTGGACCAGGACCTGATCTACATGTCCGACGTCACCGGCGTCATGCTGGGCTGGGGCGGGGGTGGTGTCGCTTCGACGTCCGAAGTGCTGGGGCGACTGGCTGCAGACCATCGCGGCGCGGTGACCCAGGCCCTTAAGGAGGCGCGCCTGACAGGCGCGTTCGACGTTTCCTTCCGTGTCCCGCGCGAAGGTGGCCGCGCCCTGTGGATCGATGCGCGCGGCCAGGCGGTCGGCGAACGCTCGGCATCGGGCTTCGCGCGCCTGTCCGGCGTGGCACTCGACGTCACCGAAGAACGCGTTGCCCAGATCCGTGCGCAACGCGCGGAAACACGCCTCCTCGACGCCATCAACTCGGTGTCGGACGCTTTCGTGCTGTGGGACCGTCATGGCCGCCTGACCATGTGGAACAAGACCTTCGGCACGACGTTCAATGTCGACGAGCGCTTCCTGCGCCAAGGCACGCCCCGCGACCTGATCGAACAGGTCATCCAGATCGCCATCCGGCGTCAGGTTCCGGTGGCGGACGGCCGCGAAAGCGTCATCGAGGCCGAACTTAACAACGGCCACTGGATACAGATATCCGAAAGCCCGACCCGTGAGGGCGGCCGCGTCGTCACCAGCGCCGACATCACCGCCGCCAAGGTCCAGGAAGAGGTGAGCCGCCGGAACGAGGAACAACTGCAGGCCCTGGTCGAAAAGCTGGAGCAGAGCCGCAAGCAGCAGGAGGTCCTGGCGCGCAAGTACGAGATGGCCAAGATCCGCGCCGAGGCCGCAAACCACGCCAAGAGCGAGTTCCTGGCCAATATGAGCCACGAACTGCGTACCCCGCTGAACGCCATCAACGGCTTTTCCGAAATCATGTCGTCGGAGATGTTCGGCCCGCTGGGCCACCCGCGCTACAAGGAATATTCCGGCGACATCCTCAACTCCGGCCAGCACCTGCTCAGCCTGATCAACGACATTCTCGACATGTCCAAGATCGAAGCCGGCAAGATGACCCTGCGTTTCGAGCCGGTCAATGTCGAGGAGGTCACCGACGACACCCTGCGCCTGATCCGCCAGCGCGCCGAAAAGGCCGGCCTGAAGCTGCGCACCCACATTCCGCCCGACCTGCCCGAGATCGAAGCCGATTTCCGCGCACTGAAGCAGGTCCTGCTCAACCTCATGACCAATGCCGTCAAGTTCACCCCCAAGGAGGGCACGATTACGGTGTCCGCCGTCCGCACCGACGAGAATGTCCACATCACCGTCTCGGACACCGGCATCGGCATCTCCGAAAAGGACCTGCAGAAGCTGGCACGGCCGTTCGAGCAGATCGACAACCAGTATCTGCGTACCAAGGAAGGTACCGGCCTTGGCCTGGCGCTTTCGAAGTCGCTGACCGAAATGCACAATGGCCGCATGGAGCTGGACAGCCTGCCCGGCCAAGGCACAAGGGTGCATATCATTTTGCCGATTCGCCAGCCGGCCAAGGGCGAAAGCGAACGCTCGGCGGACCGCGCCGCCTGAAACACGCCCGACGACCGCTTGCCGTACTGGCGAAAACGTGGTCATCTTCGCCTTATGAGCACCTTCAGTATCGGTAAAGTCGCGCAAGCCTGTATCGCCATCGCCGCCACGGCGGTCATCGCATCGTGCGGCGGCGGAGGGAGCGGCGGTTCGTCCGTTCCGTCCGGTGGCGGTTCTTCATCATCGAGCAGCAGTGCCTCGAGCAGCGCAACGGGATGGGTGGCCGGCGTCTTCCAGGCGGCCAGCACCTTCAAGGACAAGTGCCAGGCCCCGCGCACCGGCGTCGACAGCGAAGGCACCGCCTTTCCCGACAAGGCCGGCACGACGCTCGACGAAAAGAACTGGTTGCGGTCGTGGACCCACGAGACCTATCTGTGGAACACCGAGGTTGCTGACACCAACCCCAACACGCTCAGCACCCCCGTCCAGTATTTCGGCGCGCTGAAAACCCTGCTCAAGACATCGTCGGGCAAGGACAAGGACAACTTCCACTTCAGCGAACCGACAGCCGAATACCTGGCGCGGCGCAATTCGTCGGCGAGCGGCAGCTACGGTGCGGAAATCGCCGTCCTGTCTGGCACGGTGCCGCGCGACGTCCGCGTCGTCTTCACCGATCCCGGCACGCCGGCCGATGGCAAGCTCAACCGCGGCACGCGCATCCTGACGGTCAATGGTATCGACGTCGTGAATGGCGCCTCGACCCAGGCCGAAATCGACATACTCAACGATACCCTCTTTCCGTCCTCGGCCGGCGTTACCGCCAATCTGGTGGTGCGCGACGCGGGCGCCTCGGTGAACCGCAGTGTCACCCTCGTCTCGGCCAGCCTGGTGTCTAAGCCCGTCAACCGGACGCGCATCCTGACCGACGGCGTCGGCAACAAGACCGGCTATATCCTGTTCAATACCTTTAGCCCCTATTCGAGTGAAAACGACATCGTCACGGCGATGCAAGGCATGAAGGACCAGGGCGTCAAGGACCTGGTGCTGGACCTGCGCTATAATGGCGGCGGACTGCTGGCCGTGGCGTCGCAGCTCAGCTACATGGTGGCGGGCAATGCCAGGACGACCGGCAAGACGTTTGAGCGCCTGCGCTTCAACACCGCTGCCGGCACGCTCAATCCGGTGACCGGCGGGGCCAATAATCCGACGCCGTTCTACACGACCGGCCTTGGCTTCACGGTCGCCAACGGCACCGCCCTGCCCGCGCTCAATCTTACGCGCGTCTTCGTCCTGACGACCGGCAGCACCTGCAGCGCCAGCGAATCCGTCATCAACGGGTTGCGCGGTGTCGGCGTTGAAGTCATCATCGTCGGCGGCAAGACCTGCGGCAAACCCTATGGCTTCTACCCGCAGGACAATTGCGGCGAGACCTATTACACCATCCAGTTCCAGGGCGTGAACGAGGCCGGCTTCGGCGACTATGCCGATGGCTTCGCGCCGAACAATTCGACCGACGCCTATGGCGTCAAGATCGCCGGCTGCGCGGTCGGCGACGACTTCGGCCACGAGCTGGGCGACGCCAATGAGGGCCTGCTGAAGGCCGCGATCACCTATGGCGCCAACGGCACCTGCCCGGCGGCGACCATTACCGCCGTCGGCAGCAGCAGCCGCAGTGCCAGCACGTCGTCGGGCACTTCGCTACGGCTGGAACGTCCCGAACCGTGGATCATGACGACCAACCGCGACATGACGATGCGGCGGTAGTCATGCGTCACCGGCTCGCAGTCTTCCTGATCGTTGCGCTGGGGTTGACCGCCTGCCAGACGGTAGCCGGCACGCAGGTCGCGACCGTCGATCTGGATGACCCGGCCTCACGCCAGGCTCTGGAAAATGCGCTTGGGCGCGCGGTCGGACGGGCACGGGTGGAACTGGGACCTTCGCAATCGGCCAATGCCTCAAGCGTCAGTGTGCTGCCGCCGCGCCTGGGGCCGTACGAAACCCATTCCATGGCCCTGCCGATCACCTTCGACATCGTCAGCGAAGACGGCCGTTGCCTGGCCGTCCGCCGCAATACGAAAGATGTATATGATCTACCGGGCGTAACCTGCCGGACAGGCAATTAGGGCTGTTTCGCCGCGGCCGATGCCGGAACAGGCTTGCCGTTTGGCGGCGGGGCGCCATCCTTTTCAAGGAATTTGCGGAAACGGAAGGACGGGCGCAGGATAAAGCTCGCCACCGCCTCGCGTTCCTTGGCCGACAGTTGCGCCATATCCTCGATCAGCGCCGTCTCGATCTTGCCGCGCGCCATGTCTTCATAGGAGCGTGCCTGATCGGACAGGGCGATAACACGGGCGGCATCGTAGGGCTCGGTGGCAGCCACCTTGCCCGCATCCTTCCGGAGAGTGCGCGCCTTTTCCATGTCCGGTTCGCCGGTCAATGCGGCTTCCCTGATGATGGCCTTGATGCGCGCCTTGGCTTCGGGCGTCATTGTCTCATTAGGATGCCCGCCCCAGCTTGCCGGCGCCGGCGGGCGCTTCATGTGCTGGTTCATCACCACGCCCGCGCCGATACCGCCAGCGATCAGGAACAGGTTCAGCGCCACCGAGACGCCGAGCAGCCATTTCAGGGTTTTCGCTGTCATCCCACGGCCTCGTCATCGAAGACCTGCGCCTGCTCCAGCACGGCCTGGGCGCGCACATCGGCGAGCGTCGACAGGCTGAAGGTGATGCCGAAGATCGCACCGGCAATGCAGGCGGCCATACCCGCAGCCGCCCACAGGACGGGCTGACGGACTCTCGGTTTCAATACCACGACATTCCCGGCCTCTTCCGGCATGCGGCGCGCCAGGTGTTCCAGGGTCTGCCAATGCAGGCTGCGGCTGTCTTCCAGGCTCAGGCGGTCGGTTTCGGACAACGTATTGAGCAGGCCATCGGTCGTCCGCGCATCGTCCAGCCACGACTGCACCTTTGCGGCGTGGTCAAGCATATAGGAGATGGCCTCGGCGCGCTCATCCTGCGGCCAGCGTTTGCTATCGGCGCCATAGGCCTCGAGGATGTCGCGAAAGCGGTCTTCTGTCATTGTACTGGGATTGGGCATATTACGCTCCCTTCTCCTGACGGCCCTTCCCGGGGGCCGCAGAGGTGTGGGGATTATGAGAACTCATGGCGGTGCGAAGGGCACGTCTGCCCCGCGCCAACAGGCTTTCCAGCGCCTCGACGCTGACGTCCATGACGTTGGCGGCCTCCTGATTGGACAGTTCCTGATAATAGGTCAGGACGATGGCTTCGCGCTGGCGGTCCGGCAGGGCATTAATCGCAGCTTGGACCTGGCTGGCGGTTTCGGCGGCCTCCATGCGGGCCGGCGCGCTGATCGTGGTGTCGACGATTTCGACATCATCGGTCGAGACCTGTTCGCGGCGGCGGCGCAGGCGGTCATAGCAGAGATTGAGGGCCACGCGGTGCATCCAGGTATCGATGCGCGCCTTGCCCGGCACCCAGGTCGCCGCCTGCTTCCAGGTGCGCAGCAGGGTTTCCTGGGCGACGTCCTCGGCTTCGACGGGATCACCCAGCATGCGCCGGGCCAACGCCACCAGGCGCGGCATCTTGCGCGAGACAAGTATCGACACCGCGGCCATGTCGCCACGTCCCATGCGTTCCAGCAGGTGTTCGTCGGGATCGGTGCTCACAGCGCTCCGCGAAATGGTTGAAGGCCCTCCCGGCCAGGCAAGAACGGTCGTGTCAGGCATTGCCTGCTCCATTCCTAGCACAGAAGACCGATATGTGCGAACCGCACGTCATGAAAACTCACCGACAGATGATGCTCCCCAGCGTCACGACCATTCAACGCGGTGACGCAGGGTTTCCGTCGCTCCTCCCTCCCAGGCACTAAGGGTCGGGAGGAGAATGCTTATGCTTCCGGCGACACCACGCGGTCAAAAGCCTGGCGGGCACGCTTGCGGATATCCCGGAGTTTCTTTTCCAGCGTGTCGAGGCGGCGGGTATGGACCGCGCGCGCCAGCTTGCGCTGGAAGGCTTCGGGTTCGTTGTGCGGGTCGTCGTTTTCCGTCAGCGACACGCGCATCACCTGGGCCAGGGACTGCTGCACGCGCCAGCCGAGGATCAGGGCGTCGATCTCGGCGGGCGGCGCAAGGCCGGCACGCTGCATGGCCGTCAGCGCCTGAAGCGTGCCGGAACGCAATGGCCCGCCTTCGGAGGCATAGACCAGTTGCAGGAACTGCGCGGCAAACTCGGCATCGACCTGGCCGCCGACGCTGAGCTTGAAGTCCCAGAAGGTCTTGGCCGGCCGTTCCCGCTCCATCAGAGCACGCATGTTGAGAACGTCGAGCGCGGTCTCAGGGCGCGAACGCGGCGTGCGCAGGATGGTCTCGACCTTGAGCCGCACCAGGTCAGCGAAGTCGGCCGACGACGCCCATACGATACGCGCGCGCGTCAGGGCCAGGAACTCCCAGGTGTCGGCTTCGCGGGTGTAGTAATTCTCGAATGCCGCCAGCGACACGGCAACCGGCCCCTTGGCGCCGGTCGGGCGCAGCTTCATGTCGATTTCGTAGAGCGTGCCTTCATGCGTTGGCGCGGACAGGGCAGCGATCAGGCGCTGGGTGACGCGCGCGAACCAGGTCTCGGCAGCCCAGCCCTTGACGGTCGATCCGGCTGAAGGATCGTCCGGCAGGTAAACCGCCATAAGGTCGAGGTCAGACGTCGCTGTCATCTCCTGCGAACCCAGCTTACCCAAGGCAATAATGGCGATCTGGCCGTCCAGCCGGCCGGCCTGGCGCGTGACGTCGTCGATCGCCAACGGCGCCAGATGGTTGACGCAGGCGTCAGCGACGCGGGCATAGGCCGCGCCGGCCGCCTCGGTCGACAGCCGGCCGGAGAGAATTTGCATGCCGATGCGGAACTGCTGTTCGCGGCCGACGCGGCGCAGAGCGTTCATGACCGCTTCGATATCGGCCGGCACGCGTTCGACTTCGCGGCCGATCAGCGCGTCGAGCTCCTCGCCCAGCGGCTCGAAGAAGCCGGCGTCGAGCATGGCGTCGAAAGCCGTCGGATGGCGGGCCAGCATGCCGGACAGACGCGGGCTGAAGCCCATGATCTCGACAACCATGCTGAACAGCTTGGGGTTTGCCAGGAACAGCGACTGGATCTGCACGCCGGCGCTCAAGGTCACGAAGAACTTGGCGAAGCGCGTAAAGGCGATCGATGGCGTGCCGGTTTCGTTCAGCGCCTCAAGCAAGCGCGGCACCAGCCGGGTGAACAGTTCGCGCCCCCGTTCAGAGCGCGTCGCCGGGATGCGGCCGTGGTGCCACGACCGGATGGTCGCCGCCACCTGGTCCGGGTGATCGAAGCCCATGCGCTGCAGGGTCTTGATCGTTTCCGGATCGTCCTCGACACCGGTGAAGACCAGGCTGCCGAACGATGACGACAGGGGCTCGGCTTCAGAGAACAGTTCGCCGTAGTGGCCATTGACCAGACGCAGGGTCCGCGACACGGCAAGGTCGAAGCGGCTGAGGTTCGAAAAGCCCGACAGCACCGCCACCTGCATGCGGCCATCTTCGGCCTCAGGCAGTTCGTGCGTCTGCTCGTCATAGAGCATCTGGACGCGATGTTCCCAGTTGCGCAGGCGGATATAGGCCTGTTTCAGTTCCTTGGCGACGGCTGGCGCCAGGTGGCCGGCACGGCGCAGCGCATCGAGCGCATCCAGCGTCCGGCGCGAGCGCAGCGACGGGTCGCGGCCACCCAAAATCAACTGTTGAGTCTGGGCGAAGAATTCGATTTCGCGGATGCCGCCAGCGCCCAGCTTGAGGTTGGCGCCGGCAGGTTCCAGCCGCTCATCAACCTTGTAGACGTGGATCTGACGCTTGATCGAATGGACGTCGGCAATGGCCGGATAGTCGAGACTGCGCCGCCAGATGAACGGCGTCAGGTCGGTCATGAATTGCTTGGCTTCGAGCGGATCGCCCGCGACGTTGCGCGCCTTGATGAAGGAGGCGCGCTCCCAGTTCTGGCCGACCGATTCGTAATAGTTGAGCGCGAACGGCACGCTGACCACGGTCGGGGTCGACGATGGGTCCGGGCGTAGGCGCAGATCGACACGAAAGACGTAGCCGTCGCCGGTCCGCTCCGACAGGATGACTGCCACCTGTCGCGCCACACGGTCGGCAAAGGTCTGCGGATCGACCGTGTCCTTCAGCGGCAAACGTTCCAGATCGCAGAAGAAGGTGATGTCGATGTCCGACGAATAGTTCAGTTCCCCGGCACCGTGCTTGCCCATGGCCAGCACGAACAGGCCGGGCAGGACGCCGCGCTCCTTGTCCCACTTGGGATCGTCGGGCGGCAGCAGGCGCCCCTTGTCGCGCTCTTCGCGCACCACCAGGGCCAGGGCGGCACAGGTGACCGCATCGGCAAAACGCGTCAGCGCCGCCGTCACGTGGTCGAGGCTCCAGACGTCGCCGAGGTCGGCCATGGCGGTCAGCAGGTGCGTATCGGCCTTAAGGTGGCGCAAAATCTTCTTGGCAGCATTGATATCCGGCGCTTCGATCGTGCCAGCCTGTGACTCCAGAGCCTCGGTCGCCAGCAGAATGGCTTTCAGGCGGGCTTCCGGCGCGGTGATCAGGGTTTCGCGCAGGCGCTGCGGATCGCGACGCATCAGGCCTGCCAGATAGGGCGACGCCGCGACGATCGGGCGAATGGCAGCCTCGGCCTGCAGCAGCACATCGCGCCAGCCCTCGGCCTTGGCGACCTCATGCAGGGTTTCAAGCGTATAGTCGGCCGCACCGGCATTGAGCACGGGTCCGCAGCTGTGGAGCCGTTCGACCAGCGAGGAAAAAAGCACGTCGTTCATAACATTCCTTGTGCCGTACCGCCGTCCGGCCCGCAAGACCTATGGTTTGCAACGATTCCGGTATTTGACAAAGTCATGTGACAGGAAAGTGCTTTAAAACGACTCAGCCTTGCAGCGGTGGCAGCACCAGGGCGGTGCGCAAACCCGGCCCGTTGCCATCGAATACGCCCGGACCTTCGTCAATCGTCAGGCGGCCCTTGTGCGCCACGGCGACGGCTTCGACCATAGCCAGCCCAAGGCCCACGCCGGGCAACGAGCGGCTGTTTTCGAGACGGACGAAGCGTTCGGCGATGCGCGGACGATCCTTTTCGGGCACGCCGGGGCCAGTATCCGTGATCGAGAATTCGACCTCGCGCTGCGACGTGCGACGCAGGCGGAAGGTGATGCCGCCGGCCGCCGTGTATTTGACGGCATTGTCGAGCAAATTGGCCAGGGCCTGGGCCAGGAAGTCGCGGTTGCCCAGCACACGCACGCCGGGCTCGATCTCGGCCTCGAACTCAAGCCCCTTGTCGGACGCGACAGCCTCGTAGAGCTCGGCCATGTCGGTCGCCAGGTCGCTGGCCGGGAACAGGACCTGATCGGGTGCCTGGCCGGCCGCCTGCAGCCTGGAAATGGCAAAGACGGTGTGGAAGGTGCGCAGCAACTGATCGGTCTCGTCCAGCGCCTTCTGCAGGGCGTCGTGGGCCTGTGACGGGTCGCGGTCGACCTCGAACAGCGATACCTCAAGCTTGGAACGCAGGCGCGACAGCGGCGATCTCAGGTCGTGGGCGATGGCGTCACCAGCATATTTGAGATTGCCCATCGTCTTTTCCATCCGCTCGAGCGTCTGGTTGATGCGCGCGGCCAGGGCATCGAATTCGTCGCCGGTTTCACGGACGGCAATGCGCGCCTTGAGGTCGCCTTCCTGGACCTGACTGAGGACGTTGGTGACGCGAGTGACCGAGCGCGTGACTTCCTGGTTGATCAGCGTGCCGGCGAACAGGCCGAGCAGGATAACCAGAACGCCGCCGCCGATCGCCGCATTGACCTCCTGCTGGAAGCCGTGGTCGGCCCACGACATGTCCATGGCGACAAAGACGTAGAAGTCGTCGTCGAAACGGACGATGCGTCCCTGGAAACGACAGCAATTGCCCGGCGTATTGGGAGAAGAATAGGTGAAATTGAAGGAGCTGGCCGGTTTGTCGAGGTTCTGCATGCCGCGGCGGATGATCTCATCCGGCAGGTCGCGACCTTCCATCTTGGTGCGGATATTCTGGGCCAGGATGGTGCCCGACGAATCGAACACGCCCTTGGCGAAGCCCCATTCGACCGCCTCGTCGCTTAGGATCTTGCCAACGACGGCCGCGTGGCCTTGAGTTTGATCTATGTCCTTGAGAATCTTGACGCGGGCATCGATCGAGCTGTTGCCCCAGGCGCGCGATTCCGTCGAGGTCGCCAGCCAGATATAGCCGAAGACCAGCATGGCGACGAACAGGTAGACGCTCAGGAAGACCAGGGTCAGGCGGAACGGCGTCTGGCGAAAGACGTTCGGCCGAAAAAAGGTCAGGTTCCAGAAGTCCGACAGGTTCTGGCGCAGATTGGAGAGGAGCTTATCGGGCATGGACGGCGCAATACCAACTTCCTTCCCCGTTTACGGGGAAGGTGGCAGGCGCTGCGCCAAGCAGCGACTGACGGAAGGGGGAAGCAGGCGGTTGGGAAATCCCCCTTCCGTCACGGCGCAAGCGCCGCGCCACCTTCCCCGTAAACGGGGAAGGAAATAGGAAGTGGAATGCCGTAGGGGATACGCGTGTCACGCCTTTAACTGATAGCCTTCACCACGTACCGTGTGCAGCATCGGCCGGTCGAAGCCCTTGTCGAGCTTGGAGCGCAGGCGGGAGATGTGCACGTCGATGACATTGGTCTGAGGGTCGAAATGATAGGCCCAGACCTTTTCCAGCAACATGGTGCGGGTGACGCTCTGGCCGGCGTGGCGCATCAGGAATTCCAGCAGCTGGAATTCGCGCGGCTGCAGGTCGATGACCGTCGTCTGGCGCTTCACCTGGCGCGAAATCAGGTTCATTTCCAGGTCACCGACACGCAGGATCGTTTCGACCTGGTCCTTTTCCTTGCGGCGGGCCAGGGCTTCGACACGCGCCAGCAGCTCCGGCAGGGCATACGGCTTGACGAGATAGTCGTCGGCACCGGCGCGCAGGCCCGACACGCGGTCTTCCAGTTCACCAAGCGCCGACAGGAACAGCACCGGCGTATCGACGCCGTCGGCGCGCAACTGCGTGAGCATGCTGACGCCGTCCATGACAGGCATCATACGGTCAAGAATGATAACGTCGGGCGCCTGCTGGCGAATCGCCTCTAGCCCCTGCTGTCCGTCGCCAGCCAGGCGGGCCTCGATGCCGGCCTCTTTCAGGCCCTTCTGCATGTTGAGGGCGGCTTCCATGTCATCTTCGACAATCAGGACCTGCATGTGCGATTCTTTCCGTTATTTATGTAACCGGTTTAGCGCGGATTATTCTGTCAGGCCCGTTAAATATTCGCAATTAAGCATTCGGGAAACAAAAAAGCCCTCCGTTTCCGGAGGGCTTTTCAGCTTGAAGGCTCTGCCTTACTTCTTGGCCGGCGCGTCTTTCAGCGACAGCGGCAGCGGCAGGTTGCGGCCATCGCGGCTGATCAGCAGCAGGATGGACGGACGACCCGCCTTTTTAAGTTCGTCGACCACCTTGGCGAACTCGGCCTGGGTCGTGATCGGACGCTGGTCGGCCAGGACGATGACGTCGCCGGGCTTGAGCCCCTTCTGACCGCCGTCGCTGTTCATGTCGACATTGGTGATGACCACGCCCTTGATGTCCGAATTGAGACCGTAGGTCCGGCGGTTCTCAGGGGTCAGGCCCTTGACGCTCATGCCCATGACCGACGGCGTCCCGGTTGCCTCGGCACCCGGTGTTTCGGGACCGTCATCGCCACCGTTCAGGCCCTTAGCCAGGTCGTCCTCGCTGGGGCGCAATGCTGCCGTCAGTGTCAGGTTGACCACCTTGCCGCCACGGACCACACCCAGCGTTACCTTTTCACCGACCTTGACGTCGGCGATACGGCGGGTCAGCTCGGTCGGGCTCTTGACCGACTGGCCATTGACGGTCTTGACGATGTCACCCGCCTGGACGCCGGCCTTGTCGGCAGGACCGCCCTTGGTCGTGTCGGTGATATAGGCGCCCATCGTATCGACGGCCAGCGCCTCGGCATTTTCCTGGGTCACCGGCGAAATGGTGACGCCGATATAGCCGCGTTCGATCTTCACGCCGCGGATCAGCTGCGAGGTGATGCGGTTGGCGATGTCGGCGGGAATAGCGAAGCCGACGCCGGCATTGGCGCCCGATGGGGTGACGATGGCCGTGTTGACGCCAATCACCCGGCCGTACAGATCAAAGGTCGGACCACCCGAGTTGCCCCGGTTGATGGCGGCGTCGATCTGCAGGTAATCGATATAGCTGGTGCCCGATTCGCGCAGGTCACGGCCATAGGCCGATACGATGCCGGCGGTGGCGGTGTTGGAGAAGTTGAACGGGTTGCCGACGGCGACGACCCAGTCACCGACGCGCGGCTTCTTTTCCAGCTCCCAGCGCACAAACGGGAAGTCGTGGCCTTCGACCTTGAGCACGGCCAGGTCGGTCGCCGGATCGCGGCCGATCACAGTGGCCTTCAGTTCCTTGTCATTGGTCAGCTTGACGGTGATTTCGTCGGCGCCCTGGATGACGTGGTTGTTGGTGACGACATAGCCGTCGGCCGAAATGAAGAAGCCCGAACCGGCGCCGCGCACTTCCTGTTCGCGGCCGCCCTGGCTGTCATCGTCCTGACCGGGGAAGTCGAAGCCCGGAAGCGCAGGAATGCCGGTTGGCACCTTCATCTTGCCCTTGGTCTCGATCGAGACGACGGCCGGCGATACGCGCTCGATCATGTCGGCGAAGGACATGGGGGCGCCATTGGGCGGCTTGACCGGGGTCAGATCGGCTGCGCGGATCAGTTGCGCGCCGTCATAGCCGATGCCGGGCGCCTGACCGTTGAAGCCCGACATGGCGGCGGCGGCGACACCCGCGCCCAGCGCCAGGCCGGCCACTGCGCCAGCGACCGTCGAACGGTTTTTGAAGAAAGCACTTAAGGTCGTTTTCCCCATGGTACTTCACTGTTCCTTATTAGGGTTGGGTGCGGACGTTTCCGCACCAATCTGAGCGTTTCGCCAGGGGAATACAACCTCCCCCGCGCACAAAAATCAGGTCCTTATCGACTATAACCATCGCTGAGGCAAAATCGTGACATTCCGAAAACTTTCGTAGTTTTCTTATGCGTCAGTGATCGTCCCTGAGGATATCGCGCAGCCGCGCCTCTTCGGCGTCACTTAAGGTATAGTCACGGGAGATATGTTTCCGGCGTGACATAATGACGAAGACGGCGATTCCGCCGATCAGGATCAGCGGCGGCAGCCCCCAAAGCAACAGGTTACCGACGGAAAAACGCGGCCTGAACAGGACGTAGTCGCCATAGCGCGCCGATAGTCCGGCACGAATTTCCTCATTCGAGCGGCCTTGCGCGATCTCTTCACGGATTTCGCGGCGCATATCGGCAGCGATGGCCGCGTCGGAATCGGCGATGTCCTGACTCTGGCAGGCAACGCAGCGCACTTCGCGGTAGAGGGCTCTGGCGCGGGCCTCGTCCTGGGCCGCGTCGGCGTGGGCGGTGAAGGGAAAGAGTAAAAGCCCGACTAGAATCACTAACTTTACGCCCTCCCCATTCATGGGGAGGGCGGACCATCTGCTCCGCAGATGGTGGGCGGGGCCTTCCGCGGCTGGCCAAAGGTATACAAGCTTCAGACCAAAGCGTTTGACATATTCGAGGGCAGGCCCCGCCCACCATCGCAAGCGATGGTCCCCCCTCCCCATGAATGGGGAGGGCGAAGTGCCCATGCTGTCCTGGCCATTCGTCACGACGCCACCTCTTTGAGCTTGCTGGCCTTCGTCGCGATCCCTAACCGCAAGCGCCGGTCGAACAGCGACAGCAGCCCGCCCAGCGCCATCAGCATGGGCCCGAGGAAGATCAACCGCACCCATGGATTATAGAACCAACGCACCTGCCACACCGGCTTGCCATTGATGCTTTCCTGCGGCTGGGACAATACGACATAAAGGTCGTTCAACGGCTCGAAACATAGCCAGACCTTGCTCTGCATCGAATTCGACGCCGAATAGAACCGCCGCTGGGGCCGCGCCTCGCAGACCTGACGGCCATTCTTCTCAATGACAAACACCCCGCCCTGAGCGTCATAGTTGGCACCATCCTGACGATAGGTGCCGGTAAAGGTCATCTCATAGCCCGCCAGCCTGGCCGTATCGCCGACCTGCATGCTTTGCTGGATACTGACGCGCGAATGGCTTTCGACGATGGCGCCCAGAACAAACACGCCCAGTCCGACGTGCGCCAGGATCATGCCATGCGTCGCCAGCGGCAAGGCGATGAACTTACGCCACGCCCCAGTACGGAACCCGATGCGCTCGGCCAGGAGCCGCAGCGAACCCCAGATCAGCCAGAACCCGGCCAGCAAGCCGGCAAAGAAGGTCAGCTGTTTCCACACGCCCCCCCCGCCATAGAACAGCGAACCGATGGCGGCGCTCAAACAGGCAATGCCAAAGGCCAGGCCCAGGCGCTGAACGACGCCCTTCAGGTCGCTGCGCTTCCATGACATCAGTTGCGAGACCGGAATGAGCGCGATCGCCGCCAGCATGATCGGTCCGAATACGGCAAGGTAATAGGGTCCGCCGACCGACATCGCCTTATCGACCAGCGCCTGCATCAAAAGCGGATAGAGGGTGCCGAGGAATACCGACAACAGGGCCGCCGACAGCAACAGGTTATTGAGCACCAGCGAGGCTTCGCGCGACACGGCGGCGAATAGACCGCCCGGCTTCAGCTCCGGTACGCGCAGCGCGAACAACGCGAATCCAAGTCCCGCGGTCACGAACAGGATGGTCAGCAGCAATATCCCACGCTGCGGATCGGAGGCAAAGGCATGGACCGAGGTCAGGAGTCCCGAGCGGACCAGGAATGCGCCCATCATCGAGAAGGTAAAGGCCAGGATCGCCAGGAAGACAGTCCACGCCTTCAGAGCATCGCGCTTTTCCATGACGATTGCACTGTGCAGCAGCGCCGTCGCCGCGAGCCACGGCATGAAGGAGGCATTCTCCACCGGGTCCCAGGCCCACCAGCCGCCCCAGCCCAGCTCATAATAGGCCCAGTAGGCGCCCAGCATGATGCCTATGGTCAGGCACACCCAGGCTGCCAGCACCCACGGCCTGACCCAGCGCGCCCAGGCGCGGTCCAGACGGCCTTCGATCAGGGCAGCAATGGCAAAGGAGAAGACCACCGACATGCCGACATAGCCGAGATAGAGCATGGGCGGATGGAAGGCCATCGCCGGGTCCTGAAGCGCCGGATTGAGTGACAGGCCTTGCAGGGGCGCATCGGCGAGGCGGCCGAGCGGGTTGGAACTTAACAGCGTGAAGCCGACAAAGGCGGCGCCCAGAAGGCCCTGTACCCCCAGAGCCTTGTGCTTGAGGCTGTCCGGCAGGCCGCGCCCCAGAAGCGTGACCAGCGCGCCAAAGCCGAGCAGGATAGAGCACCACAGCAGCATCGAGCCTTCATGCGATCCCCACGCGCCCGAGATCTTGTAAAGCAGCGGCTTGTCGGTGTGCGAATGTTCGTAGACGTTCACCACTGAGAAGTCCGAACGGATAAAGGCAGCGATCAGGATGGCGAACGACAAGATGACGCTGAGCGCCGCCGCCAGCGAAACGCCTTCGCTGTAACGCTCGATGCCGCGTAAAGGCTTCCACTGGCCGGCGGCGACCAGGCTGACCTGCGCCAGGCTGAGCACAAAGGCGCATACCAGCGCAAACACACCGATTTCGTTGAGGAAGGTCATGCGACGCCGCCCCTCATTATTATTCCCGCCCCGTTTACGGGGWGGGGGGACCATTTGCGCAAGCAAATGGTGGGAGGGGGAAGCCGTCGGTTATCCAAAGCGCAAACGTCAGCAGCTGTTATTGAGGTGTCTTTCATGCCCCCTCCCACCGTCGCGATAAATCGCGACGGTCCCCCCTCCCCGTAAACGGGGCGGGAATATCAGAGAGAGCAACCTGCATCTTAATCATGTCCCGAACGGCCGATCCGCCTTGGGCTCGGCAGGCTTGGCGTCGGGGCGCCATTCGCCCTGCCGCTCCAGCTCTTCCTTGACGTTCTTGGGCATGTAGGTCTCGTCGTGTTTGGCCAGGACCTGCGTGGCGCGCAGACCCGACGCCGTAACCTCGCCCTCGCAGACCACGCCCTGCCCTTCGCGGAACAGATCCGGCAAGTCGCCCTTATAGGCGACATCGATCTCTTTCAGCTTATCCATGACGGTGAACTTCACCGAACCGTCCGCCAGCTTGGTGACACTGCCAGCCTTGACCAGACCGCCCAGACGCACGACCTCACCCGTCTTGACCTTGGCTTCGATCATCTGGGCCGGCGTGTAGAAATAGATCGCAGTGCCCTTCAGCGCATAGAGACTCAGTCCCGCTGCCGCCAGCAGCAAGGGCGCAGCGATCAGGAAGATCGTAAGACGGCGGCGCGCTTTGACTGACTTAGGCCAGAAACCCATCATTGGCCTCCCGTATTTTCGGCGCCGACCGCGCCTTGCGACTTCTGCACGACGCCCGCGGCCACTTGCGGCCGGTCGCGATAATGCGCCTGCATAGATTTCAGAGCCCGCGCCTTGCCCGCCGTGTCACCAATCACATCGTAAGACCGCAGCAGCCGCGCCCACCCGTCAGGGTTATCCGGCTGCTCGGCCAGTTGCGCTTCCAGCGACGCCACCATGCCGTTGACACGCGCCTTCGCGGCCGCCTCGCCCGACTGCGCTGTCTCTACGGCCGCGAGCTGTTCGGCGATGGCGTTCTGGCGGATGTCATCAACGGCCAGGGCCGCCTTCGCGGTCAGGAAGTGCGTCCGCGCGCTGTCATACCGCCCCTGGTCGAGGTCCCGGCGGCCGAGATAGTAGTGCGCCCGCGCATCCGTCGGGTCCTGCTTCAGCGCGACATCGAAAGCCTTTTGCGAATCCGGACCAACCGCCCCGCCGGCGACGAAATAAAGCGCCTCGGCGATATCCGACCAGCCGGTGAAGGTCTTGGGCGACAGCTTCATCGAGGTATCGAATGCCTTGGCGGCTTCGTAGTAGCGCCCGGCCATCATGTCGACCTTACCGAGGAACAACCAGAATTCCGGGTTTTTCACATTGTCCGGTTCGCTGGCGCGGCGATGCAGGACGGCCGACAGAGCTTCGGGCGGCAGGCTGTCGATATTCTGCCGCGCCGCCTTCGTCCATGCGACGACGCGCTTTTCATAAGGCTGGTCCGGCAGTTCAGGATGGCCGATGTAGAGTGCATACAGACCAAAGCTCAGCCCCGCGACGGCAAAGGCGCCGACCGCGGCGTGTGCGGGCTTCAGGCTGTAGGCGGGTCTGTCAGCGGCTTCGGCCTTCAGCAGGGCGCGCGCCGCTTCGACGCGCTCCTCATTGGCCAGGTCTGCATCGATATCGCCCCGCCCCTCACGGCGTTCGACGTCGGCGACAAAGCCTTCGTACTGCGCTTTCGCGAGAGTGAGCGCGTCCGTCGCCGGCGCACGGCGGTGCCACAGGCTCACAACGGCAATGAGCACGGCGGCAATGACGACGCAGGTGAGGACAAGACCGATCATAGATCCCCTGACATAACGCAAATTATGTCAAAGCCAAGTCCCCGGCGCTCCGTGCGACAATATTACCGGGGCAGAGCCGTTACAACTACGCGCGCAACTGACTGCGAACCTGCGCAAAGATCGAGCGGGTTTCGCGCGCGCCCAAGGGACGGTCCGGCAGATCAGCGGCGGTTAGGCCGGGCCGCCGCTCTTCCATAAGCCGCAAGGCCTCGCACATCAGATCGGAGGGCGTGTCGAAAAGACCAGCCGCCAGCTGTTGCCGGATAAACTCTTCGTAATGTGTACCGAGCGTCAGGGTAATCATGGCGGGGCTTCGTGAAGGAATACCGCCGACCTTTAGCTGCTATGCACGGCTACCCGCAAAACGATTAATTCCACACGAGAACCGTCACACGCGCGATCTAGCTTTAAGGGAATATTAACCATGAGGGCTATGCCGCAAGCGTAGACGGTTTCGGCGCAAGTATCGCAACGCGCAAAATTTTGCGCGCTATGCCACTTTTGGCGGGTTCAGCACATTGGACGACGCCACGCGGCGGCGGCCAACGACGGCCTTTTCTTCGCCGCACAGGGCCTCCATCAGGTCGGTGACGAGTTCGAAGAAGCTCATGACCTGCTCGCTGTCGAATGGATCTTCGCCATTGGCGACGTCCAGCAAGGCTTCGAAATAGCTGTCGAGCTGGCTTTCCAGCGTCTGCACGGTCTTGGTGTGCAGTGTCGCGAAGCCACCGGCATTGGCCGTGGCGCGCACTTCACGCACAAAGACGGCGCAGTTGCGGGCACGCGCGATGACTTCCGGCTTGGGATACTTGTCCATCTTGGGCACGTCCTTCTTGACGCGACCGTAGATGCGCTCGGACTTCATCACCAGGGTGTCTTCGAAAATGCGTTCGGCGCCCTTGAGGCGGCTCTCAACCAGGCCGGCGATCTGCTTGCTGGCCTCGGCCACGCGCTTGCTCCACGGGCCGTCGCGCGACAATTCAATATAATGGCCGAACGATTGGAGTTGACCAACGGTCTGCGCAACGCGCACGCCGGCGTCGTCCTGCGCCTCTCCCTTGCCGCCAATCGCCGACTTGAGGTCGTTGAGCCCTTCCTCGATACGGTCCAGGATGCGCTCGCCGAAATCTGCCAGTTCCGACTCGGCCAGGAAACGGTCGTTCGGCCGGTCGGAGACGGTGGCGATAAACTTGATGATCTGGGCGCCATCATCCAGGTTCGCGAAGATGACCTCCATGAACCGCATACCGCCTTCGTCGGAGATGGCGCAGGCGTCCTTGAACATAAGGCGCAGCGCAGCGGCCTTTTCAGCGTCGATACGCCCCAGGAAGTCGGGCAGCTTGGCAAGGACGGTGCGGATGATGCGATGCAGGTCCAGATAGTGCGCGAACTCAGCGACTTCCTCGGCGTCGCCACGCGCCGGTGTTTTCGGCAGGACCTCGTTTGGATGGTCGCGGCAGATGGCGGCGGCCGACGTCACCAAACGGAAGAAGACAACCGGGGTCGGGTCGTCGGCGCGCAGGCCGCGCAAGGCGAAGCGCGACTGCTGATAGAGTTCGGGCTCATGGCTTTCCAGTGCCCGCCACAGATTTCCGAGCAGCCAGTGCGGGAATTCGACAGCGTTCAGACCGTCCTGGCGCGTCTCGAACAACGGCATGTAGGGCGCAAAGACGGCTTCCTTGGCGTAGCGGAATTCCAGTTCGACGCTGATGAGTTCGCGGACTTCGATCAGCGCCGCGTCCTTCGTCAGGCCGAGGGCAAGCTCAAGCGAACGCAGCGATGCCTGGGGCAAGGTCTTGATCAGGCCCTTCAGCAATACCAGCCGTTTGTCCGCTATCAGGCTCATTGGATGGAATAGTCCCCGACAGCCGTAGTACGCAGAAATGTGCCGACTGTTTCAGACGAAAATCTTTAGAGATATCTGGTTAATTTTCTCTGACGGTATCAGGCAACCAAAGTGGTCTCTTATTTCCTTAAGTTGCCTACACAATTGAACTATTTGTGTGATAAAGTGCACTTAACCACATCGCGTAAGATAGCTTCTATACTTCCAGGTCCTGGACCCCACCCGGCAGGCGAATACGCACCTTCAGCCCGCCGAGCGTAGAGCGTTCGAATTTCAGCGTGCCGCTGTATGCCCGCACCAGTTCGTCGACGATCGACAGGCCGAGTCCCGTGCCTGGCACGCTTTCGTCCAGCCGCGCGCCACGCTTCAGCACCTCGTCGAAGCGCGCCTCATCGAGGCCAGGGCCGTCGTCCTCGATATTGAGCGCCAGGACGTGCTCGGCCTCGGAAAATTCGGCGGTGATCCGCACTCGCCGCTTGCACCAGATGCAGGCATTTTCCAGCAAATTGCCGGCGATTTCCTGCAGATCCTGCTTTTCACCACGGAACATAAGGCTTTCAGGTGCGCGCCAGTCGATGACCACGCCCTTGTCATGGAAAACCTGTTCCAGCATGACCGCCAGTTCGTCCAGCACCGGCTCGACCTGAGTGCGTTCGCCCATCGACTGGGCGCGGGCAGCGGCGCGGGCGCGGCGCAGGTGGTGGTCGACTTGGGCGCGCATGGCTTCGGCCTGCTTGCGCACCATCTCATTCAGCGGCGCACCGTCCGTGCCGGCCGCCGTCATCAGCACCGACAGCGGCGTCTTGAGCGCGTGGGCCAGGTTGCCAACGTGCATGCGCTGCCGCTCCATCATCTCCTGGGAGTCGTCGAGAAATGCATTGATCTGGCGCCCCACCGGCGTGATCTCGGCCGGATAGGTCTTGAGCAGGCGCTGCTGCTCGCCGCGCTGGATAGCGGCGATTTCGCCGGTCAGGTCGAACAAGGGCCTCAGGCCAAAACGTACCTGGAAATAGATGGCCATCAGCGACCCGATCGCCAGCAGCAGCAGGGCGAGCGTCGTCATCAGGGCAAAGGTCTCGACCTGCTTGTCCATCTGCCGGCGGTCTTCCGCGGCGACAAAGACGAAGTTGCGGCCGTCGATCATCGAAAAGATGGCCGCCGCGCGCAACGCCTCGCCCTGAGGACCGAAACTATTGTAGAAGACCGGCTTGCCTGAGGCACTGCGCACCCCGGCCAGGACTTCCGCCGGGATGGGGATGCGGGCGTTCCACAGCGAGCGCGAGCGCGCCGGATCGCTGACCTTGCCGTCCTTGGCAATCTCGCTGACCTGCCAGTAGAGGCCGGAATAGACGCGATTGGTGCGTGTGTCGAAAAAAGGCGGTGTGACAAGACGTCCGTCGCTGGCCACGTCAGTATCGACATAGAGGTTGTCCGCGATCTGACCCACCCCCAGTTCGAAGCGGCGCAGTGCTGTCTCATGGAAGTAGTAGGTCAGGGCGATGCCGGTCATGACCAGCATGAAGATGAACCAGGCCGCCGCCAGGCGGATCAATCGCCCGACCAGCGAATTGCTGCGGCTGGAGATCAGCCGCCAGAAACCGCGCACGCGCTCGGTCTCGCGCGCCAGGGGCGTCCCATCGGTCATGGCAGATATGACGAAAAGCCTTCGCCCTCCCCACGCATGGGGAGGCACAGGGCGTGACTATGCCACGCCCCTGCCCTCACAGGCTTTCGACCTCGCCGTGCAGCGGCTTGAGGCGATAGCCCAGCCCGCGCACGGTTTCGATGCGATCGTTGCCGATCTTCTTGCGCAGCCGGCCCATGAACACTTCGATGGTGTTGGAATCGCGATCGAAATCCTGGTCGTACAGGTGCTCGACCAGCTCGGTGCGCGAGATCACCCGGTTCTGGTGCATCATCAAGTAGTGCAGCAGCCGGTATTCCAGCGAGGTCAGGCGCAGGGGCTCGCCATTGACCGAGGCCCGGGCGGCACGGGGATCAAGCCGCAGGCCGCCACAGGTCAGAAGCGGCTGGGCGTGGCCGGCGGCGCGGCGCACCAGGGCACGCAGACGCGCCAGCAGTTCCTCGGTGTGGAAGGGCTTGGTCAGGTAGTCGTCAGCGCCCGCGTCGAAGCCTGACACCTTGTCGCTCCACGCCCCGCGCGCCGTCAGGATCAGCACCGGCGTCGACTTGCCTTCGCGCCGCCAGCGTTCCAGCACTGACACGCCGTCGATCTTGGGCAGGCCAAGGTCGAGGATGATGCAGTCATAGGGTTCGGTATCGCCCAGGAAATGCGCTTCTTCGCCATCCGGGGCGTGGTCCACCACGTAACCGGCATCGCTAAGCGAAGCTTTCAGTTGACGGGACAGGTCGGGATCGTCTTCGGCAAGCAGAATACGCAAATCGTCGTACCTCTAGAGCGATATGGCAAAACGTGTCAGCGGTTTTGCCCTAATATCGCGACAAAACAAAAACCTTATCGTTCGCCGACTATACGGCCTGAGTCGGCATCGACCAAGAGATCGACGCGGCCATTCGGCGTAGCGACGCGCACCCAGAAGATCGAGCCCCCCTGCTGACCGGCATCGAGCACCTGGCCACGGCTGCGGGCAATGTCCATGGCGCGCCGGATGCGGCCGTCATTGCGGTCCTCGCGCCGGTCATTCCCGCCGCGATCATCGTTACGGCTATCGCGCCAGTTGCTGCCGCCATTATTACCACGATCGTCGCGATCGTCACGGTCGCGTCCTGGCCGGCGCCGCTCCTGCTCGCCGCCAATCTTGACGACCACGGCGCTGTCGAGCCCCTGGACCAGTTCGCGCAAGGTCTCAGCCTGCGCACCCATGGGTGCGACCGTCAGAGCCAGACAGAAAAGAGCGAAAATCCGTTTCATGTTCCCGACAATAGGACCGCAGACCTGAACCTTAGCTGAACAACATGATCAGACATAGTCCGACATGCAAAAAATTACCAAGCATTGCTTCACATAAGAGCACAGAAAAACAATGACTTAGACTTCGGGCGTTATATGACGCTCTGTAAGGCTGCAAAAAATTCGCGCCACGGGCGAACAATCATACCGCAGGCGCTCACCTCTTGCGCATGCTGGGCGCGTAAGGCGCTTCCGATCGCCAGCGTTCGGCCAGGGCCGTCAGCTCCTTACGGATATCCTCCGGCATCTTTTCCGTCTGGCCGTCCGGCAAGGCGATGGCGATGTGGGCGAACAGGTCGCCACGCTCATTATCCTTGTGGTAGGCGCCCCGGCCCTTGAGCCGCAGCGCCGCACCGGAATTGGTGCCGGCAGCGATATTGACGCTGACCGGACCGTCAGGCGTCGGCGCCTGGACCTTGCCGCCCAGCAGTGCGTCGGGCAGCGAGACAAACAGGTCCATATGCAGGTCGTTACCTTCCAGGCGGAAAATAGGATGTTCTCGGACGCGCAGCTCGATCATGGCATCGCCGGGCGATCCACGGCCGCCGGGCGCGGGCGATCCCTGTCCCTTGAGCCTGAGCATCTGGCCGTCACGCGCGCCCTTGGGGATATTGACGTCGACCGTGCGCCCGTCCGAGAACAGGACGCGGCGCGTATTGCCGACGATCGTGTCGAGCAGGTCGATATCCAGCTTGACCTTGACATCATTACCCTTGGAGGGCGGAGGAGAGCCGAAGGGCGAGCCGCCAAAACCACCACCACCTGCACCGCCGCCGCGCTTGCCGCCGGCGCCGAACATGTCGAATATGTCTTCGAAATCCATGCCTTCGAAGCGGCCGCCTGCACCAGCGCTGCCGCCACCAAATCCACCACCTGCACCGGCACCACCGCCGCCAAAGCCGCGATAGATCTCGCGGCCGTCGGCGTCGATTTCGCCGCGATCGAAGCGCTTGCGCTTGTCGGCGTCCTTCAGGAAGTCATAGGCAGCCGTGATCCGCTTGAAGCGTTCCTCGGTCGCCTTGTTGCCCTTGTTCTGGTCAGGATGCAGTTCCTTGGCCAGCTTACGGAATGCTTTTTGAATTTCTGTGTCGCTGGCGCCGCGCGAGACGCCCAGTTCAACATAAGGGTCGTTAGCCACTGTGGTAAAAGTCCTCCTGCGCGACAAGTTTTGTCCTACAGTCAAACTTTTCAAGAGGCAAGCGCGGTGCGCGGAACCGGCCACCGAAGAATATCCCGGCCGCCGGTCAAATTATCCTTCTAGTGCCGGCTAGTTCCGGTCGCGATCGCGGTGGCCGCCACGATCATGATCGTTACGGTCGCCCCTGTCCCGGTCATGGCGGTCACCCCGATGGTGATCATGGTCGCGGTCGCGGTGGCGACCGTGGCGTCCCCAATCGCCGCCTCCATAATAGTCATGCGCGCAACCGGCGAGTGTCAATGCACAGGCCGAGGCGAGGATAAGCACTGCAATTTTCTTCATGGCGTTAAGCCCTTCCCTCAAGGACGGCCGCGCTCCCGGCAGCTCCACGGTACCGTCCTAAAGAGGCTAAGCCTCATGAACTGAACCGGACATGAACCGCTTAACGCAAGTCGATCCATACCGGCGCGTGGTCGCTGGTCTTTTCCCAACCGCGCACGTGGCGGTCGACCTCCGCCCGCTTCAGCCGTTTGGCGATGTCGGGACTAAGCAGGAAATGATCGATCCTGAGGCCCGCATTACGCTCCCAGCGCTTCCTGAGATAGTCCCAGAAGGTGTAGATGCGCTCGTCCGGATGCAGCTTGCGCAGGGCATCTGTCCAGCCCTGTGCCACCAACCCGGCAAAGGCTTCGCGCACCTCCTTGCGGAACAGGGCGTCGTCCAGCCACCGTTCGGGCGCGTAGACATCCAGGTCGGTCGGCATGACATTGTAATCGCCCGCCAGCACGACCGGTGCGCCGCTGCTGAGCAATTCCTTCGCATGGTCCTTCAACCGCTCGAACCAGCGCAGCTTGTAATCGAACTTTGGCCCCGGATATGGATTGCCGTTGGGTAGGTAGAGACAGCCGATCAGAACGCCGTTTACCGCAGCTTCGATATAGCGGCTCTGGGTATCTTCGTCTTCGCCCGGCAGGCGACGGCGCGTTTCGACCGGTGTCTTACCGCGCGCCAGGATAGCGACGCCATTCCAAGACTTCTGACCGTGCCAGATGGCGCCATAGCCCGCCTCTTCGAGCGCTTTTGCCGGAAACTTTTCGTCCGGCGCCTTCAGTTCCTGCAAACAGACGGCGTCAGGCTGCGCCTCGTCCAGCCAGCGCAGCAGCACAGGCAAGCGGCCATTGACGCCGTTGACATTGTAGGTGGCGATTTTCATGGCCGCGATTGAACTTCAGCGGCCGTAAACGCGAAACAGGACAGTGCCGCGGCAAAGTCAAACGACGATAAGGCTATTTCGGCGTGTCGTCTTCGTCGATATCGCACGGCCAGTCCGAGCGGTCTTCGCTCAGGTCCCAGGCAGCGAAGTCGAGCGCGTCCTCGACATCCGGCAATGCAACTTCGGAAATCGTCTGTCCGCGCACTGAAACGCCCGCCTCGTGCACTGTCTCACGATCGCCGGTGATCAGGTGATGCCAGCGCGGCAAGGGCTTGCCTTCATGCAGCCGGCGATAACCGCACGACATCGGCATCCATTCCAGCGCTTCGATATTGCCGGGCGTCAGCTTGATGCAGTCGGGCACATATTTCTTGCGATTGGCATAGTCGGAACACTGGCAAAGTTCACTGTCGAACAGCTTGCAATGCACGCGCGTCGGAATGACTTCCAGCGTCTCTTCATCTTCGAAGCGGACGAGGCAACACAGGCCGCAGCCATCACACAGGGATTCCCATTCCTTCGCATTCATCTGTGCGAGAGTCTTGGTTTCCCAAAAGGGTTTAACGGGCGCGGCATGATCACTCATCGCGGCTATATAATCCGCCGCGCCCGAATATCAAACCGGATCGTTAGCGGCGCTTAGCAACCAGCAGGGCCAGACCCGCCAGGGCAGCAATGCTTACGGCCGTACCAGGACGGCGGGCAATAAAGTCCTTGATCGGCGCCGGCAGCTTGTTAAGGTGTTCGGCAAACGGCAGGCCCTTGATTTCGCGGGCTTCGGTCTTGGGGGCGTTGGCAACGGCTTCCATGTGATCTCTCCTGAACAGTGAACTGAGGCAATCAGGTTAGCACCTGGCAACATAAGACCGCCGCGCCGGAACGTCGGCCGTTCATCAGAATATCATAAGCCCGGCTGGGGTTTGCCGGCCTTGTTCGTCCCGTCGTCCAGCGCTTCGGCCGGTTGCCCCTCCGGCCAGTCCGGACTGGTCTTGCCGCCCCCCGACAACCCGGCGGCAATCACCGCCTTGGTGGCACGCAGCGCTTCATCTTCGCTCAAGGGTTTGTCAGCGGCAGAGTCCGGCTTGACGATCTTTTCGTCCGTGCCCTCTTCGGGAAAAGGGTCTGGCTGGTTACGGTTCTGCTGATCTTCAGCGTGTTCGGCGACATCGACTTCGGTGTCTTTGCCGCGGGTTTCCGTTTTCACTGCGTCGGTCATCGGTGGCTCCTTTTGGCGTGAGGGTACCTCCACCCGGCATAAGGAGGCGATATCGAGAGAAACAATCTATATATGTAGAGTTTATGCATTGACTGAAAACTCTACATATGTTGATCTTCATGCATGCCCAGACGTTCCAACATATCGCCTCAAACCCGCACGGTCCTGTCCGCCCTCTTCGCCCAGCCGCAGGCCTGGCGCTATGGCTATGACCTTTCGAAGGAAACCGGACTGAAATCCGGCACGCTCTATCCGCTGCTTATCCGCCTGGCCGATCAGGGTCTGCTAGAGACGGAATGGCGCGAACCGCTTCAGCCAGGTAAACCACCGCGTCATGCCTATCGCCTTACCGCGCAAGGCCAAGCCCTGGCCGCCGAACGCGAAGCCGAAACGCTAGCGCCCGCAGGATTGCGTGAGGCGAAGGCATGACCCTGGCCCTTTCCATCGCCCGACTGGCCGCCCGCATTCTGCCTGCCCGCCACCACGTCTGGGGCGAAGCTATGACCGCCGAAGTCGCCGCCATCGACAATCCGCGCGACGCCCTTCTCTTTGCCGCCGGCTGCCTGTGGGCCGCCCTCACCGAAAGGGTGACCTTCGTGAAAGCCTTTGTATTTGCCGGCCGCCTCGGCGTGGCACTTGTGACCTCGCTCTATGGCCTGTCGTTCCTCTACTTCCTCAGCAATGGTCTGAGGCATGAGACCCCTCCCTCTCACCTGGCTATTCTTATCAGTTGGCAGGGCGCCATGGGCCTAAGCCATCTAGCTGCGGCGGGCCTTCTGCTCTTGTGGCGACCAAAGCCGTTTCTCTGGGCCTGCGCTGCTGCGGCGATTTCCGCCATAGCCCTGCCCGTGTTCTATGTCGTTGACATGATCGCAGGCAAGATACCTCCGAATGTGACGGTACCAGTGATCGCCTGGGCCTGGCCGCTTGTGCCGCTGGTTATATTGATGGGCGCCGCCTGGCTGTTCGCCTGGCTGGAACAGGAGCCGAAAAAGCCTGCGATCGCTTAAACCTGACCCTTTCCTCTTGAGGGAAGAGCACGAGAGGCGAGCTTTTTGCGCGGCCGATCCAGTGAGGGCTTCCATTCGTTAGCCTCAAAGGCTAAATCGCGACGATGAGTTCCAAGCCCCCCCTGCTCGCCCTGAAAGACGTCCGCCTGATGGACGGCATGACCCCTCTGTTCGACGGTGTCGATATCGCCATCGAGCCACGCATCCGCGCCTGTCTGGTCGGCCGCAACGGCGCCGGCAAGTCGACCCTGATGCGCATGCTGTCCGGCCTGATCGAGCCTGACTCCGGCGAACGCTACATGCAGCAGGGCATACGCTTCGCCCATGTGCTTCAGGAACCTGAACCCAAGGGCGAGACCATTCTCGACTGGGCGTGTTCGGGCGGGGCGGAGCACTACACAGCCGAGTCCGAGCTGTGGGCCTTCGGCATAGATCCGTCTGGCCCGACAGGTTCCATGTCCGGCGGTGAAAAGCGCCGCGCCGCCCTGGCCAAGGCGTTCGCCGAAGATCCCGACCTGATCTTCCTGGATGAGCCGACCAACCACCTCGACATCTTCGCCATCGAGACGCTGGAAGACCGCCTGCGGTCCTTCCGTGGTGCGGCCCTGATCGTCAGCCACGACCGTACCTTCCTGGAGCGCGTCACCCAGCGCTGCTACTGGCTGTATGAGCGCCGGATCCTGCGCCGCGACGAAGGCTATAAGGGCTTCGACGAATGGCAGGCCAAGATGGAGGCCGAGACCGCCGAATCCCTGCGCCGCCTTGAAAAGGCGATCGAACGCGAAACCTATACCTTCTACCGCTCGATCACCGCCCAGCGCACGCGCAATGAAGGCCGCGCCGCCCGTCTGGACGCCATGCGCCGTGACCACTCCGAACGCATGAAGCTGATGGACAAGCCGATGGAGATGGTCATCGACAGCGGCGGGGTGTCCGGCAAGCTGGTGGCCGAACTGCGCCACGTCGACAAGGCATTCGGCGACAAGGTGCTGCTGAAGAATTTCTCGACGCGTATCGTGCGCGGCGACCGGTTGGCGATCGTCGGTCCGAACGGCGCCGGCAAGTCGACCCTGGTCAAGCTTCTGATCGGCCAGGGCGAGCCGGATGCCGGTTCAATCAAGCTGGGCACCAATCTCGACGTCGCCTACCTCGACCAGGGCCGCGATGCCCTGAAAGGCGACGAGACCCTGTGGGACGTGCTGGCCAATTCGGGCTCCGACTCGATCATGGTGCGCGGGCAGCCGCGCCACGTCGCCGCCTACGCCAAGGACTTCCTGTTCCGCGAAAAGCAGCTGCGCCAGCCGGTCAAGTCGCTGTCGGGCGGGGAACGCAACCGTCTGCAACTGGCCCGGGCGCTGGCCAAGGCGACCAACCTGCTCGTGCTCGACGAACCGACCAACGATCTCGACATGGACACGCTGGACCTGCTTGAGGACCTGCTGGCCGACTATGATGGCACGCTGATCCTGGTCAGCCACGACCGCGACTTCATCGACCGCCTGGCGACCTCGACGCTGGCGCTCAATGGTGACGGCAAGACGGCGGAAACCCCCGGCGGCTGGCAGGACTTCATCCGCCAGAACCCGGATTTCTTTGCCGAAATCTCACAGAAGGAAGCGCAGAAGATCAAGGCCGATGCGCCGAAATCAGCCCCCGCCCCCGTCAAGACCGCAGCAAAGAAGCTGAGCTACAAGGACCAGAAGCGGCTGGAGGACCTCAACCAGCTGATGCCGAAATGGACCGCCGAGATCAAAAGGCTCGAAACCGTTCTGGACGATGCGACCCTGTACAGCCGCGATCCCAAGACCTTCGATGCCACCATGAAGAAGCTCGACCAACTCCGTTCGGACCTCGAAAACGGTGAGATGGAGTGGCTGGAACTGGAAGAAAAGCGCGAGAGCCTGGCGGGTTGACCGGGAAGGTAAGCTGGCACCACGGAATGGGCCGGTGACAGAATCCGCGGTTCTGTCAGCATTAGCCCTCTATTAAGCCGCATAAAGTATGATCACGGCGTTGCAACTCTTCGTTCCGGATCAGAATGCCCGCGCCCAGGTTCCGTTATCTTTGTTACGCCGGCTTCGCCGTGGCTGCCGCCCTGCCCGCCTTTGCGCTGGCGGACAGCGCCGGAACCTACCTGACATGGCAGAACAAGACGGCCGGGACGCAGGATGACGCGCCCGCCGCCATGGCTTATCCGGCGCCGGCGTCACCCTACGGGCAGGTTGGCGACCCTTTCCGCCGCAACCTGAACTGGCCGTCGAAAAAGGCGCCGCAGGCGGTACCCCAACCGGCAGCAAAGCCTCAGGCGAGCAGCGAAGGCCCGCGCCCCTATCAGCCGGCCCAAGCCCAACCTGTGGAGGCGGTCGCGGCGCATAGCGAGCCCCCGAGATCCGTCACGGTCCAGCCCCTGCCTGCCCGGCCGGCGCAGCCCGCCACGACCGTTGAACCTGCGTCACCGCCGCCGCCGATCCTGTCGGTCGCCAAGCCGGTGCCGCGCTCGTCCGAGCCGCACACAGCAACAGCCTCGGTGAGCGCGCCAACACCGCTGCCGGCCGCGAAGCCCGTTGTCGTGCCGCCGCAGGCGGTCGCCGCTGCCTCCAGGCCCCTAGCTGCGCCCGCGCCCGCCGCGACCTCGCAGGACGGCGGCTACCAGGTCCCGACGACCAGCAAATATGCCGCCCAGATCAAGGCCGCCCGCGCGGCACAGGCCCGCGACGAGGCGCGCCAGAAGGCGGATGAAGCCACCGCGCCGGAACCGTCCGAACAACTGGCGGTCCACGAAACGGACCACGTCTTCATTCCGGGCGAGACCTACAAGGATGCCGGCGACGCGCCGCGCCTCTACAGCCTGCACCGCATGTACGGCCTGCAGCCCGATCCGATCACCGTCTCCCCGGACGCGACCGGTGCCATTCTGGATGGCGCCGACCTGCATGCCGACGAAGCCGCGCCCAAAACATCCGCCAAAGACGTTGCCAGAGACGTGGCAAAAGAGTCTGGCAAGACCGCAAAAGCGAAGTCCGAAGGAAAGTAAATGTCGTCCCTTCTCAGCCTTATCGAGCTCGCCAAGGAGCCCTCAAGCCAGAAGCGTCGTGAACTCCTGCGTGAGGTGACCAGCATCTTCATGGCGCATCCGGAAGAGATCGAAGGGCCGGAAATGGCGCTTTACGACCAAGTCATGAGCCAGCTGTCGGCCGACATGGAAGTCATGGTCCGCGCCGAAATCGCCAATACTTTAGCCTCCGCAAAAGTCGCGCCGCTGGGTCTGCTGCGCCGCCTGGCCACCGATGAAATCGATGTCGCCGAACCGATTCTGACGCGCTCCAAGGCCCTGTCGGAAAGCGACCTGCTCCACATCGTCCAGACCAAGGGCCAGGAGCACATGCGCGCCGTTTCGCGCCGCGAAGAAGTACCGGAAAGCGTTTCGGGCGTTATCGTTACCCGCGGTGACGACGACACCCTGCATACCCTGCTCAGCAATGACGGCGCCCGCCTGTCGCGCGCCTCGAACGAGGAAGCCGTGACCCGGGCCCAGGCCAACCCGGCGCTGCATGAGGTCATCGTCAACCGCAAGGACCTGCCGGCGGACCTGATGAACGACATGTACTTCGTCGTCGAATCCCGCCTGCGCGAACGCATCATCGCCGAGAATGCCAAACTCGATCCGTCTGTGGTCGAGAAGGCCATCGCCAAGAGCCGTGACAAGGTCGCCGTTGCCTATGGCAGCTTCCCGGAAGACTATGAGCGCATTAATGCCGATGTGACGGTGCTGCGCCAGAACCAGCGCCTGACGCCGCAACTGCTGGCCAAGTACATGCGCGATCCGAACCCGACCTATTTCCTGTGCGCCCTGTCGCAAATGGCCGAGATCGATTTCCTGACCGCCAAGCATCTGGTGGAAAAGAAGGAGATCGACGCCCTGGCCATCGCTTGCAAGGCGGCGGGCCTCGACAAGGCCCTGTTCCTGACCTACGCCATGATCATGCTGTCGGACCAGCAGAACGCCATGGGCAAGGCGTCGGAATATGGCCAGCTCTATATGCAACTGCCGCTGGAAACCGCGCAGCGCACCATCCGTTTCTGGCGCATGCGCCGGGCCGAAGGCCACGCGGCGTAGGCCTCAGCGCGTTTCATCTTTCAAAGAGGCCCCGCCCACCGCCTTCGGCGGTCCCCCCTCCCCATAAATGGGGAGGGCGCGGTTTCGCGTCACGGCAGTGCTCGAATCTGGCAGTATAGAACACTTGGAATAGGCAGCCCTTCATCTGCGCCCTCCCCATAAATGGGGAGGGGGGACCAATTGCGGAGCAATTGGTGGGCGGGGCCAACACGGCTTGACGCCCGGCAGCTGGTCCGACACAGTGTCGCCTGAAACCATCTCAGGACTTCCGACTTGCGTCTTTCCCTTCTCTGCGCTGCCGTCTCGCTGGCGCTTGCCGTCACTTCGCCCGCACATGCTGAAACCTGGACCGTCAAACGCGAATGGGTCAGTGCCCATGAGAACTTCCTGGCTTCACAGGCGCTCCAGGGACGCGGCAGCGCCACGCGCGACGAAGCCATTGCTGCCGCCTATGTCGCCTCGCAGTTCGAGGGCTTTGGCCTGAAGCCCGCGCCGGGCATGACCAGCTACCTGCAAACCGCCTGGGTGGTTCAGCCGCGCATTGAGGCCCCTGTCACCCTGACCATCGATGGCAAGCCGATCGATGGTGTGCAGCTCCTGAGTTCGTCCGGCAACAACATTACGGGCGCGATCAAGGTCTTCACCGGCGAAGATACCAAGACCATGCCGGTGGCCGATGTCATCATGGCCGCGCCCGGCGCAAAGACGCCCCTGCCCGGCCTGACGCGTGCCGCCCGCGCCAAGGGCGCCAAACTCATCATCCTGCGCGAAAACGACGACACAAAAAAATACTGGGAAGCGGGTGGCAAGACGACCGGAATGTCCGCCTATCTGGAAAGTGATCCGCCCACCAAACCGGGCTTGGCCATCGCTATCGTGACGGCCGAAGCCTATGACCGCCTGGCAAAGGACGGCGTGGACGCGGCCCTGACCCTCCCGGATATCGTCAAGGCGCGCAGCCTGACGACCAATGCCATCGGCTATCTCCAAGGGTCCGATCCATCGGTCGGCACCCTCCTTTACACCGCCCACCTCGACGCCCTGGGCGTCAAGGGCGATACGGTCATTTACGGCGCCAACGATGACGCGTCAGGCACGACCGCAGTGCTAGAAATCGCCCGGGCCTTGGCCGCCGGCAAGCAACCGAAGCGCAGCGTCATGTTTGTGGCCTATGGCGCCGAAGAGCTGGGGCTGCTGGGCTCGCTCTATTTCGCCAAGAACCCACCGGTGCCTCTCAAGGACATTATCGCCAATCTCGAATTCGAGATGATCGGCGCCCAGGACCCGAAGCTGCCGGCCAATACACTGATGATGACCGGTTTCGAACGGTCGGATTTCGGTGAGACGATCAAGGCACAAGGCGCCCAGGTCGCGGCTGACCCCTATCCGGAACATCGTTTCTTCGAACGCTCGGACAACTATCAGCTGGCGCTGCAAGGCATTGTCGCCCACACCGTGTCGGGATGGGCGACTACGCCCAACTATCACAGCCCCGAAGATTCGGTTGCCAATCTGAACATCGATTTCATGACCAGCGCCATCCAGTCTTTGATCGCCCCGGCGCGCTGGCTGGCCAATAGCGACTATGTTCCGCAGTGGAAGCCTGGTGGCAAGCCGGTGGCGAAATAGAGCAAAATGCCAAAAAGTGTGCAGCGCATTTTGGCTAAATATCGTAAAAAAAACAACAGTCTAGAGCATAATTCCGGTTCGACTTAGTACATCATGCTCTAGCTGCGTTAAGCGGCAGCGACCTCTGACTGGACGGCTTCCGGCGCCTTGGTTAGCGTAAAACAGAAGCGCGCGCCATGGTTCGGCGCCGGCTCGACCCAGATCTCGCCGCCGTGACGTTCGACGATCTTGCGGCAGATGGTCAGGCCCAGGCCGGTGCCACCATACTTGTCCCAGGTGTGCAGGCGGCGGAACGGCTCAAATATCTGCTTGGCATATTCCGGTTCGACCCCGATGCCATTGTCGGTGACGCAGATGCGCCAGCGCCCGCCAGATTCCACCGACGATACGGTGATTACCGGCGCTCGCCCCTCGGGCTGATAGGTGATGGCATTGCCGATCAGGTTCTCGAACAGCCTTTGCAACTGCACGGGATTCCCCGACACCTTCGGCAACGTGTCGTTCTCGATCCTGGCATCGGTTTCGGCGATCCGCTGGCCCAGATTGGCGCGCACCTGGACAAGCAGGCTGTCGAGGTCGACGACCCTGTCCTCGAAAGGCTCGTGCTTCAACCGCGAATAACGCAGCAGGTCCTGGACCATCAGGTGCATCCGCGTCGCCGAGGTACTGATAATACCAAGATAGCGCCGCCCCTTTTCGTCCAGCCGGTCCTTGTAGTCCTCGGCGACAAGCTGGCTGTAGATATTGACCATGCGCACCGGCTCCTGCATGTCGTGTGAGGCGACATAGGCGAAGCGTTCCAGCTCAGTGTTCGACTCCATCAATTGTTTCAGCAGCCGTTCGCGATTCTCGTCGGCGATGCGCGCGCGTTCCAGTTCACGCATGATGAAGTGTTGAACCATCCAGAAGCTCAAACCGGCCGCCAGCACGATCCAGACCAGTGTAACGGCGACGAAGCTGATCACCCGCTCACGGCGATAGGTATCGGTACGCACCGTTTCGGCATCCAGGGTACGGCGGGTCGCAGTGACCATGCGGTCGATATCGCGCTGGAAGCTCATGCGAACGGGGCGGTCGATCACGCCGATGGCTTCGGCGGCGGCGGGCCCCTTGGCGATTGCTGCTTTGCTCAGCCCCCGGCGGACCTCGATGAACTGGCGGGCGCGGCCCTCCAGCCGGTCGAGGCCAACATCCTGGCTGGCTGTCCCCTTGCCACGCCACTGCGCCAGAACGGCGTCGATTTCATCGAGGTTGCGGTCGAGGCGTGCGGCGAACATGCGCGTCTCGTCAGGCGAGTGCGCGTGGTAGATACCGCGCGATTCCATCACCGCCGAACTGATCAGCCGGTTGAGACGTTCGCCCATATAGGCGTTTTCATAGGCGCGGCCATAATCTCCCATCATCCGGTTGTAGTCTGACAGGGTCGACAGGCCGAACAGCATGACGCTTACCGCCATGACGACCAGTCCACCAATCAATATGGAAATTCGCGCCCTTAACGTCATGAACAGCGCCCAGTTCCCCGAAGACGGTTCAGCAATCCTTTGCATGACTATGACAGTTCGCCTGCTGCGTGTAAACGGTAACAGGTGCCTTACACGGATTTCGAGGATTTAGCCAGCGCCCCACATTTTGCGCGCGCCTGCTTCGGGGTCATTTTCGACGCGGCACTCCGTATTTACCAACAGGGTGGTGCGCTGCAAGCGGTCATATACAGGCCAGTCCGGCAAGCCCTTGCCCGACGGCTTGCCGGTGCGGGCAAAGGTGGTCAGCAGTGTCGACAGGTTGTGCGAGGCCTGCTGAAGGCCCGGTCCGTTGCCGTGCAATCCGCTCAAATCCCAGTTGTAGAAGGTCGCGCCGATATCGGTGGCGTGCCCGGCCTTTAGCGTCACATTCGTCCCGGCGATCGGAAAGTTCGACGCGTAGTCATAGCGATAGAGCCAGACGGGTGCGGCCTGGTCCGACTTGAGGCTGGCGGTCGTCACGCTGTCATTACCGAAGACGCGCGCCGAGGCTATGGCGATATAGATGTCGGTGGGCGTCGCCTTGGGGTAAAGCGCGCGATAGGCTTTGACGATTTCCGGCGCCTTGTCGCCGAACTCCGTATCCAGCCGGCTTTTGAGCGCGGCCTCGTCCATGGTGAAGGTGTCAGGCCGGCCCATGTTGAAGAAGGTCGCCTCGTCGCGATCCCAGCCTATAATCAGCGGGATGTTCGCCGACAAGGCCGCAGCTTTGGGATCGAACGGCTGGACGGGCAGGATTACGCCATCGACAACCGGTCCGAAGTGGCCGGCTTCGTCGGTGTTGCTGCCGGCCGGCATCAGGCGTTGCGGTCCGCTGCGCGGACTGGCCAGCGCCCCCTGGTTCTGATCGGCCAATAGTTGCAGGTCGAGCAGGGTCTGCGCGGGAACGCCATCGAGTTGCGCCACATCCGTCAGGTTCAGAGCCTTCATCACCCGGCGGGTGGTTTCGCGCGCCGCCTCGGCGGTAACGCGGCGCGGCCAGGCCCCGCTCTGGATAATGGCCTTGTGAAACAGGCCGTGCGCCGCAGGCATGGCCATCAAGGTGCCCACCTTGCCACCGCCGCCGGATTCGCCAAAGACAGTGACATTGCCAGGGTCGCCGCCAAAGGCCACGATATTGTCCCGAACCCATTCCAGCGCAGCAACGATGTCGAGCATGCCGGCATTGGGAACACGGTCGCCGCCTTCGACCCACAGATAACCCATCAGGCCCAGACGGTGATTACTGGCCACGACGACGACATCGTGCACAGCCGCCAGCCGTCCACCGTCCTGTGATGTCGATCCCGCCGATCCGGTGACAAAACCGCCGCCATGGAGATAGACCATGACCGGCCGCTTCCTGCCATCCACGGCCGGCGTCCAGACGTTCAGCAGGCCGCAGTCTTCGCTATAGCCGGGTTCCTGTTCGCCATAGGTCGATTTGGGCTTCTGCAAGGCCGGCGCACCCAGCCTTGTGGCGTCGAACACGCCCGTCCATGGCTTGACCGGTTGCGGCGCCCGGAAACGGTTGGCGCCACGCATCGGACCGGCATAGGGAACGCCTTTGAAGCTTAAAGCGCCGCGCGCCGTGCCCCCACGAACCTTGCCCTTAGTAGTCTCGACCTCGACAAAGGGCGCGATGGGGAGGGTGGAAGTCGATAAAGCCTGGGCCTGTGCCCGGCCTGCCGTCGCCAACAGGGATGCCGCCAGACCGGAACCCAAAAGATTCCGCCGATCCAATGTGAAACGCATGATCTTCTCCCAGGAATCTTATGATTTTGGGAGAGCTTAACCGAGCGTCGGCGAGGCAACAAGAGAAAGCGGGGCCTCGAGCGATATGGCGAAAAGTGTCAGCGGTTTTCGCCTAGGTATCGCGACAAAGCAAAAACTTAGATCGGAATGGCGTTTCCGCTTACACCCATTCCGATCTAGCCTTGGCCTTGGCCCTGGTCCTGCTCGCGCACCCGGCTGAGCTGGATCTGGACGCTTTCGGCCAGGGCCGCCATGCCGTGCTCGGCGAAGATTTCATGGGCCGCTTCCAAAGCGTAGGCCGCCTCGGTGCGCTCCATCATGAAGCCGGTAATGTCGCCCCGCGCCACATAGAGCCGTGCCAGATTGCTCTGCACGATCGCCCAGCCGACCGGATCTTCCTGCGGCTTGAGGGTGCGCAGTTCGTCCTTGAAGGCGGCTTCGGCCACGTCCAGCGACTTCAGGTCCCCCTTCAGCTCGGCGTGGCGCGCCAGGCAGACGGCGCGGTTATTGACCAGTTGTGCGCGCAGGGTCAGTTGCTTCTGCATCGGCCGCTTCAGCGCCAGGTCGTACATGGCGATCGCCTGGTCGCAGACCTCCTGATTGAGCGTCAGTTCTCCCAGGGCCTGCAGGCCCATGGCCAGGGCCTGCTTGTGCTCGACCCAGTCGAGCGGCGAGTGTTCGTAGTCAAGCATCGCCGTGTCTTCGTGCGACAGTAAAGCGATGCCCTGGCTGATACCTTCCGGCTTGCCTTCGATCTGCCCCTGCCAGATGCGCGCCAGGGCCAGCCGCAGCGTTACGCGGGCATAGGTCACGGGCTCATAGTCCGGGTCGAGACGCTGACGCAGGGCTTCGAAATCGGTGATAACCGCGGCCATGAGTGTCGGATCGGCGCGGTCGAGCCCGACCATCATCAACAGGTCGCCACGATCGAAGCGGGCGTGGGCGGCATCCAGCTTGTCGCGGGCGGCATTGGTCTGGCGGACGCGCTGGTCGGCGCGGTCTACGGCGCGATCGATGCGCGACATGGCATGCAGCGCCGGATCGAGGTCCTGGGCGCCTCTGCGCGCCGCATTGCGGGCGGCCAGCCGGGCTTCGACAGCGGCGAAACGGACCTTCAGCACCTCGTCGTCAGCGATCGCCGCCTTGCCACCACTCAGCAGGCTTTCGGCGGAATCGAGCAGTTCATGGGTTTCGAACAATTCGCTGCCCAGGATGCAGGTCAGGGCCTGTTCCAGCGCGGCGGCGGCGGCTTCCGATGTCGTCTTGGCCTCCTTGCCGGCGTTTTCAGCGGCCGAGGCCGCGCGGCGCATGGCGACGGGATCGCCAGTACGGCGGGCATATTCGCGCCAGATCTGCGCGGCTTCGAGGTAGGGCGTAAAGCGGTTCTTGGTCGAGACGCGGCCGCCTTCGATATCGAGATGGCGCCCCTGGGCGATGAGCAGCTTGAGATTCAGCAACTCATAGAGCGACGGATCGGTTTCGACCCGGCCCTGATTGCCAAAGATACGTCTGATTTCACGACCGAATTCGAACATGTCCCGTTACCCCCTCAAGGCGAGAAGCGTATCAGGACGATACGCAGCGCTTGAGGCTCGAACAGACAGATGCAATCCCAAGGCCGCCGAAGAGTCAACAAAAGGTTAACGGCAGTCTGGATTTAACGTCCCCCTGTTGCCAACGGGACGAAGTTTGGGAGGTTATGCCGCCTTGGACATATCGGCGCGATGCAGGCGGCAGCAGTTGCGGCCACCCGCCTTGGCGGCATAGAGCGCCGTATCGGCCAGTGACACCATACGCGCCAGATCGGGGTGTGCACCATTGGCCCAATGGATGCCAAAGCTGGCTGTCACCGTGCCGCACGGACCGAAATCATGGCTTTCGACGCGTTCGCGCAGCTTTTCAGCGATCTTCTGAGCGCCACGGCGGTCGACATCAGCGCAGACGACGATGAATTCTTCGCCGCCCCATCGCGCCACCATGTCGCCCATGCGGACACTACGGCCGATCAGATCGGCAAATGCCGTCAGCACCTGATCGCCGAAGTCATGGCCGTGCGTGTCGTTCAGGACCTTGAAGTGGTCGATATCGATCAGGATGATGGCGAGGTCAAAAGCACCACGCCTTTGTCCGGCCATGGCATCGAACGATTCAATCATACCCCGCCGGTTGAAAGTGCCAGTCAGGTGGTCGCGGCGCGCCGCTTCCTGCGCTTCACTGAGCGCCAGTGCCTCAAGGGTCTGGCGTTCCCGCAGAGCCCGGCGCAGGTTGGCCACGCGATAACCGAGATAGGCGACGATCATGACGATCCAGATGCCAAGCAGCAACGAATACCATTGCGCGTCGCTGAGGATCGCCTTGTGGATACGGACTTCGCGGACTTCGAAGGAATGGGCCCCCGCCGGCGCTTCGGAACCGGTTTCGAAAATCAGCGAGGTGACATTGTCGAACTTCGGCCGGCCGAATTCCGGCGCCAGCCTGTGCTTGCGCAGCCACCAGTCGGCGACCCCGAAGTCGTCCGTGGTGAAGTCGATGCGCTGCAGTTTACCGGGCGTGGTGTCGGCTTCGACGCGCAGATATTGCGGGCTCTCGTCGTCGGCGCGGACGCTGTAGGCCGGGTCGAAATTCTTGAGGTGGACGCGGAAGGACGTCGCCTCACCGCGATACATCATAGTGATGCCCAACGAGCGCATATTGGTCAGGTCGAGACCGTGCGTGCCCTTGTTACCATCGATAAACAACTCATAGCCGCAATAGCGATAGGGGTGCTGGGGGTGCAGGTCGCAATCCCACTTCAATCCGCCACGGTCCTTTGTGACCGACTTGCCGCCGACACCGGCATCGCCGTCCGAAAACACCAGGTGGGTACTGGACGCCGTGCTTTGCGGCGTAAAGCTGACCGTACGGCCCAGCAACTGGTCCTTGCCGGCAATGGCGCCGGCCGTCAGCAGCAGCAGGCCCAGCAGCGCCATTTCGAACTTGGCGCCGGCGGCCAGGCGCAGGCCCTTATCGGCAAAGCCGGCGAAACGATCTTTCAGACCTTTGGTACTCAAGGCGGTCAACTATCCCCACACAGATGTCATCATCTTTGGGACGAAGCCTACGCGATAACCTTAAGCATCCTGTGAAGTAACACCGTTAACGACACGTCAAGCGCGCGCCGACCTGTCCAATGCCGCGAACTCGTCATCGTTAAGGACAATATCCGCCGCCGCCGTATTTTCCTCAAGGTGCTTAACCTTGCTGGTGCCGGGAATAGGCAGGATGACCGGTGAGCGTTTGAGCACCCAGGCCAGGGCGATCTGCGATGGCGCGGCATTATGTGCCTTCGCTATGCTGTCGAGCACCGTGCCGGGTCGCGCCAGGTCACCGGCCGCCAGCGGATACCACGGAATAAAGCCGATGCCATTGGCTTCGCAGTATTTCAGCACAGCTTCGCTGCCGCGTTCAGCGAGATTATAACGGTTCTGGACAGTAGCCACCGGGAAGACGGCTTGCGCCGCCTTGATCTCCTCGACCGAGACTTCGGAGAGGCCGGCGTGGCGGATGACGCCGTTGTCGAGCAGCATCTTCACCGCGGCAAACTGTTCGTCACGCGGCACGCGCGGATCGATACGGTGGAGCTGCCACAGGTCAATCACCTCGACGCCCAGCTTGTCGCGCGACCGGTTGGCGTTTTCGATCAGGTAGTCGGGATCGCCATTGGGTATCCAGATGTTGGGGCCACGCCGCACCAGTCCAGCCTTGGTGGCGACGACCAGCTTGCCGTAAGGATGCAGCGCCTCGCGGATCAGCTTTTCCGACACGTCCGGTCCATAGGAATCGGCGGTGTCGATAAAGTCGATCCCCAGCTCCGGCAAGCGCTTCAGCACGCGCAAGGCCTCGCCGCGGTCGGCAGGCTCGCCCCACACGCCGGCGCCAGTGACGCGCATAGCACCAAAGCCCAGACGGTTGACGGTCAGCTCCCCACCGATCTTGAACGTTCCGCTATTCGCTGCTGTCATGGCCCTCTCCTTGCTGTGCAAGGCAGATGGGGCTCGGTGGCGATGATTGCAACAGGCGGACAGGGCCGCACCTGCTTACAGGAACGGATTGTCCTTGTCGGCATAGCGCTGGCCGATGAACTGCGTGTTGTGCGTGAAAGCATCCAGGTCGTGCTGGGCCAGGCTGCGCAGCATGTCGTCGAGCTTGCCCTGCATGGCGTCCAGGCTTTCATCGAGGATGAAGCTGGCGGACTTTCCGGTCTTGCGGAAGATTTCCGCCCGGTGCGCGGCGGGGATGTCGATATAGCTTTTCACCAGCTTGGGCAGGTGCAGGTCGCGCATCTGCTCGAGATCAAAGCGATTGATCGTCGTTGCCTGTTCGCGGGTGGCCGCTTCCTGGACTTCGTCCAGGCTGGCAAGGATGCGGGCAATGCGGGCCTGCGCCCCGTCCGGAACGCGCGTGTCGTTGTAATCGACGCGCACAGGCTCAGGCGCCGGCGGCAAGGGGGCCGGCGGCGGAGGCGGCGGGGCGAACAGTTTCCGGAAGAACTCCATCAGATTCATACTTACCAACAATAAGCCGTGAATCCTAAAAATAAAACACGACCAGACCTACTATCTTGCCGCGCTTTTATCCGAAAACCGGAAACCACTTTTCGGAAAGCGCTTTGTTTGGCTGCCGCTCTTACCCAAGCAATAGCGGCGAGGTCCCGCTGTTGTCGGACGTATTACCCTGGGCGCGCGCGATATAGCCCTTCGCCTTCTCGGTCTCGTGCGACAAGGTGTCAACCGTCGTCTTCATGTTCGACAGCGCCTTGAGCTTGAATTCATCGACCGCGTCCATCGTCGCATAGATGTTGGCGAAGGCTTTTTGCAGGGTTTCGACGTGGATGGTCGCCGAGGTCGCCTGTTCGTGGATGCGGGCCGTGTTCGACTTCAAAAGCTCACTGGTGCTGGCGATCATGTTCGACGTCGTTGTGTTCAGCGCTGTGATCTGGTCGAGGACCAGCTTCTGGCTGGCCAGGGCCTGGGCGACCGTCACCGCTGTACGCAGGGCCGCGATGGTCGTGGTCGAGGCGCGGTCGACGCCCTTGATCAGCTCGATATTGTTCTTCTTGATCAGGTCCAGCGCCAGATAACCCTGCACCGTCACTGCCATCTGGGTCAGCAGGTCGGTCGTGCGCTGACGAACATAGAACAGCGCCGCTTCACGGATGGCGCGGGCCTTGGTCGGATCTGAGCTGTCGAGTTCGGCGGCGCGCTCTTCCAGGCGGCTGTCGAGCGTCTTGGAGATGTGGATGACCTGCTCCAGCTTGCCCATCATCTCCCACATCTTGCGGCGTTCGCCGTCGATGGCGACATTGTCCTGCAGCAGTTCATCCTTGCCGCGCGCCAGCGACACCAGGATGCCGTTGATGTGGGTCTGGGCCGACTGATACTTGTCGAAATACGCCTTCAGCTTGTTGCCAAACGGAATGAAGCCGAACAGCTTGCGCGGCTCCGTCAGGAGACCACCGCGCGACGGGTCGAGGCCTTCAATCGTGTGGCGCAGTTCGATCAACGAGTTCCCGACACCGCCCTCGCCGTCCATCTGCTTGGTCGGCCGGTCGAGGAAGCGGTTGCTCTGCGACGACAGCGCCGAGATCTCGCGCTGGCCCAGGGCGTTCAACTGGTTGATCTTGTTGCCGAAGTCGGGGCTATTGGCGTCGACGCTGACCAGGTCGGCGATGTAGGAATCGACCTTGGTTTCAAGTTCGGACTTCACAGTGGAATCGATCGGGACCAGGCCGGCGGCCTTTTCCACGGGAACGGCGGCAACAGGGGCCGGAGCCTCCAGAACGAGATCACTCATGGTCGTGTTTCCCTGATAAATAGATTAGCGGTTTTGCATCGCAGAGCCCGATCGCGCGCCTGCGCATCCGAGATATCCAGCATGACAGCCCATTCCCCCAATACCGGCATCCATGCCGGTGTCTGTCAAGCGACTCGGCTATCGGCCGATGACAGGGCCTCAGCAATACCATAGATTTGCGCGCGCAGGACGATATTTTCGGCCCACCGGCTGTGGGTTGCCGGCTCGCACATGCTGCCGCTGGAACCGAAAACCGCCGGCGAGGCATTGTCAAGTATGGTGCGCGCCTCCGTCAGGTCGGCGGCCGACGGCCGGTACAGGCGCTGGATCGCCGCGATCTGGGTCGGGTGTACCGCCGTCTTGGTCAGCAGGCCGTGTTCGATATCCTGCTCGACCTCTTCGGCCAGCAGGATATTGTCACCAAAATGCTCGAAGACCGGCGCCGAGATGCTGAAGCCATGGCTGGCGAAGCTGGCGACGATATTGCGGATGGCGACGCCCAGCACACCGTCATAAGCCGTGCGGAAACGCGAGCGCCGCACGCCGATCAGGTTCAGCAGGTCGTTGCCGCCGATGCGTACAGCCAGTATCCGGTCGCGGAAGGGAAGGAGGCGGTCGCGCAACTGGCCGAGGCTCAACGGATCAAAGGCCTCCGTCCCCTCGATGCAGGGCATGAACAGATGGCCATCCGTGCCTGACAAGCCGAACCAGTCGTCGAGCGTCGCGGCCGTTACCTTCGGCAGGACAAAGCCCCTCACCCGTTCGACACCCGGCATGGCCAGAATGCGCGCCAGCATCTGCGGGCTGCGCGGCCGGACAAAGACATGCACGCTCGGCGGCACCAGGGTGAAGCTCTGCAGGATGACCTTCAGGTTCTGCTCCGCCACCGCCAGTTCGTCGGCGCGAACGGCGTCTTCCAGGCAGATGACCATGGAGCGCAGGTCGGGGCAGGCACCATAGGCGTTTTCCATCGCCGCCGGATTCAGGACGGGCGTGTAGAGCGTGGCGCCCAGTTCGATAGCTCTCATTCCTGCTCGCCCCTTACATTCCGGATAATCGTCACTGCGCGGTATCCCCCCAAATCCCGTTCCACCACCGGCACGCCCCCCTTGTCCGCCAGATGGCGCAAGTGCAGGGTCTCCGGATCGTCCAGGTCCCTGAGCAGAACCCGGTCGGGCAGACGGCGCAGGGTTGCCCGCGTCGCCTCGGCGATGCCCGGCTTGATGCGATTAATATCGGTAACCTGATAGGCCTCCGCAAGGTCCCCCAGGATACGGTTTTTCGCCGCTACAGCAAGGCTGGCGACGTCCGGCGACCACGACGCGGAGGTAGCGTAGGCATCGGCTGCCTCGACCGCATTCAGGAAGTGATGCGTCAGGTCGTGCGGCGCATGATCCGCCTGAAACAAACACGCGTGAAAGTCGTCCGGCCCCACCAAAGCGTCGGTCAGGACGGTACGGCTGATCAGGCCCGAGACTATTCCATTCAAAAGACCGCTGGGGATAACATAGTCGTCGGTCGTCGCGGCCAGGCTGGCCGTGCCGGCCGGATCGGCGACCACGGCAAGATAGGATTGAAAGCCCAGGTCTGCCTGCGCCAGCGAGGTTTCAAGCTCGCGGCTGATGGCGCCCTTGCCGGTCCAGCCGTCAAGAAAGATCGCCGTCGCCGTACCATGGCGCGCCTTGATGGCTTTCAGCGCATTCAGGTCGATGCCGCGCCCGCGAATAATGCTGACCGTGTAGTGAAACGTTCTGACATCCAGCCGCTCCAGGGCGCGTTTGACCAGCACGCCGATCGGCGTCCCGGCGCGCGCCAGCGAGATGATGACGCAGTCGGTTTGTGTCTGCGGCCGCGCGGCGATCTTTTCAGCAAGCCTCACGATGTCGTGCTTCAACCGCCCGGCATTGCGCTTCAGGGCGTCCTGATAAAGCTGCATATAGCGCGCATCCGGCACGGCTTCCGCCGACAGCATTTCCGAATAGTGCTTTTTGCCCGACTGGATCAGCCTTTCCTTCTCGGCTATCAGCGTGTGCGCGATGGCCGAGGGCTTGAGCAGCATGATGACGTCGTCAGGCGCATAGGTGCCCGAAAAGATGTCGGCGGGAGTGTCAGTCAATCCAGACATTGTCCCTCACCACATGGGTCCAAAGCTGGGAACGGGTCGGCGTCATGGCGAAATCACACAGGTCCATGAAGCCGACATCTGACACGCTGTCACCGATGCCGATCACCGGGGCGTCGGGGGCGTCCACACGCAGCTTGTCGATCAGGTATCGCACGGCGTGCCGCTTATTCAGCCAGGCCGGGCAATAGGCGAGATTGTTGCCATTGCGGTGTACCCGCCAGCCAGCGGGCACAAACGTCAGCAGTTCGCGTTCGACCTCAGCCAGAACTTCGCCATGATCGTGGTTGCTCTTGATGGCGAAGAATTGCGGCATGCCATTTTCCACCGCGATCCAGTGCCGGAAGGCGGCAGGATCGAGCTTATCCGTCAGCGCCGTATACACACCTGTGACGTCCTCGCCTTCGCGTGCCTCGGCGACCAGTGCGTCGTGCCAGTCCTGATCGATCTCGCCATCGCCGCGCAGGATCAGGCCGCCATTGCCACATATGGCCGGCGCCTGTTCGATATCGACGCGGGCCAGGACATCGCGGCTGCGCGCGGTCACGGGGATCAGCTTGCCGACCCGCAACCACTTCAGCAGGTTTTCCTGACGCACCGTGGCATAGCCGCTGGGGCTGCCGTCGTTTAGCCGGCTCATCAGGCGCAGGCCGTCGGCCACGCCGCCCGGACATTTGCGGGCGGTCTGGAATAGGGTGTCGTCGAGATCGGCGAGGAGGATCGGCGCGGTCATTGGTCGTCCCCGTAGCGGCAGGCGATGACCTCAAGCGGAATGTCACGGCCCAGTTGCGCCAGCGCCGCGCGGGCTTCAGCTGCCTGGTCTTTCACAATTTCGCTCATGATCACGATGCGGTCGGGGCGATGGCCGAGGATGTTGTAGAGGAAGCACGGTGCGCCGCTGCCGTAGGCGTCCGAAAACGCAGACGCGCTCTGCATGGCGTGCCCCAGCAGCGCCGGGCTGCGGGTAATGCACTGAACGGCGGCGATGGCGCCCTCGCGCTCGGCTTCCTCGGCGGCCAGCAGGGCTTCGTAAGAATGCTCGCCCTCACCCAGCACCAGAATGCGTTCGCCGGCGAAGGCCTTAATCGGTTGGCGCGCGGCGTGTTCTGGGCGGGTCAGGCCCGTGCGGCTGCGCATACCAGCCACCGGCGCGTCACCGGCCTGATTTGTGCGAGCCGCCAGCACGGGCTGGGCCGGCAGGGTCGCCGCCTGCCACTGCATGCTGCCGGACAGGATGGCGCGCGCCTGCGTCGGGCGCGGCATGGCGTCGATATAACCGCCCCCACCCCAGTCGGTGATGCAGCAGGTCTCGATGCGCTGCAGGTCCGGCATCACACCCGCCAATGCTTCGGCGGCGCCGATAAAGGTACTGCCGGTGCTGCATTCGTCGTCGACGATGACCAGTGAGCGCGCGGATCGCGCCACGGCTTCAAGCTCCGGATCGTTGATCTGGACCAGATGGGTTGTTGCGTGGCTGTGGCCTTCTTCGAAGGTCGTCAGCACGCGCGCACCGGCCACGCGTTGCCGTGAGCTCTGCAGGTAGAGGGCATCAACTGTGGGATGGATCTGCCGGAAGGCTGCGAATACCCCCTGACCCAAGGCGGTCGCTGTCTCGGCCAACCCCAAAAAGACGACCGGCTGCGGCAGGTCGGCCGCGACCTTTTGCGCCAGTGCCTGCATCGAACCGCGCATCTCGGCGGGCGACGCCGGCAGGTGGCGGCCAAGGATCTTCGAAACGATCAGAAAGCCGCGCTTGGGGTTCGACCGCGCCGCGAAATCACACAGGTCGCGCAAAGGCGGGCCATCGCGCACGCTTAAGGACAGCTCACCGGTCGGCAAGGCTATGGAAAGATCGGCTGTGTACGCGCCTGTCATAAAAGACCCTAGAAATGAACAATAATGCTGACGACGGACTTGCGCAGGCGCTGGACGACGTCCCTGCGGTCGGAATTCAGCGAGGGCTTGGCCTCCGGCACCGGGAAGCCGGCGGCCGCGACCATCTCGTAGACCATGCCGGCGCGGATAGCAAAGTTGACATTCTCCGAAATCGAGCCGCGTTCACGCATATTGCCGTGCGCCAGCGACGCCGACACGATGCCAACCAGGTTGCCAAATTCGTCGATTACCGCGCCACCAGATGAGCCTGAGCCAATCGGCGCCGTGAACTGAAAGCGCGAGACGTCGCCACTGCTGCCGGTCAGACCCGAGATATTGCCTGTGGTGACCTTAAGGTCGGTCCCCAGTACATCCATCAATGGGTAGCCGGCCGCCAATACGCTTTCGCCCAGCCACAGCGGCGCGCCGTGGCGCAAGGCCATGGGCTCGCCTTCCACTTCGCCTTCCAGCAGCGCCAGGTCGTGGATGAGGTCGGCGGCCACGGGCCGGAGCTTGTTGCGGCTGCGGCCCAGTTCCAACGCCGTGCCGTCTTCGATAACGTGGGCATTGGTGACGACCAGGCCGGGCGCGATCAGCACACCGCTGCCTGAGGCCGTCGCGCCGCGCGGTGGCCGTGAAGGTGCCCCTTCGCTGCGCGGCCGTTGCGGGAAGTCGGTATGCTTGAGATTGCGGGCGCGGGCATAGGCGTCGATGCCAAAGGTGAAGCCCTCATTGGCGACCTTGGCGCGCCACACGCCGTCCTTGGCGTAGATTTCGGCCAGGATGACCGCGGCCAGTTGTTCGTCCGGCGCCGGAAAGCTGTGGGCCTGCCCGTTGATATCGACGTGGATCGGATAGGCGGCGTTGACGAAGCCGCCGCTGCGGTCGTCGGTGATATAGGCGATGATCTCCAGCGCCCCGTCGCGGATCAGTGGCGCAGGCGCCACCCAACGCTGGTTGGCGTCTTCGGCAAAAGGAATGACGACGCCATCAGCCCCGACCGCGCAGACGACGACGCGTTCGGCGTCGCGGCCATGGATGCTGACGGCCCAGTCCCCGTCCTTGGAGACCTGAAGCCGCTGGCCGGGTGACGGCGTCAACATCAGGACGCCAATCGCTGGACGGCGGTTTCAAAGCTGATCTCGGTGTCAATCATCGTCCCCTCCAGCGCACCTGCGTTTAAACGCCCTGTAAGTAGTCCAGCCCAGCCGGACAGGATACCCGCGCCCACCGCTTCGGCATAGACTACGCCGCCGGCCGGACGCGCATTGATCTCAAGCACCTTCCAGCTTCCGTCGGTATGCTTGCGGAACTGGACATTGACCACGCCATTCAGCGCATAGCGTTCGACCAGTTGGCCAGCATAGGCGCTCAAAGGATGTTCGGTCTGGATACGCTGTTTGCCGGTCGCCAGCTTGGTCCGCGCCGCATAGCGCAACATCCGCCCGTGATGGGCCAGGATATCAAATGAAACCTCGGGTCCTGGCAGATATTCCATCAGCACCATATCGCGAAACGGCTTGCTGGCTTCCTGCTGGCGGAGCGCGGCCAGGTACAGATCGGCTTTGATTTCACGGGCATCCGGATTTTCGAGATGCGCCATCGGCTTGTCGGGGATCAGCTTCCAGAAGCCGAAGCCGTTGACGCCATTGCGGGGTTTGACGCACGGAATGGCGTTCTCACCGAAACGGGCGCCAAAGGTAGCGATCGCCTCTTCCAACTGGCCGCTCGACGTTACCAGTTCGGTATCTAAGTGGAACTCGGCATCCTTGAGGTCCCCGGCAAAGCGGTACTTGTCCTCAAGCAGCTTGAGGACCTCCTGGCTGCCCGGAAACTCGACGCGGCATGCAAGGTCGGCATCGCGCAATGTGTTTCGGTAATGGGTCGGGATCAGGACGTCTATGGCATTTTCCGCCACCTTGTCCTGGACCCATTTCAGATAACTGCCAGGGTCCGTTTCCGGTTCCACCCAGGTTTCCACCGGGCCGGAATGTTGCGGCTTGCCCCTGGCGACGCTGGCATAGATTTCGAGTCCTGGTTCCGCAGACATCATGGCCTGAGAAATGCTGGCCAGGGAAAAACCGCGATTGAACCAGATGCGCATGATCAGGCCAGGTTGACGCCCATGGCAGACGCCAGGCCTGCCAGACCGCTTTCCCAGCCTTCGCCGATCGCCTTGACCTTGATGTCGCCTTGCGGACCGCGATACAGCTCGACGAAGACCATGGCGGCATTGGTGCTGCTGTCTTCGGACAGGTCGTAACGCGCCAGTTCCTTGCCGTCGGCCTGGTTGATCACGCGGGCATAGGCGTTCTGCACCGAACCGAAGTTCTGGCGGCGCTGCTGGCCTTCGTAGATGGTCACGGCGATCGTCACCTTCTTGGCGTTGGCCGGCAGCTTCGAGAAGTCGACCTTGACGGTTTCGTCATCGCCGGCGCCATCCCCCGTCCGGTTGTCGCCGCCATAGATCACGGCGCCGTCCGGCGAGGTCTTGTTGTTGTAGAAGACGAAGTGGCCGTCGCTCAGGACCTTGCCGTCGTCGCCGACGACAAAGGCCGAAGCGTCGAGGTCGAAGGCCGCACCGTCCGTTTTGCGGACGTCCCAGCCCAGGCCGACCGTGACCGAGGTCAAGCCGGGATTGTCCTTCGACAGCGAGACATTGCCGCCCTTTACGAGTGATACTGCCATTTTTCTAGATTCCCGATCAGCCTACATTGACGCCGAAATTGGTGGCCAGCGGGCCGAGGCCGCCCTTGAAGCCCTGGCCGACGGCGCGGAACTTCCATTCTGCATTGTGGCGATAGACTTCACCCAGGATCATGGCCGTCTCGACCGAAGCGTCCTCAGACAGGTCGTAGCGCACGATCTCGACATTGGTCTTCTGGTTGACCAGGCGGATAAAGGCATTGGCAACCTGGCCGAAGCTCTGGCGGCGGGTTTCGCCGTCATGGATGGTGACGACGATCGAGACCTTGTCGATGTCCGCCGGCACCTTGCTCAGCGTCACCTTGACCTGCTCATCGTCGCCTTCGCCGGCGCCGGTGCGGTTGTCGCCCAGGTGTTCGACGCCCGGCACGGCCTTGTTGTTGTAGAAAACGAAATCGCCGTCGCTGCGCACCTTGCCGTCGGTCTTCAGCAGGAAGGCCGAGGCGTCGAGGTCGAAGTCGGTGCCGTCAGTGGCGCGGACGTCCCACCCCAGGCCGACGATGATTTCGTCGAGCGAAGGGTCTTCCTTGCTCAGGCTGACATTGCCACCTTTGGAAAGCGAAATTGCCATATCGAATATTCCTTTTCATCTTGGCGGAGGTCGTGTCGGGATGGTGCGCCCTCCGCCTTTGGGCGTTCCATTGAGTATGCGGTACTAATCCCTGCGCGGCGCTTCTTCGGCGACAGGACGGGTATGCTGGTTGGAGATGACTTCGCCGGTCGGCAGGATGACCTGGGCATCGCCGTCCTCGGCATATTCCTCGGGGAAGCGCTTCTTGTGGTCGATCGACACCCACAGCGAAACGCCGATAATGATGGCGCCGATCAGGCCTGTAACGGCTTCGGGGATATGCAGTTCAATGCTCAGCAGCATGATCGTTGCCAGGGCGATGATGGCATAGAAGGCCCCCGCCTCCAGGAAGCGGAACTCTGACAGGTGGCCACCACGCACCAACGCAATCGTCATCGAACGCACGAACATGGCGCCGATGCCGAGGCCAAGCGCGATCAGGATGATGTCATTGGTGATGGCGAACGCCCCGATGACACCGTCGAACGAGAAGGAGGCATCGAGGAATTCGAGATAGATGAAGGCGCCGGCGCCGGTGCGCACGACGGCACCGGTGGCGTCCTTGTCACCGCCGATCCAGTCGCCGAAGCTTTGTACAGCCCAGAAGGTTCCGACACCCGACAGGCCGGCGATCAGGAAGGTTTTTTGTTCTTCGCCATGCAGCAGGAAGGACAGGCCGCCGATCAGCACGGCCGTCACGATATAGGGCGCGAACGGGATCTTCGACAGCGCCGCCAGCGGGCGTTCGATAAAGCCCAGCCAGTGGTGCTCACGTTCGTCATCGAAGAAGAAGTTGAGCCCGACCAGCATCAGGAAGGCGCCGCCAAAGCCTGAAATACCGATATGGGCGCTGGTGACGATGGCTTCATAGCGCGCGTGGTCCATGATGGCGATGCGCGTCGCCTCCCACGGTGTCACCATGGCCGAGATCGACACGATCAGGATCGGGAAGATGATCCGCATGCCGAAGACGGCAATGATGATGCCCCAGGTCAGGAAGCGGCGTTGCCACACCGGATCCATGTCCTTGAGGATCGAGGCGTTGACGACGGCGTTGTCGAGGCTGAGCGAGGTTTCCATGACGCCCAGTACGCAGGCCAGGAACACCAGTTGCAGCGCCGTGTTGATGCCCCCCTGCGAGTAGCCCAGCACGCCCGCCAGGATCAGCGAAACGACGCTAAAGACGATCGATCCATAAAAGTTTTTCATGCGTGTTTAGTTCTTTCGCCTTAATTCTTTCGACCCGCGACCCATTGCAGGATGATGCCGATGTCGTCGGCAAAGCCCTTCTGGTCACGATAATACTGGATATGGCGATCCACTTGGATATTGCCATTCACATTGTTGATGACAGCGATGCCGCACAGGCGGGTATTGTTGCGACCTTCCTCAAGGCGCACCTCGATTTCCGGCTGGCCGGGCATGGTCATGCGCACGACGCCGTCGGTCTGCTGCCAATTGGGCACGCCGTCATAGATCAGCGCGAAGACGCCGATCCGGCGGATCTTGTCGAAGTGGCGGCCATTGACGCGGATGGTTTCGCCGGTCGTGACCGCACCGGTCCGGTCGTCGCCCGACAGCTGGATAAAGGGCTCGCGATCGAACGACCCGAAATTGCCGCCCAGCGCCTGGATGCAGCCCTTGTAACCGTCATCGAGTTCGAACAGGACGCCGAGGTCGAGGTCGATATTCTTGCCGCCTCCGCCAAATAGCCCGCTCTTCTGTTCCTGGCGGCTCCAGTTGAGATTGAGGGTGATTTCGCCGAACCCTTCGGCGGTCTTCTGCAGGCTGACGCGCGGGCTGCTCTTTTCCAGCGTCACCTTCTTCAGGCTGATCGGCCCGGAAGACGGATTTGATGGAGCCGGCGGCGGAGGCGGTGTTGGCGCGGCAGGCGGCGTGTCGGCGACTTCGCCGCCGAAATGCGCGATCAGGCTGCCCAGGCCGCCGGCGAACCCGGCCGCGATGGTTCCAATGCGCCAGCCCGAACTGTGGCGATAGACCTCGGCCAGCATGACGGCCTTCTCGTTGCTCAGGCACTTGGCGACGTCGAAGGTCGCCAGGTTATCGCCGAGCGTAACCAGCAGCGGCTTGGAGTCGCCGATCGGGCGGCTGTCGTGCGTTGCGGTGAAGACGATCCGGTCGATACTGTCGGGAAGCTTGTCCAGCTCCAGCTCGAACACCGCTGTCCCGGCCGATGGTGACAGGGTGATCGCCCCTTCGGGCGAACGCGTATTGGAGAACAGGACGACATAACGGTCGTCGCCGATCTTGCGGTCCTTGTTGAGCCCGAAGGCGGCGATATCCGCGCCATCGAGACCGAAATCAACCCTGACCTTGCATAGCGCGCCCAGCCCGAAATCGGCCAGGCTACGCTTCTCGCCTTGCTGCAACTGCATGCATCATCCTTGGAAAACGAGGAGAGCGCTGCCCTCCTCGTTTTAATGGGTTTAGATCAGCTGGGCCGCCAGCGTGGTGATGTCCTTCACCGTGCGGGCGGTGGTGCGCTCGCCGATCGCCTTGAAAGTCCACTCACCGCCATCGCGCTTGACGATGGCCAGGACAACGCCGGTGTGCGGGCCGCTTTCGGTGATGTCGTAGCGCGCCAGTTCCTTGCGGGCGCGGCTGTCGACGACGCGCGAAAAGGCGTTCTTGACCTTGTCGAAGGTCTGACCGCGGAAGCTGTTGACCGTGAAGACCAGGGTCTCGATCTGCGCCGGCAGACGCGTAAGGTCGATCGAGATAGTCTCGTCGTCGCCGTCGCCATCACCGGTCAGGTTGTCGCCGCTGTGGCGGATCGAGCCGTCGCGGCTGAGCAACTGCTGGAACCAGACCGTGTCCACTACCTGACGATTGCCGTCGAAGGCAATGCACGATGCATCCAGATCGATGCTGTTATCGCCGCCGCCGCCGAACAGGCCGCCCAGCAGGCCGCCGCTCTTGGCCGCGACGTCCCAGCCAACGCCCAGGGTGATGCTGGTAAGTCCCTCGCCGCCTTCCTTTTTCAGGCTGACAGACGCGTTTTTCTGCAGAGAAATACTCATACTCATCCTTTCCTTGGCAACGGGCTTTCCCTGGCAGCGGGACAGTATATGTCCGGCATCCGGCTCATGGATCACGCCGGCCCGACGCAATGCCTTGATCCTGACGAAATCCGTACAACCGCCGGCAGCGGGCATAGCCCTTGGGCCGCGACAGTAAACATAGATTGCACGGCTGGACAAGCCGAATAGGTTGCAGGCCTTGTTGACAAAAATGCTTTTAATTACAAAGCCGCAGACGTGCCGCCAGAGCGAAATGACGTTCCGCTGCGGAATTCCGCTGTGTCGGTGCAGCGTTCTACTGGCTGCGCACCATAACGTCGACCATCTCGGTCAGGTACTGGCGAATATCATCGATGCCTTCGCCGGCGCGCATGCGGACCGAGATCGTGCTATGCCCCGACGACGCAATGCGCGCCAAAGCCTTGATATCGGCATCCGCCGCCAACTCGCCCGCGTCGCGTGCCTTTTCGAAACGGCGGATAAAGCCCGCCTCCATATCCTTGAGCGCGCCCAGGATCATCTCGCCCACCTCAGGGTCGCGCTTCACGTCCGTCAACGCCGCGCCGATCATGAAGCAGCCCATCCCTTGCGCTTCGGGGTTGTGATAGATGGCGATCGACGTTTCATAAACCTTCATCAGACTTTCGCGCAGCGGCGCCGGCGCGCGAAATGCCGCCATGTACAGCGGCCGCGCGTCGTCGATATAGTCCTTGAGCACAGCGCGGAAGGCCTCCGTCTTGTCACCGAAGGCATTGTAGAGGCTGGGCCGGTTCATGCCGGTCGCGGCACTCATGTCGTCAAGCGATGTTGCCGAAAATCCCTTGGTCCAGAACACCTGGCGCATGGCTTTCAATGCCGCGTCGCGGTCGTAGGCCTTGGGGCGGCCACGCAGTTTCGGGGCAGCGGACGCTGGCATTGTCACATCACTTTCTTCTTTTTGTACCATATTGCACAAAATTTCTTGACACACACCCCCATCCTGCATTTATTTTGTACCGATAAGTACAAAACAAACATGAGGGTGACACAATGACCATTTCCCGCCTTGCCATGCTGGCACTTGCGACCGCTGCGGCTTTGACGCCGCTGAGCGCTTTTGCCCGCACGGAGTCGGCCGAGTTGACGTTACAGCAACCTACCGCGCAAAACGAATACATTATCGATGGCGCCCGCTGGAACTGCGACGGCGCAACCTGCCGTTCGGGCTTTGTCGATGACATGCCGGCGCTGCGCAGCTGCAAGCGGGTGGTGGCGGTGACCGGCGCGGTCACAAGCTTCAACTGGCGCGGCCGTGCCCTGAACGAATCCGAACTGGCCGTCTGCAACACCAAGGCCAAGGCTTAAAGCCTTGGTGCCGGCCACGGGGATATTGGCCAGCGTCATCGCGCTGGCCTTCCTGCACCTGGTCATGGTGATCGCGCTTTACGCCACGCGTATCCCCGCCATGGTCGCCATGCAGATGAGCGCCAACAAACTGGCAAGGCCCGGCGGCCGCGAAAGCCTGCCGAAATGGGCGCGCAATGTGGCGGACAACCATAACCACCTTGCCGAAGCACCGACGGTCTTCTACGCCGTGGCGATCGTCATTGTCGTGCTCGGCAAGGCCGACCTTGGGCACCTGTGGTGCGCGTGGGCCTATGTCGGATTGCGTTATGTCCATTCGGCCGTCCAGGCGACTGTGAACATTATCCTGCTGCGCTTTACGATCTTCTCGCTGTCGTGGGTCGCACTCGGCGTGATGATTGTACGGGCAGGGCTCAGCCTGCTGGCGGGCTAGCCCCTTTACGTCTCCTGGCATGCTGTATGGACCGAGCCAATAAACCGGCGCAAGAATGTCCGGTTTGGATTTTTACAAGAATACTGATAGGAGGCCCGTCATGCAAAACGACTCCTCTGAATACGAAATCAAATTCTACCCGCGCGGCCCGAAGACCACCGAGTGGAAAATCTGGCCCAAGGCAGGCGGCACCGCCGTCACCGGTGGCGTGGCCGGCAAGTTTGCCGACGCGCAGCTGGCAGCCAAGAAGGCGCTCGAAAGCCTTCAGGCCAAGAGCGCCTAAATTTCCTCTATAGGCGGCGCTTTTAGCCCCGCTCTTTCGTCCTCTGGAAACTCACGTCCGGAAAACGTTCCGAGACGTAGTTGATTTCCCATGCCGATTTGCCGAGGAAGACCGGCGCCTCGTCGAGGTCCGTGCCCATGGCCGAGCGGTACTTGCCGGCAAAGTCCTCGATCTTGGCCGGATCACCCGCCAGCCAGCGCGCTTCTGAGAACGGCGACGGCTCGAAGACGCAGTCCAGGCCATATTCATTGCCGAGACGATCGGCCATGACTTCGAACTGGAGCTGGCCGACGGCGCCGACAATAAAGTCCGCACCGATGGCCGGACGGAACAGCTGGGTTACGCCCTCTTCCGCCAGCGATTCCAGCGCCTTTTTCAGGTGCTTGGCCTTGAGCGGGTCCTTGACGCGCACGCGCTGCAGGATTTCCGGCGCGAAGTTCGGCAGGCCCTGGAAGCGAACCGTGCCGCTTTCCGACAGGCTGTCCCCTACGCGCAGCACGCCGTGGTTTGGAATGCCGATAACGTCTCCACCAAAGGCCTCCTCGGCCAGCTCGCGGTCCGAAGCGAAGAACATGATCGGCGCATTGACCGACAGCTGCTTGCCGGTGTTCTGCACTTTAAGCTTCATGCCGCGTTCGAACTTGCCCGAGGTCAGCTTCAGCATGGCGATGCGGTCGCGATGATTCGGGTCCATATTGGCCTGGACCTTGAAGATGAAGCCGGTGACTTCCTTGTCGGCCGGATCGACCTGCATGTCGGCGCCGGCCTTCTCGGCCTTGACCGGCTTGGGCGGCGGCGCATAGGCGCCAAGCGCACTCAACAGTTGATTCACCCCGTAGTGACGCAGGGCCGACCCGAAGATGACCGGGGTCATATGGCCTTCCAGGAAGGACTCCTTGTCGAACGCCTTGAAGCCGCCCTCGATCAGTTCGGCGGTCTCGGACAACTCATCCAGTTCTGCCTGGCTGAGCCAGCCTTTTGCCACGGCGTCCTTCAGCGGCGCCGGGTCTTCATGGCCCTGGTCGTATTCGGCGCCGGAATCGCGCTTGGTGAACGGATAGAACAGGCCGCTTTTCAGCTCGACCATGCCGCGGAAGCGATTGCCCGAACCGGCTGGCCAATAGAGCGGCGACGGATCGAGTTGCAGCTTGGCCGCCACCTCGTCCAGCAGGGCCATGGGATCTTCGGCCTCGCGGTCGAACTTGTTGATGAAGGTCAGAATGGGGATGTCGCGCAGGCGGCAGACCTCGAACAGCTTCAGGGTCTGCGGCTCGATACCCTTGGCGGCGTCGAGCACCATGACGGCAGCGTCGGCGGCGGTCAGGGTACGATAGGTATCTTCCGAGAAGTCTTCGTGGCCTGGCGTATCGAGCAGGTTGAACAAAAGGTCGCCGTACTCGAACGTCATCACGGACGACGACACCGAGATGCCGCGTTCGCGTTCAATCTTCATCCAGTCGGAGCGTGTCCGGCGGTTTTCGCCGCGCGCCCGCACCTGGCCGGCGGCGCGGATCGATCCGCCCGCCAGCAGCAGGTGTTCGGTCAGCGTCGTCTTACCGGCGTCCGGGTGCGAGATGATGGCGAAGGTTCGGCGGCGGGGCGCTTCGGTAGCGGGGGTCTTTGACATGGCGGCGGAGGTAAGGCTTGGGGCGGCAAATGTCAAAGGCTAGAGCGATATGGCGAAAAGTGTAAGCGGTTTTCACCTTAAATATCTTGACAAAACAAAAACTTAGATCGGTATGATATTTCCACTTAAATCACACCGAACTAGCGAGGGGGACAGGATGTGTGAGCGGTTTTCATCCGGCACACGGGGCTGTGACTTGCGTTAACCAAAGACCGTGGCATCGTAAAAGCCAGTGCCAGCGAATTTCATTCGTGAAAAGGCGCCATGCCCATTAACCTTAACCGAACGAGAGACAATCGGTGATGAGCGTGTCTATCCTTGAGCCGCATGACAGTTATGCGGTGTTCAAACCTACGCATCTGGCGTGGTATGGCGCGCCCCTGCGTGACGTGCCTCCCAGGCCGCTGCCCGGCCGGCCACCGCAGGCCGAACCTCTGCCACGTACTAGCCATCCGACCTGATCTAGCTGGCATCGCAAAGCGCCACCGCGGTCACAATGTCCTCCACAGCCTCGCCTTCGGTGATATTGTGCGCGCAGACGGCCGCCAGGGCGTTGTCCGAAAGGGCCTCAGCAACCGGTGTCGCATCCGGAACCAGTTCGCGACGCAACTGCGCACGCGCTTCCTCCAGAGCCAGATCACCTTCCCTCAGCCGGCGCACAATGTCTGCGGCCCGCTGGTCGATACCGGTGTGCGCCATGACACCCTCCGATGATTTTATGAAAAAGACTGGCCGCTGCTGGCGCTTCTCGCCGTAGCCGCCGGCGAGGTCATCCCTCCGGACACAGACGGCATTATTCCCAGCTCGATCATAAAAGGACGATGCGGTTAACAGGCCGCCGCTGGAAAGGCGTGGATAAAAGTGAAAACGGTTCGCGTTTACCTTGTGCCTTAGCGGGGTATTAATTGCGTTGTGGGATAACACGGTCTTACAGCGATACACTCTAAGGTTTTCAGCCCGGACACATGGAACCCTACCGCTTCAAAGTCTTTGTAGATCACGAGCGGCGCGTACTGACGGTACGCGTGATCGGCCTTATGCCCAGTGCTGAATTTGTCGATCGCCTGTTCGAAGCTTATAGCCGCGTCGACAAGCCCTGGACCTATAACCGGATCATGGATTTTCGCCGTTTCGACGGGCAGATTTCCGAAGACTATATCGAAGAGATGGGCCGCCGCTGGCATGCCATGGTGCCTGTGGGCACGCCCCGCTCCAAGCTGGCCGTCGTCAGTTGCAATCCGCTCGACAAGGTGCGCACCCCGTCGGTATCGCCGTCGGTCCCCAGCCGCGCCATCTGCCACTTTTCCGACTTCCATAGCGCTGTCCGCTGGATTTCCTCACAGGACCAGGCGGCGCCCAGGGAAGAGGCCAATGCCTGGTCGGTGACCGGCACGATCGCCGATCTGCATCTGTCCGATGACGTAGCCTACGTTACTTAAGGCGTTACCCAACGCAGCGTATCACGTCTGCCGGTTTCATCCTCACCTACCCACCAAAAAAAAGCCGCGCTAAACAGCGCGGCTAAAGTTTACAGGGAGGAAACGCCCAGGAAGGGCAATCAGCGCAAAAGCGCCGAACACCCTCACTATATGGTGCGCCGCAGCAAATATCAAAGGCTTTCAACTCGTTTCGCTTTCAACTTCCGTTACAATGAAAGAACGGTGCGTGAGCGAAATCGTGCGAAGCGTCGGCGGCGCTAGATCGGCATGATTTTAAGTGGAAGCGTCATGCCGATCTAAATTTTTGTTTTGTCGAGATATTTAAGGCGAAAACCGCTGACACTTTTCGCATGTCGCTCGAGAGTCAAGGGTTATATTTCACCAGGAAATCGGTGACCGCCTGGGCGGCTTGAAGCCGGCAGGCTTCAGTCGTCAGGCTGTGGTCGCAGTCCGTCATCTGCAGGTACTGGATGCGCCCCTTGCCCGCGTCGCGCATGAGGCGGCTTTGCTGCGGCGGTACGTCCTTGTCGGCTTCCGGATGCACCACCAGGGTCGGCACTGCCCGTTCCGCCTTCGTCACCGGCGACATGGCCGCCAGGTCGCTCGCGCCGAGCTGGCGCTTCAGCCGGTCGCTGGAATTGTCTGCCGCCTTGAAAGCCCGTGGCCAGGCGATGTCGGGCTCAAGACCACCGAAGTCATCCGGATTTATGCGCGGCTGGTTCTGCATGAACCAATCGCGATAGGCTGACACATCCGCGATGCCGCCGATCGACACGGCGCAGCGATAGACGCCGTCGCCTGCCACAGCCCCCGCCAGCGCGGCATATCCCCCATAGCCGGCGCCAACGATACAAGCACGCTTGGCGTCGCCTATGCCCTCGTCGGCGAGGTAGCGAACGCCATCGGCCATATCATCGAGCATCTTGCCGGTCCACTGCCCGTCGCCGGCAGCCGTAAAGGCCGGACCGGCATTATTCGAGCCGCGATAATTGGGCTGAAGCACGGCAAAACCGCGTGAGGCAATCGACTGGGCCAGCCAGTTGAATTCCAGCTTGTCGTGACCGTAGGGCCCATCATGCGGCAAGACAACGACCGGCAGGTTCTCGGACTGCAGCCTGGACGGCAGGGTGAGCACGGCCTGGATGTCGAGCCCGTCGCGGCTCTTGTAGCTGACCACCGACTGACGCGCGATCCATTCGGCCGGCACGGCAGCGTGGTCATTGCCGAGATCGACAAAACTGCCGTCGATCAGGTTGAGATAGTAGTAGTTGCCGGCCTCGACATCACCATGCGTCGAGATGATGAGCTTACGCGGGTCGGCGGCCATGGCCACGACGCGAACGGCCTGGCCGGGCGCGGCGTCACGCGCGGCGGCGTGGACCTTGGCCAGTCCGGCATCAAAGAGGGTATAGGCGGGGCTTTCCTGCTGGCTTACGAAGCCCGCCAACCGCCGGGTCTGCGGATGGAAGATCGGCCGGTCGGTCGTGGCATCGCCCGGGTTGAGCGCCTCGGACAGTTTGCCGTCCAGCGACAGTTCATAATAGCGATAGATGCCGGCTGCATCGCGGTCGATGATCAAGATTGATCGGCCATCGCGGCCCAGACCCGCCATTTGCGGCGCGAAGGCATCAAGATTGTGCGCGACCTTACGCGACAGTACGGGCTTCCATTTCGTCTTGTTCTTCCTGTCCTGGCCATCCCTGGCCTGAATGGAGAACGTCTGGGTATCATACTGATAGACGGTGCGCGCCAGGACGGCGCCGTCAGGACCGATCAGCCAGTCGTCGGGAAAGCGAAACTCGCGGTCGAGGTCGCCGCCACCGTCGTCGATCATCTTGCCGGCGCCAGTAACGGGATCCACCTGCCACAGATAGGCGCGCTGGGTCGGCTGGTCCTTCATCGACTGGCCGCGCAGTTCCAGGAAGCCTCCCAACAGTTGCGACTTGCCGTTCGCGGTCACCGTCTCGGGAATATTCAGCGCCGCATGATGATATTCGCTCAAGCCGAAGCCAATCTGGGTGGCCGTCTCGGCCTTGAGATCGACGACGACAATCGCGCTGGTCGCGATCACGCCGTAGTTCACGCAGCTAGGCGACTTGAGCCGGCTAAGCGCTGAGAAGGCCAGGGCCGCTTCGACCGCGGCCACGCCCGACCCCGGCCCCGCATTTGGGGTCTTGAGATCAACATTGGGGCGCTGGACCATCGAGTTAAAACCGTTCTGCGCCTGCTGGTTGGTGCCGTTGGCGCAGGTACTGCGCAACCCGGTGTGGGTGTGCGCGATCATCAGGTGGTCGTTGTCGACAAAACGGATCGACGACAACGGCTCTTCCTGAAGCTTGATCGCACGTCTGGCGCCGGTGGCGACGTCGTACAGCGCCAACAGGTGGCTGCCGTCGACATGGGTGGTGAAGGCGACCTGGCTGCCGTCGGCCGACAGGGCGACGCGTTCCATCCGCGCCTGTTTAACGAACATGTCGAGCGCCGGCAGCGGCGCATCCGGCGCCGGCCTGACGCGCTTGGCGCCCTTGATGACGACCGGCCCGTCGTTCTGGGCGTACCCCATGACGGGCACCACCATTAAGGCAAGCGCTACTGTCAACAGACTGCAGATGAGTCTCATGGTCTTCCCCCAACTTATGCGTTTTGTTTTAATCAATGAAACATAGCCGCGAAGGCTTGGCAATCCGCCGCAACATCAATCCTAACATATGAGATTGCGCCATCTTCTGCGCGAATACCTGGCGCCATTTGCATGAGCTCGCGTCCGGACGCGACACCTTCGTTGGCCACCCTACACGCAGGGCAACCCTTTTCAGCAAAAACTCAGACCGGCCTCATGCCGCTCATGACGTGTCGCTTTAAGCCTGCCTCGCACGACCGGAGGCAAGGATGGCGGATACACACAACAGGGCTTTCAAGGTCAGGCTTCAGGCGGCGACACTCGAAAAGGTCATCGATTTACGCCAGGCCCACGGCCTGCCCGCGGGAGATGTCGTTGGCCTGTGGGCGCAATTTCTCGCACTGGCCGAAACGATCGAGCGCGATGATGCCCGCAAGGCCGGAACGCGCCCATAAGCTGCAGGACAGCGATCATCGCCCATTCATGGTAAAATGCCGGTAAAATCGTCCTCCGGCGCGACACACCTCATTAGGGCACCTCCGCAAATTCCTTATTGCATAATAATGTTGCTACATAAACTATGTAATTTTGAGATATATTGTAGTGATGTTTCTACACTGTAGCCAATTTGACACGAAAAATTTCACAATAAAAATAATGGCTTAGATTCCCCTCCCTGTGAGAAATCGACGCTTGCGACCTCTCGAATTCACCGCTAGCCATGACGCATTGGCGCCGGGATAACACCGGTCGGGGAAACACATATCATGACAAAAACGAAGAGCGCCCTGCGCATCTGCGGCCTGATGACGGCTGCCTTGCTGACAACCACAACGGCGTGGGCAGAGGATGCCGCGGGGAAGCCAGAACCGGATGAAGGCGAGGTCGTGGTAACGGCGCGCAAGCGGACCGAAGCGCTGCAGGACGTGCCGCTGTCGATCAGCGCCGTGACCAATGCCGAGCTCGATCGCCGTAATGTCCAGGACGTCAATACGCTCTACGGCCAGGTGCCGGGTCTCTTCACCGCCCCGGGCTCTGTCAGCGCCACCACCGATCTCGGCTACCTGACCATGCGCGGCGTCGGTTTCAATGCCGGCCTTGAACCAGCGGTCGGCGTCTTTATTGATGGCATGTACCAGCCGCAGATCGGTTTCGATGTCGCCATGCTCGACCTGCAACGCGTCGAAGTGCTGCGCGGCCCGCAGGGCACACTGTTCGGCCGCAATACTCAGGGCGGCGCCATCAATATGGTCACGCGCAAGCCGGGCCAGGAGGTACATGGTCGTCTGGCCGCCGATGTCGCCAGCTTCGGCACCTTCCGGGCGCAGGCGGCGATTGACGGTCCCATAGCCGGCAATCTCTATGGCGGCATCAGCGCCGGCTACGCCAGGTCCGACGGCTTCATCCATAACGACATCCTCGACCAGAACCAGGATGAATACGAACAGAGCGCTGTGCGCGGCACGCTGCGCTGGGTTCCACGCGAAGGCACGGACATCGTGCTGATGGCCGACGCCAGCCAGCGCGACTATAACGAAGTGGTCCGCGGCGTGCGCCTCAATGGCGACCACGCCCTAAGCCTGATCGACCAGGACGCCCCCGATTCCAAGAGCAATCACGGCGCGCAGCTGAACATCACCCACGACTTCGGCGGCAACCTGACCTTCACCTCCATTACAGGCTACCGCTATTCGGACTCCGATAACGTCCTCGACATGGAAAGCCGCCCCTCGACCGGTGGCACGGCCGTCCTGCCGGCCTATCCTGTCCTGGCGCCCAATCCGGTCACGGTGCACGGCGCCACCCTGTCCGCCCAGGTCGACCAGACCTTCGTCAGCCAGGAGTTCCGCCTGGCAGGCGAAGGCGCCAATTACAACTGGGTCGGTGGCCTTTACATATTCACGCAGGAACAGAACCAGGCCCGGCAGCGCCAGGCTGGACCGGGCGCCGCTCCGACCGTCCCCGCTGCCTTCTATATCCGTGAAATCTACAAGGATGAACGCAAGGGCGCCGCGCTGTTCGGCCAGGCCAGCTATCGCCCGACGGACAGGCTGGAACTGACCGCAGGTGTGCGTCATTCGAACGAAGAGGTCGACGGCACAGGCAGCAAGGTTTCGGTCTTCGGCGCGCCGGTCAACCGCACCGCGCCTCTGGTGCGCGACGGTCACCCCGACTTCGACAATACGTCGTGGATGGGATCGGCGTCCTACAAACTCAATTCAGACGTCTCTGTCTACGCCACCTATGCCGAAGGCTGGAAGGCCGGTGGCGTCGACCGCTATCCCGGCCGCACCGACAACCTGGTTTATCGTGACGAAAGCTCACGCAACTATGAAATCGGCATCAAGTCGGTACTGCTCAATCGCCGCCTGACGCTCAATGCCGCCGCCTATCATATCGACATCGAAAACCAGCAACTGCCCAATGTCATCCCGGATCCCAAGGGCGGTCCTGTGCCGATCAGCGTGATCGAGGACGCTGCCCGCGCCCACGTCGATGGTTTCGAGGGCGAGATCGTCTTCCGACCCGTTGCCAACCTGACCGTCAACGGCAGCCTGTCGTACTCGAGTGGCGTGCTTGACGACTTTGTCCGCCGCTTCTCGGCAACCGACACTTTCGACATGTCGGGCACATCGTTCGAAAATGTCCCGAAGATCACCGCTTACGGGTCGGTGCTCTACAGCCGCGACATCGGCGGCGGCCGGAACCTGGACCTGTTCGCCGAATACACCCACATTGGCGAGATCATCTTCCAGGACAATACCCGCATGTCCAAGGCGCGCGATCAACTGACGACGCCCGCTTATGACCGCGTTAACCTGAGCGGCACGGTGACGACACAGTCGGGCGTCCGCGTCACCCTCTATATCAACAATCTCTTCGATACGTTCGCCTACAGCTACGCCTCGAGCGATCCGTTCCTGGGCGGCGACGTCTTCGTCATCCCGCTGGCGCCGCGCCAGGTCGGTGTCCGCGTCTCAAAGCGGTTCTGACGCCATGGAAAAGTCGCGCAGGAAGGAAAAAACCTATGCCCCCGGCCCCGTCGTCATGGCGGCGTGGCCGGAAGGCGCTTCGGGCAATGTGCTGAACGGCCAGGGCGAACAGACCTTCCGCAAGGCATCGCCGATGTTCTGGCACCCGCCGACGCAGCATCCGTTTGGCACCTTGCAGCAGATCGCCAGCGATGGCTGCCGGGTGACGCCGGAAGCGGTCGAGGAGTTCCTGAAGGCGCGCGACTATCCGGCCCTGGTGCCGATCAATCCGGAGCGCGCCGAGCGCACGCCCGAGGAATGGACAGCGATGGCGCGGGAATTTGCACTCGCCAACGAGTCGGACCTGTTCGGCGCAACGACGGTCAAGGAACACTATATCGTCGATGGCTATGGCATCGACGTGCCCAATGTCGTGGCGCTCGGCTTCGCGCACAATTACGACAACCTGAAGCAGGTGCCGAGTTCGCCGGAAAACGGCGCAGGCATTGCCGAGGTCGGCCGCCAGTACGCCCGCTGTACGCGCGCCTCCTACAAGCTGGCCAACTGGATCCGGGAACAGGGTTTCTTCGCCTATCCCTATCCCGGCCCGCGCGCCGACGCCCTGCTGCTCATTCCGGCGGCTATCGACGCCGGACTGGGGGAACTGGGCAAGCATGGCTCGCTGATCAACCGGACCTATGGCGCTAACCTGCGCCTGGCCGGGGTGACCACCGACATGCCGCTGGTTTTCAACGACGAGGACGTCTTCGGCTCCGACGACTTCTGCCTCAACTGCCGCGTCTGCGATGATGCCTGCCCGCCAGGCGCCATTACCGACGAAAAGCAATGGGTACGCGGCGTTGAACGCTGGTACGTCGATTTCGACAAGTGCATCCCGTATTTCGCTGAAAATGCCGGCTGCGCCATCTGCCTGGCCGTATGTCCATGGTCCCGACCAGGCGTCGCCGACAATCTGGTGATGAAGATGGCCAAACGACGAGAAGCGCAGCTGGCTGGCCAACGGGACCCGAAATGACCGAGACAGCCAAGGTCCGCTCCGGACTGGTCTTTTGCCTGTGTTTTCTGGCAGGCCTCTGCGAAGGCTACGACATGCTCGTGGCCGGGATCACCGCACCGAAGTTCGCGCCCGTCTTCGGCCTCGATCCGCAAAATCTCGGCATTGTGTTCAGCGCCAGCACATTCGGACTGTTCGTCGGCGCGCTGGCGGGCGGGCGTCTGGCGGACTATGTCGGCCGGCGGCCGGTTCTGATCGTCTCCCTGGTCGCACTCGGCGTTTTCAGCATCGGCACGACGCTGGCCATTGACACCAACAGCCTGTTGCTGATGCGTTTCCTAACGGGACTGGGACTGGGCGGCACCCTGCCCAATATCCTGGCCATGACCAATGAAACCAGCTCGCCGGACCGCGCCGCCATGCGCGTTACCATGTTGGGCTCGGCCATGCCGTTCGGCGGCGCCATTGTCGGCATACTGATGGTCGCCCAGCCGGATATCGACTGGAAGATGGTCTTCCTGATCGGCGGCCTGGCGCCGCTGCTGGTCGCCGGACTGATGATGCTGATGTTGCCGGAATCGCCGGCCTTCCGGAGCCATCAGGCCGCCCCTGCCGATGCGCCCCACTCTAACGCCCCCAAGATCAGCGTCGCCCTTGCGCTGGGCGGCGATCGCCTGTTGCCATCCGCCATGATCTGGATCAGTTCCTTTTTTACCGCCCTGTCGCTGTACATGCTGATCAACTGGCTGCCGTCTCTGCTGGGCGCCAAGGGCTTCATCAAGCCGGAAGCTGGCCAGATCGTCATGTTCATGACCTTTGGCGGCGCAGCCTCGGGCTTCGCCTTTGGTCCCCTGACACGCGCCAGGCGCAAATGGCCACTCTATATCGGCACCTGGCTTGGCATGGTGCTGAGCGTCGCGGGCATCGCACTGACCGACACCAATCTCGTCGCCGGCTGTGCCGCCAGCTTCGGTATCGGTTTCTTCCTGAGCGGCGGTCAGTTCCTGCTCTACGCCCTGTCCACACAGCTGTATCCGGCGCAGGTCCGCGGCACAGGCGTTGGCTTCGCCGTCGGGATCAGCCGGCTGGGGGCGGTCGCCGGACCGCTGCTGGCCGGCGCCCTGCTAACCCTGCATCTGCCGGTCAATACGGTCATCCTCACCGTCGTGCCCCTGCTCTTTATCGGCCTGTCAGCGACGCTGCCGCTCATCTCGACACGCCGGAATGTGAAGACCGACCGGGTAACCGAAGCTTAAACCGGGTCTGTTACATTGGAGACTTACGAGGCAGTCGCCTCCTGTTTCAGAGTTCAGCCACATGGCCACTGCTCCGCAGACCTCCCAGCCGCGCGACACCGTCACGCACTGGCACCCCGCGCCCGCCGCCACCCCGGGAGACGACAATGCCGCCCGCCGCGCCTTCCTGCGCATGGTCAGCCACGAACTGCGCACGCCGCTGAACTCGATTATCGGCTTCTCGGAAATCCTGCATCAGCAGCTTTACGGCCCGCTGGGGTCGCCGAACTACGTCGAATATGCCAGCATCATCCAGGACAGTGGCAAGAAGCTGCTGGCCCTGTTCAACAGCTTTATCGAAATCGTCCGCCTCGAAGGCGGCGGTGACCTCAAGCCGCAGGCGAACCCAGTATTGGCGGCCTTCGAGGATGCGGTGTCCAAGATGCGCAGCGTGGCTTCGGCGCGCGGCATCCATCTCACAATCCGCCTGCTCGATGAAAACCTCGAAGCCTGGTTCGACCCGCGCGGCCTCGCCTCGTGCCTCGACCAGTTGCTGCACAACGCCATGGACTTTACCGTGGCCGGCGACAGCGTCGAACTGGACGCATCGCTCAGGGGCGGCATGGTCGAAGTGTCGGTGTTCAATCGCGGCGATGCACCCGCGCCCGGCGATATCGACCGGCTGATGGCGCCCTTCGAACAGGGCAGCTCAACCGCCGCACGCACGCGTCAGGGCGCCGGCCTCGGCTGGGCCATCGTCCGCCTGAATGCCCAGGCCATGGGCGGGGCGTTCGAAGTGGAAACGCACGAAGGCCAGTCGCTCCGGGCCATTCTCCGCTTGAAGACGGCCTAGGGATACGCATATAGGGGACGCCGCGCGCCAACCCTTTGAGAGTTCAAATCTGCCTTCATGTCTGAATTCCAGACCCGCCTCGACACCCTCCTCGAAGAGTTCGAACTGTTCGACGACTGGGAAGAGCGCTACCGCTATATCATCGACCTCGGCAAGGACATGCCGCCGCTTGAGATTTCCGAAAAATCAGAAGCAACCCGCGTGCTGGGCTGCGCCTCACAGGTCTGGCTGGTCATGGACCCTGCCCCCGAAGGCGTTCTGCGCTTTCGCGGCGAGTCCGATGCCTTTATCGTCAAAGGGCTGATCGCGGTCCTGGTGCGGCTGCTCGACGGCCTTCCCATTACCGAAATTCAGGAATTCTCGATCCGTGATACCTTGCACAGGCTCGGTCTCGACGAAGCCCTGTCGTCGCAGCGGACCAACGGACTGATGTCCATGGTCGAACGGCTGAAACACGCTGCGCGTACCTGATCGTCTCTTTATAAATGGGTCTGGTCTAAAAATCCTTGTTTCGGGTGCGATAAATAAACATGCAGTCAGAAAGCCAGCGCGACACACGAAGCGACGATAATAATCGGCCCTGCATCCGTTAATCCTGTCGCAATCCCGCCATAATCAGCATTGGCGTGCCTTAACGGCAAAGCCATTCCCACGGCTTTTTCCCGGACTGACGCTTTACGGGGCCGTCTTCTATCTTCGTCACTGGCAACCGGCGCCTTAAGCCGGACCACACAGCACGAAAACGGATACCGACATGTCCTACGCCAGCCACGCCGATTTCGGGGAAACGGAATATCACAGCAAGTATGCCGCCGAGACCTGTCGGCCATTTGAACGCCGGCGCACCCCCGGTCTCCTGCTCACCAGCCTGATCGCTGCCGTCGCCTTGAGCGCTGCCAGCGGCGCCATTATCGTCAGTCGGCTAGGCAGCCTGCCGACGGTCGATACGAAGGACGCCGTTGGCCCGATCACTGAATACACCGCCTTGCAGTGGCAGGAAGACGCCGCCCGAAAGAGCGGTGTGGTCCGTGAACGGCTGAGTGTACTGACCACGCCGGTCTACGCCAATCAGCCCGTTTTTACTGTCCGAAACCAGCCCCTGGTTGAAAAGGTCGGTGCTGACATCACCGGAACCGAAGCTCTGGAGTTGACAGCCCATCTCGACGCCTATCCTTCGGCGCAGTCCGCCCAGACCGTAGCCATATCCGAAGCCGTCGCAGCCGATGTCGTTGCCGCCGACGCCATGGCCCGTGCCGACGAACAGTCGGGCCCGGAGCCGCGATATATCCTTGAAGATGAAGGTGTACCTTCAGGCCGTATTATCGAAGACGACGGCAATGTCGTAATCGTCCGCCAGGACGACAGCGTCACCATGTAACCGGGTAAGACGTCAAAACTCATCCAACCATTTTTCTCAATGCATCTTGCTCATGAACAGCACGGGTGGCTCGCACGGCCGCCCGTGCTGTTTCCATAGTGGCGCCTTGACGCCATCCTTAGTCCTGGAGCGCTTATCCGGCACCACCATTTTGCATGGCTTGCGATAGGCTTTCGGCGTCACTCCCGTTGACGCGCCCTTTGAGGAGAAAGCCAATGGCCACGCAATACGAGACCCCTAGCCAGAGCGGCAATAATACCGGCATCATCATCCTGTCGATCCTGATCATCGCCGCCATTGCCGTCGCGGCTGCCATCTACCTGTCGTCCGGCACCAGCACCAATACGTCGAACACGACGGTCGAGCGTTACAGCTCAACGGTCGAAAAGGTCCCGGCCCAGGTTGGCCAGGCCGCCCGCGACGCCGCCGACACGGTCACCACCGATCCGCAGCCTGCGCCCGCCCCGACGCAGGACCAGCCCGTGGTTTCGGAACCGGCTCCGGTCCCGGCCCAGTAAAAACGGCTCATTTCTGAAAAGCCGAGGCGCGGATTTACATCCGCGCCTCGGCTTTTTTTGGCGCTGCATAAGGACCGTTTCGCCTAATGCATTTTTCTTCAATAAACCCCTTGAACCTGCCCCAGGGGCTGGCCCGATATATCAAGGCGTTTGAAGAAAGGCTGACCTGAGTGCGCAAAACCAAACGTTCCTTCACACAGTCGGAAATGGCCCAACACCTCGGCCTCAGCGTCAAGGCGCTGCGTATCTATGAGGAAAAAGGACTGGTCCGGCCTGACCGGACCACCGCCGACTGGCGCGTTTACGGTCCTGAGCAACTGCTGCAACTGCAGCAGGTCATCGCCCTGAAAAGCTTTGGCCTGCCGCTTAGCCGTATTGCCCGGCTGCTCTCGGGCCATACCGCCGACCTGCCGGGCTTTCTGGCCCTGCATGAGGCGATGCTCAGGCGTCAGCGAAAAGACGTGGAACAGGCCATACGGCTTGTAGCTGCTGCGCGTCTGAAGCTTACCGAAGGCGAAAGCCTGTCTTCAAACGATCTCATCGATCTTGCAAGGAAGACAAATATGACCAACTCACCCGAACGCCAGGCCGCTTATGAAGCCATCGTTTCCCGCCACCTTACCCCGGCCGACCAGGATGTACTGGCCGCCAACGGCTATGCCGGCATGGACCAACCCGACCTAAGCTGGGCCGCCCTGATCACCGAGGCAACCGACGTCATGGGCAAATATCCGCCAGAGTCTGCCAAAGCCATGGACCTGGCCAAGCGGTGGATGACCCTGGTTCTGAAAGCCACGGGCGGCGACGGCCAACTCACCAGGAAGGTCAGGTCACTGGCCGAGGACGTGGTTCAGCAGCCGGACCTGCAACAACAGTCCCAATCCTCACTGGCGATAATGGACTATGTCAGCAAGGCCTATGGCGCGGCCATCGCAGCGGGCCTCATGCCGAAACCGGAGTGAAAAGAGACGGCGGCGGGGCAACCTGCCGCCGGATCGTCAGGCGCTCTTGATGCCGGTATGGGTAATGTCGAGCTTGCCGATCAGGGCGTCGTGGCCGAGGATCATGTCAACGGTGATGCCGTCACTGGCCAGGGGCAGGCGCAGCCAGAACAGGCTGAGGCCCCTTGCGCCGCGCCACGCCATCGAATGCAGACCGACATTGGGTTTCTTGTGATCGACGACAAAGGTCAGGTGTTCAGCCCAGTATTGCGCTTCTGACTCTGTGTAGATATTGTTGATCGTCTTGCCGGTGATTTCCTGGCCATAGGCATCGAACAGTTCGGTCCCGGCCAGGCGCTGGCGGAAACACGAGGCTTCGCTGTCGGGATGGGCATCGAGGACGTCGATCAGCGAGATGGTTGAAAGCCGGCGTTTCAGGGCGCCCGGGTCGATGTCAGCCCGTGATGGCAACCGGCCGTGACGGCGCAAACCTTTCCAGTACCGAAAGATCTCCTCATGCGAGCGCAAGGCCGCTAACATTTCGGACGCTAAACCAGACATGAGGAAAGTGTACTACAGCCCTGAGTAAACAAAACAGATGTTTTTGTATTTCCAGCGAATCACCTGATTTTCACCTTCCCTTAACAGGCGATTCCTTGGCAAGCAAAAAAGGGTTAACGACAGCTTGCCACCACAAAAAAGCCACAGAAAAAAGGCCCCCACAGCAAGGTGAGAGCCTTTGTTCTATTTTTGTTTTACTTTGACCGTTCAGGCCCCCAAGCCAGCCCCTAAGCTCAGGCCTTGGCGCGGGTCTTGCGGGTGACCGTGCGGCCGCCCTGGCCCAGGCCCATCTGCTTGGCCAGATCCGAACGCGCCTTGGCGTAGTTCGGGGCGACCATTGGATAATCCTTCGGCAGGTTCCACTTGGCGCGATAGTCTTCCGGGCTCATGCCGTACTTGGTGCGCAGGTGACGCTTCAGCGACTTGAACTTGCGGCCGTCTTCGAGGCAGACGATATAGTCGTTGGAAATGGACTTCTTGACCGAGACAGCCGGTTCTTTCGGCGCTTCGACCTTGGTTTCTTCACCGCTAGAAATCGAATTCAGCGCCTGATAGACGCTTTGGATCAGCGACGGCAGTTCAGCGGCCGGCAGCGAATTGTTGCCAACGAAAGCCGAAACGATGTCTGCTGTCATATCCAGCGCATCAGTCTTGTTTTCCATTATACTTATCCCTTGTAAAACCTGCGCTTTAGCTAATGCAAGCTCGCGAATTATTCAAGCATGAATATTAAAAAAAACGAACACGCCCATATTGGGACATATTTTACTTGAATTATCGATAAACCGGCAGTGCACCAATGCATCTTACAAGAGAATCGAGAACTCTGCTTGTACAGACGCAGGCAAGACTGCGTGACGGTCTTAGTCTAGTGATTCCGGCAAATGAATGGCGCAGGAAAAAGCCGGAATCGCGCTGGAATTTCAGCAACGCAGCCGTGCAACGCTGAGGCGAAGATCCCTCAGCCAAATACAGTTGTGGTCAGGATTTCAGATCCTGAGCAAAGGCCAGCATGGCCGCGCGCTGCGGTACCGACAGACCGTCCAGCTCCATGTCTTCTCCACGCGCCAGCGACTTCAGCATGACGTGGGTCAAGGCCGAGGACAGCGACCAGTTCCAGTAGCGCAGGACCGTCTGGGCCCGGTCGACCGCCAGCATGTCATAGACGATCAGCACTTCGGCCAGTTGCGGATGGATTTGGCCGTCGGCGGTCCTCAAGGGGCGGCGCAGCGCTTTCCAAAGCGCCTTCAGCGCCTTGCGCGACAGGCCGGTCGCCTTGCAAAGCACGGCCAGGCCCTCGCCGCCGGTATCGCGCAGGATCTTGGCGCCGGTCGACGGTTTGATGCCCGACATATAGGCGATTTCCTCAGCCATCTTGCGCGTCATGCCGCCCTTGGCGGCGTCGGCGATGGCAGCTTCCAGCGACTCATACGGTGACTTCTTCAGTGCTTCGCGGTTACGCTGGCGGCGTTCGATGAACTGCAGCGCCTTGCGCGACATGGCGTCCTGCCACTTTTCCTTGGCCGCCATGGCGAAGACGTCCGATGCCATGTCCTGCATGATTTCGCGATTGACGCCAAAACGGCTGAGGATGATCTTTCGGACCTCGGCCGGGCTCCACCAGAATAGGACGTAGGCCGACGACGGACGCAGCTCAGGGCGGCGCATGAGCAGCGGAATGAGCGTCGGCACATTCTGGCTCATGGCGACGATGCTTTCGAGCGCCTGCTGCGACAGGGTGGCCTTGCCGTTCTTCAGCAGGATTTCGATGACCGGAATATCTTCGCTTTCGACCAAGACCTCGGACAGCAGACTGGACAGGCCTTTGCGCGCAGCCAGCATCTGGCGGTGGGCGGATTTGCCGTGACGCGCGCAGTAGTTCAAGTCGGCGTCACTGAGGGCCTCGCCCTCTTCGATCAGCGGGCGGGCGACTTCAGCTTCATCGACCAGCAGAAGACGCACCAGCGAGTTGGGCAATTCGGCCAGGATGCTGAGCCGTTTGGAAACGCGGGCGCGTTCGGCCAGGTCGGATTCGCGCAGCATTTCCACCAGCAGGTCGGCAGTAACCGAGCGCTCGAAGGCATTGATCCGGCTTTCGGGCAGGCAGACGACGTCGGCCAGCCGGCGCATCAGGGTGAGGCGCGACTGCGCCGGCGGCGGAATCACGGCCAAGTCGTCGAACAGGTCAATGACGGCGCCTTCGCCCGGAGGCACGGCGTCGGTGGAATCTTCAAGGTGCGAACTGGCATTAAGCATGGTCGCCATGATGCCGGGGATGCGTTAAGTATTTGTATAGGAGAGGGCGGGGCAAAGCTGTGCATATGTCCCCAACCGGCTCAATCCCTGACACATTTGCATGCCAGAATCGTAAGCTACCGCCGCAGGAGTACACTATGAAAATCTTATCCTTACTCGCCGCCCTGACACTGGCCAGCACTTTGAGTGCCTGCGCACTGATGCCGATGGATGCCCCGCCCGTCAGCGGCGAGACGGTCAGCTACTCGGTCGGGCCGTGCTTCGGTTTCTGCCCGGTCTACGCTGTGTCGGTGACGCCAGATGGCCACGTCGCTTTCGACGGCGAACGGCACACCGCGACGCTCGGCAAGCAGGACCGCGATGGCGGCGCGCAGGCCTACCGGACCATTTCCAACGCCCTGGCCGCCTATCGCCCGGCGACCGGCACGACGGCAGACACGCAGTGCGACAGCCGGATGAGCGACCAGCAGAACTACCGCATCGTCTGGAAAGCGGCTGACGGTACCGAGACCGTCCTGCAGCACGATCGCGGCTGCCGCTCGCCCAAGAACGATGCGCTCAACAAGACTATGGAAGCCCTGCCCGCCAAGCTCGGCATTGCCGACTGGGCCAGGCAGACCTCCCGCCCGGGCGTCGGCCGGGGCTAAGAACACAAGCTACATAAACGCATAAGGCTCCCCGACGCGTCAGGGAGCCTTAATTTTTGCAGTCGGCGTTGGAAAGCCAGAGCCTTGAGTCGCATAGTAGCCGGCAAGCGCGGCAGGTACTCAAGGTACCTGCAAGCGCAGACTGCGTACTAGGCGGCCAAGGATCGCCGCTTTACAACCCGTCGAAGAGGGCGGTGGAGAGATATCTTTCCGCGAAGGATGGGATGATCGCGACGATCGTCTTGCCGGCGTATTCGTCACGGGCGGCCAGGCGGAAGGCGACTTCCAGCGCCGCGCCCGAGGAGATGCCGACCGGCAAACCCTCAGTACGCGCGGCCTTGCGCGCCATGGCGAAGGCCGCATCGTTCGAGACAGTTTCGACGCCGTCAATGATGCCGCGATCGAGAATACCCGGCACGAAGCCGGCGCCGATGCCCTGGATCTTGTGCGGACCGGGCTCGCCACCCGACAGGATGGGCGAAGCTTCCGGCTCGATGGCGATCATCTTGACCGATGCCTTCTTCTTTTTCAGCACGTGGCCGATACCGGTGATCGAGCCGCCGGTGCCGACGCCCGACACGACCGCATCGACGGCGCCGTCGGTGTCGTTCCAGATTTCCTCGGCGGTCGAAATCTCATGAATGTAAGGATTGGCTTCGTTCTCGAACTGCTGGGGCATGACCGCACCCGGCGTTTCATTGATGAGTTCCTGAGCACGGTTGACGGCGCCGCGCATGCCCTTTTCGGCCGGCGTCAGTTCCAGCTTGGCGCCCAGCAGGACCAGCATCTTGCGGCGTTCGATCGACATCGATTCCGGCATGACCAGGACGATGTTGTAGCCCTTGGCCGCGGCAACGAAGGCCAGGGCGATGCCGGTATTGCCCGAGGTCGGTTCGATGATCGTGCCGCCCGGCTTCAGCTTGCCGGAGGCTTCCAGTGCCTCGATCATCGAGATGCCGATCCGGTCCTTGACCGAGGCCATCGGGTTGAAGAATTCGAGCTTGGCCAGGACTGTGCCCTTGGCGCTATACTCCGCCGACAGGCGCGGCAGGCGGACCAGCGGCGTATCGCCCATGGTGTCCAGGATCGAATCGAAAACCTTGCCGCGGCCCTTGCGGGCAAAGCGGTCGGCGGTGTTGGACGGCTTCAGGTCGTCGGAAGAGGCCATGGGGCGTGCTCCTTGAGGAAACGTTAAAAATAGTGAAGAGGCAGATGCCTTACGCGACAAGGGAAAGCGTGCGCACGTGCGCTTCTGTTAATCCCTCGTTAAGAACATTTTAAGAGATATTATCGCGTCTTAACTTTCCGGTTAAGCCAAATCACCTCACATCTTGTGTGAGACAAACTAATCTTACCGCCCTGTCAAGGTGCGCGCCCGCTGAAACGGCTCGAGAAGAAGGTATGACGATGAGCATGGACGATCTGTCGCCGGTATTGACCACCGCCGCGCCCAACGAGGCCCCCAATGACAGCGTAGCGGCTCCGGTCTCCAAAGTTGCCATTGCCGAGGCCGAGGCACCCGCAATCCAGGACCTGGCCGGCCGTAACGAGTTGGCCACCCAGATGGTCGCCAAGCTGTGCCACGACTTCATCTCGCCTGCCGGCGCCATCATGTCGGGCCTGGATCTGCTGGAGGACCCGTCCGCCCAGGACATGAAGCAGGAAGCGCTGAACCTGATCGCAACCTCGGCCAAGAAGCTGGTGTCCCTCGTCTATTTCGCCCGTGTCGCCTTCGGTGCTGCCAACACGGCCGAGGCCTTCAACGCCGCCCAGCTCAACAAGATCCTCACCGATATCTACGCGTCCCTGCGCGCTGAACTCGACTTTCGCGTCGAGCCGAATGTGGTTTTCGAAAAGCCTGCCGCGCGCGCCCTGTTGAACCTGGGCCTGCTGGCTGGCAATTCGATGCCCATGGGCGGCAAGATGCGACTGGAAGCCACAACGGAAGACGGCCAGTTGATCATTACCGCCGAAGCCCGGGGCCCACGCGCGCGCCTCAAGCCCGAGGTCGTCGAAGGCCTGAGCGGCGTGCCTCTGAGCGATGGCCTGGCCGGTCAGTGGATTCAGCCGCACTGGCTGCATAGCGTCGTGTCCGAAGCCGGCGGTGAGATCAGCTGGACTGCCGAGACGGATATTCTCATCCTGACCGTGACGTTGCCGGTCTAAGACCTTCCCTTACGTAATCCTTATCTCTGCCTGTCGGATAACTGCGAAATTATTACGCGTCTTGCGCTATGTATTTCGCACCCGCAGCATTGCGTGCCCTGTGCTGCATTCTCCTCCGCAGAAAGGATACGACCATGCCCGACTCCCCCAGCGATATTCAGAACCGCGTGAAAGATTCTGCCGAAAAGGTTCAGGCCAGCGCGCGTGAAAACGCCCAGCGCGCCGCTGACGCCGGCCGCGAAGGCGTACGCCGGGCGACCGAAAACGCTTCGAACATCGCCAGCCGCAGTCTGGAAGTCGGCAACCAGGCGTTGGGCGCCTATGTCGAAGCCGGCAAGCAGGCCGCCAGCGCCCTGAACGACGTCAATAAGGCCGTCACGGAGTCTTACTCCCGCTCGCTGGCCGACTATGACGAACTGTCGAAGAAGGCGTTGAGCTGCCGCACGACGCAGGACGTCATCGATCTGCAGACGACGGCGCTGCAGAAGATGCAGGACAATATCAACGAAACGGCGCGCATCTACAGTCTGTTTATCGGCGCCTTTACGCGTTCGGTCGAACCCATTGCCAGCCGCGCTACACAGTTCGCTGACAAGGCAACAGATCAGGCAAAGGCGGCCGTCGGCGTCTAAGAAACAACACCCATAGAGCGACATAGCAAAAACTTAGATCGGTATGATGTTTCCGTTTAAAATCATACCGATCTGGCGACCCCGCGGATATATCGCAAAGGCCATTCGCTTACTGAGCTGAGAACGTCCAGAGCGTTAAGGATGCCTTGCTGTAAAGCGCGGGTCTATCCGCCGTGACAGTGCGAGAGGGTAAGATTCGTAGGCAAGGAACTTGCCACGGTCCTTCTGCATATAGGCTACCCACACGTCTCCAACCTTGGGCGATGGATGCCCATCGTCGCACATGGATGAGATGCCTGACCGACCGATCTCAACGGTTCTCGCGTCAAACTTGCCAACAATTGTCCGCTCTACACTACCCACAGCTTCCCATGGCCGGACCGTATCCCACTCAAGCGTTTTCATATCCACCGTAACGCGCGTAATACGAATAACGACTACAGCATCGAATTCACGTTTGACACGGACCTCTGCTGGCGGATTGACCATACAGGCGTGGGAAAGGGGGGGTAAAAACAGGGTGAGAATGGCGGCGAGCGCTGGCAATACGTAAGAGACGCGTTTCATCATGATCGCTTGCGAAATAGTTTTATTTGAGCTTATCGCAAAATGCCCGGGCTGTCTCAATGGAGGGCGAAATACTACCTGATGGCCGTCCACGGCTTCGACAGCAAGGCCGCGCAGGTGATCAGCCCGACCAGCGAATAGGTCTGCGGGAAGTTGCCCCACAGCTCGCCGGTGTCGACCTTGACGTCTTCGGACAACAGGCCAGAGTGCGTGCGCCTGGCCAGCATGGCTTCGAACAAGTCCCGCGCCTCTTCCGTCCGCCCCATCATGTGCAGGGCCTCGATGTACCAGAAGGTGCAGAAGTTGAACGCCGTCTCGGGCTCACCGAAGTCATCGGGCTCTACGTAGCGGTAGAGGTTGTCGCCGTGACGCAACTGGCGCTCGACCTCGGCAAAGGTCGCCACACAGCGCGGGTCATCCGCGGCCAAGAAGCCGAGTTCGAACAGTTGCAGCAGGCTGGCGTCGACCTCTTCGCCGCCGAAGGAGCCAGCAAAATAGCCCTTCTCGGCATTCCACGCCCGCTCCTCGACGGCGCGGCGGATGGTGTTGGCGCGCTCAACCCAATAGAGCGTCCGCTCGACCAGGCCAAGTGATGACGCCGCATTGGCCAGCCGGTCGCACGCTGCCCAGCACAGCAGCGCCGAATAGGTATGGACGCGGGCAATAGTGCGGAACTCCCACAAGCCGGCGTCGGGCTTGTCGTACATGGCAAAGGCGCGCTCACCGACCTTTTCGAGGGCGCGGAAGTCCTCGACCGTGCCTTGGTGCAAGAAGCGCTCGTCGAAGAAGGACTGGGTCAAAGGCAGGATCATCTGGCCATAGACATCGTGCTGAAAGTGCTCATAGGCCTGGTTGCCGATACGCACCGGTCCCATGCCGCGATAGCCGTTCATGCCGGGCGCCAGGCGTTCGAACAGCTCGGGTTCGAGGCTGACGCTGTAGAGCGGCTGGACGTGGCCGCCGGCCGAGCGATCGGTCAGATTGCGCAGGTACACCAGATAGGATTCCAGCATGTCGGCGCAGCCGAGGCGGTTGAGCGCGCGTACGACGTAGTAGGCATCCCGGATCCAGCAGTAGCGGTAATCCCAGTTGCGTTCGCTGCCGGGCGCCTCGGGTATCGAAGTCGTCAGCGCCGCGACAATGGCGCCGGTCTCTTCATAGGAACAAAGCTTGAGCGCGATGGCGGCGCGGATGACCGCCGCCTGCCACTCCAGCGGCAAATAAAGTGTCCGCACCCAAGTCTGCCAATAGGACGTCGTCGCGCGCAGCATGTGCTCGGCATCGTTCAGCACGTCGGCGGGATAGGGTTCGTCGAGCCCGAGATGAAAGGCCAGCGGCCCTTCCAGCCGGAAGGTCTGGCAGTCGCGCAAATAGGTCAGCGGCGCATTGGTCGTCAGGCGCATGGCGACTGCGCCGCAGTCATAGCGTAGGTGGCTGGATCCGGTGGTTTCGCGCGCCAGATCGCTGCCCCAGTTGCCCGTCGGCTTGATGCAGACGCGGATGCGCGGCGTGCCCGACAAAGGCCGGATCAGGCGATAAAACGCCCATGGCCTGAAGGTGCGGCCCAACTGATGGAAGCGCGGCGCAAAATCGATAACTTCGAGGCTGCCGCCCTTGGAGTCGGTCAGGACAGTGCGCAGGCAGGCGGTATTGCGGATATAGTCCTGCGTGATCTCCGCCTGGTCTTCGATTTCGACCGCCCAGATGCCAGCGTCATCGCCTGCCGACGGATTGAGCAGGCTGGAGAAGACCGGCTCGCCGTCAACGCGGGGGCAGCATGCCCAGATAAAGCGCCCGTGCCGGTCGACAAGTGCCGCCGCCGCACAATTGCCGATGGGCGCCAGGTCAAGGTCGTGCCGGGGGAATGCACGCGAAGCCTCCGGAGCTGCTTGTGACATCAGTTCCGGCTGGAGGTCAGGACGGCTATCCGGCATAAAAATCTCCCTTAAAGCAAAATACTATTATCACAGCACCCATACAGGCGAGTTCACAAAAAATTGCATACATAATCACAGAAACGCGAGAATCTGCAAAAATATAGAGGAGACGCTAGACATCATCATTATCATTTAATAACCTAAACAATGCACATATTGCTCTTTACGAATTTCTTATTTTTTCAATTACTTTAGAATAACTGCAATTCATCAACATGTTTTCTGTATTGATCGCGCTACTACTAAGGCGCATCAGCTTTTGCATGTGCGAAAATTGCGGGGCGCGTGGGTAATCAAGAGGAGGCTGAGCTTATGACTGGATACATATTACCCCCGAAGCGGCCGGGATGGTGCGGCGCATGACGGTTGCCGATGTCACAAGACTTCGCCTCGATACCGTGTCGCTTTTTCTTGATCTCGACGGCACGCTGGCGCCGTTCGCCACGACACCGGATGGTGTCGGCCCCGACAGCGACCGCAATGACCGGCTGAAGCGTATGGTCGCGCGGCTCGACGGCCGGGTCGCCGTCGTCAGCGGCCGCTCGCTGGCCGACCTCGACCGCATCCTCGAAGGCGCAGTCGCCGCCATGGCGGGCAGCCACGGCCTGGAGCGGCGCACGCCGAATGCCTTCATCGCCAATCCGGCCCATCCAAAGCTGGCGCTGGCCATGGCAGAGCTTGAACAGTTCGCCGGACAGTTTGCCGATGTCCGTATCGAGACCAAGCCCTTGAGCGTCGCCTTTCATTACCGCGGCAATCCGTCCGTCGAGCCGATGGCGCGGGTTTTCGCCGACGACCTGGCCAGCCGCACAGGGCTCAAGCTGCAACGCGGGTCGATGGTCGCCGAATTCCTGACGCCCGGCGGCGACAAGGGCCAGGCCGTGCGCGCCTTCATGGCCGAGCCGCCCTTTGCCGGCACGACGCCCGTATTCGTCGGCGATGACCTGACCGACGAGGATGGTTTTGCCGCGGCTACCGCATGTGCCGGTTTCGGCATCCTGGTCGGGCCGCCGCGCCAGACCCAGGCGCGTTACCGTTTGCCGGACGAACGCGCCGTCCATGCCTGGCTCGACCAGGCGCTGAGTGAAGATGTTTTAAGTCTGGAGAGTCCCCTGTGAGCCGCCTGATCGTTGTGTCCAACCGCGTCAATCCCCCCGCCGATTCCGGTGTCGGCACAGCCGGCGGGCTGGCCATGGCGCTTGCGGCCGCGCTGCGTGAAGACAAGGGCCTGTGGTTCGGCTGGTCGGGCCAGACGGTCGAGCAATATACCGGCCAGATTTCGATGCAGAAGGTCGGCGGCGTCACCGTTGCCCTCCTCGACCTGGAGCCGCAGGACCAGAACGAGTATTACAACGGCTATGCCAACCGGACACTGTGGCCGCTGTTTCACTACCGTCCCGATCTGGTCAGCTATGAGCGCAGCTTCGACGAGGGCTATGCCCGGGTCAACCAGCGCTTCGCCGACACGCTTTTGCCGCTGATCGCGCCCGACGACCTGATCTGGGTGCAGGACTATCACCTGATCCCGCTGGCGCGCGAACTCAGGGCGCGTGGCGTGCAGAACCGCATCGGCTTCTTCCTGCACATTCCGTGGCCCGCCCGCCGGATCCTGAGCACCCTGCCCAAGCACGCCGATCTGGTTGAGTCGCTGTTCAGCTACGACCTGGTCGGCTTCCAGACTGAGGACGACCGCGAGGCCTTCGAGGACTACGTCGTCCATGACGCATCCGCGACACTGACGGCCGATGGCGTCATTACTGCCTATGGCCGTTCCGTCCGCGCCCAGGCCTTTCCGATCGGCATCGACGCCGCCGACTTTGCCGAGACGCTCAAGAGCGAGCGCGCCGAACTCTATTACAAGGCGATGCTGAAGAGCCAGCGCGGCCGCAAGATGCTGCTGGGCGTCGATCGGCTCGACTATTCCAAGGGACTGGAAGAACGCTTCAACGCCTACGACACGTTTCTTACCAATAATCCGGAAATGCAGGAACAATTGTTCCTGCTGCAGATCGCCACGCGGTCGCGCGATGATGTCGACGCCTATCAGGACCTGCGTAACCGGCTGGATACGATCTCAGGCAAGATCAACGGCGCCCACGCCACGGTCGAATGGGTGCCGCTGCGCTACGTCAACCGCCCCTACCGGCGCGATGAACTGGCCGGCATTTATCGCTCGGCCGATATCGGGCTGGTGACGCCGTTGCGCGACGGCATGAACCTGGTCGCCAAGGAATATGTCGCCGCCCAGGACCCGAACAATCCGGGCGTCCTGGTGCTGTCGCAGTTTGCCGGCGCCGCCGCGCAGATGAAGGACGCCCTGATCGTCAATCCCTTAAGTCGCGAAGACATCTCCGAAGCCATCCATCGCGGCCTGACGATGCCGGTGAAAGAGCGCAGGCGGCGCTGGGAGTCACTCTATGACAATGTCCGCCGCTTCGACGTCGGCCACTGGCGCGATGATTTCGTCGCCGCGCTAAAGCGGCCGATGGCCGCCGTATCAGAGCTCGAGGTCACACCGCGTACGGAACTGGAAAACATCTGACGCCCGGCAAGGCTTACCGCGATTCCCGATTGACATGCACAGAACGCCGTTATACCTTAAGATATAAGTTATTGTATTTTAACAATATTGCTTCTTCGGGGATTTCATGCGTTCTGTATTCGTCGCTACGGCCGCGTTTGTGGCCGCATGTTTCTGCCTGCCCGCCTCCGGCGCCCTTGCTCAAGACCGCGCCCTCCCTGACCTGATAGTCCAGTCGCATAAGTCGGCGGGCGGCGCCGTCGAGGCCGTCATCGCCAATACGGGTCGCGCCGGCGCCCAGGCGCGAACCACCGCGACCCTCTACATCTATGCAAACGGCAGCCGCCATTCGACCGTCGAACGTTCGATCCCTGCGCTTGGTGCCGGCGACAGCATTCGCCTTACGTTTCCGCTGCCTGCGATTGCCGGCACTTACCAGGTCATGGCGGATTCGAAGCGCGAACTGACTGAAGCCGATGAGACGAACAACCGCACCAATAATGCCCCCTTCGGTCAGGCTGCCGATACCGGCGGGTCAAGCGGAACCTTTGCCGTCGATCCGCGCCTGGAACGGCGCGCCAGCCGCTATCCGCGCCAAGTCGCTGTCGACGGAGCCCCCACCCCCGTGGCCGCCGCCCGCATGCCTGGCGGCACCGAAGTCCTGTTCATTGAAAACGAACTGGCCCTGATCAGCACCAATCCTGCCGACGCCCAATCCTTTGCCGAACGCTGGCATGGCAAGATTATCGAGACAACGCGGCTACCGGACGATTCCGGCCTGCTGTACCTCATCCGTGTCGATAACTCTCATCCGGCAGATGTCGCCCTGGACAAGCGTGAGCAACAAACGCCGTTTTCCAGCGAGGCCGCCCGTAACCTTTTGACCATCGCCAAGGCCGCGAAGGCCGTGGGGCTGAAAGTCGGCATCAATCCCATCCTAGATAGTGATGGCATCATGCAGGGCACGACCGCCGAAGCCAACGGCGAAAATGCCATGACGTACGACTACATGAAGGCCGGCGGCGCGTTCAATGTCGACGTCGCAACCGCATGGAAGATGCTCAGCCACGCCAACAACTTCGCCAACACCGTCTCCATCGGCATTCTCGATGGCGGATTTGGCGTCGGCAATGGTACCTTCGTTGAAAATGACATAGTCATAGCGGCGTCATCGGCAGCGAAAGAGAAAAATCAATCGACGTGCACCGACGAAACGCCGTGTCCGTGGCACGGCGCCAATGTTGCCGAAGCGGCCGGCGGGATACCGGACGACAACCGCGGCGCTGCCGGCTCCGCCGGCCCCGTCGCCCGGATGTATCTCTGGGATAAGCAAGGGTCCGGCGCGGCCCATACCATATCGCGCTTGCTGGACCTGAGGGATAGCGGCGCCAAGATCATAAATATGAGTTTCAGCGGCGAGATCGAACGCGATCAGTCGTTCTGGGATGGGGCATGGCTGGACGTCATTGATACGTTCGAAAACACGACCCGCTTTATAGCCACGCATAACGACCGGCTGCTATTCGCTGCGGCCGGCAATGATGGTATCCACATCGACGCCCTCAACAGCGATGGTGACGAAAGTGTCTGGCATTATCCGTGCGAGAACCAGGGCGTCATATGCGTCGCCGGCTGGACTGAGGCCACGTCCAAAGAAGACGAAAAAAACTGGGGCGCCATCTGGGCGGAAGGCTCGAACTACAGCTACCAGCCCAATGGCGAAACCATCGATATCTATGGTCCGTGGTGCGCCCGGGTCGGAGACGATCCCGACACAACCGGTGCGGCGGTCATTCAGAAACCATGCGGCACCAGCATCGCCTCACCCTTCGTCAGCGGCGTTGCGGCGCTTATCTGGTCCGCCAACCCGGCCTTGAGCGCCCAGCAGGTCTGGGGCTTGATGAACAAGCATGCCACCACAAAGGGCTACATCCGCCGCGTCCACGCCGCCGATGCCGTGCGCGAGGCCCTGGCCTCGACCGGCAAAAGATATCCACCGCGCGTCGAACTTATGGCCAAGACGCAAACGCCATTTGGCCCCCTGGGCACGCTCGCGCTCAGCCACACTGCCTTCGACATAGAGGACGGTGCCAATTGCTGTACCGCAAGGTGGTATGTCGACGGCAAGCTTGTCTATACCCTCAAGCCCAACAGTATCGCCCCGCAATTCAAGATGACCGGCCTCAAGGCTGGCGTGCATACGCTGAACGTCACGATTCACGACACGGACGGCCTGTGGGATTCCAGAGAGACAAAATTCACCGTCACCAATGCGCCGCCGAAAATCGTCATCGAGGCACCGACGACGGCCATCTATACTGCACTGCCTTACGAATTCCGCGCCGTGGTCACCGATGACGCCTTCATGCTGCCGCTGGGCGGTTCGGACTGCGACAAGGTCACGTGGACTGTTGACGTGGCGGGCATGACGCCGGCCAATCCGACCGGCTGCTCGGTGATCCTGCGTTTCGCCAATCTCGCCAATCCGACCCTGACGGTCAAATATACCGATACGCAGGGCCTGACCGCGACAGCGACGCACAGCTTCTCCGTCATGCAGACGCAGGGCACGACCGTTGCCATCACCAAGCCGGGGGCCAACCAGGCCTTTAGAAGTGAAGAAGAGATCGTCTACGCGGCCGAAGCCGCCAACTTCAAGGGCGTCCCCTACTTCACCTGGACGCTGACCGATCTCGCCACGAACGTCACTAAACCGCTGCCGGTCAAGCTGGGCAACGACGCGTCGTTCCGCCTGGCGGATATCTTCCCCGCCTACAAATTCTATGGCGGCACCCGGGAATACAAGCTGAGCGTGACTGCCAAAAGCACCCAGTCCAAGAGCGCCGGAGCAGCCAGTGTTCGTATCGTCCAGCTTCCTTTTGTAAAGTAGCGCGAGGCGCAAGACGGTGCGACCGATGGCCGGCGCACCGTCCCTGCGCTTTTCTTGAAGCGCACCCAGGCAATGCCACTTGCAGACTCACACAGGCTGACTTATCTCTAATAAGCGGCTTGCCGGGCCCTGCCCGTCCGGCGCCCGCATGCGGTTTTCATGAACATTCTTATCTTTCCATGTTTTGGCGGAGCGTCCTCCTGGCAGGCGTTCCCTTCGGCTGGAGTGCAGTAAGTGGCCGAGCCCTCGATTATCTTCACCGACGTCAACGAACGCCAGGGGACTTTCAGCCGTCGCATCTTTACGCTGGGTGGCGCGGTCGCCTTCGGGCTGACCGCCCTGACCGGACGGCTGGCCCAGTTGCAGATCCTGGAAGGCAAGAAGTACGGCGAGCTGGCCACTGCCAACCAATATAATTTCCGTCTTATCCCGCCGCCGCGCGGCGACATTCTCGACCGCAACGGCAAGCTGATCGCCGGTAACCGGCCGTCTTTCCGCGTCACCATCGAGGCGAACGAAGTCAAGAATATCGACGATACGCTCGATCAGCTGGCCTATATCCTGCCGCAGACCGTGGCGTCGCGGCGCCGGATCCTGCGCGATATCAACCAGAACCAGCGCTCGGTGCCGACAGTGGCGGCATCCGACCTGAGCTGGGAGGACTTCTCGCGCGTCAGCCTCTATGCGGGCAATATTCCGGGCGTCGTCGCCGGCATGGACCAGTTGCGCGCCTACTATTACGGCGGCGCTTTCAGCCACGTCGTCGGCTACGTCTCCAAGATCAACGCCACAGACATGAAGCGCGAGCTGGAAAAGCCCGGCGCCGACAGCGACCTGCTGCACAATCCGTCCTTCCGCATCGGCAAACAGGGCATCGAAAAGTCGCTCGACAATGTGCTGCGCGGCACCAAGGGCGGCCGCCGCGTCGAGGTCGATGCGCAAGGGCAGGTCGTGCGCGAAGACCAGAAGGGCTCGGTCGAGCCCGTTCCCGGCAAGGACATCACCCTGACGCTCGACGCCGACATCCAGCAGCGTGCCGTCGACGTCTTCGGCTCGGATTCAGGCGCCGCCGTCATGATGGACGTGCATTCGGGTGAAATCCTGTGCATGACGTCCGCGCCGGGCTTCGACCCCAACCTGTTCGTGTCGGGCATTCCGTCCGACGCCTATCGCCTGCTGGCCGACTATGAGCGCAAACCGTTGCTCGACAAGGCCCTGTCGGGCACCTATCCGCCGGGCTCGACCTTTAAATGCCTGGTCGCCATGGCAGCGCTGGAAGCCGGTATTCCGGAAACGACACGCCACACGTGCGGCGGAGTCTTCCCGTTCGGCAACCACGTTTTCCACTGCGACGGCGTGCACGGTAACCTCGACATGCACGGCGCTATCGTTACGTCGTGCGACGTCTACTTCTATAATATGGCCGTGGCGCTGGGACCCGACAAGATCGCCGAAGTGGCGCGCAAGTTCGGCCTGGGCCAGATCTTCGACATCGGCATCGACGGCCAGAAGGCGGGCGTCGTCGCCGACAAGGCGTGGAAGCAGGCCTATTTCGAAAAGCGCGGCCGCCCCGCCGAAGGGCGCTGGTGGCCGGGCGATACGCCGTCGATCGGCATTGGCCAGGGCTTTACCAATATCAACTGCCTGCAAAACTGCGTCAGCGTGGCGCGTATCGCCAATGGCCGCAAGGAAGTCATGCCGCGCCTCATCCGGTCCATCGGGAATGAGCCGGTCGACCACCCGGCCTTCCGCGACCTGTCCGTCGATCCGGCGCACCTGAATATCGTCCGCGCCGCCATGGCCGACGTGGTCACCAGCGGCACCGCCGCGCGCACCGCCCAGCTCGACCTCGGTCCCATCGTGATGGCCGGCAAGACCGGCACCGCCCAGGCCCACACCATTACCGGCGGCTCACGGGCAACGCTCCATCTCGACTGGGAACGGCGCGACCACGCCTGGTTTGTTGCCTTTGCGCCGGCCGACGCGCCGAAATATGCCATGAGCGTTATCGTCCAGCACGGCGGCTGGGGGGCATCGGCCGCGGCGCCCAAGGCGCGTGAGATCATGCGCCTGGCCCTGATCAAGGATCCCGATATCCGGCGGCGCATCACCGGCCCCGTCAAGGATACCTTCGATCCCAACGCCGTCAAGGCCAGCGCCCCGGTTTAGCCACTGCCTGCACGGTGCGTCGGCGGGCTTTCCATGCAAACGTTTGTGGGTATGTGCACGTTTTTGGCGAAATTCAGACTTCAGTAATCATTTGCGAACCCTCTCTTAACCAAACGTACGCAATATGGCCGGGACTGGCTGGGCGAAGTGTATCTTTATCGCCCCCTGCATACTCAATATGAGGGTACGTCGTGGACGACTTAATTGCTGAATTCCTGACCGAGACGGCTGAAAGCCTGGAAGTCGTCGATAGCGAACTCGTAAGGTTCGAAGCCAACCCGAACGACCGCAAGACGCTCGACAATATTTTCCGCCTGGTTCACACCGTCAAGGGTACTTGCGGCTTCCTGGGCCTTCAACGCCTGGAAGCGGTCGCCCACGCCGGCGAGACCCTGCTGGGCCGCTTCCGTGACGGCAAGCTGGAAGTCACGCCGATCGCCGTGACCCTGGTCCTGCACTCCATCGACCGCATCAAGGTGATCCTGGCCGGCCTGGAGCAGACCGGCAACGAACCCGACGGCAACGACCACGACCTGATCGCTCAGCTGGAAGCCATGGCCGAGGGCCATGAGGTCGATCTGACCGCCGTTCAGGCTGTCGAAGTGCCGGACCGTCCGATCAATGGCGAAATCGAACCCGCCGTACTGAATGTGCCTGCACTCGGTGTTGGCGACATCGATCCTTCCACTGGCCGCGCGCTGCGCCCGGGCGAAGTCTCCGAAGCCGAACTGGAAGCCGCATTTGCCGCCGCCGACGGCCCCGAAGACGTCAAGCCCGCCCTGCAGGCCGGTGATATCGACCCCGCCACTGGCCGCGCGTTGCGCCCCGGCGAAGTCTCCGAAGCCGACCTCGAGGCCGCTTTTGCCGCCGCCGAATCGCCTGACTGGATGAATGAAACGGTCACCGAAGTCGTCGACAGCCATCCTGAACCCGTCGCCGAAGTCGTGCCGACGGCCACTCCGGTCGCCGCCAAGGCAGCCGCGCCGGCTCAGGCCGCCGAACCCCTTCAGGGTTTAGGTGGGGAAGACGGCCAAGGTATCAATACAATCCAGTCGATCCGCGTGTCCGTTGATGTGCTGGAAGGCCTGATGACCCTCGTGTCGGAAATGGTTCTGACACGGAATCAACTGTTGCAGATCAGCCGGACCCGCGAGGACTCGGCCTTTGCCACCCCGCTGCAGCGCCTGTCGACCCTGACCGGCGAACTGCAGGACAGCGTCATGAAGACGCGCATGCAACCCATTGGCGCCGCTTGGAAAAAGCTGCCCCGTCTCGTGCGCGACCTGAGCTACGAACTGGGCAAGAAGATCGACCTCGTCATGGAAGGCGAAGGCACCGAACTCGACCGCCAGGTTCTGGAACTGATCCGTGACCCGCTGACCCACATGGTCCGCAACTCGGCCGACCACGGCCTGGAAGGCACGCAGGAACGCATTGATCTCGGCAAGCCGGCCAATGGTACGGTCAAGCTGTCGGCCTTCCACGAAGGCGGCTATATCGTCATCCGCATCGCCGATAACGGCCGCGGCCTGAACACCGGCCGCATCCGCGAGAAGATCATCGAAAAGGGCCTGGCTTCGCGCGTCGAAGTCGACGGCATGAACGATCAGCAGATCCATCGCTTCATCTTCGCCCCCGGCTTCTCGACCGCTGCCAAGGTCACCAACCTTTCCGGCCGTGGCGTCGGCATGGACGTGGTCCGCACCAATATCGAACAGATCGGCGGCCAGATCGACCTGACCTCGATCCCGGGCCAGGGCACGACCTTCACCATCAAGATTCCGCTGACCCTGGCCATCGTTTCGGCCCTGATCGTCGGCGCCGGCGGCCAGAAGTTCGCGGTTCCGCAAACCTCGGTCATGGAGCTGGTCCGCACGGGCCAGAACGCCGAACACAAGATCGAAAAGATCAATGACGCGCTGGTCCTGCGCCTGCGCGAAAAGCTGCTGCCGCTGGTCCAGCTTGGGCCGACGCTGCAACTGGAAGCCGCGACGACCGAAGACCCGACCTTCGTCATGGTCATCCAGGTCGGCGAGCGCCGCTATGGCCTGGTCGTCAACGACGTCCTCGATACCGAAGAAATCGTCGTCAAGCCGCTGGCCCAGATCCTGCGCGACGTCAATGTCTTCTCCGGCGCCACCATCCTGGGTGATGGCTCGGTCGTCCTGATCCTCGATCCGAACGCCATGAGCGAGCGCGCCGGCAATATGCTGGAGGAAAAGCAGGAAGAGGACGCCGAGACGGTCACCGATTCCAGCGAAAACGAACGTTTCGCCATGCTGTTGTTCAAGGCTGGTTCGGGCGCCCCCAAGGCCGTCGAGCTGGAACACATCACGCGTCTGGAACACGTCGAATCGTCACAGATCGAAATCATGGACGGCCGTGCGGCGCTTCAGTACCGCGGCAAGCTGATGCCGATCCTGACCGTCAGCGGTGAATATTCCAGTCTGGCCAACCGTGGCGAGGGCACGCATATCCAGCCCCTGCTGGTCCTGACCGGCGAAGGCTACGCTATCGGCCTGGCGGTCGACGAGATCGTCGATGTCGTCGAGGACCGCCTGCAAATCGAGCTGTCGCCTGACCGTTCGGGCGTCCGCGGCACCGCCGTCGTCGCCGGCAAGGCCTGCGAAATCCTCGATGTCAGCCACTATCATCTGCGCGGCCTGGCTGAACACCAGCGCCGCCCGCAATCCTCCAATGAAGAAAGGGCCGTCGCATGAGCATCCGCGACTACGTAACCCTGCGTGTGGGTGGCCAGCTTTTCGGCGTCGACGCCGCCCGCGTCCACGACGTTTTCCATCCGCGTGGCCTGACGCCCGTGCCGCTGTCGCGCTCGGAAATCGCCGGCGTGCTGAACCTGCGCGGCCGCATCGTCACCGCCGTCTGCGCCCGCCGCCGCCTTGGCCTGCCGCCGCGCCCCGAAGGCTCGCCTGAGCCTTTGGCCATCGGCCTCGAAGTTCATGGTGACAGCTACGGCCTCGTGATCGACTCGGTCGATGAGGTCCTGAAGCTTGATGACGAGAAGTTCCACTCGCCTCCCGGAAATCTTCCGCCCCGCTGGGCAGAAATAATCGTCGGCGTTTATCAATTGGAAAAGGAACTTCTGATAGTCTTGGATCCACACACGCTGCTGGATGCCGCACATCTCAAAGCCGCGTAACAGGCTTTTTAAGGGAAGTAACAGAAGATGAAAACCTGCCTCGTCGTCGATGACAGCCGCGTTATCCGCAAGGTGGCCCGTCGCATCCTTGAGAACCTGCAGTTCGAAGTGATCGAAGCCAATGACGGCCTTGAAGCACTGAATTCCTGCAAGGAAAAGATGCCTTCTGCCATCCTGCTCGACTGGAACATGCCTGTCATGGACGGCATCACCTTCCTGCGCCAGCTGCGCAAGGAAGACGGCGGCAAGGCGCCGGTGGTCGTATTCTGCACCACCGAAAACGACCTGGCCCACATCACCGAAGCCCTGACCGAAGGCGCGTCGGAATACATCATGAAGCCGTTCGACGGCGAAATCCTGGAAGCCAAGTTCTCCGAAGTTGGCCTGATCTGATCTGATGCCTGCCAGGAGTTAAGACCTCCGGAAGGCGCCGCACCCGCTGCCTGAGCTATGCGCGATATAGATCGCGCTCCCCAGGGCGGCCCTTGCGGCACACGACAAGACTAAAAAAGTATCTGCTTTTTATTCACTACAGATGTCCGGGACCATGTCTGTTAACCCTAATCCCGCCGCGTCCTTGCGGCCCCTGAAGATCATGATCGTGGACGACAGTGCCGTCGTGCGCGGCCTGATCTCGCGCTGGCTGGAGCAGGAGCGGGACATGGTTCTCGCCGGCCTTGCCATCGACGGCCAGAAGGCGATCGACAAGGTCCGCGAAGTTCAGCCGGACGTGCTGATCCTCGACATCGAAATGCCGAACATGGGCGGCCTCGAAGCCCTGCCCAAGCTGATTGCCGCCAAGCCGGGCCTCAAGGTCCTGATGGCGTCGACGCTGACGACGCGCGGCGCCAATGTCACCCTGCGCGCTCTCGAACTGGGCGCGGCCGACTATATCCCGAAGCCCGACTCGACCCGTATCGGCGGCGCCGACGGCTTCCGCACCGAGCTTCTGACCAAGATCCGCGCCCTGTGCGGCCGCACGCGCCAATGGCCCATGCCGGGCGCCGGCGGCACGCCCGCTCCTGCGCAGCCGCACGCGCCATCGGCTTTTTCGCCAGGCGCCTCGCCGGCACCGGTCGCTGATGCCCGTCCCCATATTGCGCCGATCACGGCCAGGCATGCTGCGCCGGCCGCGCCTGCCATCCGCCCGCGCACCGGCCCCAAGCGGATCGACATTCTTGTCGTCGGCGCCTCGACCGGTGGTCCGCCGGCGCTCCGCACCTTCCTGCTCGGCCTCGGGGCTGAATGGAAACTGCCCATCCTGATCGTGCAGCACATGCCCGCGACCTTCACCGCCATCCTGGCCGAGCACCTTGACAAGGCGCTGCCGCAAAAGGTGCAGGAAGCCAAGGACGGCATGCTGATCGAAAGCCGCAACGTCTACATCGCGCCGGGCGACTGGCACATGACCATCCGCCACGATCCGATCGTCAAGCAGATCCGCCTCGACCAGGGCCCCCAGGTCAACTGGTGCCGGCCGGCGGTCGATCCCCTGTTCAAGTCCGCAGCGGACGTCTATGGCAACCACGCCCTCGGCGTTGTGCTGACCGGCATGGGCCATGACGGCCGTGACGGCGCACAGGCCCTCGTCAACGTCCACGGCACCGTCATGGTGCAGGACGAAGCCTCCAGCGTCGTCTGGGGCATGCCGGGTGCCGTAGCCGAAGCCGGCCTGGCCGAAATTATCAAACCCATCGAAGGCCTGAGCGCAGCCTGTAAGGCTTTTGCGCGCGGCGAACGTCCGTAAAACGCGGGGAAACAGAATGACAAACGAAGACATCGACCACCTCGCCGCCATGCTCAAAACCCGTTCGGGTTTGATCCTCGGTTCCGACAAGACCTATCTGATCGAAAGCCGCCTGGCACCGGTCGCGCGCCGCGAAGGTTTCGCCAGCGTCTCGGCCCTGTTGGCCTCGCTGCGCACCAAGCGCGACGAAAAGCTCATGACCATCGTCACCGATGCCATGACGACCAACGAAACCTTCTTCTTCCGCGACAAGGCGCCGTTCGACCAATTCAAGTCGGATGTCCTGCCCGCCCTGGCCAAGTCGCGCATGAACGGCGACATCAAGATCTGGTGCGCCGCCTGTTCGACGGGTCAGGAACCCTATTCACTGGCCATGTTGATGGACGAGGCGCGCGGCCAGTTCCCGCGCGCCAATCTCGACATCCTGGCGACCGACATTTCCGACCGCTGCCTGGAAAAGGCGCAGTCCGGCCTCTACACCCAGTTCGAGGTCCAGCGCGGCCTGCCCATCACCATGATGGTCAAGCATTTCGAAAAGGTCGACGAGATGTGGCGTATCTCGCCCAAGCTGCGTCAGTCGATCCGCTTCAAAAAGACCAACCTGCTCGATGACCTGCGTTCGGTCGGTCGCCAGGACGTAATCTACTGCCGCAATGTGCTGATCTATTTCGATCTCGAGACCAAGAAGAAGGTCCTCGAGCAGATGGCCACCCTGCTGGCCGATGACGGCTACCTGTTCCTGGGCGCGGCCGAAACCGTGCTCGGCATCACCGACGTCTTCAAGCCGATGCAGGGCATGCGCGGCCTCTACATCAAGAACCAGATCGCCCAGTCGACGCCGCTGCGCAAGCTGGCCTGATCTATACCCGTCCCTTCTTCATCCAATGACAGAAGCCTCCGAAAACGGGGGCTTTTTCGTTTTATCCCGGCCTTAACCTGTGCGGCCTACACTGCATAGACGTTCCGCGTACAGACAAAGGTCGGAAACATGAGTATGGACCCGTCGGTCCGCTTTGAGCCAGCCCGACTGCTGGCGGTTGATGACGACCCGATCCTGCGCGAATTCGCCGCCGCCGAGCTGACCTCCGCATTCGTGACCGTGGAAACCGCCGCAGATGGCGCGCTAGGCCTGGAGCGTCTGAAGGCCGGCGGTATCGACATTGCGCTCGTTGACCTCGACATGCCGGTCATGGATGGCTTTTCGCTTATCGAACGCATACGCGCCGACGAAAAATTGGCGGCCCTGCCCGTCGTCGTGGCGACCAGCCGCGACGACATGGCGGCCATTGACCGCGCCTATACCGTGGGCGCGACGTCCTTCGTGCTCAAACCGCTCAACTGGCGCGTCGTTTCCTATCAGCTTTCCTATGTGCTGCGGAACAGCCGGGAAGCCGCGCGCGTCCGTTCACGCGCCCGCACCCTGCGCCAGACCGTCCGCACCCAGGACGCGGCGCTGAACCTGTGCCAGGCGGGCATAGACGACCTGTTGCAGAAGATGCTCGACGACCCCGGTCCCGGCAACTTCACCACGGTATGGACCGCGCTGGAATCTTTAAGCCGCGCGCTCAGGGACAAGTCCTCCCAGGCGCACTGATCCGACCAGGCCAAATGCGGCTATGCGCAGAAAAGCCGATCACATCTGCCTGAGGCAGCAACTCATCGATAGGCCGTCTCCGCCGTATCGCCTATCTTCCTCCCACCCAAGGACGGAGGATGCGCCATGAAGGTCGAAATCAGGGACGAACACCGCTGGCTGGAAAGCTTTACCGGCGATTGGCAGATGATCCCGGACCCCGACGGCCCGCCGGAGCATCAAACCGATAAATGGTTCGAACATGGCCGGGTACTGGCTGGCGGCGCCTGGCTGAAAATCGAAAGCCGTGGTGAAATGCCGGATGGGTCCGTGGCGGAAACCGTCTTCACAGTCGGCTTCGATCCGAAAAAAGGCAAGTATGTCGGGACCTGGATCGGATCGATGATGACCAATCTCTGGACATACGAAGGCGTGCGCAACGGCGATGCGCTTGTGCTGGAGAGCATCGGGCCCAGTTTCGATCGGCCCGGCGAAACACAGACCTATCGCGACATCTATGCCCTGGACGGCCCGGACGGGCGCAGCCTGACATCAGAAACCCTTCAGGACGACGGCTCATGGAAGGTGTTCATGACGGTGAAATACCGGCGGAATTAATCTCTGGACCCTTTCCTGCCTGCCGGCGCAGCCCCATATAGCGTCAGGTTTAAAACAAAAAGGCAGCACCATGAAAACACGCGTACTTGGTAACGGACTCGAAGTCTCCGCGCTCGGCCTGGGCTGCATGGGCATGAGCTGGGCCTATGGGCCGTCGGACCGCGAACAATGCCTGGGCCTTCTGCGCCAGGCGGTCGATCTTGGTGTCACCTTCTTCGACACGGCTGAGGTCTATGGCCCATTCACCAATGAAGAACTGGTCGGCGAGGCCCTGGCGCCGGTGCGCGACCGCGTCGTCATCGCCACCAAGTTTGGCTTCAAGCTGGGCGAGCCCGGCAGCCTGAGCGGCGTCAATAGCCACCCGAAGCATATACGTGAGGTCACCGAGGCGTCGCTGAAGCGGCTCAGGACCGATCGCATCGACCTGCTCTATCAGCACCGCGTCGATCCGGATGTGCCTATCGAAGACGTTGCCGGCACGGTCGGCGACCTGATCCGGGAAGGCAAGGTCCTGCACTTCGGCCTGTCCGAAGCCGGCGCCCAGACGATCCGCCGGGCGCACGCGACCTATCCTGTCACCGCCCTGCAAAGCGAATATTCGCTGTGGACGCGCGATCCGGAAACCGAAATCCTGCCGGTCCTGGAAGAGCTCGGCATCGGCTTTGTCCCCTACTCGCCGCTCGGCCGCGGCTTTCTGACCGGCGCGCTCAAGAATGAAAACGACCTGACCGAAGACGATTTCCGCCGCCGCACCCAGCCGCGCTTCAATGGGCAGGCTCGCGAACAGAACCTGCGCGCGGTCGATGCCCTGACCGGGGTGGCGAAGGATCGCGGCGTCACACCGGCGCAGCTGGCCCTGGCCTGGCTGCTGGCGCAAAAGCCGTGGATGGCGCCTATTCCCGGCACACGCCACCTTAACCGCTTGCAGGAGAATATCGCAGCGGCTGACATCACTCTGACGCCCGCGGACTTGGAGGTAATCGAAGAGACGATCGCGGAAACCGGTTTTGCCGGCGCACGCTATGGGGACGCGTCCCTGGCGATGACAAACCTCTAAAGCGATGTGCCAAAACGTGTGCGGCGCTTTTTGGCTTAGACGTCGCGACAGGCAAATGCAAAAAAGCCCCGGAGCGATCCGGGGCTTTTTTATGCTTACGCTAAGGGTGTTAGCGAGTACCGGCTGTGGCCGTACCAGCCGCGTCAAGCGCCGCCGCCTGAGCCTGCAGCTTAGGCAGGGTTGCCGAGGCGAAGGTCTTGGTCGAGGTATCGGTCGCCGAGGACGCGTAGGACGAGAACAGGGCCGTGGCCTTGTCCAGCTCGGCGCCTTGCAGTTCGACATACTTCTGGTCGAAATCCTTGCCGGTCACCGACTGAAGATCAGCCAGCTTCTGCTTGTATTCCTGCGGCCAGGCCTGGTCGAAGTGCATGTCGGCGGTCGAGCCCTGGATGGCCTTGATCATCTCCTGGCGCGTCGCCGTACCGTCGCTCAGCAGGGTCTGGGCCGCCGTCTTGACCTCGGCATCGGTTGAAGTCTTCAGGGCGACCTGGGCAGCAGCAACGCCAAACTCATTGGCAAGATAGGCTTGCTGGATAAAGTCCTTAGGCGCCGTCGTGCCGGCGACGGTCGCCGTATCGGCCGCGACCGGCGGAACAGCAGGCTGGGCCGGCGAAGTCGGCGCGGCAGCCTGGTCCGTGGTCGGCGTTTGCTGGACCGGCGGTACGGCCTGGGTGTCGGCAGCCGTTGGGGCTGCAGCGTCCTGGGCAGAGGCGCCGAAGGCGGCAGCCGTCATGACAGAAGCCAATATAGCGGTGGCGGTATATTTGAATTTACGCGTCATCGCGAATCCTTTCGAGTATATCTGCAATAAATGAACGCATTTACGCCAATCAAGGCATCACGTCCGTCGGGAATGCAGAGATTAAAGGATAGAATTGTTGCGAATGTGACCCCGGCGCAACTTCATCATAAGGATAAAGGCGGAATATTTTCTGAAAAAATAAATAACGGATATGGATTTTGTTTAAAAATGCATAATTTTGGCGAGTCTATGGCGGGTGTAAGGAAATCCTGAGGCCCGCCGTCCTTATCCACAGATCGCTACCTTGCCTTGGCGGGCTTGGCGGCGACCTCGTCGCTCGTTTTCTTGAAATAGGTATTGAGGGCGACGGCGGCGTCGGGATGCCCTTCGCAGCAGTCTTCGACCATAAACCCGACCAGCTCGGAGAAATGGGTGAAGTTAGCGCGATAAATGATCGAGCGGCCATCGCGATAGGCCGTCAGCAGGCCGGCGCCGGTCAGGATGCTCAGGTGCGTGGAGGCGGTATTGGCGGGGATGCCGACACTCTGGGCGATCTTGCCTGCGGCAATACCATTCGGGCCAGCCTTGACGATGGTGCGGAAGACATTCAGGCGGCCAGGATGGGCCAGGGCAAAGAGATTAACTACCGCATCGTCATTGGTCATAATTCAGCCTTTTGGGAAATAACCCTAAACGATGAGTATCTATTACGAAAATTTGGAAATATAAAGGCGCGCGAGTCCGCGCGCCTATAAAAATATTGTTATATGGCCGCAGCGAATTGCGGCTTGATTTTTGCTCCGCATCACCGCCTTCGCCTCACGCGTTTTGGCGTGCCATTTAGGACGCCATGCGCAGCGGCGCCTCGTCCATCCGTTCCAGCCAGGCGGCGACGTTGCCGGAGTCGAACAGGCTCTGCGGCATCTTGGACAGGGTGTCGATGCGGGCGGCCATTTCAATGTAGATTTCTTCATAGGCGCGGGCGATATTCGCCATGGCCACATGCGTTTCGCGCGGATCATCGAAGAACCAGTCGACGATCACGGGCTGGCCGCCACGGCAGGCCGGCCATTGGCCATCGGCCGGATGACCGTGGGACAGGCGGATGATGACATCGAAGACCGGGGCGTGCTTGCCGATATGCGCTTCGACGGGCTTGGTCGATACCCAGCCGGTGTTATACGGCATCCGGTGCAGCATAGCACGGGCATAGGGAGAAATGTCCGATGCCGGATCAAAACCGGCGGAACTGGCTTCGAACCGGCCGGCGCCCAGACGGTTCAGCAGGGCTTCCGCGAGGATCGAACGCGCCGAATTGTGCTCGCAGACGAACAGAACATTGATGGGACCGGATTTCTTTTTCATACGCTCGCCCTTATTACCGGTGCTTTCTGTACCGGCCTATAAGAGCATGTAAGCACACACTCATTATTCCATGATTTATGAATTGGGTAAACGCAGGTTAATCTTGCTGCGAACGCAGGGGCAAACGCCGTGACAAACGACAATCCGGACTGGCATCTGACAGCCGTCGCTGACTACTGGGACACTGTAGCAAAGCGTTATTTGGAGCTGTTTCGCGATGAGTTCGATGGCAAGCCATTCGACCAGGGCGTCCTGCGCGCATTTGCCGCCAGCGTCCCGCCGGGCGGGCGCGTGCTCGATGCCGGCTGCGGTCCCTGCGGACACGTGGCGCGGCTGCTGGCCGATCAAGGCCTGGATGTCACAGGCATCGACGTCTCACCGGTATGCATTGCCCTGTCCAAAACCGAAGAACCGCGCTTAAACTTCGAGATCATGGATATGGCCGCCACGGCGTTTCCGGACGGCCATTTCGACGGCATCATTGCCTACTACGCCCTGCATTATCATCCGCGCCGGCATCTCGCCGGTCTCATCCAGGAATTGGCCCGCATTATCCGGCAGGGCGGCCGGCTGCTGATCGTCGCCAAGGAAGGCGACGGCGAAGGCTGGATCGCCGACCCCATGGGCATGGCTGACAAGGTGTTCTGGAGCGCCTGGCCGGCGGACAACCTGAAAGCGCTCGTCGCAGCCAATGGGTTTTCTGACGTCATGTGCGATGCGCGCGCACCGCTGGCGCAGGAAATCGATGTGCGACGGCTCTATCTTACGGCACGTGGCAGATTGTAGCCCACCAAGGCATTGCTGGAGCGGTGTATAGTTTCGGCAAGGCTTGCCTGCGATACGGCGACCTGCCCCAGTATCCAGGGTGTCAGCACGGCGAACTGTGCCGCCGCGATCTGGGCGGCCAACAAGCCCGGTGGAATAGGCGGCAGATCCATCACCTCCGCCGCCTCGCCCAGCCTGCGCTCGATCAATCCGGCCAGCACACTCAGCATGATGTCGCGTGCCGGCAGGTAGAAAAGAACCCGTCCCAGCGCCTGCCGTTCGCGGAAATGCTGCAACCACCAGCCGAGGTGGGCAGGCACGTCGCGCGATCCGATCACCGATGCCAGTGCCCACATCGGGACAATGAGGCTGTCGCGCAACAGGTCGTTTTTGGTACGGAAATGCTCATAAAGGGTCGACCGGCCGACGTTGGCCCGCTCGGCCACCGACGCCACGGAAACCGACGGATAGTCTTTTTCGAACATCAGCTGGATGAAGGCTGCGCGTATCGCCTTGCGCGTCCGCTCCTGGCGGCGATCCAACGGCTCACTGACAGACATTTAGCCCCCTTCGTCCGCTATCAAACAATTGCTCTGCCATAGTTGGCCGTGGCGCGCACGCCTTTTGATAGACTGGAGCCACTTCCCACTGTCAGGACCATCTCATGGAAACGCCCTTACGCCTCAATGCCCCGGCCTACGGCTGGTTGCTGGCCATCACAACGATTGTTTCGCTTGCCGTCATCGCGCACCACCCCATGGCCGACCTGCACGACCGGGCACGCGGGCTCGAAAACGTCGTCGCCCTTGCCGGGCCGGCGCAATGGGTGCACGGCAGCGCCATCGCCTTCGTGCTCATGTTTGCGGTCGGTTTCTCCGGTGTTGCCTGGCGGTTGGGAATTTCTCATCCCCTGGTTATGACGGGATGGCTGAGCTATGTCTGTGGAGCCATCGTCATGATGGCCGCAGCCCTGTTCGATGGTTTCATCATTCCCGACATAGCCGGAAGACTGGCGGCAGAACGACAGGCGGCCTATGACCTGATCACCTTCTGCGGCATCATGATCCAGGCCTTCGCCAAACTTGCCTTCGCCCTCCAGGCCCTGGGCGCCGTAGCACTCGGCGGCGCGTTCATGCACCGGCCCGGCGTCCAGCGCTGGATGGGCTTCTTTGCCATAGCCGTCGGCGGACTGTCCGGCGCCTTTATCCTGACAATGCCGACGGGTTTCGATGTCGAGCGGCTTCTGATCTATATGGCGGCGCAGTCCATCTGGCAGCTTGTCGCGGCGGTGTGGATGATCCGCATGACGCCGTCGCAGGCTAGTTAAGTCAGGCCGAACGCAAAAACGCCTGCCGCGAGGAGGGCGGCAGGCGTTTTCAATATAGCGATCAGGCTGCGCGCTATTAAGCGGCGACAGTGCCCGACTGATCGTGCGGGTCGCGCAGGACGTAGCCCCGGCCCCAGACGGTTTCGATGTAATGGTTGCCGTCGGCGGCGACTGCCAGCTTCTTGCGCAGCTTGCAGATAAACACGTCGATGATCTTCAGTTCGGGCTCGTCCATGCCACCGTACAGGTGGTTCAGGAACATTTCCTTGGTCAGGGTCGTGCCCTTGCGGAGCGACAGCAACTCCAGCATTTCGTATTCCTTGCCCGTCAGGTGGACTCGGTTGCCGGAAACTTCAACGGTCTTGGCATCCAGGTTGACGACGATGTCGCCGGTGCGGATGACCGACTGAGCATGGCCCTTCGAACGGCGGACAACGGCGTGGATGCGCGCGATCAGCTCGTCCTTGTGGAACGGCTTGGTCATATAGTCGTCGGCGCCGCCGCCGAGCGTCTTGACCTTGGTGTCGATTTCCGACGTACCCGACAGGATCATGACAGGGGTGTTGACCTTGCCAACGCGCAGTTGACGCAGGACTTCAAGGCCGGACATGTCAGGCAGGGAAAGGTCGAGCAGGATGAGGTCGTAGTCGTAGATCTTGCCCAGATCCACGCCTTCCTCACCGAGGTCGGTCGTGTAAACGTTGAAACCTTCCGACTTGAGCATCAGCTCGATGCTCTGAGCGGTGGCGCTGTCGTCTTCAATCAGCAGTACGCGCATATAAGCCCCTCCCGGCTTGTGGGAACAGATCGGCCCAGGCGGGATGCCTGTCCTGTTAACTTTCATGCTAAACAGGAAATCCCTACAGATTCGTTAAGCTTAACACCTCCCCTCGGGTAAGGTGATTTGCGAATCGGGGGCAAGAGTCCGGAGTCAAGAAAATAGACAGTTCACAGGATTTTTACGGCCATTTTTTGGCAATGAGTCTTTGAAATCACACACTTAGGCGTGATGACCCGGGCGAAAAATTCTGTGCGCAAATCGCCAAACAGGCGAAAAACGGCGCCCTTTCTCTCGAACTGTGCCGTTAACCTGTGAAAAAATCCGCCACTTTTCCGTCATAAATATTGCCAAAAATGCATAAGAGAGCCTGAAGAGCGGCGCTCAAGATCTTAAATCAATATAAGCCGATACCRCAAAGCAATGGCTGCGCAAACGTTTTCATTTGCAAATGTATGCGCCGACACTATGTATACAAGTGCGCTCAACTATAAGTTTTCTATGAGCCATCTCAGAATAGATAAAATAACCGGTCGTTTTTGAGATCACTTTTACAAGCCCCGTTATTTGCAAGGCGCGGTCGTCAATTCATTAATTTTCAAGACTCGATTTGTACACTTGCTCACAAATATAAGGAGCGGACCGACATGAGTAAGAGTACCGCGTTGATTATCGAAGATAGTCAAACCCAGGGAGAATTTATTGGCCGCATGCTGGCGCGCGAGGACTGGAACTACGTCCTGTGCAAGGAGATCAAGGCCGCACGCGATCTTTTACGGTATGAAAAAGTCCAGTTGATGTTGATCGACATCTACCTGGCCGAAGAAACCAGCCTGCCGCACATCCCCGCCTTGCGCGAAGCCGCGCCATCGACGCCGATCGCGGTGATGAGCGCCGGCACCCAGACAGAGGACGTTACGACCGCGCTCAATGCCGCGCGCGGCGCCGGTGCGGACTTTGTCCTGCGCAAGCCGTTCAATCCGGAACAAATCCGCCCCATCCTGACCAGCGCACGCATTGAACAGACGCGCGGTGGCCGCCGCAAGCACGCCCTGGTCGTCGATGACTGCCGCTTCGTACGCCACCACACCATCGACGTGCTCGACAAGGCCGGCTATCGCACAAGCGAGGCCAAGACGATGGAAGAGGCATTCAGGAATATCGACATCGCCCACGTCGACCTGGTCGTCAGCGACATCTTCATGCCCGGCATGGGCGGGATTGAAGGCATCAAGCGCATCAAGACGACCTGGCCCCGCGTCAAGGTCATCGCCATGTCGGCCGGCCTTGAGCTGCGGCTGCCAACCGAAAAGGCGCTGCTGGCCGCAAAGGTGGTCGGCGCCGATGGGCAGTTGCCCAAGCCGTTCGAAGATGGTGTGCTGACCGATATGGCCGGATCGCTGCTCGGCTAAACCAACGGTGTAAAGCCGCAGTCGATAAGATAATTATAGGTGCCGTCATAATAGTCAGGCGGGCGCGTGGCGTCCGCGCCATCGCCCTTCGGCACAAGGACGACCATGCCCTGCCGTGCGCGGGTCAGGATGACGCGATAGGCATTGCGCAGATACAGCCGGCGGAAGCGGTCATTGATCGCCTGCCAGCGCGTGCCTTTGAAATTCCACCCTTGCCAGCCGTCATTGTAACGCAGGTCGGCATCCCAGCAGACAGCGGAGTAATCGAGCTCTAGGCCCTGAACGTCAAACTCGCTGGCGACCTCTTCCATATAGAACGACGAACGCACATCATTGCGATCGTTGAGGAACCAGTTGGCCGGGTCTATTCCCGCCTTGACGTGTATGCCTTCCGGCCGCAGGCGGTGCGCGCCCGACGATGCCACCAGACCATAGCGCTCCGAACCGCGCGCCGTTGTCCTCAGCCAGTCTTTTGCGGCCTTGAGGTCGCGCGTCACGAACAGCGGATATTGGCTAAGTTTCTTCGACGCTTCCCTGGCCGCCGCACCTTCTCCGTTCAGCACGTGCGCAATAAAGGCCGATAAGGTTTCGGCGCGGAAGGAGCGCATCGACACGCTCAGGTGCAGGTCTTCGTTCAGCGTCACATGCGCCTGATCGATAAACGCCCGCGCATCGGCATTCAGGCCATAATCCGGCTGGACGATCTGCGCCGAGGCATGGACCTGCCAGTGCGGGAAGCGATCGCGGATCGCTGCCATCCATTCCGACAATCCGGCCTCGCCTGTGTTGATCTCCTGACCACCGCCGATCAGGCAGACGACCGTGCACCAGTCGGGATGGCGATCCATGACGCTGAGCAGAAACTCCGGCTCAGACATGTCGAAATCGGCCACGCCCTTCTTGCGCTGCATGAAGCTCGATGCCTGCGCGCGGGTCCAGGCGCGCTGGGCCTCATCGAAGACGACCACATGGTCCGATGGCGCGGCCTGGCTGCGCGTGGCGTATTCGTCGCGGAACTCGTGAATGTTCTGGATAAAGGCGCGCACCTTGCCATGGGCGAAGGTACGTGACGTCTTTTCGCGTTCGGCCTGATCGCGCGCCAGCGCCTGCTGCAGAACCTGAATCAGCGGGCCATTACCCGTCAGATATGTGGCGTGAGCGGTCTTGTCCTCGCTGCGCTTGGTGGCGACATTCAGTCCCGCCAGCGTCTTGCCGGCGCCCGGCACCCCCGTAATAAAACAGATGGCTTTGTGGCCATGCGCCCGCGCCGCATCGATCACCTGCCCGATCGCCGCTTCTGTCCTGGTCAGATTGATGGCACCGGCGTCGCGCCGCGTGATCTCCTCGACATTGTGATTGGCATAAAGCGCCTGCGCCGCCTGGATGATGGTCGGCGTCGGCCGGTAACCGCTGGCGGCCCAGGCTGTTGCGTCCATCGTCACATGCCGATGATGGGCGCTGGCCATCCGGATAATGTCGGCCAGGTCGATGACGCTGGAAAGGACTGGCCTGGCCACCTGTCCCAACGCCATTTCCAATTGCACGGCGCGCGCAGCTTGCGCCTTGGTCGGCACCAGGACCGGGATGATCGACAGTGCGTGGCTACCTTCGTGGAAGTTCTTGAGATCGAGCGCGTAGTCCTCGACCTGCTCGATGGCGTGGAGATCGAAAGTCTCAGAGCCGACCTTGAACTCGATAACGAAGATGCAGTCGCCAATGACCAGCACAGCATCGGCGCGCTTGCCCATGCGCGGGATCGAAAACTCGAACGCCAGCGTATAGGCATCGATCGCTGCCAAGGCGTTGCGCAGGATGCGTATCTGCTGAAGCCATGCACCGCGCTGTTCGATCTCGAGCGCGAAATTGTGCCGGCGCGTCAACTCGCCCAGAATATGATCGTCGGAATCGCTTTCGAACTTGGTGCGATCGGCTGTGTAATAGGCGCGCATGGCCCCTCCCTGCAGCCGACATGTCTGCCAGGTTGCAATGCATCGCGCAAGACGACTTGCCGAATGGCAATCCGATACCAATCTTGGGCAGACTGGGAGGCTTCATGACCGTCACCACTGCGTTGAATGGCTATATCCGCCGCGACCTCAAGCCGGATGGACCGGTGCTGATCCGCGTCAATGGCCCCGCCGACGGCGTCATGCCGTGGGAAGCCGCCCCGCCCGTCGATATCCGCGATGCCCGGGCGTTACAAGCAAGCGCCAGCGAAGACGCCTTCCTGAAAGACCATGGCTTTGTGCTGCTGCCGCACAAATCTGCCGTGAATGACTGGGATTCCGGCGGTGCCACACCCTATGCGCAGAACGAGATCGCGCGCATCTACATGCCGGAGATCGACGCCGTCATCCGCGAGCGCCTGCTGCCGGGGGTACCGCTTGAAATAGAACAAGGCCCTTACCTTGTCCGTCGTGGCCCTATCACCGCCGGCTACGCCCAGGGTATACATAATGACTATGGCCTGAGGCCCGGCGACTACCAGGAAAGTCTGGAGGCCTATTCAACGCCGGAATATGCGGCGGCATGGCGGCAAAGGTTCGAACGTCCGGAGGTCGCCGGCTTCATGGTCATCAACTTCTGGCGCACCGTCCATATGGATGCGCCGCTGAAGCACATGCCGCTGGCCGTCTGCGATCCACATTCCGTCAGAAAAGAAGACAAGGTCCATGCCGCTCTGGTCGGCTTTGCCCCGACCGGCAAGAACACCAACCAGTTGTCGCTGCGCTATGCACCCGATCAGCAGTGGTGGTACTATCCCGACATGACGACCGAAGAGGTCCTGGCTTTCAAGATTTTCGAGTATATGAAAGACAGCCCGGATGCCGCGCCTGGCACCTGTTTCCATACCGCCTTTGCCGATCCAAACACGCCAGCTGATGCACCGCCGCGCAACAGTTGCGAGCATCGCGTCGGCGTTTTTATGATGCGTGAGTAGCGCTTTCCAAAAAAGTGTGACGCCGTTTTCGGCTTAAAAACGCGACACACAAAAATCTTGCGCGCGCAAAATTACCTGACTAAAGTCAGGTAATGCAAACGCAGATTCAACAGGTTCGCCGCTTCAACCGCATCGTCTCGCAGCGCGCGGGCGTGCTCGACAGCTCTTATCTTGGTCAGGGACGGCCGCTAGGCGAAGCACGATTGCTGTTCGAAGTCTCGGATGACGGCTGCGATGTGCGGACATTGCGCGACCGGCTGGGGCTCGATTCCGGCTATGTCAGCCGCCTGCTGCGGTCGCTGGAACGCGAGGGGCTGATACGCGTGTCGCCGTCACAGGAGGATCGCCGCATGCGCCGCGTCGAATGGACCGACGCCGGGCGCGACACCGTCGCCACCTATGACCGCCTGTCCGATGAACGCGCCACCGGCATTCTGGCGCCGCTCGACACCCATCAACGCGACAAACTCGTCTCGGCCATGGCCGAGGTCGAGCGCCTGCTGCGCGCCGCCACTATTACGGTCACTACCGAACAACCCGATAGTCCCGCCGCCCTCGCCTGCCTGGCGGCCTATGGCGCAAACCTGGCGCAGGTTTTCGAGGGCGGTTACGACCCTTCCGACGACGGCCCGCCGGATCACGACGATTACCGCCAGCCGCAGGGCGCTTTTCTTATCGCCTGGCTCGACGGCCAGCCGGTCGGCTGCGGAGCCTGGAAACGCCTCGATGCCACCACCGGCGAAATCAAGCGTCTGTGGACAGATGAAGCCGTGCGCGGGTTAGGGCTTGGCCGGCGCCTGGTGCGTACACTGGAAGGCATGATCCGCGATGCCGGCATGCCTCAGGTGCAACTCGACACCAATCGCGTGCTGGCCGCCGCCCAGGCGCTATACCGCGCAGAAGGCTATAAAGAGATGCCGGCCTATAATGACAGCCCCTACGCCCATATGTGGTTTCGCAAGGACCTTTGAGCTACTGCCTTAACGAACGATGGCGGCGATGGTCGGCGTCGGAATATGCGCCTTCAAGGGCTTGCCTTCACCGGTATAATAGAAGCCCGCGACCTTAAAATGATCGCCTTCCCGCTCACAGCGGAACACGGGATTATGGTGCCAGCGCACGTCCAGACGCACATATGCGCCCTCATAAAGTCCCGCTTGATTTCCAATAGCCTGGCTCTCGAACATTCCCTTACCCCGCGTTCGAACACGAAAACAGAAGCTGACGATAGGGTGCTTCGCGCCATCTGTCAGCAAATATGTTCACTTTATGTTCTCATTTCCACAGCTATTTTGCTTGCGTGGTTTTGCGAGCAGGATAGTCTCACGCGATACATCTCACGGAGGACGACATGACGGCATATGGCAAGGTAGGCTTTGCAAGTGGTCTGCTGGTTATGGCGCTGGCCCTGACGGCGGCTGACGAAGCGCCCAAGCCAGCGCCGGGCCCTCAGGAGATTGTCGACGCAGCCCCCGCTTCGGCCTGGAGCGCCATCAAAGCCGATGACCTAGTGGTGATGAAACTGGCAGATGGCGCCGAAGTGGTCTACCAGCTGGCGCCCGACTTCGCCCCCGTCCACGTCGCCAATATCCGCGAACTCGTCCGTTCGGGGTATTTCGACGGCGCGTCCATCCTGCGCGTCCAGGACAACTATGTCGTCCAATGGGGCCGGCCCGACGAGGATAAGACTCAAGCGACGGGCATCAATAAAACGCCACCAGCTGAGTACGAGGTCGCGGGCACGTCCAAATCCTTCAAAGCCCTGCCGTGGCGCGATGCCTATGCAGCCAAGACCGGCCATGTCAGGTCGTGGCCCGCGGCAACCGACGGCAGTGCGACCTGGCTGGTCCATTGCTACGGCATGATCGGCGTGGCGCGCGGCAATAGCCCTGATACCGGCGATGCTACACAGCTTTATACGATCATCGGCCACGCCCCGCGCCATCTCGACCGCAACCTGGCCGTCGTCGGGCGGATCGTGTCTGGCATGGATGTGCTGGCCGACCGCCCGCGCGGCAGCGAGGCCCTGGGCTTTTACAAGGGTGACGCCGAACGCATAAAGATCGTCTCGGCGAAGATGGCCTCGGACATGGGCACCGGCGCGCCATCATGGCAGGTACTGGACACAACCTCGCCGTCTTTCGAGGCCTGGGTCAAGGCGCGCGCCAGCCGCTCAGGCGCTTTCTTCGTCCGGCCGGCCAATGCAGTCGATATCTGCAATGCCCAGCCCCCCATTCGCAAAACACCGTGATTTCAACTGAAAGTATAGTTTTACTGCTCGACTTAACCTGACGTTAACTGGAAAAATTCATCCTTTGTGGTGAAAAGTGCAGCGTATGGTGGCGTATATTGCCGTACGGGTTACAGGGTGGGAGTAAAAGACATGTTCTTCAAAGCCATAAATACAGATGACAAGGCCATTATCGCAGCATTGAATGCGTCTCAGGCCGTCATCGAATTTACGCCCACGGGCAACATCCTGACGGCCAACGCCAACTTCCTGAATACGGTCGGCTATAGTCTCGCCGAAATTCAAGGCAAGCATCACGGCCTGTTCTGCGAGCCCGATTACGTCAAGGGCGCGGAATATCGCGAATTCTGGGCTGGGCTGGCGCGCGGCGAGTTCGCGTCAAACACCTTCAAGCGGTTCGGCAAGGGCGGCCGGGTCGTCTGGCTGCAGGCGACTTACAATCCCATTCGCGATGCCTCGGGCAAGGTGGTCAAGGTCGTCAAATTCGCTTCGGATATCACGGAGACCAAGCGGCGTGACATCGACTTCGCCGGCAAGGTCAACGCTATTTCGCGCGCCCAGGCGGTCATCGAGTTTTCGCCGGACGGCATCGTCTTGACCGCGAACGACAACTTCCTGAATGCCGTGGGCTATACCCTGCCGGAAATTGTCGGACGCCACCACAGCCAGTTCTGCGAAAAAGAGCAGACCCAATCGGCGGACTATGCCCGCTTCTGGGATGCGCTGAGGCGCGGCGAATTCCAGGCGGCCGAGTATCGCCGTCTCGGCAAAGGCGGCCGCGAAATCTATATCCAGGCGACCTACAATCCGATCTTCGACGACACCGGCGCCGTGGTGAAGATCGTCAAGTTCGCCACCGATATTACCGAGACCGTGCGCAAACGGCAGCGTGGCGCCGAACTGAACGCCGAATTGGGCTCCGTCGTCCACCGCATTACTGACGCGCATGAAAAAGCATCGGTGGCGTCGACGGCATCGACCGAGACCGGCGCCATCATCAACAGCGTCGCCGCCGCCGCCGAAGAACTGGCACAAAGCGTCCGGGGTGTTTCCGACAGCATGGGCAGTGCGCGCGAAAGCGTCGCCGGCGTCTTCAAACATACCGAAGTCGCCAATACGTCGGCGGAATCGCTTAACAAATCGGCGGCGGCCATGACGAACATCGTCACCCTGATCCAGGACATTGCCGGCCAGATCAATCTGCTGGCTTTGAATGCCACCATCGAGTCGGCCCGCGCCGGCGAAGCTGGCCGCGGCTTTGCGGTCGTGGCGTCCGAGGTGAAGAATCTGGCGAATCAGGCGGCCAATTCGACCAAGACGATCGCCAGCGAAATCACTTCGATGCAGTCGGTCACCGAAGAGGTCGTAGGCGCCCTCTCGCTGATTTCTACGTCGATGGATTCGGTTATGGAAAATGTGACTTCCGTTGCCGCGACGCTTGAGCAGCAGACCTCGGCGACACACGAAATTACCGGCAACATGCAGGCGGCAGTCGTTGCCGTCAGTGAGATCAATGAGAGCCTCGACAATATCAGCGTCACCTTCTCGCAGGTGGCGGAAGCATCGGAATCGGTGAAGCGGGAAATGGATCTGCTGAACGCGTAACGGACGTTTTCGACTTATGGGGGTGAGGAGCGCCGCTTTGCTCTTCGAGCAAAGCGGATGAAATCAGTACTAAATGTACTGATTTCCGCGGCGAACGCCCGGAGCCATGCGGAGGGCAGGCCTGTGGCCCCAGGTCTTCCCTGATCCAGTACAAAAGCCCTGCCCCTCAAAAGGGCAGGGCTTTTATAATGGAAAAGTAAAGGCTTGTGGGGTCCCAAGAAACGTTCTTTGGCCCCACGCCCCGTAATGCTACAGCGTCAGTTTCACCGCGTCCGGATGCACTTCCGCCCCATATTGTTCACGCAAGGCCGCCTTCATCACCTTGCCCGTCCCCGTATGCGGCAGCTCCTTGACGATGATCATGTCCTCAGGAATCCACCAACTGGCGACGTGCGGCGCAATAAACGCCTTCAGCTCCGGCCCGGTCAAAGTCTTGCCCTCACGCAGCACGATCAGGTATCGCGGCCGCTCGCTCCACCGGCTGTCGGCGCGCGCAATCACTGCCGCCTCAAGTACCGCCGGATGGCTCATGGCGACATTCTCAAGTTCGATCGAACTGATCCACTCGCCGCCTGACTTGATAACGTCCTTCGACCGGTCGACGATGTTCATGAAGCCTTCGGCATCTATCGTCGAAATGTCGCCCGTGCGGAACCATCCATCGGCCGTAAACTGGCTGCGATCGGCATTGTTGTAGTAGCCGGACGCGATCCACGGCCCGCGCACCTCAAGCTCGCCACGTGACACGCCGTCCCACGGCAGCGGCTTGCCATCGGGGCCGCTTATCCGCATCTCGATGCCGAACGGCGCGCGGCCCTGCTTCAGTTGCAGCTTCATGCGCTCGGCCGGCGGCAAGGCGCCGTGATGATCCGACAAGACACTGATCGACCCTAGCGGCGACGTCTCAGTCATCCCCCAGGCATGGACGGTCAGGGCCTTGTGCGCCGTAAACCGCTCGATCAGGGTTTGCGGACAGGCCGCGCCGCCGACAACGACACGACTCATCGGCGCAATCGACTGCCCGGCCTGGTCAGCATGGTTCAACAGGTTCAGCCAGATGGTCGGCACGCCGGCGCCGATGCTGACCTTCTCACCGTGAATGACTTCCAACAGCCCCGGCCCATCCAGCCGCGGCCCGGGCAGGACCAGCTTGGCGCCAACCTGCGCCGCCGCATAGGGCACGCACCAGGCATTGACGTGGAACATCGGCACCACCGGCAAGACGCACTCACCCGGCGCGATGCCGAACAGACCCGGCTGGTTGACACCCATGGCGTGCAGCACGGTCGACCGGTGCGAATAGAGGACGCCCTTGGGGTTACCTGTTGTGCCGGAAGTGTAGCACATGCCCGACGCCATGCGCTCGTCGAACTGCGGCCAGTCATAATGGTCGCTCTCAGCCGCAATCAGGTCTTCGTAACACAGCGCGTCGGGGAAACCTTCCGGCATATGGGCGCGATCGCACATGAAGACGATGCCGCGCAATTGTGGCAGGTGCGGCCGCAACCCTTTGACCAGCGGGGCGAAACAGGCATCGGCAAACAGATAACGCGACTGGGCGTCGTTGAGGATAAACGCCAGCTGTTCCGGGAACAGGCGCGGATTGACCGTGTGCAGGACCAGCCCCACGCCCGGAACGCCGAAATACAGTTCGAAGTGGCGATGGTTGTTCCACGCCAGGCTCGATATCCGGTCACCCGCCGTCACATTCAGCCGCGACAGGGCATTGGCCAGTTGACGCGTCCGCCGCGCCGCCTCGGCATAGCCATAGCGGTTGAAACTCGAATCTTCGTTGCGCGACACGATCTCCGTGTCGGGGTGATACTTGGCCGCGTATTCCAGCACTCCGGAAATAAGCAGCGGCGCGTCCATCATCAGGCCGTGCATAGGCGTTTCCCTGTAAAATACCCTGCGCTCATGTCCGGCGCGTTTGACGTCGAAGGTACGCTTTAATTTCCGTTCACGTCAAGTTTCATCGCGCCGGAACGTCTAAACGCCACCCTCAGTAGCGCCCGGAACACGCGACACGCAACCTTGAATTTAATCTCTGGTTAACCATTTTTAAAAACAATCCATGCCATATGTTACCCAACTGGACACGGCGCTCCTAACATAACCAACCGATTGCACGGTCAGCGCGTATCTGCGGCCTCTCAACAGGACTTTGAATGCTCTTCTCGTCGACTGCCGCGCGCGACAGCCAATCGATTCTGGCCGCCCTTAATGCCTCCCAGGCGATTATCGAATTTGCCCCGGACGGCCGCATCCTGATGGCAAATGACAACTTCCTGAGGACCACGGGCTACGCATTAAATGACATTGCCGGCAAGCATCACCGCATGTTCGTCGCTCACGCCTATGCCCGCACTGACGACTATGCCCGCTTCTGGCAGAAGCTCGGCGCAGGCGAGTATCAGTCCGGCGAATTCAAGCGCTTCAGCAAAACCGGCGAGGTGCTCTGGCTGCAGGCCAGCTATAATCCCATCCGCGGTCGTAATGGCCGCGTCGTCAAGATCGTCAAGTTCGCTGCCGATATCACGGCGTCAAAGCTGACCGACATCGACCGCAAGGGCAAGATCGAAGCCATCGGCCGCGCCCAGGCGGTTATCGAATTCACGCCGGACGGCAAGGTCCTGACCGCCAATGACAACTTCCTGAAGGTCATGGGCTATGGCTTGCGCGAAATCGAAGGCCAGCCGCACAGCCTGTTCTGCGATCCCGACTATGCGCGCTCTGCCGCCTATGCCGAGTTCTGGGCGAATTTAAGGGCCGGCAAGCTCCAGTCCGACGAGTTCCGCCGCGTCGGCAAGGGGGGCCGCGAAATCTTCATCCACGCCAATTACAATCCGGTCTTCGACGATACCGGCCACGTCATCAAGATCGTCAAGTTCGCCACCGACGTGACCGCGTCAGTCCAGCGTCGCCTGAGGAATGAGACCATCAGCCGCGACATCAATCGCGACCTCGGCGACGTGCTGGGGCAGGTCAATGCGGCGACTTCAATGGCGTCCGGCGCCGGCAGCGCCTCCAGCGACACCCACGCCCTGATCAACAATGTCGCTGCCGCGTCAGAAGAGCTGAGCCAGAGCGTCCAGGACATCAGCCAGAGCATGGCTATGGCGCGCGACGGCGTCGAAAGCGTCTTCCGCCACGCCGAACACGCCAATAGCCAGGCCGGTCAGTTGAACAGCTCGGCCTCGGCCATGACCAACATCGTCACCCTGATCCAGGACATAGCCGGCCAGATCAACCTGCTGGCGCTCAACGCCACCATCGAGTCGGCGCGCGCCGGCGAAGCGGGCAAGGGCTTCGCCGTCGTGGCCTCCGAGGTCAAGAGCCTGGCCAACCAGGCAGCCAATTCGACCAAGACCATCGCTGCCGAAATCGACACCATGCAGACGGTTAGTCTCCAGGTCGTCGAATCCCTGACGGTCATTTCGACCTCGATGAATTCGGTGCTGGAAAATGTCGTCTCGGTCGCGGGCGCCATCGACCAGCAGAACATGGTCACGGGCGAAATCACCTCGAACATGCAGTCGGCTGTGACGGCTGTTGGCCAGATCCAGACCAGCCTCGAACAGATCAACCACACTTTCGGCGCCGTCGCAGACGCGTCCGAACGGGTAAAGCAGGACGTCGAGGCGCTGGTCGCTTAGTCCAATCTACCCGAAAACAGCCTTCAATATCTGGCTGCCGCGCTTGGCGGGGCTGCGGCGGATAGCCGTTTCTTCGACGCCGATATAGTGGAACAGCCCGGTTAGAGCATAACTCACTGCGTACTTGCCGAGATAGGTCTTGGCGTCGGTCTTGACCACATTTTGCAGGTTGTTGCGCTTCACGGCGCGATCGAAATAGGTCACGGCGCCGGCCGATTGCAGCGCGTTCTCGACAATCGGCGTGAAGGCGGTCGTCAACCGCGGCGTGGTCGTCGTTTGCAGGTACTCGGTGCCTGCCGTCGGCGCGCCGGTAATGATGCCGACTGCGTCCTTGATCGTCATCGATTTGATCGCATCGTAAAACAGGTCGCGCGCCAGAGGGGCGGCCTGCTCGGCGCCACGGTTGATGCGCAGATGCAGCTCATCGAACACGCCCGACAGCCCCAGCGGCTTGGCCAGCTTCTGTGCCTTGGCCAGCGTCTTTGGCAACGGAATACGCACGACGGAATCACCCCAGTAACCGTCGGTCTTGCCGAGCTTGGTCACTGAGGCGGTCGTGCCGTCGTTCAGCATCTGGCGCAGGGCAGTCTGCGCCTGCTTGTCACCGATAGCCGCGAAGGCTTCGCCCCATCCCGCCGTTCCCGCCAGCCCGGTCAAGCCTGCCAATAAAACGCGCCGATCCATCGTTCGTTCCCCTATTCAGGGAATAACCTACCGCAACGCCCCAACTTGGCAAGGTGGTTAATGGTCGAGTTGGCTCAAGTCGCGCACCGCGCCCGTGTCCGCCGAGGTCACCAAAGCCGCATAGGCCTTGAGCGCGGCGGAAACCGTGCGCTTGCGGTCCGTCGGGGTGTAGGCCGCTTTGCCACGATGCTCTTCAGCGGCGCGGCGCTCGGCGATTTCACGGTCGGAGATCGCCAGGTGGATGGTCCGCGCCGGGATGTCGATTTCGATCGTATCGCCTTCCTTGACCAGCGCGATCAGGCCGCCCGACGCCGCTTCCGGCGAGACGTGGCCGATCGACAGCCCCGAAGTGCCGCCCGAGAACCGGCCGTCGGTCAACAGAGCGCACGCCTTGCCCAGCCCCTTCGACTTCAGATAGGTCGTCGGATAAAGCATTTCCTGCATGCCTGGCCCGCCCTTGGGACCTTCGTAGCGGATGACGACGACGTCGCCTTCCTTGATCTTGTTGGTCAGGACGGCCGAGACGGCGTCGTCCTGGCTCTCGAACACCTTGGCCGTGCCATTGAAGCGCCAGATCGACTCATCAACGCCGGCCGTCTTCACGATGCAGCCCTTTTCGGCGATGTTGCCGTAGAGCACAGCCAGGCCGCCGTCCTTGGTAAAGGCGTTTTCGCGGGAGCGGATGATGCCGTTGACGCGATCGCGGTCCAACTCATCCCAGCGGCGTTCCTGCGAGAAGGCCTGGGTCGTGCGCACGCCGCCCGGCGCCGCCTTGAAGAACTCGGTGACCTCTTCGTCATTGGTCTGGCGGATGTCCCAATAGCTGAGCGCGTGGCCCAGGCTTGGGGCGTGGACCGTCTTGGCGTCGGTATCGAGCAGGCCGCCGCGCGCCAGTTCGCCGAGGATCCCCATAATGCCTCCGGCACGGTGGACGTCTTCGATGTGGACGTTCTGGACTGCGGGCGCGACCTTGCAGATGCACGGCGTGGCGCGCGAAATGCGGTCGATATCCGCCATGGTGAAGTCGACGCCGGCTTCCTGGGCCGCCGCCAGGATATGCAGCACGGTATTGGTCGAACCGCCCATGGCGACGTCAAGCGCCATGGCGTTCTCAAACGCCGCCTTGGTGCAGATTTCGCGCGGCAGGACGGTCGTGTCGTCCTTCTCATAATAGCGCTTGGTGATGTCGACGATCAGCTTGCCGGCGTTCTTGAACAGGGCTTCGCGGTCGGCGTGGGTCGCCAGGGTCGTGCCGTTGCCCGGCAGCGAAAGGCCGAGGGCCTCGGTCAGGCAGTTCATCGAATTGGCGGTGAACATGCCCGAACACGAGCCGCAGGTCGGACAGGCGGCTTCTTCGACGGCCTGGACTTGCGCGTCGGAGATGCGGTCGTCGCCGGCCTGCATCATGGCGTCGACCAGGTCGAGCTTGTGCGTCTTCTGCGCGCCGTCGGCGTCGGGCCACACGACCTTGCCGGCTTCCATCGGGCCGCCGGAAACGAAAACGACCGGGATGTTGATGCGCATGGCGGCCATCAGCATGCCCGGCGTGATCTTGTCGCAGTTGGAGATGCAGACCATGGCGTCGGCGCAGTGCGCATTGACCATATATTCGACGCTGTCGGCGATCAGGTCGCGCGACGGCAGGGAATAGAGCATACCGCCGTGGCCCATGGCGATGCCGTCATCGACCGCGATGGTGTTGAATTCTTTTGCCACGCCGCCGGCGGCTTCGATTTCGCGCGCCACCAGCTGGCCCAGGTCCTTGAGGTGGACGTGACCGGGGACGAACTGGGTGAAGGAGTTAACGACGGCGATAATCGGCTTCTGGAAGTCGCCATCCTTCATGCCGGTCGCCCGCCATAGCGCCCGCGCGCCCGCCATGTTGCGGCCGGCTGTGGTGGTGCGGGAACGATAGGTAGGCATGGCAAGGAACCTTATGAATTTGAATTGGATGAATTCTACTTCCTTCCCCGTTCACGGGGAAGGTGGCATTTGCGGAGCAAATGACGGAAGGGGGAACTTACGGAAGACGTAGCGGGCTGGGCAACTTTAGAAAAAGGCCCCGCCCACCATCTGCTCCGCAGACGGTCCCCCCTCCCCATAAATGGGGAGGGCGAATAGTAGCAGACTATTTGTCATTTCTGATCCCGCCATATCCAGCGCAGGATGTCCGGCAACAACGCCCCGCCGTGCTGATCGGAGTGCGCACCGTCGCCCCAGACATATTTCAGGTCATAGCGATGCGGCCCCAGCTTCCATTGGTCAGCATTGGCATTCGCCCATTCGAGCGACTTGACCATCTGCTGGTTGGCCAAGGGCCAATTGCCGTGTTCGTTGTCGAGATCGTTCGAGCCATCCTGGATGAAGATACGCAAGGGCCGGATCTGCGACTTGCGGATCAGGCCGGGATAGGTGTCTCCGCCAGGCACAAACGGCGTCGTCGCCGTCGCCGGATGCATGCCGATCGACGTGTACGAGCCGATAATGCTGATGACATTGCCAAATGCTTCCGGATGGTTCCAGGCCGCCGTGAAGGCCGCGATGGCGCCTGACGACGTCCCGCCGATAACGCGGCGCTTCGGGTCGGACGTGAAGGCATAGGTCTTGGCGACGTGCGGCAGCAGCTCTTCGGTCAGCATGCGCGCATAGGCGTCCGATAGCGCGTCATATTCTTCAGGGCGATGGTTCGGATTGCTCATCCCCAGATTATCAGGATAGGCCGCGCTGGTATTGCCCGGCGTGACGAAGACGCCGAGCGTCACCGGGATCTCGCCCTTGGCAATCAGGTTATCGAGCACGTTCTGGACGCGCAGCGAACCGTTCGGATTGGTCGCGCGCTGGCCGTCCTGAAAGACCAGCAGGTTCGGCGGGGTCTTGGCGTCGTAACCTGCCGGCACATAGATCCAGTAGCGCCGGACCGTATCGGGAATAAGTTTCGAATGAAACTCGAACGGCCCTTCCAGCCGGCCATGCTTTATATCGGCCTGAACGAGCGAGTCGGCCGTCAGCGGATAATCACCCGCCTTACGCTCCTGCGCCAGGACAGGCGCAGCCAGGCACAGCGCCATAAGGGCTGCGGCGCAAGTCAAACGGGGGATGGCAAAAGGTGCGAACATGTCCTTATGATAGTCTACGTCCGCGCCCACGCAAGCACCCGCCATTTCGTATCATTTTCAACGAGGGCAGAACCTTTCCAGATTCGCCGGAGTCTGGCGGCGTTTTCCGGCAATTGCCGCCTCGACGTGGAAAATAATTTCAAAAACGGCGATATATCCGGTAAATAATTTTGCTGCACCGCCGTAATATCTGGAATGCGCGGAAAATTTTTCCAAAAATGCGTTTGCATTCGCACACTGTTTGAGGTTATACATCTGTAACGGCTTCGTGAGGAGGCCGTTTTGGAGCCCAATCATGACTTCGGCGCGAGCCATAGCGATGGAAAACAAGACCGCTGAGAACCTTAAGGTTCTGAGCATGGGCCTGTTTTCGTCGGCTGTCGTGATTAGCATCGTATCGCTTATTGGGGGCGTACTACGCCCCTTGATGGAGTGGTAGCGAAGGGCTGACCCCACGCTTCTGAGGATTAAACATCCTCCCGCTCCGTAAAACGGGCGGGATTTTTTCGCACATCTCGATATCCGCCCGAACTGAACCCTGAAGACAAAACAGAGACATAACAATGACCGTCCTGACCCAGTTCGACAAAGCCCCCGTCATGAAAGCCCAGAGCGGCTTCGCCATCCTGCATGGTACCTTCGCGCCGGAAGGCTGCGTGGTCCGTCTTGGTGATTTTGCGACCGAAGTGTTCGACGGTCCGGCGCGCGTCTTCTCGGCGGCCGGCGATGCGCTGGAAGCGATTGCCAAAGGCCGCATCCGCGACTGCGATATCCTGATCATCCGCAACGACGCCCGCGACGCCGACCTGTTCGCGACCGGGGGCGTCGCGCAAGTCGCCTCAGCCCTGCAGGCGTCGGGCCTCGACCGCGTCACCGTCATCACCGACGGTCGCATCGGCTCTAGCACAGTCGGCGCGGCCATCGGCAATGTCGCGCCTTCGGCTGCTGACGGCGGCCCGATCGCCTATGCCCAGGACGACGATATCATCCATATCGATATCGCTGGCCGCAGAATCGACATCATGGCGGATATAGACATTCGCCGCGGCGCCCGCCAAAAGAAGGCCGGCGCGAAAATGTTCGGCGCGGCCGCCGAACGCTACGCATCCATGATTTCAACAGGCGCCTAAACCCCGCCTTTTCTAACCTCTCACGACCACGGAGACCATTGTGAAGATCTATACGAATGACGACGTTTCGCCCGACGCGTTCAAGGGCGAACGCATCGCCATCATCGGTTACGGCAGCCAGGGCCGCGCCCACGCCTCGAACCTGAAGGACTCCGGCGCTGACGTCGTCGTTGGCCTGCGTCCCGGTGGTGCTGGCGAAGTCAAGGCCAAGGCTGACGGCCACACGGTTCTGTCGGTTGCAGACGCCTGTAAGGACGCGACCATCATCGCCGTCCTGACGCCGGACATGACCCACGCCGAACTGTACAAGGACGTGATCGAGCCGAACGCCCCGCAAGGCGTCGCCATCCTGTTCGCCCACGGCTTCTCGGTCCTCTACGGCCGCGTCACTCCGCGCGCCGATATGGACGTCATCCTGGTTGCCCCCAAGGGCCCGGGCGACCTGGTCCGCCGCGAATACCAGCGCGGCCGCGGCGTCCCGTCGCTGTTCGCAGTTGACCGCGATGTCACCGGCAAGGCTGCCACGAAGGCCCTCGGCTATGCCCGCGGCATCGGCGGCACCGTTGGCGGCGTCATCGAGACGACCTTCAAGGAAGAAACCGAAACCGATCTGTTCGGCGAACAGGCCGTCCTGTGCGGCGGTACGACCGAACTGATCCTGATGGGTTTCGAAACCCTGGTCGATGCCGGCTACCGTCCGGAAATCGCCTACTTCGAAGTCCTGCACGAACTGAAGCTGATCGTCGACCTGCTGTACGAAGGCGGCTTTGAAAAGATGCACTCGTTCGTTTCGGAAACCTGCAAGTACGGTGACTTGGTTTCGGGCCCGCGCATCATCAACGAAGAAACCCGCGAGCGCATGCAGGAAGTCCTCAACGACATCCAGTCGGGCGACTTTGCCCGCGACTGGATCCTGGAAAACATGGCCGGCCGTCCGCGCTACAATGCGCTGATGAAGCAGGACCTGGATCACCAGATCGAGCACGTTGGCAAGGACCTGCGTTCGCGCATGTCGTGGCTGCAAAACAAGCAATCCGTGGACGCGTAATCGGTCCACACCGCCGCAGGTGGCGGGCCTAGGCGGGCCCGCCACCACCTTTTTCAGAGCCAACCTTTTCTTTTCCTTCCTGTTTACGGGGAAGGTGTCGTTTGCGGAGCAAGCGACGGAAGGGGGGAAGCTTAAGGATCAACAAGAGCGGGAGTTCGGGGCTTTCCCCCTCCCACCGCTTCGCGGTCCCCCCTCCCCGCTTCGCAGGGAGGGAATTATCTGGTTCAACACACCGAAGTTTCAAACGATGAGCAACCAACCATCCGGAGCACAACTGGTCATCTCCACGCTGAAAGCGCTGGGGGTCGAGACCGTATTCGGCTATCCGGGCGGAGCGATCATGCCCATCTACGATGCGCTCGCCGGATCCGGCTTGCAGCACATCCTCGTCCGCCACGAACAGGGCGCAGCCTTTTCCGCCGATGCCTATGCCCGCGCCACGGGGCGCACCGGCGTCTGCATGGCGACCTCAGGCCCCGGCGCCACCAACCTGATCACCGGCATCGCCAATGCCTATATGGACTCCGTGCCGATGGTCTGCATCACCGGCCAGGTCGGCACGCACCTGATGGGCACCGACGGCTTCCAGGAAGTCGATATCCTCGGCATGACGCTGGGGATCGTCAAACACTCCTGGCTGGTCCGCAATCCGGCTGACATCCCCGCCATCCTGGCCGAAGCCTTCGCCATCGCTCGCGAAGGCCGCCCCGGCCCCGTGCTGGTCGACATCCCGCGCGATGTCGCCGCCACCCGCGTCGCCACCAGCGCCGCCGGTGAATTCATCGAATGGACGCCGCCCGCCCCCGACGCCGATGCGATCAAGGCTGCTGAAAAGCTGATCGCCAGTGCCCAGAAGCCGCTCTTTTACGTCGGCGGCGGTGTTGAAATGGCCAATGCCTCGCAGGAGCTGCGTGACCTGGTCGCCCGCACCGGCATCCCGCTTGTTTGCACACTGAAGGGCCTCGGCACCTTGCCGACGACCGATGAGCTGGCGCTGGGCATGCTGGGCATGCACGGCACCCGCGCAGCCAATATCGCCGTCCAGGACGCAGACCTCTTGATCGTGCTGGGCGCACGCTTCGACGACCGCGCCACGGGCAAGCTGAATGCCTTCGCCCCCAATGCCAAGGTCATCCATTTCGATATCGACCGCGCCGAAATCGGCAAGCTGCGCAAGGCCGAGGTCGGCATTGTCGGCGACCTGAAGATCGGCCTGCCGGCGCTGAACCCCAAGGTCGGCCCGATCCAGAAGTGGGTCGAGAAGTGCAAGGCCGACAAGTGGGAGCACCGCTTCCGTTACAATGCGCCGGGCCAGGGCATCTATGCGCCGGGCCTGCTGAAAACCCTGTCCGAAAAGGCCGGTGACAAGTTCATGGTCGCCTGCGACGTCGGCCAGCACCAGATGTGGGTCGCCCAGCACTGCGAATTCCCCAACAACCGTGCCCACCTGACCTCAGGCGGTTCGGGCGCCATGGGCTACGGCTTGCCGGCAGGCCTCGGCGCGAAACTCGGCCGTCCCGAAATGCACGTCGTCACCGTGTCCGGCGACGGCAGCTTCATGATGAACATTCAGGAGATGGCGACGCTCAATCGCTACAACATCCCGCTGAAGATCGTCCTGCTCGACAACTCCTCGCTGGGCCTGGTCCGCCAATGGCAGCAGCTGTTCTTCGAGGAGAACTATTCCGAAATCGACCTGTCGGACAATCCCGACTTCGTCGTCGTCGCCAAGGCGTTCAACCTGGACGCCTTCCGCATCACCCATCGCCATGAGGTCGATGCGGCTCTGGATCGCCTGCTGGCGGCCGAAGGGCCTACACTTTTGCATGTTGTTATCGATCCGCGTGAAAATGTCTGGCCGCTGGTGCCGCCGGGCGCGTCCAACGCGGACATGATGGAGGAGCGCTGGGATGAGCCACTTGATTCATATTGAGCTGGATCGTCTCGAAGGCAGCCTGCTGCGCGTGCTTGGCCTGATCGAGCGCCGCGGCTTCCATATCGATGGCATCGAACTCTTCGATCTCGGCGAGACGAAGCGCGGCCTGAACGTGACCGTGCGTATTCGCGACGCTGCCCGCACCATCGAGACGCTGGGGCTGCAGATCGACCGTCTTTACGGCGTCACGCGCCTCGACGCCGATCCGCGCACCGCCGGCGCCAAGCCTGCCAAGGCAAAGCAGGAGGTCCGGGCGTGAATACGACTTTGAACACAGGAGAGAAGGTTTATCGGGGCCGTGGTCGCGGCCCCGGTCAGGTATGAACACGGCACAACGCATAATCTGATGCGTTCGACAAATCGCCTTTGTGCACTCCGGGAATTGAGAGTACAGAGGCAAAAAAACCGCTGTTGCGGCGGTTCTTGCTCAAATTCATACCGATAAGCTGACACACATGAAAAAGCTCGCTGACAAAATCTGGTTCAATGGCCAAGTCATCAACTGGGAAGACGCGCAAATCCACGTCCTGACCCACGCGCTGCACTATGGCACCTCCGTGTTCGAAGGCATCCGCTGCTACGATACGCCCAACGGCCCGGTCGGCTTCCGCCTGGCGGACCACCTGAAGCGCCTCGAAGACTCCGCCCGCATCTACGGCTTTGTTATCCCCTTCAATCTTGAGCAGATGATCAAGGCGTCGAAGGACATCATCACCGCCAACGGCCTGAAAAGCGCCTACTGGCGTCCGATCGCCTTCCTGGGCGAATGCGGCATGGGCGTGACGCCGAAGCCCGAGAACGTCTCGGTCGACGTCGCCATCGCTGCCTTCCCGTGGGGCGCCTATCTCGGCGAAGAAGGCCTGACCAAGGGCGTCGACGTCTGCATCTCGTCGTGGAACCGCGCCGCACCGAACACCATTCCGGTGATGGCCAAGGCCGGCGGCAACTACCTGTCGTCCTACCTGATCGGCAAGGAAGCCCGTTCGCGCGGCTATGTCGAAGGTATCGGCCTGGGCGTCAACGGCCTGATCTCCGAAGGCGCCGGCGAAAACCTGTTCGTCATGATGAACGGCAAGATCTACACGCCGCCGGTCGCGGCTTCGATCCTGGGCGGCATTACGCGCGACAGCATCATCAAGCTGGCCAAGGCCGATGGCCTGGAAGTGCTTGAGCAGGACCTGCCGCGCGAGATGCTGTACCTGGCCGATGAAATCTTCATGACCGGCACGGCTGCGGAAATCACGCCGATCCGCAGCGTCGACGATATCCCTGTCCGCGCCAATGGCCGCGGCAAGATCACCGCCCGTTTGCAGACCCTGTTCCATGGTCTGTTCAACGGCACTACCGAAGACCGTTTCGGCTGGCTCGACCCGATCGACGCCACCGTTCCGGCGGAATAAATACCGGGTTCGGACGTAAAAGGACTTTCTCGCCGCAACGCAAGTGCGGTGAGAAGATCCTTGTTCCGCACCAACATTGATTGAAAGCCGAGAGACCGATGCCCAAATCGTTGTTTGAAAAAGTGTGGGACGCCCACGTCGTAGAGCCCGAGGCGGCGGATAAGCCCGCGGTCCTCTATATCGACCTGCATCTCGTCCACGAAGTCACAAGCCCGCAGGCGTTTTCCGAACTGGACGCGCGCGGCCTGAAGGTCCGCCGTCCGGACCGGACCTTCGCCACGCTCGATCACTCGATTCCGACCCTGCGCCCCGACGCCGACGGCAACCGTCCGTACGTCACCGCCCAGGCCAAGAAGCAGGTCGAAACGCTGGAAGACAATGCCGCCAAGAACGGCGTGCGCCTGTTCGGCTATGACGCCGAAAACCGTGGCGTCGTCCACGTCATCGGGCCGGAAATGGGCCTGACCCAGCCGGGCTTCACCGTCGTCTGCGGCGACAGCCACACCTCGACCCACGGCGCCTTCGGCTGCATCGCTTTCGGCATCGGCACCTCGGAAGTCGGCCACGTCCTGGCCACCCAGTGCCTAGCCCAGCGCAAGCCCAAGACCATGCGCATCAACGTCACGGGCAAGCTCCAGCCGGGCGTCACCGGCAAGGACGTCGCCCTGACCGTCATCGCCACGCTCGGCTTCTCAGGCGGTACCGGCTACGCGCTGGAATATGCCGGCCCGGTCATCGAAGCGCTCGACATGGAAGGCCGCATGACGGTCTGTAACCTGTCGATCGAAGCCGGCGCCCGCTGCGGCATGATCGCCCCCGACCAGAAGACGGTCGAATGGCTGCGTGGCCGCCAGTACGTGCCGCAAGGCGCTGCCTATGACGAAGCCGCCAAGGGCTGGCTGTCGCTCGCCTCCGACGAAGGCGCTGTCTTCGACAAGGAAATCACCATCGACGGTTCGGCCATCGAGCCCATGGCCACCTGGGGCACCTCGCCCGATCAGGGTGCCGCCATCGCCAAGGGCGTGCCTTTGCCCAAGGGCGAAGATGACGAACGCGCGCTGAAGTACATGAACTTCACCGGCGGTGAGAAGCGCGAGGCCGAAAAGGTCGACGTCGTGTTCATCGGTTCGTGCACCAATGGCCGCATGTCGGACCTGCGCGCCGCCGCCGCCATCATGAAGGGCCGCAAGGTCGCCGACGGCGTCCGCGCCCTGATCGTTCCGGGTTCGGAATGGGTGCGTGTCGAAGCCGAAAAGGAAGGCCTGCACGAGATCTTCCTCGAAGCCGGCGCCGAATGGCGTCTGCCGGGCTGCTCGATGTGCATCGCCATGAACGGCGACTTCGTCCTGCCGGGCCAACTGGCCGTCTCGACCTCCAACCGCAACTTCGAAGGCCGCCAGGGCCCGGGTTCGCGCACCGTGCTGGCTTCGCCAGCCACCGCGGCCGCCTCGGCCATCGCCGGCCACGTCGCCGATCCCCGTCAATTCATGGCGCTTGAGGAAGCTTGATCATGTCCAACCAGGAATCCGCCAACAGCTTCTCGTCGCGCATCGTCGTCCTGCCAGAAGCCAATATCGACACCGACCAGATCATACCCGCGCGCTTTCTGACGACTACGACCAAGGCCGGGCTCGGCAAGGTCGCGTTCAATGACTGGCGTTACAATGCCGATGGTTCGGACAAGGATTTCATCCTCAACACCATCGATCCGAACGAACATCGCGTCCTGGTCGCCGGCAACAATCTCGGCTGTGGCTCGTCGCGCGAACACGCCCCGTGGGCGCTGATGGACTACGGCTTCAAGGCCGTCATCTCGACCGAAATCGCCGACATCTTCAAGTCGAACAGCCTGAAGAACGGCCTGCTGCCGGTCGTGGTCGACAAGGTGACCTATGACAAGCTGCTGGCCAACCCACAGCAACGCGTCACCATCGATCTGGAAAGCTGCGCCCTGACGCTGGAAGACGGCACCGTCTTCACCTTCCAGGTCGAGGAATTCGCGCGCCAGTGTCTGCTGGAAGGCGTGGACGCCATGGGCTGGGTGCTGAAGCGCCTGCCGGCTATCGAAGAATATGAAAAGACCCACGGAAAGGCCGCAGCCTAATGAGCACGTTTAATATCGTCGTCCTGCCGGGTGACGGCATCGGTCCTGAAGTCGCTGCCGCCGGCGTCAACGCGCTGAAGACCATCGGCGACGTCTACGGTCACACCTTCAACTTCGAAGAAAAGCGGATCGGCGGCATCGCCATCGATACCGACAACAACCCCTATCCGGAAGACACCGACCGCGCCTGTCTGGCGGCCGATGCCGTGCTTCTGGGCGCCGTTGGCGGCCCGAAGTGGGACCTGGGCAAGCAACGTCCGGAACAAGGCCTCCTGGCCGTCCGCAAGTCGCTGGGCCTGTTCGCCAACCTGCGTCCGATGGACGTCAAGGCGTCGCAGGTCCACCGCTCGCCGCTGAAGGCCGAAGTGGTCGAAGGCTCGGACATGCTGATCGTCCGCGAACTGACCGGGGGTCTCTATTTCGGCAAGCAGACCCGCACCGAAACCTCGGCCACCGACGAATGCGTGTACACGGTCGCCGAAATCGAACGCGTCGCCCGCGTCGCCTTTGACGCCGCCCGCAAGCGCCGCAACAAGGTGACCTCGGTCGACAAGGCCAATGTCATCGAGACCAGCCGCCTGTGGCGCGAGACGGTCATCCGCCTGCACCGCGAAGAATATAATGATGTCGAGCTGGAACACGCCCTGGTCGACTCGATGGCCATGCACCTGGTCACCCGGCCGCGCTCTTTCGATGTCGTTGTGACCGAGAACATGTTCGGCGACATCCTGTCCGACCTCGCCTCGGTCCTGCCGGGCTCTATCGGCCTGCTGGGTTCGGCGTCGCTCGGCGCGACCGGCAAGGGTCTCTATGAGCCGATCCACGGCTCTGCACCGGACATCGCCGGCAAGGACCTGGCCAACCCGATCGGCACGCTGAAGTCGGTCGCCATGATGCTGCGTTTCTCGCTGAACCTGATGACCGAAGCCGATGCGCTCGACACCGCTATCGATGCGGTCGTTGAAAAGGGCGTGCTGACGCGCGACCTGGGCGGCACGGCCTCGGGCACACAGGTCGCCAAGGCGATCAACGACCAGATCCGTGAGCAGGCATTGACCAACGCTTAACAGCTCTTATCTAGAGTTCAGAGACCACCTCGCAAAGGTGAACTGGCCCCGGCAAGCGTAAAGCTTCCGGGGCTCTTTGTTTATGGAAACACGTCTTCGAACGACTCCACGCCCTCGATCTCAAGGCATTTCAGCCGCGCCGTATCACCCGCAATCAGGCTCACACGCGATTTCGGCACCTTCAAAACTTTAGCAATAAAAACAATAAGCGCAGCATTCGCCTGCCCTTCAATGGGGGCAGCACGCACGCGAACCTTCAGGAAGCGCCGGCCATGTCCGTCCGCGTCCCAGCCATCGATGCGATCCACCGAGGCCTTGGGCGTCAGCCGGACGAAGAGCCGGCTCACCTCAACCAATCAAGGCTTGCAGGGCAACAAAGGCTTTCGGCAACAACGCCGTGCGCACGGCATAGATCAACAGGCCGACCAGAAAGACGCTCAGATCGAGACCGCCAAAGCTGGGAATAATGCGGCGGACGGGCTCCAGCATCGGATTTACCAGCATCTCGAGCATGCGCCAGATTTGGTAGACCGCAGCATTGCGGGTGTTGACGACGTTGAAGCTGATGAGCCAGCTGAGCACAACATAGACAAAGAGCGTCAGCATCATGAAGCCCAAGATGCCATCCAGGATTATGTAAATAAAGTAAGCCATCCGCTTCCCTAACCTTCGCGCCGCAGACCGTTCAAACAAACGGTAGATATAGGAGATTCCCTAAGCTGCACAAGTTAAGGACGGCTTGACAGGCCTGCATCGTGGGTTAAAAGGTGCGCTCCGGATCGGAATGGGGCTATAGCTCAGTTGGTAGAGCGCCTCGTTCGCAATGAGGAGGCCAGCGGTTCGAATCCGCTTAGCTCCACCATTCCGTCACGGGTTTTCCTCGTCATACAGCTTTCGTTCGGTACACTTCCGCTAATACTGGATGCCGCACGTCAAAAGGGCTTGGCTCCGCCAGCAGTCCTTCCGCATCCAAGCGACATCATCTTAGATCGCAAAACGCGGAGGTATCGGCTGCATGGGCCATATGACGCGGAGGACCTAGAGGTCGAGAAGTGCCAAGATGCCATTCGGTTGTGGCTGCTCCTGCAATCGGCTCAGTTCTATCGCCGCGATGTCCCGAAAGGACAAGAGAAGCCCTGCCCTTGGATGACCCTGGCTTGGGTAGTCGACGCTGAAATGCCGCCGAGTTACCGCTGGTCGATGGAACGTGCCACGCGCCTCATGTTGGAGTATCAGGTCTTGAACAAGAAGCAGTACATGGCGGAGTCTCTGTTTTAGGAATAATTGTTTGTCTGAGGTCTGATGATGTTTGTGACGTCCAAATTTGTGCGTTTGATTCTCGTGGGGTCGATCACCATTGGTTTTCTCACGAATTGTACAAAGCGCCCTGGAAATGTGGTCGAGGTTACAGTTGAGGTGAGCGGAGGCGGCGACACCTATACTGGACGGTCAGTACAAATGGTCGGCTGCCGAAAAGCAGACCCGCTTTGGGGCAATATGGATGTAGGTGGCTGTCAGGTCTTCGGAGAGGCAGTTGTCGTCGACATGGGACGAAAAGGCTATCTTTTCATGCCATTCGCCGCGCCCAAACGTTACAATTATGAGGGCTATGTAAAGTCATTGTTTGGTCCGCGGCAAAATGAATCCGCGGCAGAGTGGGATGTTCCACCCGAAGCCGCCCCTCTTTTTGTCAGGTTCGATGATCAGAGTAATTCGCGGTCCGTCTTTGAAGTGACGCCAGACAACATAGGCAACGGCCTAAAGATTTCTCGTATCCATGTCGCAGTGACTCAATCAGCACCGACGGAAGACGTTATTGAGAAAATTTTACCCTGGGTCGGGACCCAAGCGCCTGCGGCTTACCTCAACGGACGAGGGCCTGCGGAGAGCACTGGACTTAGTGCAGAACTACAAATCTACGACTTTAAACGGGCAGTAAACCAATGACTATTTCCGCAAATGATCTGTTAATGGCGATCCTATCAATGGATGCCTATCATCGTAATTACAATCAAGGCGTATAGCCGCCTTACCAGAGCCGTCGATGGCGTTCGCCGCGCGACCACGGATATTGTGCTGCTCCAGCTCTTTCTTCAGTTTCGAGACGCAGCCTAGGGCCAGGTAACGCTCGAAGATATGGCGGACCGTCTTGGCCTCGTCCTCCTGGATGTAGAGCTTGCGATCCTCGACCCGATAACCAAGCGACACTCTTCCGCCCATAAAGATGCCTTTGGCTTTCGAGGCTCTGATCTTGTCCCGGATGCGCTCACCGGTGACTTCGCGCTCGAACTGAGCAAACGACAGCAGGACGTTCAACGTCAACCGTCCCATGGATGAAGTTGTATTGAACTGCTGGGTGACCGAGACGAACGACACGCCCTGGGCGTCGAACAGTTCGACCATGCGGGCAAAATCCGCCAGGGACCGTGTCAGCCGATCGACCTTATAGACAACGATAATATCGACTTGGCGATTGCGGATGTCATCTAAGAGCCGCTGCAAGGCCGGTCGCTGCATAGTGCCGCCGGAGATGCCACCATCGTCGTAGGCGTTCGGGACCAACTGCCAACCCTCGTGCCGCTGGCTTTTGATGAAGGCCTCACACGCTTCGCGCTGGGCATGGAGAGAGTTGAAGTCCTGCTCCAGCCCTTCCTCCGAGGACTTCCGGGTATATCAGAGGACTTTCTCGGGAAATGGAAGGCGCTGGTAGACGATCGGGAAACCGCCTGGAATTGCCTATAACAGGTCATAACAGGAGAACAGACTGGATAGGGTAGGACTGCCCACGCCACCATTCCGTTCGACAGAGACGCAGCGCTCGTTAAACCGTTGAAAAGCTTGACTCGAAGCGCCGGTTTATTTGTCGATCAATTACCTTTCATCGGAATCCCTGACTTGCACGTAAGTGAACTGGTCAATCTTAACTTCGCACAGGCTGTTCCATGAAAATGCTCTTGAAATCGCTCGCATCGGCGACTGTCGCCGGTGTCCTTGCTCTCCCTTGTGCGGCGCTGGCGCAGGACTGGGCCGGCCCCTATGTGGGTTTGAGCTTCGGCAGCTCGCAATCCGGCGAGGACAGCGAAACCCTGCTGTTCGACACCAATCTCGACGGCGAATACGACGATACGGTGCGCACCCTTGCTGGCGCCGATGCGTTTTCCCCCGGCTTTTGCGAAGGCGCCGCCATCGGGCGCACGCCGGGTGAAGGCTGCGCCGGCGACAAGGAAGACGGCGGCTTCGGCGTTCGCCTGGGCTATGACTGGCAGAGCAACAACTTCGTCTATGGTGTAGTCGCCGATTTTTCGGGCGTCGATATCCGCGACAGCGTCACTGGTTTTTCGACCACGCCGGCCGCCTACACCTTCACGCGTCAGGTCGACACGCTGGCCTCGGTTCGCACGCGCCTGGGCTATCTGGTCAACGACTGGCTGGTCTACGGTACGGCCGGTTATGCCACAGCCAAGATAGACCGCAGCTTCGCGACCACCAATGCCCTGAACAGCTTTGCCGCCACCGACGGCGATGACGGCAGCGGTGCGCAGTACGGTTTGGGCGTCGAGAAACATATCAATGACCGCTGGAAGATCGGCGTGGAATATCTGCATACGACGCTGGACGATGAGGCCCCCATCGTCCGCGCCGGCCCCAGCGCCAATACCTTTGCGTCGAACCCGTTCCTGATTGCCAACACCGCCGGCACCGACATGCGCCGCAGCGAAGACGAGATCAAGATCGACACCATCCACCTGACGGTCACCTACCGCTTCGGCGGCATGTAATTATCGCAAATTTTTTGTCGCGATATCTAAGCCAAAAACCGCTTACACTTTTTGGCATATCGCTCTAGCCACGGCGCGGCGAATAATGGTCGTGCGCGCCGTGGATATGCGGATGGCCGTGGTCATGACTGTGCGCATGCTTATCGTTGGGTTCGACCGTAATCAGATTGTTTTTGGCGAACCTGACGCCGCGCTCGGCCTGAATCCGGTCGGCTAACGCGCGGACCTCTGTCGTCGGGCCTTTTAAAATGGCTGTTTCCAGGCACGAGTCGTGGTCGAGGTGGACGTGCATCGTCGCCACCACGACATCATGGTGATCGTGCTGAAGCTCGACCAGTCGCTGCGCAAGAGCGCGGGTGTGGTGATCATAGACATAGGACAGGCTGGCGACGCAGAAACCACTGTCCGGCGCGTTCGCCCGCCGCGCCTCGACGGCCTGGCGCACCAGGTCGCGAATGGCTTCCGACTTGCTCTGATAGCCCTGCTCGGCGATCAGCTTGTCGTATTCCGCGCTCAGTTCCTCGTCGATCGATATGGTGACTCTTTGCATGGGCTCTCCTCGGCGACCGCAGTCTAGGCCCTTCATTTGTAAGGAAGCAAACTTTCTCCATCGCCGGACATCGAAATCCCCGACCTCTCCGTAAGAAGTTTTGACGAGAAGTTCATACCGGAGGCGGGTGATCAGAATGACCAGGCGGGGCAAACGACAATTGGCGGGGATGGTGGCGTTCGCGGCCCTGTTCCACGGCATGATGGCACAGGCAGCAGACGAAGTGGCGGCCGCTGAAGACCCGCCCGAAGTCTATGTCTTCGGCAAGCGCCGCAACGATATCGGCATCGCCACGGCGGCCAGCGAAGGCACGGTGTCGTTCGCCCGGTTCGCCGATCGCCCGCTGACCCGGCCGGGTGAGCTGGTCGAGGTCGTGCCCGGCATGGCTGCCACCCAGCATTCGGGGAACACCAAGGCCAACCAGTACTTCCTGCGCGGCTTCAATCTCGACCACGGCACCGATTTTACGGTGTCGCTGGACGGCGTGCCGCTGAACCTGCGCAGCCACGGGCACGGCCAAGGCTACCTCGACCTTAATGGCATAATCCCTGAGGTCATCGAGACGATCAAATATCGCAAGGGCCCCTACTATGCCGACATGGGCGACTTTTCCAATGCCGGCGGGGCATCGTTCGAAACCTTCCGCAACAGCACGCCTTCCTATATCCAGACAACCTTCGGCGAGAACGGCTATGGCCGGCTGCTGGGCGTCAAGGGCTTCGGCGGCAAGAGCTTTGTCGCCGTCGAGCTGGGCAGCTATCGCGACCCCTACGACAATGCCGACAATCAGCGGAAGATCAGCGTCATCGGCCGTTTCGGTCTCGATGGCATCGGGCTGAACAACTGGTCGCTGACCAGCATGGCCTACGATGCCCACAGCAATGCCAATGACCAGATCCCGCAGCGCGCTGTCGATCAAGGCTCGATCAGCCGCCTGGGCGCCATCGACACCAGTGACTACGGCGAAACCTCGCGCTATATCGTCTCGCTGCAGCGTCACGGCGAAGACGGGCTGGACGCGACCCTCTACGCACAACGCTATACCCTGGCCCTGTTTTCCAACTTCTCCTATTTCCTGCGCGACCCTGTTCATGGCGACCAGTTCGAACAGGCGGATGAACGCTGGATCTATGGTGGCTCGGTCATCAAGACCTGGGACGCCCCCGTGCTGGGCTGGACGATCCGCACCGGCACCGAGGCCCGCTACGACGACGTCGGCAAGGTCGGGCTCTATTTCACCGAAAAGCGCCAGGTCCTGTCGACCGTCCGCGAAGACCGCGTGAAGCAATATTCGGCCGCGGTCTATGCCGATGCGACGCGCACCTTCGGTCCGTTGCGCGTAACCGGCGGCGTCAGGCTCGACACCATCGGCGGTTCGGTCCGCTCGGACGACCCGCGCAACAGCGGCGACGCCAGCGACACCCTGCTCAGCCCCAAGTTCACCGCCGCCTGGCGCGTCTCGGAAGCGCTTGAGCTCTATGCCGATGCCGGCGCCGGGTTCCACTCCAACGACATCCGCGGCGGCACAATCACGGTTATTCCGGGCACGGACGATCCGGCCGAGCGCGTCGGTCTGTTCGCGCCGTCCTCGGGCGCGGAACTCGGCGCCCGCTGGTCGCGGAGCGGGCTGACAGCGACGGCAGCCCTGTGGGCGCTGCACCTCGATTCCGAGCTGGTCTATATCGGCGACGGTGGCGATACGGCCAGCACGGACGGCACCAACCGGACAGGCGTCGAATTCCTGGTCGACTACAACCCCACGTCCGGCCTTGATTTCAACTTTTCCGCCTCCGTCTCACACGCCCGCTACGAAGGCAGCCCGCCCGACGGCGACCGCATCCCCAACGCGCTGGAATATGTCCTGACCGGCGGCATGACCGCGCGCCTGACTCCGCGCCTCAGCATGACGCTGACCGGCCGCGTGCTGGGGCCGGCACCACTGATCGAGGACAATTCTGCCAGGTCGGAGACTACGGCCTTCGTCAACGGCCTGCTCGACTATCATTTCGACCGGCTCCAGCTCAAGCTCGAAGTCCTCAATCTGTTCGATAGCAAGGGAGATGAAATCCGATACTACTATACCTCACGCCTGCCTGGCGAACCGGCCGAAGGCGTTGACGACTACCATTTTCACGCTTTTGAGCCCCGCACTGTCCGCCTGTCCATCCGGGTTCCGTTGACGTAAACGTCGAAGAATCTCACCTTTAAAGTAATCCTCCCTGCATTTGCCGACGTATCTGTCACGCCCATTCTTCGGGAAGGGCGACACAGGCGGCAAATGGAATCGATCTCCCCCTGATCGGTGACGCCGGACGGCAGCAATGCCGTCTCCCGCCTGTGTCCATACCCGCACAGGTACGCAATTATAGATTTTGCACCTCGCGTGCCTAGCAACAGTAAAGCGTTGATTAGTCGGCAGGTTTTGCCGAAATCGGAAGGTCATTCAGTGTTGCAGCGCAATTCCTACAGCCCTGGCGCATTGAATCCTTACGCACCGGCAACGGAGATGGCGTTGGGAATTCGGGAGTTAGGGTATGGTCAGTATCTTAGAGAAGGTTTCGGCCCCGCCGGCGGTAAAGGCGAGGCCGATCGTGAATGAACCGGTCAATCTGAACTTTCTGCTCGAGCGGATCGCCGAAGGCGACAAGACCGCCCTGAAGACCTTGTATAATTTGACGATGCCACGTCTGTCTGCCGTTCTCGCACGTATGGTTAGGCGACAGGAGGTTGCCGACGAACTGCTGCAGGATGTCTTTGTGACGGTCTGGAGCAAGGCCAGCCAGTTCGATGTCCGCCGTGGCAGTGCAGAAGTCTGGTTATTTTCGATCGCGAGACGCAAGGCCATCGACCGCCTCAGAATCAGCCGTCGTGAAGTTCTGGGGCTTGAAGACGACATCGCCACACTGGAACCATATTCGGATACCTACTGCCGTGGCACCGATATTGAAACGACGCTGGCGGTAAAACACTGCATCGCCGATTTGACACCCGAGGTCAAAAAGGCGATGCAATTGTGCTATACCTTTGGTTTGACGCATGAAGAACTGGCCGAAGTGATGAAGGTGCCCGTTGGCACTGCCAAAAGCTGGGTCCGCAAGGGCGTGATGCATTTGAAGGATTGTTTACAGAGTTATGGCCGAATCTGACGATATCCTGGCGGCACAGTACGCCCTCGGCGTATTGGACATCGCTGGCATCGTCGAGTGTGAGGACCGGGTTGACGCTGATCCGGCATTTGCGGCGAAGGTCGCCTGGTTTGACCAGGTCTTTTACGCCGCCCACGGCAGTGCGGAAGCGAGCGAGCGCGCCGACCAGATCTGGGACAAGATCGAGCGCGCCATTGAAGACACCGTCAAATCCCCAACGACCCGAACAATCCGTGTTGACGATATGGGCTGGGAGCCCTATGCGCCGCGGATCACGCGTAAGGTCGTCCACGTTGACCGGCAGGCGGAAGTGCTGACTGCCTTTTATCGCCTTGAGCCGGGCGCCGAGGTCATCAGCCACACCCATCTCCTCACCGAAGAATGCCTGGTGATCGAAGGCGAAATCGAATGCGACGGCATTGTCGTCCGCGCTGGCGAGGTGCATCTGGCGCCACCGGGCTCGCGCCATGTCCTCAAAAGTCCGAAGGGCGCAATGGTCTATTTGCGCGGCGACCTTCATATTCAGCTCTGAGCGCGCTTAATCCATGTGATCGGGCGCATAACCCGGTGTCGGCACGAATAGCAGCCCGATCTCCAGTGCGGCGATGGCGATCAGCCAGCTACAGACGACCTTGATGCCGATCCCCCAGCCGCGCGCTACAATCAGCCGGCCGGGGATGAACAGCAACACCAGGGCCAGCGCCATCAGGCCTGCGCTGTTTCCCGATACGTGCGTCACGGCGCCCGCCCAGATGCCGGCATTACAAGCGAGCCCAAACAGGATGCGCGGCGTCTGCAAAAATGGCAGGTGAACGGTTGCCGACAGAGCGATGACGCTGACGCAGATCATCGTAAAGGCAAAGGTTTCAGGCACGGCGCCGAATGGCATGACAGTAAAGATCACAGCCAGCCCCAGTGCGGCAAGACCGGCATTACGCGCCGGCTTCTCACCGGTAAAGCTCAGCGCAAAACCAAGCGCCGCCGCCAGCAATGCCACAGGCAGGACCGTGTCACGCAACGGAAAACGCCTGGGCAATAAAGAAACAGCCCGCCGCTGCGATCGCGGCACCGATGCCGCGCACAATCCACTTTCCCTTCTCCGAGTCGTTGAGCAGGCCAATGACGATGCCGCCAACATGGAGCATCCCTGTGCTCAGGACAAATCCGGTGCTGTAACCGATCGGATCGGCGGCCGACGGCAGTTCCTTGCCGTGGGCGTAGCCGTGAAAGATGGCGAATACGGCGACAACGGTGCAGGCCAGCCACACCGGCGCCTTGTAGCCTGTCGTGATAACGCCGCCGAGGATCAAGACCGACAGGGCAATCCCCAACTCCACCGGCGGCAGCGGCACATTCAGTATGCCGAGAAACGCGCCAACCACCATCAGCACCGGAAAGATAACCGGCAGGGCAACGATGAGCGGACGGCCAAGGACCGCGCCCCAAAGGCCGACGGACACCATGGCCAGCAGGTGGTCCCAGCCGGTCAACGGATGGAGAAAGCCTGATATGAAGCCGCCGACCAGGCCAGTGCCGCTGTGGGCTGATGCCGGGCTGGCGAAGGCGGCGATGGACGACAGCATGGCCAGGGCCGTCAATATGTGGCGCGGCTGAAAATATTGCTGCGACCTCCGCCCGAAAGTCCGGCTGCGACGTATAGGAGATATGAGGCTGCATATGCGCGGCAATGACATCCGGAGGTTCCTGTTGACGGTCACAACTCTTACGACGAAGGCCCGCCAAGTGATGACAGCGCGCCCACTTTTTTTCGCGGCGGCCGGCGCGACCCTGGTTGTGCTGGCGGCGCCTGCATCGGCGCACGACTTCTGGATTCAGCCCCAGAGCTTCCACGTCAAGCCTGCCGGCACGACCGCCATGAGCCTTCAGGTCGGACACGGCAGGGACCGCCAGAAGTCTCTGATGGCGGCTGACCGGGTCGTCCGGTTCGAGTCCATCACAAGCGCTGGGCGCGCAGACAGCCGCAAGGCGCTGCGCCTGGGCGACGCAACAGTGGACTCTGTCCTGACCTTCAAGGCCAGTGGCCTGAACGTCCTGGCCTTCGAGACCAACGCCACCTACAGCGAACTGCCGGCACTCCGCTTCAACGACTACCTCAAGGCGGAAGGCCTGACCCCGGCGATCACCCAGCGCGCCGCGACCAATGCGACGGGCAAATCGGGTAAGGAGACCTACAGCCGCCGCGCCAAGGCATTGGTACAGGTCGGAAACTATACGCCGGCGGACGATGCACTGGTGACGAAGCCTGTCGGCATGACACTGGAAATCGTTCCGGAAGCGAACCCCTATGCGCCGGGCTTCAAGGAAAAGCTGCCGGTCCGCATCTACTATATGGGCAAGCCGCTGGCGGGGGCGACAGTGATGCTGAACAATCTCGACTTTGACAGCCGCCCCATCAAACGCGTCTTGAGCGATGCCAGTGGCCGCGCCGTGTTTGATCTGCCGCGCAACGGCAGTTGGCAGCTCAACGTGATCTGGACCCGGCCTGTCACTGGCAAGGCCGATTTTGAAACTGTCTTTTCCAGCCTGACACTGGGTTTCTGAACAGCAAAACGCCCGATCGCTGCCTAAGCGACCGGACATTTTTTGCGGCAGTATGTTTAGTTTTTGTTTTGTCGCAATATTTAAGGCGAAACTCTACAGCGGCGCCGGTTCCGCGGTCGCATCCACAGCGACGACGTCGCCGGCCGAAACCGAAGCCGGTTCCGAATTAGCGTCCGTCTTGGCAGCTGCGGCAAAGGCTGCGCCGTACTTGGCGTTGGCCTCAGGCGCCGGCGGCGTGACGACGACGGTCGAGCCGCCCCCGCCCTTACCACCACCGCAGGCCGCCAGGCTGAGTGTCAGCCCGGCAAGCAGTGAGAATGTGATCAGTCTTTTCATGATCGGTTGTCCTTAGCGGTGTTCGCTGAGCGGCGCACCGGCCAGCGGCGGGTTCAGATATGGGAAGCTGCCTTGCAGGTCGGTCGCCTTGATAGGCGCGCCATCGGTGAAGGGTACATTGCCGACCGGGGCCTGGGCGGGTGTACAGACGCCCAGATTGGTTGGAACGTGGTTGATCGGGATCGGATGGCATAGCGCCCCCATCGCAACCCGCAGTTCGATATCGACAGTGTCGTCGCCTGGACGGCGGCCGTTCGGGAAGCCAGCCAGGTCATCACCAGCTACACCCAGATTGCTCTGCGATGCGCGCGGCGTGACAGCTACGCCTGTGTTCAGGCGGATCATCTCCGAAGGCGTCACCGTCTTCAACTGGTTCAGCGACGGCACTCCGGTCAGGAAGGCGGCGACCAGGTCGTTGCGCGGGAAGTTGGTCGGGGCCAGGTTGGCGATATTGGTCCCAAGCGTCGCATTGACGGCATCCTTGAACAACAGGTTCAGGATGGCTGGCAGGGTCGGATTGGTGACATAGGCGCCGAACTGGGCGTCATCCGCCGGCTTGGAGGCATTGAACTTGTCCTTGTCGGGCAGGCCGATCACGATCTCATTGACCAGCGGCATGCCGAGGCGCGACACCTGCGTGTAGGCGCCGCCGGACACCGACGGCTTGGCGTAGGTCGCATTCGGCGCCAGCAGGCGCGCCTGCGGCAGGCTGGCTGTCTGCCAACCACCGATGACGCCGTTGCCCGAGCCCGTCACGCAGGAGATCGGCACTTCGATGGCGATCGAGGTGACGTTCTTCTTGCCGACCAGTTCATCATTGGCGCGGCTCTGCTTGATGCCGCCAGGAAAGCCGCCGCCATCACCGGCGCCGGGGGCGCTGTCGCCTTCGACCGGCACGAAGTTCACCAGGTCGAAGATCGATCCCAGATTGACCGCAAAGGCTTCGGCGCGCTGACCGACAAAGACGCGGCCGGCGGTCGAACAGCCCGGAAGGGTGACATTGTAGATGTACTGGTTGGCATAGGCGTTATAGTCGGCGAAGGTCTTCTTGCCGCTGTAGTCGAACGGCTTGGTGAAGCTGGTCCCGCCGCCGCTGGCATTGGTCGCCATGGCCTTGGTGCCCGAGCGGCGGTCGCCGCTGATCACGGTCAGGGTATAGCTTTCGCTTTCGCCCAGCGCCGCACTGCTGCTGGCGCTGATGGCGCCGGCGTGGCGCAGCGGAATGGCGTTGGTCGTGCCGCCGACATTGAGCGTGACACCCGTTCCGCCCGCCAGGGCGTTGCTGAACTTGAACTGGAAGGTCAGGTCTTCCTTGGCGTCGCCGGTATTATCGACATGGATTTCATAGACCGCGTCCGGGTCCATGGTGAAATAGTTCGGACCGCCGCCCGGATCCTGCAGCGGCTGATAGTTGGCGATGAAGGTGACGAACCCGTCCTTGCCCGGCTCATAGCTGCGGAACATGTAGAAGTCGGTCGAGTCAACCTTGGGCGACTTGGTGATGCCCGGCGCTTCGCGGTGGCTGGACGCCATGACCGCGGGGGCAAAAGCCGCGAGGCTCAGCACACTGACTGTAGTAAGAATGGCAAGACTGCCGCGCTTCAAATTCCTCACGAAACCCTCCTGGACGTGATGCAACCGCCGATGCGATCGCCCATGCATTCACTACGGAGAGGTCCGGGATTTTGATGTCCGGTTGCGAAAATAAATGCGCACTAGAAAATTGACGCGACGACATCAGGCTGTGGCGAGGGCTCCAGCATGTCAGCCCAACGCCACTGTCCCGAACCGATCGCCAGGACGACCGTGGTCTGGTTGTCGGGGATCAGGAACAGCACCGGCCCCTGGTTCTGCGCCTGAAGGCATTCCGGCCGCGACGACACCACGGCCTTGACCAGAAGGGCGCGCAGCACAGCCATCCCGCCGCCTTGCGTACCGTCCGCCCACTGACCATCCCACAGCATGACCGCATTAGCGACCGACCGTCCCGACGAGGGGATGGCAGCGATGCCTTGCCTGACCTCAGGACTGTTACCGAAGGTCTCAGCCAGTTGCTGCGTCACATCACAGGCTGCACCGGGTTCGCCCATGGCCGCCGGCTGAAAATTGCTGACAAGTTTCATCTGCGCATCGGTCAGGGACGGCTCGGCCAGGTCCTCGGACACCGAAGAAGGTGCCAGCCCGTTTTCCTGGGGCGCCGGAACGCGCTGCCGGCGCGATTCCTTGATTGGCATCGGCTCGCGCTCTGCAACTGGCCCGGCTATTGCCATCTCGGACACCAGGCCGACCGTTATCATCTGCCCGTTATTTCCGAGGGGCGGCATTGCAGGGACGCGCAATTGCCAGCACAGCAGATACCCTACCAACACGTGACCCGCCAAAACCCCGCCCCATACGCTGAGACGTTGCTTAAGGCGGGGCGACCTCACCGTGGGACTATGAACTGGAAAGCGCATCATCAGGCTGACTCATGATCGAATGCACCGAATACGTAGCAGCGACCAAAAACGATGAAACCATCCCACGTCTTCCGCGCGGCATACCGTGAGCATAGCGCCAAAACCGGACATCATCTGCGTCAATGCCATGGCGCAATCTCACCGGGAAGCGGACACTCGGGTAATCCCAGTTACTCGAAGGTCCTGCCTGCATGACAAAATACGGCCGGTTATCACGCATAACGATATCCGCCTCTTCGCCGGTTCTACAACCAGCACTTTGAGCGGGTTTGAAAATCAGGTCGCTTTTGGAAGGCGGCGCGCTTGGTGGCTTAATGGCGAGGGCGTAAGCATCGGCGCCAATACCGCCTTATACATTTGAAGGCCCCGATCCAAGGCGCGATCAGCCAGGGGAATATTCCTCCGGTCAGCCAGAAGATTTCCCACGACCACAATCTTATCTTTTTGTAGGGGACGTAAAAGCTGGCTGAGGAAAGCCCGCCGAGCCAGTGATAGACCACACCGGGCAGGGGATTAGAAGTCACGAGAAGGTGCCTTTTCCGGATTTAAACCCTTGTCCGGTCAAGGCAGGGCGAGGACGGTTTCTTGATCTGAAAGCGGATAAGCCTTGCCCTTCCAAACGAACTCACCCGGCAGATTGGCTGGCTTGGTGATCCTGGCGCTCAATCCTCCATTCCCAAGACGACGATAGGAAGCCGAAACGAGACCCGCAGGCGTGGCGGCGGCGGCATCCAACTCAGTTAGGTGTCCCAGGTGCGGCGCCACCACGACACGTGCATAACCCGGCGCGGCCGAACGAATGCCGGCCACGATGCCGATGAGATCTGCCGTCGGATGTGAACTCCAGGCGTGCGTATCCGAGCGCGTGTCGCCACGGCTTTCCGGCCATGTGGTGAAATTCAGCTTCGTCAGATCACGCCAGGTCTGGAGCCGGTCGAGATAGGTGTCGCTCAGTCCCGCATGGTCAAAGGCCTGGATAAGATACCACGAGAAGTAATAGCTCGATTGAATGATGCCGTCCGGCGCCTCGGTTCCTTTCGGCATCGTCACGCGGGACAATATCGCTCCCATCTGATCGCGCGGAGCGACGTCATAGAGAACGGCTATGGCGTTGGCATGCTGGCTGAACACCATCTTCGCGGGCGAGTCCGCAAACAGGCCCTTTTCCGCGTCCCAGCACTGGTTCCGAATATCGGCTGTCAGCTTGACCGCTTTTTCCGAATAGCGGCCCGCGAACTGCGGATCACCGACGGCGGCTTCAATCGCGGCCATGTCCTTGAGCGCGCCGAGATAGGTCAGGGATGTCAGGCACGACGTCTTCGTGGCCCTGTCGTAAGACGGAAAGCGATCATATTCGGATGGACTGTACGGCATCTGCGCCTCACCCGCCCAGTCGACGAAGTTCCATCCCGGGTTCATCGTCAGCAGTCCGTTCGAGACGACATAGGGTTCGAACCAGGCCAGGACCTTTCGCCCGCTCTCCAGGTTGCGGCGCAGAACCGCGGTATCGGGCTGGTTCCTCAGGTAATCGTGCATCATGCCGATCCACAGCAAGCCGAAGGGAGGAATGCTATTGTCAGTGCTGGACGGATAGGCGGATTCGATCATTCCATCCGCCTCCTGGGAATTCGCGAATGCATCTATCGCCTGGACCGGAAGACGGGGGTCGCCGGACACGGTGTAGGCGATCAGGCTTTGAAGCCTTGTATCTCCGACATATTGCAGTTGCTCCCAGTACGAGCTGTCCTGGAACGTCTCATGGGCATCGACCCGCACGGTCTGCCAGCCAATTTTCCAGATCTTGTCCAGTTGCGGATCGTTGCTGCGGAAGTAGCCCTTTTCCTCAAACGGATAGCCGGTTTCGAACAGGTTCAGTCCGTCTATGGCGAGGGGTTCCGAACCGGTCTTGATATCCAGTTGAACGTATCTGAAGGTTCTCCACCAGAGCGGCCGGTAAGCGCGATGCGCGCCACCGGATACATGGAAGGTATCTTCGACCCCGATAATGGTCCGGTTTGCGATTTCGCTCCTGTCCCCCTTCTTCTTGTTCGCGTCGTAGAGCGCCTCGGCATAGGTGAGCGTGACGTTGGCGCCCTTGCCCCCGGACGTTTTTAGTTCCGGGTAGGCGGCAATGACCTGCGCCTGGTCAACGAGAATGGAAACCTTCGAATTGGCGGGAACGGTTATACCGCTCCTGCCGAACGCCTTTGCCTGGGCGATATCCGGACGGACGATCTTTCCGGTCGGTATCGGCTTATAAGCCATCTGCGGTAGCTGGCTGGCCACGAGTGTCCACGGCGGTGTCTCTCCCTCGGCGGTTGCGGGCACCACGGGCATCCACCCGGCGCCGGTAAGGCGCGAGCCATTCCAGTCCCAATCCGCTTTGGCACCATCAATGTCTTCAGAGCTGCCGGCCGCGTAGAAGATCGGCCCAAGCTTTTGAGCCAGCGACAGGAATGGAGAGCTGAAACCATGCCCAGGCTGGATCGAGGCACGCCATCCCTCGCCGGTATCGAGCTTCGAAGCCTCTCCCTCCCCCTCGACCCAAAAAGCCACCCTGGCGCTCAACTGGGCGAGCGGCGCGGTCTGGGGCTTGCTTCTCGAACTTTCCTCCACCGCGTTCCATACTTCGGCGGCGATGACGTTGTGCCCCTTCCTCAGATACGGAGCCAGGTCAAGACCTTCATACCGCCAATGCGCCAGGTCGCCACGCGACGGTCCCGCGCCCACGCGTATGCCATTCACATACAGGATGAACCGGTTGTCGGCGCTTATCTTGATGCGGTACCTGTCCGGAACCTGCGCAAGATCAATCTCCTTGCGAAAGTGCAGCACGACCTGAGTCTTGGGCGCAAGGTTCGGCAGAGTTACCCACCTGCCCTCGGCCGCCGCGAAGGATGCGCTCAACCCGGTCATGGCCATCACGATTGCGGCCAATGCCAAACGTCTGATCTTTTTCATCCTCTGTCATCCTGTCATTGCGCCGCTGGCCGCATGGCCAAAAAGCTTACGTATTTTGTCACGTTCCCCGGACGTGAGAAAGGCACTGGGCGGCGCTGGGAAAGGCCTCGTGATGCGATGCCTCCGGACCACGCCTAGGGGGAGCATGACCCGGAACACCGCCCAGCTTAGTTTCCTCGGGAGTACGAGGTATTAGAAATCGCGGCGCAGGGTCACGCCGATTTCACGGGCATTGGTGACCGTTCCGATGCTGAGGCCAGACTGGACACCGTAGATCGACCACGGGCCGCCATCTGTGTCCTGGACGACTTCATCAAACAGGTTCTTGGCCCAGAAGCTGAGTTCCCAGTTGTCGTCGGCGCCCTTGATGCCGACATAGGCGTTCACCTGAGTGTAGCCCGGCATGAAGTTAGCCGTCTGCGGGAAGTAGGCCTTGTCGCGATAAATGGCGTTGGCGCGGGCATAGGCGTTCAAGCCCCACAGCTTGAAGTCGAGATTGGTGTTGGCGCTGATACTGGTGGCCGGAAGTTGACCCAGGACCTGGCTGGAGACGCAATGGCTGATGTAGCTGTTGCGCTGGACCATCGGGGTGCCGGCGACGCTGGGGACGCCATCGCCGTCATAGTCGTTGCACGGCAGCAGGGCGTCGACGAAATGGGCGTCGGTGTTGGTGTAGAGGAGGCCGGCCGACCAGTTGGGCGTGATCAGGTAGCGCAGTTCGACTTCGACGCCCTTGCTGACGGCATTGCCGTTGGCGAACATGGTGCCAAAACAGATCGGCCCCGCCGCCGTGCCGTCATTTGTGGCGTAAGACATGCCGTTCGGGTTGGGTACGCCGGTACAGGCGACGTTGAACATCGAGGCAATGTAGCCGTCGTACTTCTGGTCGAACAACGACAGGTTGGCGGTCAGGCGGCGGTCCAGCCATTGCGACTTGACGCCGATTTCCGTCGATTGCGAATGTTCGGAGTCGAAGTTGCCATTGCTGCGCGGCACGGGTTGCTGGACGGTGTTGGCGCCGCCCGAACCCGGACGGAAGGACGTGCCGTAGGAGACATAGGCCATGATGTCGCGGGTGAACTCATGCTGGTAGCTGGCATTGCCGGTGATCGCCTGGTAGGTCGTGTTCAGGCCGGCGCCGAGACGGTCAACCTCGAAATGCGAGTAGCGGATGCCCAGGGACAGCTTGTCCTTTTCGCTCAGGTTGAAGCGCTGGTTGGTGAAGACGCCGTAGTCGTTGACGTTGGAGGCCGAGGGCGCGCTGGTGAAGAACGGAAAGAAGGCGAAGTCGCCGGTGTTCTTGGTCGAGCTGGCGAAGACGCCGTAGGTGAAGTTGTAGAAGGTGCCGTTCGTCGACTCAAAGCGCAGTTCGTTGGTGGTCACTTTCGCGGTGTTGGTGCCCAGCAGCCAGGTGGGGATCTGGTTGGTCTGGCCGATACCGGCGAAGTCGAAGTCGAGGCCGTTGGCGAAGGTCGAGTCGTTATAGCCGCCGACATAGTTGATCTGATAGTCGCCAAGGTCGTAGCGGACGCTGAGTGTCGTCAGGTGGCCTTCATAGGTGACGGGGCTGGGGCCTGTATTCAGCGAGACGCGGTCGGCCAGGGTGTAACTGTGCCCGCAGCCGGCGGAGCTGACCGGGATCGGGCCGCCGACGCAGGGCGCGGTGCCCCGGACCGAGCGGTAAAAGTCGCGGTCTTCGCTGATATACTGATGCATCAGGTTGACGTCGAGATTGTCGAGCGGCTTCCAGGTCAGGCTGCCGCGCAGGCCTGTGGTTTCGTGGTGAGATTTCTTGCCATTGCCGATGCTTTTGACCTGGTTGTCGTCGCTGGCGTCGTAGAGACCGGCCACGCGGAAAGCGAGTTTATCGTTGATCGGGCCGCCGAACGCAGCCTGGAGGTTCTGGCCGTTGTGGTCGGTGGCCGAGCCCTGGATGAAGCCGTCATATCCGGAGAAGCTGCCGCGCTGGGTCACGATGGTCATGGCGCCCGACGGCGACGGACGGCCGCGCAGCGTGCCCTGTGGGCCGCGCAGGACTTCGATCTGGCCGATGTCGAACAGGGCGTTGAAGGCGTCGGTCGTGCTGATCGGCACTTCGTTCTGATAGACTTCGACGGTGTTGGTGGCGCCACCGGTGCCGCCGTTGTTCGGCATCTTGATGCCGCGCATGGAGATGGACTGTTCGCCGCCGCTGGTCCGGGTCAGGGACACGCCGCCGACAGCCGTGGCGACTTCCTGGAAGGAGCGGATCTGCAGGTTCTGGAGCTGGGCCGCGCTGACGACGTTGACGGTCTGGGCGACCTTCTGCACCGGTTCGCGGCGCTTGTTGGCCGTGACGATGACGACGTTGGGATCTTCGGCGGCGGCCGAATCGGCTGCGGGGGCCTTATCCTGAGCTGCCGCTGCGCCCGCCAGGGCGAGCAGGCTGGTGCCGATCATAAGGGCGATCGCCTTTTGGGGCAGCGCTGACGTAAATTTCCTGAGCATGTGTTGTTCCTTTATACCCTGCACCTCTGAGAGAGGTTTCATTTATTGTTGATTGTGGCGGGACTATATTGGCGGGCATTACTTTTTGCCCCGGCCTCCCCGCGTGTTTAGGCATTTGCCTTTTATACGGCTTTTACGCTTTACTCGATAGAACGTCAGTTCCATTGCTCCGTCAAAGGGAAATTTCGACCGCACACATTTGTTATTAGATATAACAAACATGTACCCGTTCCGTCACAGCTCTCCCTACAACGGCGGATACTGGATACGCTTGACGCGTTACTTCACCACGTGATCTTACACCTCCTTCTTGTTTAAACAGCCGGACCTATGCCTTCCCACATTCGGCGCAGGTCGCCGTCCAGGTCACTCTCGACCCTGCAGTCGACATCGATGACCATCGTCCGGCGCGTTGCGCGCTCATACCTGGGCCATACAGGCTGGCCCTTTGCACCAGGCTGGGACGTGCGGGCAAAGGTCGCCCACATCTCGCTCATGTTGCGCGACGCTTTCTCAACTCCAGGCCCCGCCCCCTGCAGACCGCGCAGATCGGTGTTGTAGAACTTCATGTTGATTTCGGACGCATGTCCCGCGCCGAACCTGTAGCTTGTTCCGGGGATAACAAAGTCCGATTGGTAATCGTACCTGTAGCGATAGACCGGCGCCGGCTGAAGCGACTTTCGCTCCGCCAGGGTCACCGAGTCGTTGCCGAACCAGACATCGCTCGAAATGGCGATATAAAGCTGGCTTGCCGAATAGCCGGGGTAGGCCTTTCGGTAAGCGGCTTCGATACGGTCGGCATAGCCACCGAATTCACTGGCCAACCGGGCTTTCAGCGTGGCCGCGTCCATCGTGAAAGTATCGGGCCGCCCCATATTGAAGAAGGTCGACTCGTCGCGATTGTGACCGACCATGATGGGGATGTCGGCTGCAAGCGGCGATACCAGCGGTTCGAACGGGTGCATGGGCAGAACGACGCCGTCGACGACCGGTCCCCAGGAACCCGGACGATTGAAATTGGCGCGATGGAGCAGTTCACTCTTTGGATCGTTGGGATCGATCAGCGCTCCCCTGCCCTGCTCGGCCTGGACCTGGATATCGACAAAGGCCTGCGACGGCACGCCGGCCAACTTGTGAAGGTCCTTGGGCGATATCCCAAGGCCTCGCAGAACACGCAATGCCGTGTCCGTCGCCTGTTCACGGGTCAGCCGTGTTAAAGCCGCGCCGCTTTCGACGCTGGCCTTGTGGAACAGGCCGCGCGCCGCCGGCATGGCCAGGAGCGTCCCGGTCTTGAAGCCACCGCCCGACTCGCCGAAGATCATGACATTGCCCGGGTCACCGCCAAATACAGCGATGTTGCCCTTGACCCACCGCAGGGCGGCCACGATGTCGAGCATCGACTGGTTGCCAGAAGTGGCGAAGGCTTCCCCGCCAAGATCCCCCAAATACATGTAGCCCAGAAGACCCAGGCGATGATTGCAGGCCACCACCACCACGTCATAGGTGGCGGCGAGATGGGCGCCGTCTTGCGACGGAGCCCCGGCCGAACCCGAATGATAGCCGCCGCCATGGACGTAGAACATGACCGGCCGGGCCTTGCCGTCGCTCACAGACGGCGTCCAAACATTCAGGACAAGGCAGTCCTCGCTACCGGCGGGCTCGTTTTCGCCGAAAGAGCCACCTGGCTTCTGCAGCGACGGAGGCCCCAGCGTCAGTGCGTCCCGTATGCCGGACCAGGCCGGAGCCGGCGGCGCTTCCAGGAACCGGCCCTTGCCGCTCACAGACCCGGCATAGGGGATACCCTTGAATGCAAGAGCGCCACGGCTATGACCGCCCCGGAGGCTGCCCTGCGCGGTCTTGACAGTGACAAACGGAGCGGAGACGGCCGTCGCGGCCGCAGGGGCCTGAGCCCTAACGTTTTGCGACACCGCGCCGACGGCCCCGACAGCCACCGCTGTTGTCAAAAAATGGCGCCGGTTGAGATGCGTCCGTTCCATAGGTTCCTGCCTGACTAGATTTTCTTGCACCCTGGGGGTGTTGTTTCCTCGAGGGTCTCCGATGAACGAAACGAAGTCAACCGGATTTACGGCAGCGCTGACGTAAATGTTGCGACCAGACGCCGTTCGGCGGCATCGAACCCTATGATATTCCGGCGCAAAAGCCGCGCGAACGGCCGATTTGCAAATTAGGTATGAGTGATAACTTTCTTGGGTGCTGCGGCAAATTCGCAACATGTCCCCGATGATTGTCGACTCGATCAGGCGTGCCGGTTACGCAGCCCTACGCAATCGAGACGGCATCAAGACATGGCGCCGTCGTCTGGCGATAGATGATCGCATGCTGCACGCTTTCCTGCGTCAAACCTGTTACAGGCTGATCCCGGTCAAGATGCCGAAGGAGGATTTCGGTCGCCCGTTGTCCCATCGCGCTGATCGGCTGATGAACCGTCGTCAGGGGCGGCCAGCAGCTCTCGGAGGCGGGGCTGTCGTCAAAGCCCACAATGCTGACGTCCCTGGGTACAACCAGCCCGACGCGCTGGGCGGCGGCAATGCTGGCCAGCGCCACCGAGTCGTTTCCACACACCAGGGCCGTCGGCCGGATGGGAAGGGTCAAAAGGCGGTAGGCCATTTCATGGCCATATCCCGGACCCGGCGGAGGAGTCGACCGGAAGGCGTCGCGTTGCACGATACCGGCTTCGTGAAGCGCCCGGCAAAATCCGGCTTCGCGCAATCCCATGGACGCAAGGTGTTTGCTCACCGACAACCAGGCCAGTTCGCGGTGCCCGAGGTCAATGAGATGCCGCGTAATTTCGTAACTGGCCAGTTCGTCATCCATCTCGACGTAGGACGTGGTGCTTTTGCCGTCGACAGGCGCCACACATACGAACGGCAGGTTCAGTTCCGTCAGGGCGTCGGTAAAGCTCGTTGCCTCGCATACCGGGGGCACGACGATCAATCCATCGGGGCGAAAGGCAGCGAAATGTCCGGCAATTGCCTCCTTGCCCTTTTCCAGGACGTCCCTGACCGGTTCGACGATCAGATGGTAGCCGGCGGAGATACAGGCGCGCGATATCCCGATCTGCAGTTCTGAAAAGTAGTAGTGAGACGTCTGGTCCTCGACCACCATGCAGATGGTGTAGCTGCGCGAGCTGGCCAGCACCCTGGCGCCGAAGTTTGGGCGAAAGCCGGTTTCGGCGATCAGCTTTTCTATCTCTGCCCGCTTCTTGGCGCCGACCCCCGGGAGCTTATTGACGACGCGCGAAATGGTTTTCGCCGAGACATTCGCGCGCTTCGCCAGATCGTCCAGAGTAAGATTAGCCAAAATTTTCAACCTCTAATGCCCGACAAGTATCAGGGCTCCGAAAGGGCTTGTCCAGCCCCTTCACCTTTTGTTCGAAGATCGTTTCGTCAATTCACCGCATTTCACCATCTTGACGGCAGCGCTGACGTAATGCAGTTTACGTCAGCGCTGACGTTAAATCCCGTGAAGGTTCTGGCTTCATTGCAGCGACAACTGGCGCCCAAGGGGCCCTAAAACCCCTAGGGCGCCCTCTTTTATAACAATAGCGCCAAAGGCGTACTCCAGGTGGAACGATGCGACATTCCAACACACGGAACCGTTTGAAACAGGTTGGCATGGCCTGTTCAGCTTTTTGCCTTGTCACGGCATCCGGTGCAGTCGCTCAGCCTGCAAGGCCCTGGATGAGCCCTTCCCTTTCCCCGGACGCGCGCGCGATTCTGCTTGAGCACGCCATGACCCAGGACGAACGGCTGAGCCTGGTCCACGGCCCCATGGCCTTGCCAATGTTCATGAAGGACGGAAAGCTACCGGACGGCGCAGTCGCTTCGGCGGGATATCTCCCAGGCATCCCGCGCCTGGGCGTTCCCCACTTGCAAGAAAGTGACGCCTCGCTGGGCGTGACCAACCCATTGATGACACGTCCCGACGATGTCGCCACGGCGCTTCCGTCGTCACTCCTTCTGGCGGCGACCTTCAATACGCGGATCGCCTATCAGGGCGGCGAAGTGGTCGGCAGGGAGGCCCGGGCAAAGGGCATGAACGTCCAACTGGCGGGCGGCATCAATTTGGCGCGCGACCCGCGTAACGGCCGCAATTTCGAATATGCCGGGGAAGATCCCTGGCTCGCCGCCAACATCGTCGCCGAGTCGATCAACGGTATTCAGGCGCAAGGCCTGATTTCGACAATCAAGCATTTTGCGGTCAACGACCAGGAAACCGGCCGCAACTTCGCCAACAGCGTCATCGAAGAACAGGCCCTGCGCGAGTCCGATCTGCTGACCTTCCAGATCGCGATCGAAAAAAGCCAGCCTGGTTCCGTAATGTGCTCATACAACCTGATCAACGGCGAGTATGGCTGCGGCAACAGCTTCCTGCTCAACGACGTCCTGAAAGGCGATTGGGGGTACAAGGGCTGGGTCATGTCGGACTGGGGCGCCGTCAAAGCAACGGACTTCGCGCTGAAAGGCCTGGACCAACAGTCGGGGGAGCAAATCGACAAGCAGGTATGGTTCAGTGACCCGCTCGAAAAAGCAGTCGAAAGAGGGGAAATCCCCCAGTCACGCCTGTCGGACATGGTGCGGCGCATTCTGAGGTCCATGTTCGCCGCCGGTCTTTTTGATTCCCCGCCGGCCCCGGCAGCCTATGACGCGGCCGCCCATGCGGACATCGCCAAGGCTGAAGCAGCCGAAGGCATTGTGCTGCTCAAGAATGAAGGCGGACTTCTCCCGCTGGCCTCGGCGGTAAAGTCGATCCTGGTTGTCGGCGGCCACGCCGACCTTGGCGTCATGTCCGGCGGCGGATCATCACAGGTGGTGGCCGACATGAAGCAGACCGTCATCGACCGGGGCGGCGACGGCGTCTTTGCCGCCTTCAACAAGATCCACTACCACCCCTCTTCTCCACTGAAGGCGTTGCGTGCGGCCCTGCCGGACACAAACATCGCCTTCGAAATCGGTGAGTATCCGGAAGAAGTCGCCCGACGCGCCAGGAACTATGACCTGGTGATTGTTTTTGTCACCCAGTGGAACTGCGAAGGCAGCGATCTGCCAAGTCTCAGCCTGCCCAATGGGCAAGATGAACTCATCAAGGCCGCAGCCGCCGCCAATCCTAAAACTATTGTCGTTCTCGAAACCGGAAATCCGGTCGCCATGCCTTGGCTGGACCAAGTGCCGGCCGTCATAGAAGCCTGGTATCCCGGCCAGAAAGGCGGTGAAGCGATCGCCGACATTCTTACCGGCGCGGTCAATCCTTCCGGCCATCTCCCCATCACCTTCCCTGCCGATATCACACAGTATCCCCGTTCCGGTCCGCTTCCCGGGATCGATGTGCCCGATGGACAGGTCTTTGACGTAGTCTACGATGAAGGCGCCTATGTGGGATACAAGCGGTTCGCCAAGCTCAACCTCAAACCGCTGTTCCCTTTTGGCCATGGTCTCAGCTACACGACCTTCGCCTATTCCGACCTGAAGGTCAGTGGCGGGGACACCCTCGCCTTCAGCTTCAAGGTAACCAACACAGGCACGGTCGCCGGCAAAGCCGCTCCACAGGCCTATCTCAATCAAACACCGTCCGGAGCCACCAAGCGGCTCATCGGGTTCGACAAGGTCGAACTGAAACCAGGTGAAAGCCAGACTGTCAGCCTGACGGCGGATGCGCGCCTGCTCGCCCGGTTCGACACCAAGACAAGGTCATGGATTGTCGATGGCGGAGACTACGCCATTGCCGTCGCGAAGGACGCCATGGATACCGGTATCCAGGAAAAGGCAAAGATCCGGGCAAGGAAACTTAAACCGTAGAACCTCACGGCCAATCGCGGCCGGAGCCGCCAACTAAGAAACAGTCTGTCATTATTGTTATTAATGGAAACAGTTATGCAATATACTCATATTCTAGGAGACGTTATGAATAGAATTTTCAAGATCGGGGCTCTTACCGCGATGCTCGCCGTGCTTGCACCTATGTCGGCATCCTCAGCCGTCACGTCAAAAGACCCGGCGCAAGTCGCCGCCGGCCAATATCATGTCGATCCCACGCATGCCAGCGTGCTGGCCCGCATCGACCACATAGGTTTCTCAACCACAACCGTGACGTTCGACAAGATTTCAGGCGGTTTCAATTATGATCCCGCCAAACCTGAGCACGCCACGCTTTCCGTGTCGCTTGACGCCAGTGCGCTGGACTCCGGCCTTGATGCGCGGGACAACGAACTGAGGGGCGCCGGCTTCTTCAACGTGGCCGCATTTCCAGAGATGACCTTCAAGTCCACCCGCCTCGTGCCCGTCGACGCCACTCATGCCAGGGTCGAGGGGCAGCTGACCCTGCTGGGCGTAACCAAGCCCGTTACACTCGATGTTACCTTCAATGGCTTTGGAACAGGCATGATGGGAGACACCCGCGTCGGATTCCTGGCCGCGGCGACGGTCCAACGCTCCGATTTCGGCATGAAGACTTTCCTCCCCGCCATCGGCGACAAGGTCGATCTGGTGATCGACGCGGAATTCATCAAGCAAAAATAACACAACGTTTTCTCATGGATTTCCGATGACCAATGATGCCCTTGGAAACAGCATGTCTCCACAGCACTATTACGTCCTGAGCCGGTGGCTTCATTGGCTCATCGCGGGTCTGATATTTTTCATGATTTTCCTGGGTTGGGGAATTACGCCCTCTAACCCTAATGTCCTGGCCGTGGCATTCTGGCATAAATCCGCCGGCATTCTCGTCCTGCTCCTGAGCCTTGCCAGGATCGCCGTGAGGCTCAATCACAAGGCGCCGCCCCAGCCTGTGATGCCGGCCTGGCAGGCGGTTTCGGCAAAGACGCTGCATGTCCTCTTCTACGTGGCTATGATCGGCATGCCGCTTACCGGCTGGGCGATGGTCTCGACCTCTCCGCGCGATATCCCATTCTTCATCGTGAACTGGTTCCATTTGCCCGTGCCACACACCGAAGCCATGCATGATCTCTTTGAAGCCTTGCACGACGCCGGCGGGAAACTGCTTGCTTACCTCATGATCCCCCTGCATGTCGGCGCCGCCTTGAAGCATCACCTGGTTAACAGGGACAACGTCATGGAAGGTATGCTTCCGGGCCTCCATCCGAAACCCATTCTGAACTGGCGTTGGATCATTCCTGTGTGTGTCATCGTCGCGGCCGTCGTTGCCAGCCTGTTTGCCGGCGCTACCGGGAACAAGCCGTCTGCTGAACAGACCCTGGCTGAACCTGCCGACGTGCCGCATGTCGCGTCTCAGGCGCCAGCCGCGTCTTTGGACAGTGGGACGGCGGAAAGCCATTCCACCTCGAATGAAAGTAACCCGGTCCCGCATTGGAAACTTGAGAAGGCCGGCACGGCGCTTGGCTGGACGACAAGCTTTCAAGGGGAGGACGTTAAAGGCGGGTTCGAGAGGTTTACAGCGGATATCGTTTTCGATGCGGAACGGCTCCAGGCTTCACGGGTCACTGTCCGGATCGACCTGACCTCCTTGCATTCGGGCGATTCCGACAGCGATCTCATGCTCCGGGGCTCTCAGTTCTTTGCTACCGAACAATTTCCGCAAGCCATATTCTACGCCAGGCGGTTTACGGCGCTGGGCAAGGCGCACTTCATAGCTCACGGAAATTTGACCCTTCACGGGACAAGCCGGCCCCTGGACCTGCCTTTCACGCTCAGTATCAAAGACGGTCGCGCGACGGTCGTAGGCGAGACCCTCCTCGACAGGACGGCCTTTGGCGTCGGCAGAGGTGAATTTGCCGGGACGGACGCAATCCCGGCGAACGTGAACGTCCAGATACGCGTGAATGCGGTGACCGCGCCCGCCGTCAGCCTGTAAGATCCAAACTTACCAACCCAGGAAGGAAATCCATGATACGAAACAAACTCTACGCGTCGCTTGTCGTCGTCGCTGCACTAAGCCTCGCGGCACCGGGCGCATGGGCCAAGCCCAAAAACAATGCCGAACTGGTCAAGGCCGCGATGACAGCCCTGTTCATCAATCGCGATCCGTCGGCGATTGAAACCTATTGGGGCAAGACGTATATCCAGCACAATCCGATGGTTCCCAACGGCGTTGAAGCCCTGCCCGGCCTGCTCAACAACCTGCCGCAAAATTTCAAATATGAACCAGGACGGGTGATGGCCGACGGTGATTACGTAGCGATCCACGGCCGCTATACGGGTTTCGGTCCTACCCCGATGATCGCAGTCGACATCTTCCGCATCGAAAATGGCAAGCTGGTGGAGCATTGGGATGTATTGCAGCCCGAAGTGCCAGCGGACAAGACGGCAAACGGAAATCCCATGTTCACACCAGCAGATTGAGTGGGCGTAACGGGCAAATCCTACCTCAGCGGCGATGACGGAAATTGTCTTGGCTGAGGTATCCCGCTCCCGCCCGGCACCAGTTGCGCGACCGGCACGGCCTTTGGTTGACCTCCATCGGGGCCGGCTTCGATTTTCCGTCTGCCGGCCGTCACGAAGGGGATCGGACGCGCTTCAACGACACTGTCGGCGTGGTTTAGCAGAGATGACCCCGCAGCCCGACCTCGCCCTATTTCGCAGCCCCCAATATTGCCGCCAGGCAGGCGGGGCGGGACCTACGAGAAGCTTCGAAGCCGAGCCGGCATCAATGGGTTGGCGCACCGACATCTCCCTTTACGCCGCGCGCCCGTAGCAGGGCGGGCAAGACCACCTCGGCCATGATCTTGTTCGGCGGCGCCCCGCCAGTGTTGTAGCGCGAGCCTGTGAAGACGGCGATCAGGTCAAGCTCGGGTACGAGGTATATCTTCTGGCCGCCGTTGCCTTGCGCGGCGCTCATATAGACGCGACGGGGGCCGTCCGGCGTTGCAGCCTGCACCGACATGCGCCACCAGAGGTAGCCGTAATCTGTATTTTCCACGCGGCTGAGTGACGAGAGCGACTCCTTCACCCAGGCGGCGGGCAGGACCTGTTTCTTACCCCATCGCCCCTCATTTGCGTAGAGCATGCCGAACTTCAGCATGTCGCGCGGGCGCATGGCCATCATGCCGAATTTTTTGTCAGCGTTCGTGAGTGTGGGGTTCCAGATCCAATCGGCCCGACGGATGCCCAATGGCCCGAACAGGTGTTCCTGCGCATAGTCGGGCAGGGCGCGGCCCGTCGCCTTTTCTACCACGCGACCGGCCATAAAGGTCGCGCCGGTGCAATAGCGGGCCACCGTGCCCGGCTCCTCGAGCATTTTCACGTCAACCAAGACGCGGATCCAGTCGGCCGTACTGTAAAGCTTATTCTCGCCGCCAGCGGAGGTCACCGAATAGTCATTACAGTCGAGGCCCGACTGAAGGGTGAGCAGGTGGCGCAGGGTGATGGCGGACTTGCGCGGATCGGGGTTAGCGACGTCTGCATAGCCGAGAAGGGGCAGGACCGGCTCGTCCAGCGTGACAGCGCCATTGGCGACGGCCGCGCCCACGACGGCGCCGACCACTGACTTGGTCGCCGAACGCATCTGGTGCGGCGTATCGCGGTCATAGCCGTAGAAATATTCTTCCAGCACGAGCTTGCCGCCCTGGAAGATCAGGACTCCGTCGACGTCCGGCCAGGTCTTGTCGAGAACGCCGGCGACGATGCGGCCCGCGGCCTCGGCGCCGAGATCGGATTTGGCGACATTGCCCACCGGGATACCGTCTCTCACGTTGCGCGGCGCCTGGTAGCGATAGGGTGGCGAACCGGAAGGCCGGGGCTGAAACCCCGCTTCCGTCAGGGCCGAGATATTGGCCGACAGACGCTGGTAGAGGCCCTGATGGTCCTCTACGGAGATTACCCCCCCATCGGGGCCGCGATGGAAGGTGACGTCCGCGCCGCCACCGTTGATGAAAAGATCCGCCGACTTGCGGCGCAGCAAGTGCTTGCCGCCGTCAATCACAGCGAACAGTTCGTCGGGAGCAACGATCTCCATGGTGCCGCCCTGGTAGGCGTAGGTTCCGACAAAGTCGCTCAGCGGCGGAAGCTGAGCTGTCTGCGCCCCAGCCTCAGCTGCGGGAATGGTTACCGTCTGGCTGCTCGCCGGAGAGCTGACGGCCGCTAAGGAAATGGCGACCGTGATCGCCAGAGACAGACCTAGATTCCGCATGCGTTGTCCTTTCCGCTTGAATATAAGATGCCCTCGGCGAGCCGTCGGCCGTTTAAATGAACCTAAGCAGTGCGGGCTATTTCCGGCTGCTCGGGTGGCTCTGGACGCTAACGGGCCTCGGGGCGTTCGGCCTGTTCCGTCCGCCCGGAAAGCTTGCGGTGGACGGGAAGCCCGGACCGGCGCCCCGATTGACGCAGCGACAGGCGCATCCGCCACAGGCGGCACTGCCGGTCAGCTTAGCATCGATCGCGCTCGTCAGCGTGGTTACCACAGGCATGGGCTGGGCAGCGAGTGCAACGGACAGGCCGCCACCACTATTCCGTCCACGACGCCTTCCCGCACACTTTATTATGCGGCAGCAATGACGGCGCCCTTGTAAGTCGCGGCGATAAAATCGCGCACCTTTTGCGACGTCAATGCGGCCGCCAGAGCCTTGATCCGGGCATCGTCCTTATTGTCCGGGCGCGCCACCAAGTAATTGAGATACGGGCTGTCCGGGCCTTCGATGATCAGCGCATCCGACTGCGGATTGAGCTTGGCGTCAAGCGCATAGTTGGTGTTGATCAGGGCCAGGTCGACCTCGCCCAGCACGCGCGGCAGGGATGGTGATTCCAGCTCCTTGAAGACAAAGCCTTTCGGATTAGCCGCGATATCCTTCGGCGTCGCAGCGATGTTGTTCGGATCCTTCAACGTGATCAGGCCGTTCTTGTGCAGCAGGATCAGGGCGCGGCCGGTATTGGTTGGGTCATTCGGTACGGCAATGACGGCGCCTTTGACCAGGTCGTTGATTGCCTTGACCTTGCGGGAATAAGCGCCGAACGGCTCGACATGGACGCCGACCACGGGCACCAGCTTGGTCCCGCGCTCTTTGTTGAACGCCTCCAGATAAGGCAAGGTCTGGAAATAGTTGGCGTCGATCAGCTTCTGGTCGACCTGGAGGTTCGGCTGGACATAGTCGTTGAAGATCTTGACCTGGAGGTCGATGCCCTGCGCTTTCAGGTCGGGCGTAATCGCCTTGAGGATTTCGGCGTGCGGAACGGCGGTGGCCGCGACCGTCAGGACATTGCCCTTGGCTTCAGGCTTGGCGCAGGCGGTAACCGCCAGGGCGGACAGCAGGAAAAGACGGCGTGAAGTCATGGCGCAACGCTCCTATCGTTTGTGAAACCGCGCCACCAGCGCGTCGCCGCCCATCTGCAGCGCCTGAACAAGAATGACGATCAAGGCCACGGTGACAACCATGACATCGGTCTGGAATCTTTGGTAGCCATAGCGCACGGCCAGATCACCGAGCCCGCCGGCGCCGACGACGCCAGCCATGGCGGTATAGGAGACGAGCGCGATGGCCGTCACCGTCACCGCGGCAATCAGACCCGGCATGGCCTCGGGCAGCAGGGCGCTCAGCACGATCTGCCGGTTGCTGGCGCCCAGGGCCTGGGTCGCCTCTATGACCGAGCGGTCGACTTCACGTAAGCTGGCTTCGACCAGCCGGGCGAAGAAGGGCGCGGCCCCCAGCACCAGGGGGGGAATGGCGCCGCGCACGCCCAGCGAAGTCCCCACCAGGGCCAGGGTCACGGGGATCAACAGGATGAACAGGATGACGAAGGGGATCGAGCGCAGGACATTGACCATCAGGCTGAGCAGGCCGTAGAGAGCGCTGTTGGGCGACAGGCCGCGCGGCGAGGTCGCGAACAACCAGATGCCTAGCGGCAGGCCCAGCGCCACGCTGAACAGCAAGGAACCGAACAGCATGGCCAGGGTTTCCCAGCTCGCCAGAGCGATTTCGACGCCGTCGATATTCCGGAAGAAATCGGTCGGGATCATGCGATGGTCTCCACACTTACGCCTCGCGCCGCCAGCCGTTCCAGGGCGATCGCCCGCCCCGGCCCTTCCAGTTCGACGACCAGTTGCCCATAGGGTGTATCTTTCAGCGCCGATACCTGGCCGGCAATGATGCTGAAGCGCACATCGAGGCCTTGCGTTGCCGCGCTTAAGGCATCGCTGGTAACGATATCGCCGAAATAGGTCAGTCGCAGACGCGGGTGGGCGCCGGCCGATGCCGGTACAGGCGGCGTCAGCGGGGCGATCAGCGCTCTGGCGGCGTCGCTTTGCGGGCTGAACAGGACCTGTGACACCGGACCATGCTCGACCAGGTGGCCGTGGCCCAGCACCGCCACGCGGTCGCAGATGCGACGCACCACATCCATCTCGTGCGTCACCAGGACGACGGTCAGCTTCAGGTCGCGATTAAGCTCGGTCAGCAGATCGAGCACACCTTGCGTCGCCTCCGGATCGAGCGCGCTGGTCGGCTCGTCGCACAGCAGGATGTCGGGCGAATTGGCCAGCGCCCGGGCAATAGCGACACGCTGCTTCTGGCCGCCGGACAGCTGGGCCGGATATTTATGGGCGTGGTCGGTCAGGCCCACCCGCGCCAGCAGACCGTCGATTCGCGCATGGTCGGCGGCGTCGAGCTTCGGCTTGGCCAGCTGCAGGGCGAACAGGATATTCTGGCGGGCGGTCTTGGACGACAGCAACCCGAACGACTGGAAGATCATGCCCAGCTTGTGGCGCAGGGCCGAAAGCTGGCGCGCATTCAATCCAGCCAGGTCCTGGCCGGACACCTCCACCCGCCCTGAGGTCGGGCGCTCCAGACGGTTGATCAGCCGCACCAGAGTTGACTTGCCCGAACCGGACGCACCGACAATGCCGAAGACTTCACCGGCTTCGACGGCAAGGGTGATATCGCTCAGCGCTGCCTGAGCGCGGCCCGAGGCATTGAAGGTCTTGGCGACGTGTTCGAATGAAATGATGGACAAGGTCGATCCAATGGAAACTACCCCTGCGCATAACCCTTGCTTCGGATTCCCGCAATACCTGTCGCACAAATTCAAACAGATTGAATCGGCTTTCGCTCCGGCAGATCTCACGCATGCCAACCGCGAAGTATTTCTATATGGCAGGCGGGCTATTTCTGACTTGTTACAAATTACCACATTTTGTATAGGAATTATAGAAGCTTCTTCATGTCTTTTCTTCCCTGCTGCCTCATCCCAGAGGTTACTGACCGCCATCTGCCCCGATGGCGGTCTTTTTTTGGCCGGCTGCCGATCACTTGCCGCTCGGCTTCCTTCAGCCTGACCGGTTGCAAATAAGTTATGGTTCCTGGGCGCCGGGGCTGATAGCACTCTCTAGCAACACGGAGGACCGCCATGGGAAAACTTATCCTGGGTATGAACGTCTCGCTCGACGGCTATGTCGATGACGCTGGCGGCAATCTGGTCATGGGCGCGCCAAGTCAGAAGCATTTCCGCTACTGGATCGACACCCTGCGTGGCCATGCCGGCGCCATATACGGGCGGCGGATGTACGACCTCATGCGCTACTGGGACGACGAACGTCCGGAATGGGACGCGCCCCAGGCCGAATTCGCGGCACTGTGGCGCGGGCTGCCCAAGTGGGTCGTGTCATCGACATCGTCAGACCTTGGCCCCAATGCCACCTTGATCACCGGCGACATCGAAACCCAGGTCCGCGATCTCAAGGCGCGCACAGGCGGAATCTTAAGCGTCTCAGGGCCGCAACTGGCCGGCCTGATGACGCGCCTGGGCCTGATCGACGAATATCATCTGCACCTGCGCCCGGTCGTGCTCGGCGAAGGCAAGCCATTCTTCCACGATACTCGCCCACCATTACGGTTAAAGTCGAGCATGCCTATCGACGATAATGCGCTTCATCTGGTCTATGTGGCGCTCGACTGAGCGTCTTCAGACTAACCGACGCCTCAGGTCAGGCCCGGAAGGATCAGGCCGCAGCCTCCGAGGCCAGCTGAAACAAGCAGAAGCACCATGCCATAAACGCATCTCTTGAGGATGGTTGGATGTTTCATGACTTTCCTCTGGTTATGATGATTGGATGCCGTCCGGCCGTCATGCCCTTCGACCGGATGCGGATATGCGGGTCGGTGATAACCCAGTCTTCCTGTCCACCAACCAGTGCCCATACCATACCGGTCAGTAACACAAGCACAACAATAAAAAGCGGCATCAGCGAAAAGACCGAAGTCTCGCCGGCCTGAACCTTAGGCACCTGCATATAAAGATACCATCCCAGCACCAGGGCCGTTGCTGCGAAAAAAACGAAATACAAGCCGCGCACCCCAAGGCTTGATTTACTGCTCAGCGTCATAATTCCCCCCTTGTTCCGGACCATAAGACGAAGCAGGCACGCTGACCAGCTCAACCGGCCATCGCTTTTTTATATTCCGGCTGACGCCTGAGGGCGCGATTTTATATCCATGTCATTAGCTTCACGGCCACTTCACAACGCCTTGAGGACAATGTCATGCGCACCAACAGCAAATCCATCCTGGCCACCGCCGCCCTTTCCAGCCTGTTTCTGCTCGGCACTTTAAGCGCCTGCAGCAAGGCCGAGCAGACCCAGGCCGGCAATGCCACCGAAAGCGCCGCGGCCGAAGCCGGCACGGCTGCCGAAGGCGCCGGCAGCGCCATCGCCGATGCCGTCACGCACGACAGCCCGCAGCAGTTCGCCGACAAGGCCGCGGTCGCCAACCTCTTCGAGATCGAAACCAGCAAGCTGGCCGTCAAGACCTCGAAGAACAAGGACGTCCTGGCCTTCGCCAACAAGATGATCACCGATCACACCAAGGCCGGCACTGCTTTCAAGGCCGCCGTCGGCAAGGCCACGGGCGTCACGCCGCCGGCTGAAAAGCTCGACGACAGCCACCAAGGCAAGCTTGATGACCTGAAGACCAAAACGGGTGAGGACTTCGACAAGGCCTATATCGACGCCCAGCAGGACGCCCATGACGAAGCCGTCAGCCTGTTTGACAGCTACGCCAATAATGGCGACGATGCTGCGCTCAAGGCATTTGCCGCCGAAACACTGCCGACGCTCAAGGCGCACAAGGAACACATCGACAAGATGTAAGACTGCAATCCTTGTGACTTCAAACGGGGCGCTTCACGGCGCCCCGTTTTTCGTATTGGGAACCCGTTCAGGCGTCGCTTGGGCCCACCCGCCAGCCGATGTCCTGGGCCCACCGATCCGCCCGCCGGATAATGCTCCAGAGATGGTCCATCTTGCCTTCGGTATAGGCGTCCCTGTCCTCACCATGCCGGCGCGCCAGCTCACGCTTCAAGGCAACGTATGGCGCATGTTCTTCGATTTGGTCGCGCATGTAGTCGCGGAATAGAAGCGGCCATTGCTCATGCCAGGTTCCGCGCTGACGCATATGGATATGGGTTCGGTCATCACCCGGACGCTCGCGGAAATAACGCTTGGTCAGGTCCGGGTTTGATGGCCGGTACACATACCCTATTGCAGCCATCGCTTCAGTCAGGAGGGCAGACTGCCTCAGGTCCGCGACGGAAATCTGAATATCGACAATGGGTTTGGCGGCCAGGCCCAAGATGGCTGTTGACCCGATATGGTCGATCCGAAGGGCGTGCTCACCGAGGGCGTGGCGCAGAATCGCCGCCTTGGCGGCAAAGGCCTCGGACCATGCCGGCGTCCAATCGGCAATTTCAACGCTGTTCGCGGCAGGCATGGTGTCTCGTTTGTCGGAGTAAGAATGGCCTGAGGTCTTAGATTGGCCGGGTGGTCCTGTCCAGCGGGACGGTCCATCATCAAAACTCCGTCACCGGGTAACGGTTGCGGTGGCGTTGCAATCTGTTGGTGTTACACTTGGCGGCGATTGCAGACTCCCGGATAGCCGCCGCTTGAAACCTACCGTCCTTGTCGTCGATGATACCCCCGATATTCGCGAGCTGCTTGAGGTTGTGCTCGACGAGGCGGGATTTGGCGTCATCACCGCCGACGGCGCGGCGGCCATGGACGCCGTTCTGGCCGAAAGCGCCGTGGACCTCATCGTCCTCGACACCATGATGCCGGGCGAAGACGGCTTTTCCGTCTGCCGGCGGGTTTCGGCGGAAGACGGTCCGCCCATCATCATGCTCAGTGCCAAGAGCGAGGATATCGACAGGATCAAGGGGCTGGACCTCGGCGCCGAGGACTATGTCTCCAAGCCCTTCAGCAATGACGAGCTGATCGCCCGCATTAATGCCGTCTTCCGCCGTCTGCGCAAGAACGCTGCGCCTGCCGGCGGGGACTGGCGCTTCTTCGGCTGGGTGCTGGACAAGCAGGCTCGCAGGCTGACCAGCCCAGCCGGCAAGACGCTGGCACTCACCCCCGCCGAATTCGGCCTCCTAAAGGTCTTTCTCGACCACCCCGACCGGCCGCTCAGACGCGAGCAGATCCTGAAGGCAATGGATGAGGTGCATGGTTTTTCGACGCCGCGCGGCCTGGACACGCTGGTGTCACGGCTGCGGCAGAAGCTGGTCTATGCCGATCCTGCCGGCACAGGCGACAAGGAGTTGATCCAGACGGTCTACAGCGTGGGCTATATGCTGCGCCCGGGTTTGGGCGGTTAACCGCTTACACTTTTCGTCATATAGCTCTAGCTCGCCTGGTCCAGCGCCTCGCGCACTGCCGGGAACACGATCCAGAAGGTCGCGCCCTCGCCTTCGACCGAGTCGTAGCCGATCGTCCCGCCCATCTGCGCCACGATCTCCCGGGTGATGTGCAGACCCAGGCCCGAACCACCCTTGGACCGCGTGATCGACGAATCCGCCTGGGCGAACCGGCCAAAGATGCGCCCGCGGAAGTCCGCCGGTATCCCAGGACCTTCGTCGCGGACGCTGATCCGGACGTCGCCGCCCAACGGCGTGGCCGAGATGTGCACCGTACCGCCTTCGGGCGAGAACTTGACCGCGTTCGAGATCAGGTTCGTCATCACCTGCTGGAAGCGCTCGCCGTCGACGCGGATCGATGCGCCCATTGAAACACCCTGGGCCGCCAGGCCGACACTCAGCTTATCGGCAAACCCCTGGTTCAGCGCGATACTTTGCTCGACCAGTTGCGCTACCGGCTCGTCACGCAGGTCGAAGCGCATCGTGCCCGAGGTAATCTTGTCGATATCGAGGATGTCATTGACCAGCAGGACCAGCCGGTCGCAATTGCGCCGCGCCATGTCGATCAGGCGCTGGCCCGCCTGGGGCAAGCCCGATCCCAGCGACGTGGCAACGAAATCGAGCGAGCCGCGAATGGCGGTCAGCGGCGTGCGCAGCTCGTGGCTGACAGTCGAGATGAATTCGCTCTTCATCTGCTCCATCACCCGGCGTTCGGTAATGTCCTGGATCTGTGAAATGAAGTAATGTGGCTTTCCGTCGGCCTTGCGGACGAGAGAGACGCTCAGCAAACCCCAGATGGTCCGTCCCCCACTGTGGATGTAGCGCTTTTCCAGCGTATAGCTGGCGATCTCGCCCGACAGCACCTGCCCGACCAGCGCCAAGTCTGTGTCGAGGTCTTCAGGATGGGTAATTGCCTGGAAATCGGTCGCGAGTAAAGTCTCCGGCGTATAGCCCAGAAGATCGCACAGGGCACCATTGACCTTGAGCCAGCGGCCGTCGAGACTGACCAGAGCCTGTCCGGTCGGCGCGTTTTCCATCGCCAGACGAAAGGTTTCCTCGCTGGTGACCAGAGCCTGCTGCTGGGCGCGGCGTTCGGTAATATCCTCGGCAACGCCCAGATACCCGGTTCGCTCGCCATTTTCACCGGTCAGTGCCGTGACGTTCAGGCTGACCGGGAAACGCGCCCCGTTCTTGCGCACGAAGGTCCATTCGCTGGTGTCCTCTCCAAAATGTTCGATGCGCGCCGTCAGCGTCACGAAACCTGGCTTGAGTGCCAGCCCCAGCTCGGCATTGACGTGGCGCGTCCGCAGGATGACTTCGGACGGGTCGAGCCACTTGACGGCGGTCTCGAAGCCAATAATCTCGGCCGCCGTATAGCCCAGGGCCGCCTCCGCCTCGGAGTTGAACGAGGTCACGCGGCCGTCCGGGTCGGTCGTTACCACGATATATTTGGTGCTGGCCAGGATGGCCGAATTCAACGTGCTGGCATCGAACAGACGGCGATTGGAATGGGTCAGCTCAAGCGACTTGCGGTTGGTGACGAGAAGCGCCTGGACCGTCAGGGCGCACAGGCCGGCAATGACCAGTCCCGCCACCAGGGCGATGACCGGAAAGGGCGACCGCTGCGTCGCGACAAAGGGCTGGGTCGGCCGGATCTGCAGCGTCCACACCTCATTGGCGATGCTGACATAGCCCGGCAGGGTCTTGTCGGTCAGCGGCGTGTCGCCAACATTGGTCAGGGGAACCGGAGCCCGGGCATTGGACTGGCCGCCCACCATGAGGCTGAGCTCGTAATTGCTGCGCAGGTCCTCGGTCAGGGCATCCTCAGCGAAGGCCCGGGCATCGAACCGTGCCGCCAGGTAGTTGGCCGGCGCAGATCCGTCGAAAATCGGCACCAGCAGCGTGAAGACCGGCTGTCCCGCGGCATCGTGGCCGAAGGTAATGGTCGTCCGCTGCCCTTGCTCGGCAGCCGGATCGACACGTCCTCCCGCCAAGGCCTGCCCTGCGGCTTCCGGCTCGGTCCATACCGGCGTCTGGCGGGCATCGAGCAGGCTCAGCGACTGGAGACCGTCGATATCCCCGACCATGTTGGCCGCATCGTCGCGCCACTGCACTTCCGAATGACCGGGGCCTGCTTTACGGCGCGCGGCAAAGCGTTCCAGCGCCGTGATCGCGCTGTCTGCGCGCGATCCCATGAGCTCCTCGATGCGCGACGTGTCGCGCGTCATCAGCCCCTCGACATAATGCGTCTCCTGCACGGACAGGGTGCGGTAGCCGAAGGCGGCGCCGACCGCCAGCACGAAGAAGACAGTGACGGGCACCAGGAAGCGTTCACGCGTCGGACGCGCCTCTCCGATCCCGGTGTCCTTCAGGCTCATACTGAAGAAGAGCACCCCCAGCATGGCGGTAAACAGAAGCCCTGCGCCGAGGATAAGCGTCGGCGTAACCGACCGGCCCGAATAGTCGAAGGCCTTGGTGCTCTTCCACACGATCAGCCAGGTCGTCTGGCCAACCTGGAACAATCGCCGTTCCGTGAAATTACCGCCGGGCGCGATCTCGCCGCTGCGATAGATCAGGTTGCCCGGCGCTTCCTGGCCCTGGTCGTAAATTTCGATATCGACCTGGTTGCCCTGACTGCGCGTCAGGTCAGCCAAAAGGTTGCGGGCAACGAACGGCGCATAGATCCAGCCCTTCAATTCGGCACGACGGGCCTCTACGGTCGCGGGCGCGTGACCGGAGGCATAGAGCGGCGCCAGCAGGAGGAAGCCTGGCGTGCGTTCGCTGTCCTGGACCAGGTAGATCTTCTTCGTCAGGCTGGTGCGGCCGGAATCGCGCGCCTGGCGCGCCGCTGCCGCGCGATTGCCTTCGAAGGCAATGTTCAGCCCCAGGGCTGCGGCGTTATTTTCGACTGGCTCGAGGTAGGTAATGACGAAATTGTCACCCGCCGCGACGTGCTGCGCGCTGAAACCCGCGACGCCGTCCGTCCGGATACGGGCTTGAAGCGCGGGCATGCCGTCCGGGGCGACGGGCTCGATGAAGCCGAGCCCGTTCATTCCGGGATAGTTGGTCCTGATATCAAGTGCGCCGACATAGGTCTTCCACTCGGCGTGGGTAACGTGGCTTTGGCCGGTCCAGAAGGCCTGGGCGCCGACCAGCGCGTTGTTGTAGGATTCCAGGCGGCGGCGCAGCGCTTTTTCGCTCTCCTGGGTCAGGGCCTCGAAGGCGTCATGGCGCGCCTTGTACTCGCTGATCGAGGCGATCTTCCAGGCGTAGAAGCTCAGGCCCAGCGGAATGAGCAGCAGGAACAGCGCCAGGGCGGAAAGCCGGCCAATCCCCTTCGTGGCGCCGCTTCCGTTCAGCTGGATGGGGTTCGGATTTCCCGGCGCGACCAGGGCCAGGGGCAGGAAGACGATGACGCCGAAGACGTCGCCGCCCCACCACGACAGCCAGTTGTTCACTGTATCTGCGGGTGTGACCATGCCTGCGGCGCGCAAGGATATGACGCCTATACTGGCCGCCGTAATACAGGAGACCGGACCCGCGACCAGGAACAGCTTGAAGATCTGGGTGACCGAATTGAACTTCAGCGGCGCGCCGACGAAGCGGTGCGCCAGGAAACATGCCAGAACGACCTGGATGGTCGAGCCGGCGGCGATCGCCGCCGCGACGATGAGCTTCGGCCACACAATGGCGACGGACGGGTCGAGCGCGCCGGCAATATGGGCGTTGAGCAGGAATGAGCCCAGCCACACGCCCGGCCACAGCCTGCGGCCGTGAACCAGGCAGAGACCGAGGGCCAGCCCCGAGGGCGGCCAGATGATGGTGGCGAAGCCCGGCGGCACCGACAGCATCAAACCCAGCTTGCCCGTTATGATGTAAAGCACGGCCAGAGCGAGGACCATGGGGACGTAGCCCGGTCGCTTATACAGGTTCGCCTTGAGGTCCGGGCTCGACATGAGAAACCGCGAACGTGGTCTAGTAGATGCGGCTGGGGATCAGCCGCCTTATGCTGTTCAACACAGCGTCCGTGTTGAAAGGCTTGATGATATAGTTGTCCGCGCCGACCTCGACGGCCTGGATGACGTCGGTATTCTTGTCGCGGGCCGACAGGACGATGACGGGTATGTCGCGGATATCGTAAGCGTCGCGCTTGGCTTTCAGGAAGCCGATGCCGTCGAGTTCCGGCATGGCCAGGTCGAGCAGGATAAGGTCGGGCTTGAAGTCCTTCAGCCGCTCCAGTCCCAGGCGGCCGTTGGACGCGGTCTCGACGTCATAGCCGCTGGAGCTGAGGACGATTTCCAGCAGATCACGGATATCGGCGTCGTCCTCGACGACCAGAATACGTTGCGATGCGGTTTGCAGGGTCATGGCCGATGCGCGTCCCAGTGGCTACTTAACTCAGATTAGCGGACGAGTGTTGAAATCCCGTATCCACGGCGGCGCTGCGGCGCGGCCCGGCAGACGCCTGCGGAACCTGCATCAGCGTGAACCAGTATGCGCTCAGTCCCCCGATCATGACGGCGTAGTCCTCGATGGAGTCGGGCTTGGTCAGGTAACCGCTGGCAAAGGCATCGTAGGCCGCTTCGATATCGTGGACGTCGGATGAACTGGACAGCACAAGGCACGGTATACGGCGGACACGGTGATCGCTCTTCAGTGCGCGGATAAGCTCGACGCCCCCCATGCCGGGCAGGTTCAGGTCGGTGACGATCAGGTCCGGCAGGGGATCACTCCCTAGGCCTGTCGACTGTTGAAGAACGACGAGTGCCGCTTCGGCCGTGTGCGCCACCCGCAACTCTGCGTCGGGACAGGCCCGCATCAGGGTGCGGCGGAACAGCATGGCGTCGCCATCGCAGTCTTCGACCAGCAGGATGCGGGGTGCGCGCCCCATTTCCACCAGCTTACTCATTATATGCAACTTTCGGTACGTATGGCGCTTAGGCGCCGATGACTGGGCTACAAAGGAATTTCAAGACACGTGCAATGTGCGCGTGTGTCAATTATTGGCGCGAATGGGTAAATGTCGATGAATCAATTGTCACAGTTCGGACACAATCCTGCGATTGCACAGCGTTCGCCAGAATTCGGGCCGGCCTCCCGATACCAGATCTCCGGTCTAAACCTTAACGGGAATGGTTAATAACGGACCGTCTCCGTGCATAGCGCACATGGAAAAAGGTTACATCTCCCTTACCGTGCAACAGTTGCATTGATTTGCTGGCGGGCAAATAATACCACATCAAAAGTAAACACCAAAGTGCACTTGGCGTCTAAAATTTTTTAGTTTTAACAATGATTTATCCAAAAATTAACCAATGAAAACAGGTAGATTTTAACCATGGAGAAACCCTATCGCATTACCCTGCCCGGCAACAGTCGCATTGCCAGAAGTGTAATCGTAGATGCAAAACGCTCCTACCCCGGCCCACCCGTTCCGTTCCTCGTCCGCGCGCGCATCGCTGCGCCAGACACTGAAGCGAAGCACCATTCTGGCTGCGGCACTCGCCTCGGGATTGTTCATTCCGCATCTGGCGCACGCGCAAGCCCTGCCTTCGGGCGGTCAGGTCGTGGCAGGTGCCGCCGATATCGCCAATTCGGGCGCGGCAGTGACGGTCACCCAGACGACCGACCGGGCGATCATCGATTGGACGAATTTCTCGATCGGCGAAGGCGGCGCGGTCAATTTCAACAACGGCTCGGGCGCGACGCTTAACCGCGTCACCGGCGCCAACCTGTCCTCAATTGACGGGCTTCTGTCGGCGACCGGCTCGGTCTACCTGATCAACCCTAACGGCGTCGTGATCGGCAAGTCGGGCGTGGTCAAGGTCGGCGGCGATTTCGTCGCTTCGACGCTCGATATCGGCAATGCGAACTTCTTAAACGGCGGCGACCTGACCTTCGAAGGCCCGTCACTGACCTCGGTCGTCAATCTCGGCCAGATCGGTGCACTGGGCGGCGACGTCGCGCTTGTCGCTGCCAATGTCCGCAATGACGGTACGATCACTGCGCCCAACGGTGCGCTGGGCCTTCTGGCTGGCAACCGCATCCTGATGCGCGATGCGTCTGTCGATGACGGCCGCTTCCTGGTCCTTAGTGGCGGCGCGGGCACATCCGTCACCAATACCGGCAATATCGAAGCCGCCACGGCTGAACTGCGCGCCGAAGGCGGCAATGTCTACGCCCTGGCCGGCAATACCCAAGGCCTTATCCGCGCCACCGGCGTCAGCAGCCACGATGGCCGCATCTATCTGAGCGCAGGTACGGGTTCGGTTGAAGTATCGGGCAGCACGCTTGCGGCCACCAACGCAAACGATGGCGGTCAGATTGACATCACCGGTCAAACGATTTCCGTGGCTTCGGACGCGACCCTCGATGTCTCGGGCAAGAACGTCGGCGGAACGGTCATGGTCATTGCCGATATGGCTTCGGGCCAGCTCGATTTCCACGGCACGGCCGTGGCCAAAGGCGACCTGACCGGCGGCTTTGTCGAAACCTCGGGTCATAATGTCGATTTTACCGGCGCGCATATCGATACGACGGGCGTAAGGACAGGCACCTGGCTGGTCGACCCGGAAGACCTGACGGTCGATTCCAGTGCCGCCACGACCATCAATACCAACCTGGCAACGACCAGTGTCACGCTGCAAACAACTGCGACGACGGCCAGCGGCCCCGGCACCTACACCTCGTCCGGCAGCGGCGACATCATCATCAATTCGGATATCAGCTGGTCGACCGGCAATACGCTGACGCTCGATTCCTATCATTCGATCAACGTCAACGCCAACCTGACCGCCTCAGGCGCCGGCGGTGTCGTGCTCACCACCAATAATGGCGGCTCGGGCGGCGACTACTATTTTGCCCTTGGCAAGTCGCTGAGCTTCACCAATACGGCTGGCGGCGGTCAAACGCTGAATATCAACAGCACCGCCTATACCCTGCTCTATAGCCTGAGCGATATCGGGACCATGAGTGCTTCGAGCGGAAAGTTCGCCCTGGCCAGCTCGATAGATGCTTCAGGCACCACCTACACCTCGGCGAACCCGGTCACCAGCTTCACTAGCGGAGGCATCTTCACCGGCCTTGGCAATACGATCAGCAACCTGACCATCAGCCGCGCAGGGGCGTCGACTGTGGCACTGATCGGCACGAATGCCGCAACCATCCGCGATATCGGCCTTGTGGGCGGGACGATATCCGGCGCGTCCACTGTCGGCGGCTTGGTCGGAAGTAACAGCGGCACGATCGCGAATACCTGGAGTTCTGCGTCGGTCACTGGTACGGGAACTTATGCAGGGGGCCTGGCGGCGCAGAGCACCGGTACGATCCGCAATTCCTTTACAACCGGCATTGTCAACGGCGTAGCCCCTATCGGCGGCCTGGTGGGCCGAATGTCGGGCGGCACGATCTCCAATAGTTTTTCGAGCGCCGTAGTAAATGGTTCTACGTACGTCGGCGGCCTTGTTGGTCACGTCACAAGCGGTACCGTCAGCACCTCCTTTGCCACCGGCATGGTTACCGGCACGTCCACCCTGGGAGGATTAATTGGTTCTGGCAGCGCAACCAACAGCTATTACGACTCCGGAACCAGTGGCAAAAGCGATACCGGCAAGGGAACGCCTCAAACTACAACGCAGCTCCAGGGCACATTGCCGACCGGGTTTTCCAGCAGCACCTGGGGGACCGGTACGGGCCTTTATCCCTATTTGAAGACCTTCTTCCCGAACGGCGTCACGGCCGTAAGCGGCACGGCCTATAACAGCAGCAATGTGGCCGTTTCGCGATCCACGATCGCACTCTATAGCAGCGGCAATGCTTTGGGCAGCACACGCTCGGGCGCCAACGGCTATTACTACATTCCCGTGGCAACCGGCACGGCAGGAACCACGGCAGGGGTGACGCAGGTCCTAAACGGCGGATCGACCGTTACCGGTGCGGGATTCAGTGACACGGCATCATTGTCCAGCGCCAATGTTACGGGCTTCAATGTCACCTCCGGCACATTCGATTCCTATACCTCGTCCGCGACCTATTCGGCTTTCAAGACAGGGTCAGGTCCCGCCACCGCCTTTGGCTCGAGCTATTATACGTCGCTTCTGTCCACCCTCTCGTCAGCGGCCTACACAATCAATGCGTCGAGCAGCTTCAGTATCGACAGCGCCATAGACACGACGGGCGCCACAGCCTTCAAGACGCTTGCCGGTGACCTGAGCATCGACACTGCGCAGACGATAAGCGGCAGCAATGCCGTGACGTTCGAGGCCTATAACAACCTCTACATCAACGCAGATGTCACGGTGTCCGGCACCAATGCCATCACGCTGACGACGAGCAGCGGCGGTTCGGGCGACTACAGCTTCCTAAAGAGCAAGAGCCTCAGCTTCACCAATACGGCGGGCGCGGGCCAGTCGCTGACGATCAACAGCAATGCCTATACCCTGCTCTATTCGGTCAGCGACCTGATCGGCGTCGGCACCGGCAGCGGCCGCTACGCTCTGGCCAATACGCTCGACCTTTCCGGCAATACCTATTCGGCGGCCGTGCTCACCACAATGAACGGCACCTTTACGGGTCTCGGCCATACGATTTCCAACCTCAACATCACCGCGGCTTCAACCGACTATGTCGGGCTGTTCGGCACGAATACCGGCACCGTCCGCGACATTGGCATTACCGGCGGCAGCATTTACGGCCGGTGGTATTCCGGCGCCCTGGTTGGCAAGAATACCGGAACGATCAAGAACGCCTACGCTTCCGCCGACATGCATGTCGTTTTCCGTTCGGGCGGGCTGGTCGGCTGGAATACCGGCACAATCTCTCAGTCCCACGCTACGGGCGCGGTGACCAGCAACGGCGACAATGGCGGCGTCAGCGACATGGGCGGCCTCGCCGGCTGGAACGACAGCACCGGCACGATCAGCCAGTCCTACGCAACCGGCACGGTCACCGGCACGGCCAATACCACCGGCGGTCTGGTCGCCTTCAACAGCGGCGGCACGATCAGCGACTCATTCGCCACCGGCGGGGTCTTCGGCAACCTGTATGCCGGCGGGCTGGTGGGCTTCAGCTCGGGTGGTACGATCACCACCTCGTATGCGACCGGCTATGTCAGCGCGGTAACCAGCGGCGGCGGCTTTGCCGGCTATACGGCGAACACCACGATTACCAATGGCTACTGGGACACGACCTCATCAGGCACCAGCACCGGCGTCGGCACCACCGCAACCAGCGGCACGCCCACCGGCCTGACACGCAGCGCCTTGCAGAGCGGCAGCCTGCCCACAGGCTTTTCCAGTTCGATATGGGCGACCGGCTCGGGCCTTTATCCTTACCTCCAATCACAGTTCCGGACCGGCATGCAGTCGATCAGCGGCTACACCTATGCCAACAACGGCTCGGTCCTGCCGGCCGCGACCCTGGCCGTTTATGTCGCTGGCGCCCAGGTCGGCGGTACGACGGCCGCCAGCGGCGCCGATGGCTACTACTACCTGATGGCCGCCCCGGGCACTGTGACCGGCACGACCAAGATCGGAATTACCGAAACCACGCACAATGCCAGCGCGGTTACCGGCGCGGCCTTTACCGAAGCGCCCGTCGTGACAGGCGGTCAGGTGACCGGCTTCAATGTCACCGCCGGACAACTGACCTATACGACCTCGCAAACCGCCTACAGCGACCTGATGACCGGCGCGAACACGGCCTTCGGGTCCTCGCGCCACAGCGCCCTGGTGAGTGCACTTGACGCCGCCACGCTGAAAATCGCCGCATCCGGCGCCTTCAGCCTCGACCAGGCCGTGTCGCGCAGCGGCAGCCTGCTGATCCAGTCGGGCGGCGACATGACCCTGGCCTCGACAGGTTCGGTGACTTCGACGGCTACGGGCACGGCCGTGACCCTGGCGGCCGACGGGTCGTTTATCAACAATGCCGGTTCCAGCGCGGTCTCGGCCAGCAATGGCCGCTGGCTGATCTACACCCAGGCGCACGGCGACAGCACGACTGCGGCAACAAGCAACAGCTTCGGGTCTTTAAGCGGCAAGACCTTCTACAACAACGCCTTCAATTTCAGCACCGGCGCGTTTGCCACAACACCGAACAGCGGCAACCGCTTCGTTACCGGCTATGCCCCGACCCTGACCGTGACGGCGGACACCAAGGCCGTGACCTATAACGGTTCGGCCCAGACCAACACCTATTCCTTGAGTGGCTACCTGACCGACGACCAGTCGGCGGACAGCTTTACCGGCAGCGTGACGGGCCTGACGACCTCAAGCAAGAATGCCGGCGCCTATTCGCTGACAGCAGCGGGCACGCTGGCTTCGGACCTGAACTACACCATAGCGTATGGTTCCGCCGGTACGCTGACCATCGACAAGGCAACCCTGACACTCGCTGCAGCGACCGACACCAAGACCTACGATACGGATGCCACCTCAACCGGCACCGTTACCGTCACTGGCCTGGTCGGCTCCGACACCGTCACCGGCAAGAGCCAGGTCTTCGACAGCAAGAACGCCGGTTCGCGCACGCTTACGGTCAACGGCTACATCGTCAATGACGGCAATAGTGGCGACAATTACGATGTCTTGACGCAGACGGCTGCTGGCACGATCAGCAAGGCCAGCCTGACCCTTGCGGCCGGTACCGACACCAAGATCTACGACACCAACGCCACCTCGACCGGCACAGTAACCGTCACGGGCCTGCTCGGCTCGGACACCGTCACCGCCAAGAGTCAGGTTTTCGACAGCCAGAACGCCGGTTCGCGCACGCTTACGGTCAACGGCTACACCGTCAATGACGGCAATAGCGGTGGCAACTACGATATCTCGACGCAGACGGCTGCAGGTACGATCAGCAAGGCCAACCTCACGATTACCGCTGGTGCCGACACCAAGACTTACGACACGAACGCAACTTCGACCGGGACCGTAACCGTCATTGGCCTGTTGGGCTCCGACACCGTTACTGGCAAGAGCCAGGTCTTCGACAGCCAGAACGCCGGGACACGCACCCTCACCGTCAACGGCTACACCGTCAACGACGGCAACAGTGGCGGCAACTATACCGTCTTGACGCAGACGGCTGCTGGCACGATCAGCAAGGCCAGCCTGACCCTCGCGGCCGGTACCGACACCAAGACCTACGACACGAACGCCACCTCGACCGGCACAGTAACCGTCACAGGCCTGCTCGGCTCGGACACCGTCACCGGCAAGAGCCAGGTCTTCGACAGCCAGAATGCTGGCACACGGACGCTCTCGGTTGCGGGCTACACACTCAACGACGGCAATAGCGGCGGCAACTACGACGTCTCGACGCAAACCGCTTCGGGCAGCATCACTAAGGCCARCCTGACCMTCGCSGCCGGWACCGACACMAAGACCTACGACACGAACRCCACCTCRRCCGGYACWGTRACCGTCACGGGCCTTCTGGGCTCCGACACCGTCTCGGGCAAAAGCCAGATCTTCGACAGTCAGAATGCCGGCACACGCACGCTCATAGTCAATGGCTACACCGTCAACGACGGCAATAGCGGCGGAAACTATACCGTTTCGACGCAGACGGCTGCTGGCACGATCAGCAAGGCCAGCCTGACCCTCGCGGCCGGTACCGACACCAAGACCTACGACACGAACGCCACCTCGACCGGCACAGTAACCGTCACRGGCCTGCTCGGCTCGGATACCGTCAGCGGTGCGACGCAATCCTTCGACAGCCAAAACGCCGGTTCGCGCACCCTCACGGTCGACGGCTATATGGTCAGCGATGGCAACAGCGGTGGCAACTACACTGTCACCACCCAGACCGCTTCGGGCACCATTGCCAAGGCTAGCCTAACCGTCGCGGCAGCCACCGACACCAAAACCTACGACGCCACGATAGCCTCTACTGGTACTGCAACGGTTTCCGGTCTCAAGGGCTCAGACAGCGTCACCGGCGCCAGCCAGGCCTTCGACAGCAAGAACGCGGGTTCGCGCACGCTCACAGTCACCGGCTACACCGTCAACGACGGCAATAGCGGTGGCAACTACGCCGTCACCACCCAGACGGCTTCTGGCACGATCACGCAGGCCAATCTGACGCTTGCCGCAAGCACCGACAGCAAGACCTATGACGCCACCACGGCTTCAACCGGAACCGTCGGCATAACCGGCCTGAAGGGCGCGGACACCGTCACCGGGGCGATGCAATTCTTCGACAGCAAAACCGCGGGTTCGCGCACGCTCGCTGTCACCGGCTATACTGTCAACGATGGCAATAACGGCGGCAACTATGCGGTTGCGACCCAGACCGCTTCGGGCACCATCGCCAAGGCAGCCTTGACCGCCGGGCTGATCGGCAGCACCGCGAAGACCTACGACGCGACGCTGAGCGCCAGCCTGACAGCCGACAACTACGTGCTTACGGGTCTCAAGGGCAGTGACACGGTCGCGCTGAATAACCCGACCACGGGCGCTTATGGCGATGTCGATGCCGGTACCGGCAAGGTCGTCACAGCGTCCGGTCTGGCCCTGACGGGCGCGGACGCGGAGAATTACACCGTCAACGGATCAGCGACCGCCAATATCGGCAGCATCGCCACGCGCAAACTCACCCTGACGGCTGACATCGGCGCCAAGAACGCCGGCGCCACCGATCCGGCCCTGACCTACGCCATCACTTCGGGCAGCCTGGCCGGCAGCGATGCCTTAAGCGGCAACCTGACGCGCACTGGCGGAGAAGACCCCGGCACCTACGACATCAACCAGGGCTCGCTGGCGGCATCCGCCAACTACGACGTCACCTTTATCAAGAGCGCCTTCACCATCACGGCGGTGGCGCTGCAGAACAACCCGATCGTCAATCCGGTCAGCAGTTCCGCCACGTCATCGAGCCAGCCGGTCATCCAGCCGGCGCCGATCGGCCTGAGCGCGCCTGTCGATAACACGTCGAACTCCGGCACTGCCAGCGACGCAAGCGGTTCGTCTTCGGACGCTTCGGGTTCCGGCAGCACGTCGGACGACAGTGACACCACCGACGCAGGCTCTGCGGCCGGCGACGGAAACCAGGAAGCCACCGGCCCAAGCGTCCGCAGCGCCGGCCAGAGCGGCACGACCTGCGCCGACGGCGACGGTTGCGCCAACACCCCCTACCCGACCAATCAGTTCATCTCGAACGCCATCAGCTTCGCAGCCGGTAACTAATTCATGTCCTTTTCGTTCCGTTCCTTCACCCTGGCGGCGGCCTCGCTGCTTCCCATGCTGGTCGCCGCCCAGGCGCACGGCCAGGCCATCGAGCGCCATCTGCCGCAAGCGCCCCAGGCTGCGCCATCCGAGATCCTGGCGCCCAACGCCATCCCGGCCGAGCAGGACGCAACCCCGATCGGCCCGGCCTTAAGCACCGTCGTCCTGCTGGGGCCGAAGGAAACCGTCCGTGCCACGGCAAGCAACGGAATCATCGTCGGCGATGTCGCCCGGCTGCAAGGCAGTGATATTTCAAGCTTGCTGCAACCGTTTCTCGGCAAGCCGATTTCGCGCAAGCTGATCGCCGAGGCCGAAGCGGTGATCGCCGCCCACTATCGCGACCTCAACTATCCATTCGTCTCGCTATCGACGCCGGAACAGGAGATCACCGCCGGGGTGCTCCAGATCCGCGTCGTCGAATTCCGTACCGGTAAGGTTACCGTCACCGGCGCCAGATCGGACGCCGAGGCCGAGCGCCTGCGCGACCGTATCGGCCTCAAGGCCGGCGACGCCATCAATGCCCGCGAACTGACCTACGATCTTGACTGGATCAACCGCTATCCGTTCCGCAGCACTCAGGCCGTTTTCAGTCCCGGCGACACCCTGGGCGTCTCCAACCTGACCCTGGCGGCGCGCCAGGGCAAAAGCTGGCAGGTCTATGCCGGCTACAGCAATGACGGCTCGGCCTCGACCAGCTTCGACCGCTATTTCCTGGGCGGCGCCATCGGCGGCCTGCTGGGTCCGGACAGCGTCCTGTCGGCGCAAACGACCGTGTCGCGCGATGTGCTGGAAGGCGAAAAGGCTCCGCACTACAAGAGTGCCGCCCTGGCCTATACCGCGCCCATCGGCCAGCGTGGCCAGATCGAGGCCACCATGAACGCCGTCACCACCTACCAGGCCGGCGATCCGTTCAGCGTCCGCCTCAAGGCCGGCGAAGGCGCGCTTGGCTATCGTTTCGCTTTCTCGAAGCTGCACGGCGACGTCGGGGCGACCGACATGCGCTTCGGCATCGAGGCCAAGCACCAGAAGGGTATCACCTACTTCGCCGGCGTACCGGTCTACGACGTCGCGGTCGAGGTCTATCAGCTCTATGCCGGCTATCGTCATTCCGGCAAGGACGGCTTCGGCGCCTCGACACTCGACGTCGTCGCCCATATGAGCCCCGGCAATATCAATGCCGGCAACAGCCATGAACAGGCCGTGCTCTATTCGCAGGGCCGCCAGAAGGGCGCGACCTACAGCTATGTCAGCGCCACCTACAGCCGCTTCACGCCGCTGCCGAACAATCTGACGCTGAAGACCCAGGCCAGCGGCCAGTTCGCCTCGGTCGCCCTGCCACGCACCGAACAGGCGGGCCTGGGCGGCTCCAGCCTGGTGCGCGGTTATACGCTGGAAAATGGCGCATTCGACACAGCGCTGATCGTGCGCAACGAACTGCGCATGCCAGGAAAAGCTTTAAGCAAGCACACGCAGGTCAATCCGTTCCTGTTTTTTGACATGGGCTACGGCCGCGACAATGCCGCCCATCAGACGAGCGGCCTGGCCTCGACCGGCGCTGGCGCCGAAGTCCGCCTGACGCGCTTTGTCGCCCTGAACGTCAATGCCGCGTGCGCGCTTACGCCGGACCGCATTACGCGCGCCGGCAACTGGCTGGTCCACTCCAATCTGAGCGTCGCGTTTTAACCGGCGCGAAGGATACTGTCGAAATCGCTGGCGTCGTGGCGCTCAGCCAGGCCGTCGGCGGCCCGGTTGACCAGGCGGCCGCGCTTGACGCCGGTGCGGGCTTCGAGCTGGTCGACCCAGCGGCGGATATTGGCGTAGTCGCCGACCGACAGGAATTCGCCCGCCGAATAGGCATCGTTCAGAAGGCCGCCGTACCAGGGATAGATAGCCATATCGGCGATCGTATAGTCGCTGCCGGCGACGTATTCGGTCTTGCCCAACTGCGTATCCAGCACGTGCAGTTGCCGCTTGGCCTCCATGGCGTAGCGGTTGATCGCATATTCGATCTTGAACGGGGCATAGGCATAGAAATGGCCGAAACCGCCGCCGACAAACGGCGCCGAGCCCATCTGCCACATCAGCCAGTTCATGGTCTCGGCGCGCTTGTGATGGTCCGTCGGCAGGAAGACGCCGAACTTCTCAGCGAGATAGAAGAGGATCGAACCGCTTTCGAACAACCGTGTCTGCGGATCGGTCGAGCGATCTAGCATGGCCGGAATCTTGGAGTTCGGATTGATCGACACGAAGCCTGAGCCAAACTGGTCGCCATCGCCGATCTTGATCAACCAGGCATCGTATTCCGCGCCCGCGTGACCGGCAACCAGCAGTTCCTCGAGCAGGATAGTGACTTTTACGCCGTTTGGCGTGCCCTGCGAATAGAGCTGGAGCGGGTGTTTACCGACGGGCAGTTCCTTGTCGGACGTCGCGCCGGAAATCGGCCGGTTGATATTGGCGAACTGGCCGCCATTGCCCTTGTCCCATTGCCAGACCTGCGGCGGCACATAGCCGGCGGGTTGATTATTGGCGGGATCGCTGTCGGCCATGTCCTGGTCTCCAATATGTAACATGCGAGATCACAGATATGGTTGCCAAGCGCGGGACCGCAAGGCACCTTAGCGCTGCAGATCACCATTTTCGGCGACACCCGGCTGGTCGAGCAACTGGATCGACGTCGCCGGGCCGAGATTGGGCGCCGACCATTGCCGCAGCGCCCAGACGACTTGCTTGTCAGGCGTGACTTCGAGGACCTGTACCGTCTTCGGCCAATCCTCTGGCTTGATGCTGCCCGCGACCCAGTTGCTCAGTACCGTATTGTCATTTGCCAGGCGCGTAACCTCCTGGACATTGCGCAGGTCATAGCCGAGCCGGGCGGCATCTTCGCTGTTGAATTCCCACGCGGTCGTATGGTCGGGCCGGACTTCTCGGACAAACCCCTTGTTCGAGGAGATCAGCGTATTGCCGTTGTTCAGCCGGACAGCGGACCACGGCGACAGGGCTTCGACCGACCACAACACCTTGCCGGCTTCGTCGTATTCGCTGACGGCGTTCATATCCATCTGCGCAACCAGATAGGTCCCGGCCTTCGTCAGGCGCACGCGGCGCAACTGGCCGTGGACATTGTCCGGTTTGGCGACCGGTACGACAAAGGTCTTTTCGACTGTATTGGTCGTCTTGTTGATCGTCAAAGCCTTGGCCGGATTGCCGTTTTGGACCAAAAGCACGCGGTCAAGCCCAAGCGCCTGCAACGAATGGATCTCGGTATTGCCGGGTGCGAAATACTGCCAGACAATCGTCTTGTCGGGTGTGACCTCGGCGGCGCCAAACCGGCTGGTGAAGATGACATTGCCGTTGGACAACAAAGTGCAGTCGCCCAGCTCCTGAATGTCAGCCTTTTCGTTGCGCAGGGTGCGGAACTTGATCTGGTAGTTCCAGACCTCGCGGCCGTCGCGGATCAGGTGGATGGTCTGCTGGTCGGCGTTGAACTCATATTCGCCGCAGTAAAGGAACGGGTGCTCGCTTAAACCCTTGCCGGGCAGGGTTTCCGGTGAAAAGGACTGCGCGAAGACTGGCCCGGCGGCCAGCGCGGCCAAGAGGAGAAGGGGCGTTTTCATCATGGCTCAGCGCTTCGTTACTGCGGGTGGGAAATCAAGCGTCTGAGAGGTCACGTAGGCTTCCCATTCGTCGGTATTTTTGAAATCGAGCCCGCGGTCCCAGCCCGAGCCAATATAGTAGACAAAGGGCTTTCCGGGCTTGACCCTAATCAGGATCAGGTTGTTATCGGCGTCGGCGCGGATGTCCTCGACCACGGCCGGATCGACGCGGACAGCCGTGCACAGCGTGCCGTGCGCCGGGTCTGACGGCTCGCAGTAGGACAGGATGCCACGCGTCTTGTCGGACAGCAGCCGTCCCTTGCCGGTGATCGTTGCGCCCTTGCCGAGACCAATCCCGACGGTCAGGTCGTCGGGCGTGTCGGATTTCAGGGTCGATTCCAGACGGGTGAAGTTAGTCCCCATCGGCAGGGTGAAGGTCCGCGTCTCCCAGACCTTGCGCGCAACGCCGACCGGCCAGGCGGCATAGTCGACGCGGAACGACGCTACGTCCGGCCCGTTCTTCAGGATCTCATAGCTGGCCCAGTTGCGCGACACCCACAGCTTGTTGTCGGCCCAGATGCCGAGGCCGCCCGCGCCGCGCGATGCCTTGACGTTATAATAGTCGAGGCCTTCGCCCTGGTCGTTGTGATAGGACTTGGTCTTGAGCTGGCGGTCCATGAACGGCCACCGCACGCGCTTGGCCCAGGCGTCAATGCCGGAGCCCGACGGTGGCTCAATGGCCTGCAGGGCCGGACCGTATATGCGATGGGCGACGCGGTCGTTTTCCCACAGGATATCGTCGGCGCGATCGGGCGCGAACCGGACCGTGGCGCGTGGCTGCTTTTCGGTTTCGCTCGGCGGGATCAGCTTTTCCGGCTTTGACCCGACCCATTTGGTCGCCGCCGGCGAGACATAGTTCGGATCGTCGACCATGGGATCGAAGGCCAACAGCTTGACCGCATCGCGCTCGGCGGTGCGGCGATTGAGTTCCTTGAGCTGCTCTGGCGTCGCATTGGCGGGTATCACCGTCTCGCGCATATCGCTGGCGTGGTATTGCAACTGCGCAGGCTCTGACAGGGCGATCGGCAGGGCCGACACCGGTTGGCCGAGATTGGCGACCTCAAGCCCGGCCAGCAAGAAACCGCCGCTGGCGTAGAGCGCCGTTGTCTCGCGCTTGGTCGGCACGGGCTGGTCGCCGGCCGACTGGACCTGCCCCAGGATACCGCTTGGCAGGACGTACTGGTTCAGCCCCGCCCAGCCCTTCAGAACGTGGGGGAGGTATTTCTCGCGTTCGAGGATGCCGTGATTGATCCCGAACGCCAGGGCGTAGGTGTAAAACGCCGTGCCTGAGGTTTCCGGCTCGGGGAAGGCCTCCGGATCGAGCAGGCTGGCGCGCCACAGGCCATCCGCCTGCTGTAAAGAGGCGATCTTTTCGGCCATCTCGCGGTAAAGCGCGACATAGCGCGGCCGCGACGGATAATCCGCCGGCATGACTTCCAGCACGCGCGCCAGACCGGCCAGCACCCAGCCTTCGCCACGCGCCCAGAAAATCTTTTTGCCGTTGGGCGACCGTCGCTCGATGAAGCGCTCGTCGCGGGCATAGAGATGCTGTTCCTGATCGTAGAGGCGCTCATAGGTCCGCCACCACTGGACGTCCATGGCGTCGATATATTTGGGGTCGCCGGTGATCGCCGACATGCGCGCCAGGACCGGCGGCGCCATGAACAGGCTGTCGCACCACCACCAAACCAGCTTCTTCGGCTGCGGCGACAGGGTCAGATAGGGCACGGTGTAGTCGAGGCGCTGCTTCAGCGGCAGCAGCGTCCCGGGCGAGCCGGTATGCAGATAGATGGCCTGATAGAGGTCGCCGATTGCCTGGTCATCGGCATTGATCAGATGGACCGGCGCGCCGTCGCCCTGATGGCCGTAGTTGAAGCGGCGGGCGGTGGCCGAGCTGTAGTCCAGCACGTCCGGCGCATCGGTCGCTTGCGTCAACTTCATGGCGCCGACGAAGAAGGTGGCGGCGATCCAGTTGGTGCTGACGCCAAAGCGCCGGGGCGCGACACCGTCTTCGATACCTTTCAGCCGGGCGACTTCGGCCGATGCCGAGCGCTTGAGGATGCTCAGGATCTGTTCGCGATCGGGAATGGCGTCGGATCGGATCGCCTGGGCTTTCGCCGGTTCGGGCGCGGGCGCGGCAGCGGCGGAGGTGCCGGTCGCGGGGGCGCTCAGCAGGGCGGCAATCGCCAGCGATATGCGGATTTCGCGTTTCATTTTTTTTCCTCTCCTGCGGGTCGGGCGCCCGGCGGATTACACAGCACTCAGGAAAAAGGGCCGTCCCTCCGGTAGGAAGAGGGACGGCCAGTGGTGAGTTCCAAACGGGGAGTTAAGAACTCAAACACGCCTAGCCACAGAGAGGCTGGACAAATATCGTTCCGATAATTGAATATTAAGTCATTATTTCGAAACGACAACCCAGCCCTTAGAAGCCAAAATATCGTACAATTAAGCCGTTATGACAGCGATATGCTAAACTTGCAACCTTTTGATTGTGTGTGAGCTAAAATGCGTTTTTGTCGGACAATATGCCAAAATTTATTGTATGTTATCGATTACAAGCCTCAAAACAAACAGTTGACATGATCGATATTGATTTTTACTCATGACCACGCAGGGCGCGATCGACGGAACTTTCGGGGCCGCGCGTATCAGTAATAGACATAAAGAGCAGGGCGGAAGATGAGAACGCATTACAGAATGGTCGTTTCCATTGTCGGAATGGCGGCGCTTTTGGCAGGCCTGCCAGCCGCCGCCGGTGAAACACGCAACTTCGACGCGGCGTGGACCTTCGCCAAGGGCGATATCGCCGGCGCCGAACAGGTCGCTGTCCCCGCCGCCGACTGGCAAAAGGTCGATCTGCCGCACGACTGGGCCATCAATGGGCCGTTCGATCAGAATGCCCCCGCGACCGGTTCCGGCGGCTGGCTGCCGACCGGCGTTGCCTGGTATCGCAAGGACTTTACCCTGCCCGCACCCGACAAGGGCAAGCGCGTCTTTATCGAGCTCGACGGCATCATGGATCGCGGCGGCGTGTGGATCAACGGCATGCACGTCGGCCATCGCCCCAACGGCTATTCCAGCGTGCGTTATGAGATCACCGACCACCTGAAATGGGACGGCAATAATGTCATTTCGGTGCGCGCCGACACCACCGCCCAACCGGCCTCGCGCTGGTATGCCGGCGGCGGCATCTACCGCCACGTCAAGCTGATCGTCACCGGCGATATCCATGTCGACGGCTGGGGGACCTATGTCACCACTCCGACAATCGAAGCCGGCAAGGCGTCGGTGAAGGTCGAAAGTGCGATCATCAACCGCTCGGCCTCGGACCGCACCGCACATCTCGAGGTCAGCCTGACCGGCCCCGATGGCAAACCCGCCGGATCGTTCAAGGGCGGCGCCCTGACGATTCCCGCCGGCCGATCGGTCAAGCTGTCGGCCGAAGGCGTCCTCAATAATCCGAAGCTCTGGGACATCGGCCAAGGCAATATGTACACGGCCAGCGTCAAGGTCGTCTCCGACACAGGTGAAACGCTGGAGACCGACACAGCGGCCTTCGGCGTGCGCCAGATCGAGTTCCGCGCCGACACCGGCTTCTGGATCAACGGCAAGAACGTCAAGCTTAAGGGCACCGCCATCCACGCCGACGGCGGCGCCTTCGGCATGGCTGTGCCGCTGAGCTTCTATGAGCGCCGCCTGAAGGGGCTGAAGGCGCTGGGCGTCAACGCCATCCGCACCGCCCACCACCCGTTCAGCCCCGAATTCCTCGACCTGTGCGGCAAGATGGGCATCGTCGTCATGAACGAAGCCTTCGACATGTGGACGGTCGCCAAGAATCCTTACGACTATCACCTGTTCTTCACCGACTGGTCGTCGATCGACGCCCGCGACTTCGTCAAGCGCGACCGCAACCACCCGTCGGTCGTCATCTGGTCGATCGGCAACGAAATCCATGACACCCCCTACCCTGTCGTCGCCAAGTCGATCGTCACCCGGCTGAAGACCATCTTCAATACCGAAGATCCGTCACGGCCGGTGACCATGGCTTTGTTCCGGCCCAACACCTCGGGCGACTATAAAAACGGCCTAGCCGACCTGCTCGACGTCGTCGGCCAGAACTACCGCGAAAACGAGCTGACCCAGGCGCACAAAGACAAGCCGACGCGCAAGATCATCGGCACCGAAAATGGCAAGAACCGCTCCAACTGGCTGCCGGTGCGCGATTTCGCTCCCTATGCCGGCATGTTCCTGTGGACCGGCGCCGATTACCTGGGTGAGGCCGACCGCGCCGGCTGGCCGTTCATCTCCAACCCGTCTGGCCTGGTCGACCGCATCGATGCCGTCAAGCCGATCGGCTGGGAACGCGCCTCGTGGTGGGCCGAGACGCCGGTCGTCAAGATCGGCCGCCGCGTCACCGAGGTCATCGATACGTCTGAACTGCCGACCATGGTCGGGATCGCCATGCCACAGCCCAAGGGGCCTGGTGTGCTCAATGACTGGACGCCGGAAAACCAGACGACACACTCCGAAAAGGTCGAGATCGTCGCAAATACACCCGAGGTCGAGCTGTTCCTCAATGGCAAGTCTCTGGGCAAGAAACCCAGGAATGCCGACGACAGCGCCATCAAGTACGATGTGCCATTTGCGCCGGGCACGATCCGCGTCGTCGGCTATGACTCGGCCGGCAAGGTGGTGACGCAGGACGAACTGAAGACCGCCGGCAAGCCCGCCGCCGTGCACCTAGAGGCCGAACAGAAGACCCTGGCGCGCGGTTTCGACGATATCGGTTTCATCCGCGTTCAGGTCGTCGATGCCAAGGGCGTGCGCGTTCCCGATGCCGCTCAGAAGCTGACCGTATCGGTCGAAGGCGCAGGGCAGTTGGCGGCGTTCGACAACGGCTCGCCGACCGACTCGACGGTGTTTTCGTCGCCGGCGCGTAACGCCTGGAACGGCCGCGCCCTGGTCATGGTCCGCGCTATTGACAGCAAGGGCGCGATCAAGATCAAGGTAACAGCTGAAGGCCTGACGCCCGCCACCGCCACGATCGATGTAAAGGAGTAGACCATGCGCTCCGCACGCCCGATGGCTCCACGCGCCTGCTCGTCCAATCCGGACGGCTCACCGACGGCAAGACGCCGTCTTTGATCCTTGTCCCCCATAAACTAAGGAAACCCATGCTTACCGACCTCAAAGACAAGGCCGTGCTCGTCACGGGCGCCTCCTCCGGCATCGGCGCCGCCGCGGCCATCGGTTTTGCCCGCCATGGCGCGGCCGTCGCCGTCCACTATGGCGCCAATGAAGACGGAGCGCGCGAGGTCGTTGCCGCCATCACGGCCCTTGGCGGCAAGGCTGCCCTGGTCCAGGCCGACCTGACCGACCCGAAGACAGCGGCTGGCCTGGTCGATGAGGCCGCCAAGGCCTTGGGTAAGCTCGATATCCTCGTCAACAACGCCGGCTCGCTGTGTGGGCGCAAACCGTTCATGGAGATCGATGACGCCCTCTACGACGCCGTCATGAACCTGAATGTCCGCTCGGTCATCAACGCCTCACAGGCCGCCGTGCCGCTGATCGAAGCCCAAGGCGGCGGCACAATCATCAATGTCGGCTCGATCGCCGGCAACGACGGCGGCGGCCCGGGTTCCGGCCACTATGCCTGCGCCAAGGCCTATATCCATAACCTGACGCGGCACATGGCGCGCGACCTGGCCGGGCGCGGCATCCGCGTCAATGCCATCGCACCGGGCGTCATCGGCACGCCTTTCCACGCGGCGACGCCCGCCGACCGTATGGAAGCGATGAAGAACGCGACCCAGCTCAAGCGCGTCGGGACGCCCGACGACTGCACCGGCACCCTGCTCTACCTCGCCTCGGACCAGATGAGCGGCTACATCACCGGCCAGATCATCCATATCAATGGCGGGCAGTACATGCCTTAGGCTTTTGCTTGGTCGCGCTTGTTATCCGAAAACCGCTGCACACTTTTCGGAAAGCGCTACGGCGCCATTCGCCCGGTCACCGTCCAGTAGATGCCGCCGAAGATGTGGCTCAGATACTGCGGGTCGCGGTACATTTCGCCATTGTGCCCAAGCGTGGTGACGAAGACACGAGCCTTTTCAAAGTCGTGGTACCAGGCGATCGGATGGTCCTTGCCCATCGGCTTAGACACCTGACCCGGCCATATTTTGGTCGGGTCATAGCTGGCCTCGTCGACGCTCAGCACCGTGTGGATCTTGACATTGTACGGGTTGGTCGTGGTGTAGAACTCGTCGCTCCACAGCCAGCGATCGGGCACGCCATAGGTCGCCGGAAAGGTCTTGTCGACGACCGTGACGACGCCGGTCTGCAGCATGGGATGCACGCCAACCGTCCGGCCGACCAGCTTTTCGTACCAGGCCCAGCTATTGGCCGGCAGGGCAATGGCGGCGCGATGCACCACCACCGCATTGCCGCCTGAGCGCATATAGGTTTCGAACCCGCCGCGCTGGGCCGCGTTCAGGTCCTCGACCGGCGTATTGAGCAGCATCACCGCCGCGTACTGGCCCATATCCTTCTCAAGGTCTTCCGGCTTGCTGGTCCAGACGACCTCGAAAGAATGGAGTTTGGCGATGCGCTCCAGGCTGTCGCGGGCAACCGGTATGTATTCGTAGTGATACTTGGATGGCATGGCGAGGACCAGCAATTTGAACTGGTTCTCGGCCCAACCGGCGGTCGGGAATACGACGGCCAGAACCGTCACAAGCATCACCACGAAACGTTGCATGTCAGCTTCCTATCGCTGGACGGCGTAGAGGCCATGGTGGCTGAGAATGAACAGGGTCCGCATATCGGGACCACCGAAGATCAGCTGCAAGGGGCGTTCCGGGGTATCGATCCGATCGACTTCCTTGCCATCAGCGTCATAGACAAAGACCTGGCCGTTGGCGACGTAGAGCTTGCCATCTGGTCCCTGAACGGCGCTTTCACCGCCGCGATTGGCGATGACCTTCAGGTCACCCAATGCGCCACCGGCCGCGACCACGCCGCTATAGGTCTTGTTTTCCGAGCCATTGGTAAAGACGATGCGCTCGCCGACCTTGCCAGCCTTAAAGCCGTAGGTTTGCAGCGTATCTGACCAGCGCCAGCCGAGATGGTTAGTCGGCCCTTGCTGCAACACACGGAAGGCCGGCAGAACCAGGCTGCCGTCAGGCGAGACATATTCGTGCGTCTTGGCGGTCTGGACGTCCTTGGCGAACAGTTCGGCCAGGGTGGTAAAGCGCAGGGTATTGGCATCGAACTGGTCGCGGAACTCGCCATTGACCCAGAAATTGCCCGGCAGGAGCGTTTTGGCATCCGCGCGCGCGGCCACTGGCGTAGGCGACACCATGGTCAGGTCGAAACCGGCGGCCTTCGGGTCAAAGCTATAGACCGCGCCAGCCGGGCCTTCCGACGACAGGACCATCAGATCGCCATTCTTCGCCACGGCCAGGTTGACCGGATCGAGCGGCGCATCGCGGACGATGGACAGGCCCGATTTCGCCGTCCAGCTGTAGATGCGGTGGAACTGGCGTTCGACAAAGTACAGCGTGCCGTCAGGCGCTACGGTCGCGCCCGAGATCGAGTAGAAACCGTCCTTGATCTTTTTGACCGCCGACACGTCAGTCGAGATAACCTTTGGCGTCGCCGGCACGTCGAGCACGGCAAACTCACGCTCACGCACCTCGGCGCCACTGGTCACATCGACAATGGAATTTTCGAACGGGAACTTGCCGGCGCGCAGATAGGTCGCGCAGCCGGCATCGTCGCAGGTCGCATAGCCGCTTTCGCCGTTTACGTGGACATTGCGGAAGCGAATGTCCGAAGCGTTATAGAGCTTGACCGCCGCCCGCGCCGGCTTCAGCGACCGCGTCACGCGATAGCCATGATAATTGGCAAACAGGATATTGCGTGAGTTGCGGATTTCGGTCGACAGGGCATCGAGACCGTCACGCACTTCCTGTTCGGTCTGCGGCGCCAGGAATTCCCAGTTTTCAACGCCGTCGAGCACGATCTCGGCGCGGACGTGGTGCTCCGCCGACAACTGATAGACGTGGCCCGGCGTCTTCGTATTAGTGACGTAGAAACCGGCCTGCGCGAAAGTGTTGGGCGTCCATACCGAGACAAAGGTGCCGCCGCCGCCATCCTTGACCCAGATGCCGGGATATTGACCATCCCAGCGGTTCTTGGGATCGGACATCTCCATGCGCCTGCCATTGCCCAGGCGCGTGCCCGATCCGCCCTGGATCTTCACGTCATTGACCATCGAGTCCGCCCCCGCCTGCCAGACGAGGGCCGAGGCGCGCGGGTTATAGGCGCCGGTATAGAGACCGAAACCAAACAGGATGGCATTGCCGCCCTTCGCACTTTCGACGAGGGGCTTGGGGTCTCCAACGCCGAGATAGTTGGGCGTACTGTCTTCGAGGTAGATCTGCGTCAGGCTGGGGTGCAGTGCGATGACCACGCTGTCAGGCCGCAAACGCAGGGTGTCGCTGACGCGGTAATAGCCGGCCGGCAGGTAGACAACGCGATTTTTGTCGATCGCCGCCTGAAGTGCCATGGTGTCGTCGGTGACGCCGTCGCCCTTGACGCCCAGGTCGTGAGCATTTTTCCACTGCTTGACTGGCGGCAGGCGCTTGAGCGCTGCCGGACGCTCGGCTGACAGCTTGGTCACCGCCTTGGCGTCCATATGCGTTTCAAACGCCCCCATCGCGCCAAGCGCCGGAAGAGTCAGGCCATGGGTAAAGCTTTTGACCGTATAGGCCGGGCCTGCGCCCGCGACCGTCTTGCCGCTGTCGCGAAATTTCGCGAAAACCGGCACGCCTTTCGCCGAGGCATTGTCGAAGCCGACCTGAGTAAAGACGCTGTCCTCATTGCTGATGACGACGGCCGCGTTCGACAGGTTCTCGAACTGGACATCCTTGCCCCACAGTGAGTCGCTGTACCCTTCGTCGATGTCGATGCCGGTCCTGGTGTTGCGGATCTTGATGTTGACGAGCGTCAGGTCAACCTCGTGCTCGCGGATGGCGGCCTCGGACTGACCGTCGAATTCGGAGTCCAGAAGCGTATATTGCCAGGCCGGCGACGTCTTTTCCGTCAGGATGCCGTAGCGCCCGCCGAAGAAACGCAAATTGTCGCCCTCGTTGCCGGCCTGATAGATGCCGGCCAGGGCCGAGCCGAGGTGGAAATCGATGTGGCTGAGGAAGGCATGCTGCGCCAGGCGGAAGCGCACCGCCGTCGCCGCCCCGTTGCCCTGGCCGATCTCAAAATCGACATTGCTCATCGCCGAGTAGAAGGTCGAGGAATTGGCGTCGCGAATGGTTTCGCTGTACGGCACGAAGCTGGCGACCGGCACAGGCACCTTGCCGACATTGTACTGATCGTCGCCCGTGAAAACGATCATCGAGGCCACGCCACTTTGGAAGCCCGGCGTGTTGTCCGCCAGCACAAAGACCGGACGCTTGGGTCCGACACCAAAGATGCGCACCGCCGGCCAGACATTGAGGCTGCGCGTCAGGCGATAACGGCCGGACGGCAGGAAGACGATGCCACCGCCGTTTTTGGCCTGATCGATCGCCGCCTGGATGGCAGCCGTATCATCAGCCAAGCCGTCGCCTTTCGCCTGGACGCGGACGGCGCGCGGATCATCAGGTGCGATCTCGTAAACCGATCTGGATATGGGTTTCGCCAAGGGCGCGGCACTCAACGGCGCAGCCAGGACGATAGATAGAAACGCGCACACGGTAGCGCTCAGCAGCACACGCATTGATACTTCTCCCACTTTATCGTTGATGACAGCGCTAACATAGATTTAGCCGAATGAAAACAGTGGTTATACGGATTTAATCACTCTACGGGCCGGCTGATGCACAGGGTAGGGATACTGGGCGCGCCAGGTATTATTATGACGAATAGACTGAGTATACGATATCTGACCATGCCGGTTGAACAATACAGCACCGCCCCTCGCATTCACAGGCAATGAATTGACATAACCAACTATTTAGCCTTCTAGATCAGTCTGTATTACGTATTCGCGCTTCGCATCATGCTGATTCGGCAGAGCCGTTTTGGCAACTGCAAGGAGTCTCAACCCTGTTAGCGCTATCCTTGGATATCATCCGACTGCGGAGTGTGCTTTGATCAAGAGTGCGACAAGCCCCAAGGCCAGGGCCTCCAGTACGGGGCGTGTAACGCTTGAGGACGTGGCGCTTAAGGCCGGCGTGTCGACCATCACTGTATCGCGCGCCTTCCGCCACCCGGACAAGGTCGCACCCGAGGTCCGCGAACGCATCCAGCGCATCGCCTACGACATGGGCTATGTCTCGAACCGCGCCGCCAGCGCGCTGGCCTCGGCGCGGTCAATGAATGTCGTCGTCCTGGTGCCGTCTTTACGCAACATGGTGTTCGTCGAAACGCTGGATGGCATCGAAAAGGTCCTGCGGCCGCGCGGCTACCACATGCTGCTGGGGGTCACCAACTACTCCTCGGAAGAAGAGGACGCCCTGGTTCGCGCCTATCTGGCCTTCGATCCGGACGGCATCCTGCTGACCGGCCTTAACTACCGCGAATCGACGCGGCGGCTGATCGAACAACTCAACATTCCCGTCGTCCATATGATGGAGCTCAGCGACCAGGAAGACCTTTACAGCGTTGGCTTTTCGCAGGAAGCGGCAGCCGAGGCGATGACCAAGCACCTGATCGCTTCGGGCCGGACGCGCATCGCCTTTATCGGTTCGCAGATGGATTCGCGCACCCTGGCGCGCGGCCGGGGCTATCGCGACACCCTGGTCAGGGCCGGCCTCTATCAGCCGCATCGCGAACTGCTGGTGCCCGACCCGTCATCTACCGAACTCGGTGGCATATTGCTCGACCGGCTGCTGCGCCAAGCCCCTGACACCGACGCCGTTTTTTTCTGCAATGACGACCTGGCGCAGGGCGGACTGTTCCAATGTCAGCGCCGCGGCATTCCCGTGCCGGCGCAACTGGCTATCGGCGGTTTCAATGACGTGCCGTCGTCAGCCTGCATCGTGCCAGCGCTGACATCGGTCGCCACCCCGCGCTACGAGATCGGCGCCCAGTCAGCCAATATGCTCATGGCGCTGCTTGAAGGGCGTCCACTTTCCAAGCCCCATCTGGATCTGGGCTTTGAACTCAGGGTTCGCGACAGTGGCTGAGCGGTAGACCGTTTACGCAGTCTCGAAAAATTCATAATCTAAACCGACAAGGCGTAGATAGTGGCATTTACGATGTTATCGTTGTCATGCATTTTACGGACAAAACTAGCCAAAGATTCCTAACATTTCAGGTTATATAATTGATAATATGTATTATTTTTAACACTTTTCGCGTCCAGATAATGCGGAATGGGCTTCCTATTAATGTTAGCGCTGTCATTTGTCGTGCATAGACCATTATAGGGCGCAAGCTGTCCCGCCTACGACACATCGCCCCCCTCACCTACGACCAGACGCGCGGTTGACAAGGCTTCATTATATGATACGCCGTTCCGATAATATTTACAGATGACTTATGCGCCCCGTGCCGGATGGCCTGCGCCCCGCATGGACAGCGTTGCAGCTCGCTGTATTCATAAGAAAATGAGAGGAAACCATGACCTTCAAAGCCCTGCTCCTCGCTGGCCTGAGCCTGGCCGCTATGTCACCCGGCGCTATTGCCGCCGCGCCCACACCTGTCCAGTCCGTGCCGTCGGCCACTCCCGTACCATGGACATCTGCCGAGGTCATCGCACTGGCTGAAAAGGTTGGCGACTGGCAGTTGGCGACGCTGGCAGCAGGCTTGACGCCCAATGCGGCGCGCGGCTATCCGGGCCCGAAAAGCTGGGAACAGGGCGCGCTCTTTGTCGGCCTGACCAGGCTGGCAGACCACAGTGACGCGCCACAGTTCAAGCAGGCGATCCTGGCGCGCGGCGAGGCCAATGCCTGGGCTTTGGGCGACCGCGTCTACCACGCTGACGACCACGTCATCGGCCAGTCATATCTGTGGGCCTCACAAAACGGCGCAGGCCCTGAGGCGATCGCCAATGTTCGCAAACGCTTCGACGACATCCTGGCCAATCCGTCCGATGTCGGCCTTAAGCACGACGACTATGGCCCCAAGGGCGTCGAGTGCGACAAGCGCTGGTGCTGGTGCGACGCGTTGTTCATGTCACCGCCGGCGTGGATGGAGCTGTCGCGCATCACCGGCGATCCGAAATATCGCGAATTTGCGAAGACAGAATTCTGGGCGGCGACCAATTATCTCTACGACAAGGACGAGCACCTCTATTACCGCGACAGCCGCTTCTTCGACCGCCGCGACATCAACGGCAAAAAGGTCTTCTGGTCGCGCGGCGACGGCTGGGTGTTCGCCGGCCTGGCCCTGATAATCCCGCAGCTACCGAAGAACGATCCCGACCGCCTACGCTTTATCCAGGTCTTCAGGGAAATGGCGGCGAAACTGGCCAGCATCCAGAAGGAGGACGGCTACTGGTCGCCGTCACTGCTGAGCGATCCGGCCACCGCCCTGCCGGAATCGAGCGGCACCGGCTTCTATACCTATGGCTTCGCCTGGGGCATCAACGCAGGCATTCTCGACCGCGCCACCTACGAGCCGATCGTGCGCAAGGGCTGGACAGCACTGGTGCGCTCGGTCCACCCGGACGGTAAGCTCGGCTATGTCCAGCCGGTCAGCGACCGCCCGGATGCCGTCGAATACAGCCAGACGCATTTCTACGGCGTCGGCGCGTTTCTATTAGCCGCCACAGCGATCGCCGACATGAAGTTGACGCCCATCGCAGCGCTCAAGACCATGGTCAGCATCGAGAATCCGTCGGCCTTCGACCAGAATGCGTCCTTTGTCAGCGTGCCGGTGGCGACGTTAGGTCACTCCGGCAAAAGCACCGGCGGCTGGTCGGTCCTCAGCGGTGGCAAGACCTATGCGGCGCAGTTCGACGCAGCCAACAAGAGCATCGAATTCGCTCTGCCGCTAAAGGCCCGCCAGACCGCGACCGTATCCTTCCTGCCGGTTCAGGCGCCGTTGCCACGCCAGACCCAGGCCATCCTGAATGTTCAGGAAGGCGGCAAACTCGACAACAACGTGCTGAAGGGTGGCGTCTACTATCTGCGCCATAAGTACGAAGTGCCGGCCGATCACTTCATCCACGACGGCCTGGTCGCCTTTGAGGGCATCGGCTGGGAGTCGGACAAGGCCGCCTACCGCCTCTATCTCGATGAGCGCTACGCCGGCGACATCTACGGCAAGAAGCTACCGCGCCCGATCCTGCAGACGATCGGCCAGGGCGCTGACGACTACCACCACATGGCCGACTGGGGCCAGGACGTGCTCCAGGTCAGCCAGAGCCTCGGTATGGGCAGTATCGGTGAGGTCCGCAACGGCAAGGCGACGCAACTCGGCAAGGGGAAAATCACCGCCGAGGCCAATGTCCACGGGCCGGTAACGGCCGGCGCTATCGTCCGGACCGAGGGCTTCAACGACGGCAAGGCGACGCTGACCGCCAATTACGAAATCCGCTCGGGCTCAGCCCTAACCTATGTCGACGCCAAGGCAACCGGTAATTCCAGCGCCATGGCCGCCGGCATCGTCCACCACAAGGACATGACGGTCCTCAAGTCCGGCGCACCGTCGGGCAAGTGGGGCTATATCGCGTCTTGGGGCAAGCAAAGCCTGGCCGGTGACGATCTCGGCATGATCCTCTTCTACCCGGAAGACGCGGTCGCCTCGCGCTTCAATGACGACGGCCAGACGCTTTACGTGACCTTCAAGGACGCATCGAAGATCAAATACGCTTATGCCGCCATCTGGGCCCAGGACGGCAGCGGCGTGCGCGACCTGACGGGTTTCAAATCCTACATCACCATGACGCTTGACGGGCTGAACAAGCCGGCGCGCGTCGCCACGGCTGCGAAGACAAGATAGGCGCTTTATCGCTCGGGCATGGCCGCCAGGCCGAACCAGCACTCGTCGATAAAGCGCGCCAGCTTGTCATAGCCCGCAATATCGTTGGGCTTCACCAGATAGACACTGGCGAAGTTCTGATAGGCCGCATTGATATCGCGCTTGTCCTGGGAACTGGACAGGATGACGACCGGCATCGCACGCAGCGTAATCTCGGCCTTGAGGTTCTTCAGGACGTCCATGCCGCTGATCGTCGGCAGGTTCAGGTCGAGGAAGATGAGATCGTACGGCGCTTCATCGGGATTTTCGAGCGTCGCGATCGCTGCCTCGCCGGTCTCGATGTGGACGATATCGATGCGATCGTTCTGCTTGCCGACCGCACGGCGGAACAACAGCGCATCGCCGATATTGTCCTCGATCAGCAGGATCCTGAGGCGCCCCTCTTCCTTCATAGCCGCCACTCCCATCGAGAGACCCTGTTGCTGAGCATGCATTCCGGCACCTAACCGTGCGGCGGCAGGCGTGTCCAGACCTGTGTCTGGCAAAGTATTTTCATCACACATCCCGACAGCTTGAGCTTGTCGCCAGCGACCATCGCGTGGCCGTCATAGGTCTTGTTGTCCGCGGGATCGGTGATCCGGCCCTCCAGCCGGTTATTGGCGGGCTTCAGATAGCCAATCTTGCGTCCGGCGAAGCGCCCGCTTTTCAGTGTGATGCAGGAACCCTGCTCGCACGGCGCGATCTCGGCTGTCACGCCGTCCCTGGTCTTCCATAGGCCTTGCACATCGTCGGCGGCCAGCACCGGGCCGCCTGCGAACATTCCGGCCAGCGCAAGGGCGGCAACACCTGATCTATACATAGCTTTTCCCGTCTGTTCCGCCGCATCCTAGGCGCAGTCGGTTTCCTAAGAATAAAAGCCGGCAAAATAATGATCGCGTACAAGGCTCAGGCGGAAACGCGATCCAGGAAGGTCAGGATTTCGCGCTTCAGGGTTTCGGTCTGGGCGGACAGGAGGTGCGCCGACGACGCCGTCTTCTGCGCCGATACCGTCGCATCGTCCGAGGCCCGGTTCATATCGTCGATCTCGGTACTGACGCGGTCGGTGTTCTGATAGGCAGCGTTCATATTGGCCGCGATTTCGGCCGTGACGACGCTCTGTTCCTCGACGGCCGAGGAGATGCTGACCGCGATGGCATCGACCGTGTCGACGCTTCTGCTGATTGTGTTCAGCACCTGGATGACGTCCGCGGACACGTCGCGGATATTATCAATATTGATCACGATCTCGCTGGTGGCGCGGCCGGTCGCCGTCGCCAGTTGCTTGACCTCGTTGGCAACGACCGCAAAGCCCTTGCCGGCATCGCCGGCGCGCGCCGATTCGATGGTGGCGTTCAACGCCAGCAGGTTGATCTGGCCGGTGATATTCTGGATCAGGTCGACAATCTCGACGATGCGCTTAGTCGCCTCTTCCAGCTTGTGCGACGTCGTCGAGGCGCGTTCCATCTGCGCCACGACATCGCGGATGGCGATCGAGCACGACCCGGTCTGGCTGGCGATTTCGCGGATCGAGGCCGACATTTCCTCGGCGGCGGCGGCGACCGTCTGGACGCTGCCCGAGGTCGCGCCAGTGGCTGCAGATACGGTCTGCGCCTTGTCGTGCACCGAAGCGACGATGTGGTTCATATCGTCCGACGCGTGTTTCAGGTCGTCGGTCGCGCCCCCCAGCCTGCCCATGATGTCGCCGACCGTACCACGGAAGGCGTTGATCTCGGCTTCGAGACGGCCCTTCTGCTCGACCTTGGCCAGGGCGTCGGACGTCTGCGCCTCCTCGAGGCGGCGCGCGGCGCTGAGGCGATCATTGAGGTGCAGCAGCGAGCGCGTCATGTCGCCGATTTCGTCGCGGCGTTCGTCGCCCAGCGGCGGCAGGTCCTTGCCCTCGGCCAGGGCGGACAGGCCGCGCGTCAGTTGCCCAAGCGGGAGGCGGATGTCGCGCGCGATGACCCAGCTGACGCCACCCAGCGCCAGCAGGGTGAAAAAGCCGATCGCGCCGAACTTCGTCAATTGCGCCATGAAGGCGGTATTGACGTCGTCGATATAGATGCCCGAACCGACGATCCAGCCCCATTCCGAAATGCGCGACACGTAGGAGATTTTCGCCGTTGGCCTGGTCTTGTCCATGCCGGGCTTGGGCCACGAATAGCGCACGAAGCCGTCGCGACCGCCCGTCACCGCCTGGGTCATTTCGGAAAAGAGCTTGACGCCCTTTGGGTCCTTGATCTCGGACGCATCCGTACCGTCCAGTTCGGGCTTGAACGGATGCATGATCATGTTCGCCTTGTCATCAATGATCCAGAAGTAGTTTTCGCCTTCGTAGCGCAGCGCCTTCACCTGGGCGACGGCAGCGGCCTTGGCCTCGTCCTCACTGATCTCGCCGCGCTTGAAACGTGCGTGCTGGGCGTGGATGACGCTACCGGCGACCTCGACGACGTTGCGCGTCTTGTCCATGCGGTCGCGCAGCATGACGCCGCGATAGTCCATCAGAGACACCGCCGATACGGCGACAAAGGCGATGAGCGCCATGGCCAGGATCAGCTGAAGTTTTCGCGCGACGGATATGTGTGAAAGCTTCAGCATGGCGCTCCCCTGTGTCTTTAAGATTATGGTCTTGGCGCATGACACGCGGGGGCAAGTGTTAACGATATTGGTATGCAAATGCTTAAGGCACACGGCCAAACGCGCTCATCGGCGCCATGCAAAGCATTGCGCGGCAATTATCGCCAGGCGCGATATTGACCCTGTGCGCCGCGTGGTATTCATTCGAACATCCGATAAAACATATAATACAGGGAAGAGACATGACCGAACCGACCGGACCCGCTCTTGGCCGCCGAACCCTCATCGCCAGTGCCACCGCCGGCATTGCCATAGCCGCCGCCCCCAAAGCGCGCGCCGCCGACACACGCAAAGCCTACGCCATCGTTGGCTGCGGCAGCCGGTCGCGCATGTTCCAGGACGCCATCTGGGGCCCGCACAAGGCGCATAACCGCATCGTCGCCATGTGCGACACAAATCCTGGCCGCATGAATTATGTCGCCGGCCGTGCCACCAGGGCCGGGGCGCCGGTGCCGAAGGCCTATGCCGCCGCCGACTTCGACACAATGATCCGGGAAACCAAGCCCCAGGCCGTCATCGTCACCACGCCCGACGCCTATCACGTCGACTATATCCTGAAGGCCCTCGAAGCCGGGCTCGACGTCATCACCGAAAAGCCGATGACCACCGATGCCGTCAAGGCCCAGGCCATCCTGGACGCCGTCAAAAAGAGCGGCCACCACATCCGCGTCACCTTCAACTACCGCTATTCGCCCTTCCGCACCCAGGTCAAGGAACTGCTGATGAGCGGCGTCATCGGCGACATCCTGTCTGTCGATTTCCAGTGGCTGCTCAATACCGTCCACGGCGCCGACTATTTCCGCCGCTGGCATTCCAACAAGGCGATTTCCGGCGGGCTGATGGTCCATAAGGCGACCCACCATTTCGACCTGGTCAACTGGTGGCTTTCCGACATGCCGGTCGCCGTCTCGGCCGTCGGCAAACGCGACTTCTATACGCCGCAGATGGCGAAACGCCTGGGGCTCAGCGGCCCGCATGAGCGCTGCCAGACCTGCCCGGAAAAGGCCGCCTGTACGTTTGAGCTCGACCTCAGCAAGGATGCCGGTCTGAAGGCGCTCTATCTCGATAACGAGAAGTACGACGGCTACTTCCGCGACCGCTGCGTATGGCGCCCCGAGATCAATATCGAAGACACGATGAATGTCGTCGTCAGCTACGCCAAGGGCGCGACATTGAGCTACAGCCTCAACGCGTTCAACGCCTGGGAAGGCTACAATATCGCCTTCAACGGCACCAAGGGCCGGCTGGAACACTCGCTCAACGAACAGGCGACGACGGCGGGTGCCGGTGCCGCCCAGAGCGAGACCGAACACGGCGTGTTGCGCGTCATACCTCTGCGGGGGGCGGCACAGGACATTCCACTGCGTAGCGGCGAAGGCAGCCACGGCGGCGGCGACGACGTCATGCTGAACGACCTGTTCAATCCGGCGGCCCCGGCCGATCCGCTCAAGCGGGCGGCAGACGAACGCGGCGGTGCGGCCTCGATCCTGATCGGCGTAGCGGCCAACCGCTGCTTCGAGACGGGTCAACCGGTCAAGATCGACAGCCTGGTCACCGGCCTGCAAAGCCCGGACTGGCCGGCCATGCCGGGCCACGACCTGCCGGTGCCCATGCCGATACGAACCTGAGGCTTACGCTTCACTTAAAAACCTGTGCGCGGACAGTGCGGGTGGCTAACCCGTCCCTTACAGAACGTCGGGACAGCCACATTGCATCCTTGGCCGGCGCCGTGAAGACTTGAGCACACCACCGCTCAGGAGCACAGCATGTCCATCCTCAGATCGTTTCCACTGCTGGCCATTCCGGTTGTCATCTACAACCTGCTGGTCATGGGCACGGGTGGATTTGCGACCTCATCGAGCACCGTCAGCGCGTCCCTGCGCAGCCCGGTCGGCCAGATTCCGATGGTGGCTTCGGGCGGACAATGGCTCTTTCAAACCAGCGACATCATCCTGCTGGTCGCGCTGATCGCGCTGTTTTTCGGGGTGATCGCGTCCAGCCGCTCAGCCAATGACGTGCTGGCCAAGCACGTGCTGAACATGTTCCTGTTTATCGCCTGCCTGGTCGAGTTCCTGCTGCTGCGGGCCTTTGCGACCTCGACCTTCTTCCTGCTGACCGCCATGGTGCTTATGGAGACGGTCGCGGGCTTTATCATCACCTCGGTGTCCGCCCGTAAGGATATCGAGATGGCGCATTAGGCTGCTAGTGCAATCCCGTACAATTACGCAATTGATATCATGTCACCTTATTATCAATGCCCACCCAATACCGTAATCCCCCTGACTGACGATTACCCAGATTCAACACAATCAAATAACTTTCTAACATTGATGTTAGATTTGGAAAAATCTAATTCGTGCGCACCCGTCTCATAGATTTCAGTGCAGATTTTTAAATTAAAATCTTTCATATATATAGGGTTCTCCGGGAGAGCCACTAATTCGTAAGCATTTATTTCTTGTTTTTTTATTCGGGCGATATCAGTCCAATCATATACATATATACCTCTGCTAGCTAGCGCAATGAAATCATCCGGCTGAGGTACATCGCAGACAACGATTGCTGTAGAAATTGCCGGCAATTCGAGCAATCTTCCTTCTACTCCTAGAATATCAACTTCGTTGTCAAGTGCAAATTTCGGTATAGGTGCGACGCCAGCGGTTATGAAAGCTCCAACACGGCCAAACTTGTCCGACGCTACCCATACGCAGTCTATGCCGTCCGGGTAATCATAGTGTTTTATCATATACTAGTACTCATCTGTCTTAAAGCGCGTTCCAGAGGGGAATGCGTCTCGGCCATACTCTTTTTCGCACCTAGGGCAAACAGGCACCTCTTGTCCAGTACGAGGACGACCAGCTTCGGTTAACTTTACATCTTGCTTGTTCCCGCCAAGAGCGTCAACCACATGATTTTCAGCACATTTTCCGCCACCGCAGCTCTTAGCAACCACTTCCCCCGTCTTGGTATTATAGCCTGCCGTCACGGTCGCCGGAGCCTTCGATCCCAACGGCTTCATTTCCGCCATGAGCTCGTCACGAGCAGATCGCGCCTCGTTAAGCTTGGAGCCTTTCGGACCGCCTCCATTTTCGATATCTGATGGTAGCATCGCCATGCCGCAAACTGGGACAGCGGAACAGGCCATAATTGCGCCGGCAAAGAGTGCATTGTGGAACGCAGTTCCGACTTCAAGCCTAACTTTACTATCAGTTTCCTGCATTTGTTGGCGGATTCGATCGTCTTTGATGGTCCCGTACATCGCATTGTCACACGAACGACAATCTTGCGTGCCCGTGGGATCGGTGGCGTTCGCTGGATCTCCTCCGACGTAAGCGTATAGGTTCAGGTCATCTTCACCTCCGATCGGATCGGTCTGCAGGAACCGCCCCATCTGCGGATCATAGATCCGGGCCTTGTAGTAATAGAGCCGGGCGTCGGCCAGGAACATCTGGCCGGTATAGCCGAAGCGCGAGACGCTTGTTGCGCCAGTGCCGATGCTGGGCCAGTAGGTGAAGCCGGACTGATCCTTGGGCTCGCCATAGGCGCCGTAGGTATAGATATCGCCCCGGGTACCGCTGGCGTCCGCCGTGGTGATGACGCTGCCCTGCTGGTTCGTATAGAAGTAGCGCCGCGTGCTGTTGCCGGCACCTTCGTACCAGACGACCGGATTGTCGGTGCCGGGACCATGGACGTAGCGCCGCAGCATCTGGTTTGAGCTATTATATTCCCCGATCAGGTTGACGCCGTCATAGAGGAAGCTGACTGCCCCGCCGTTCCAGCTGTAGCTGGCGAGCCGTCCTTCCGGATCGTAGGTCAGGGTCAGGCCGTTGCCGGCGATATTGCCGGTCAGCAGGCGGTTCTCGACATCGTAATTATAGCTTCGGCCCGTGCCGTCGCAGATCAGGTTGCCACGCGCGTCGTAGCCGCCCGATGGACAGGCGCCGGTCGCCCCGACAAGGTTCGCGACACGGTTCAGGCCGTCATGGCTCTGGGCCGGTTCGGTAACGGGCGTCAGTTCCTCATAATCGTAAAGCGTCGATGAGGGATCATTGCTGACAATCTGACCGGCCGGATTGTAACCGAAGGTCCAGGTGATATCGCTGGCCGTGCCGCTGAGATTATTTGTAAAGGATGCCAGCCGACCAATACCGTCATAGGCGTAGGAAACACTCCCACCGCCTTTTATTTCCACCGTTAATTGACCGAGGCTGTTGTAGTCGCGGCTGTACGCGCCTGAACTGGCATTCCAGCCCAACGACTTCACACGATTGGCATTGTCCAGGGCGTAGTCGATATTGATGCCGTCTGGGAACTGCAGGCGCGTCCGCGCACCGGCGGAGTTATATTGATAGCTGCTTCAGACCAGCGACATCATCCTGCTGGTCGCGCTCATCGCGCTTTTCTTTGGGGTGATTGCCTTAAGCCGTTCAGCCAATGACGTGCTGGCCAAGCACGTGCTGGCCAAGCACGTGCTGAACATGTTCCTGTTTATCGCCTGCCTGGTCGAGTTCCTGCTGCTGAGGGCCTTTGCGACCTCGACCTTCTTCCTGCTGACCGCCATGGTGCTCATGGAAACGGTGGCAGGTTTTATCATCACCTCGGCGTCCGCCCGCAAGGATATCGAGATGGCGCATTAGTTGCGTCATGCGTACCCCCCTAAACCCACCCCATTCAGAGGTCGGGTTGAGGGGCAGATTCCAGGTCAACACACTGCCCAAGCATCGCCTCTAACCGCCCCGGACCAGGGAGACAATCGTCTCTACCCAGCGCCCGGCAGCCTCCCGATTTAACGATGTGCAGACAACAACTTACGCCGTCAACGAGACGGCCTTCTATCCTGCCTTTGCCAACTCGTTCCTGCCGCCATCTGACCCAAGGCAAGCACAGTCGACGCTCAGTTTCGGTCTGGTTAATGCTTTGATGGTCATTTTTTGACTTTCCGTACACACCCCCATCCATCATTTGTACCGTTCAGTGGCGAAGCTATCTTTTCAATTTCAGCTTCAAAATCTGTAATTCCACGGTAGCTAGGGCGCATAAATTTATCTACAGTGACATCCCATATAGCGCCATCCTCGTCTTCATAGTGGGACAGGCTAGTTGTAACGCTGTGAGTTTCCAAGATGCGTTGACAAAAAATAGCTGCATCCTTTTCATCACCAAAAATAACTGAATAGTTGATTATCCTCTCATCCGACAGATCGTCTCCACCATTATACATCCGGCGTAGCGCGTCACCCTTTTCATCATTAGGAAAATCCATAGATTTACTCTCATCGATCTTTATTTAATCGCCGTCTTGCATCCTGTAGTTGTCACCTGGGGACCTGCGGCGATTGTGTACGGGACCCGGATTACTTTCCATTCTACGTGATTCATCCTTAAATCCATCACGCCTCGTAGGAGACGGCGTCCAATCGGTTGCGACATGGCGATCTCCAGTTCTAGCCGTAGTTTCGGCAGCACTTCTTTGAGACCTCATCCTTGAACCCTGACCGTCGTAGGTAGTACCGCTCTCAAATGTATTTGTATAGGAACCAGGTTGTGTTCTCCAAGCTGCCCTAACCTGTCTTTCCGCCGCTGCCAAATTCGGATCAGTAGAGCACTGGGTATCAGCTGTGCTCTGCGCTACTGCTAAATTGGCAGCCGACGCATCAGCGGCAGTAACAAGGCTTCCCGGCGCTTTAAATATTGCTGCACCTGAAGCAAAGGGAGTCGGAAGAGGCGCAGCTATGTAGGCACTGCCGGCAGATGGCTCGGTCCCAAGTGGCACGTTAACGTTCATATTGACGTTTCGGCCGTTAAACGGAATTAACTGTGGATTGAGGGCGGGGCCTCCATTTGCGCCAATTCCAGCACTCTGCCGACCATCTGGGTCCGCGTTGTTAACAGGATCACCACCGACATACCCATACAGGTTCAGGTCATCCTCTGACCCGATCGGGTCGGTTTGGAGGAACCGTCCCATCTGCGGGTCATAGATCCGGGCCTTGTAATAATAGAGCCGGGCGTCGGCCAGGAACATCTGGCCGGTATAGCCGAAGCGTGAGACGCTGGTTGCGCCCGTGCCGATGCTGGGCCAGTAGGTGAAGCCTGCTTGATCCTTGGGCTCGCCATAGGCGCCGTAGGCATAGATGTCGCCGCGATTGCCGCTGGCGTCCGCCGTAGTGATAACGCTGCCCTGCTGGTTCGTATAGAAGTAGCGCCGCGTGCCGTTGCCGGCGCCTTCGTACCAGACGACGGGATTGTCCGTGCCGGGGCCATGGATGTAACGGCGCAGCATCTGGTTTGAGTTGTTATATTCCCCGATCAGGTTGACGCCGTCATAGAGGAAACTGACCGCGCCGCCGTTCCAGCTGTAGCTGGCGAGCCGTCCTTCGGGATCGTAGGTCAAAACGAGGCTGTTGCCGGCGACATTGCCGGTTAGCAGGCGGTTTTCGATATCGTAGGCATAGCTTCGGCCAGCACCGTCGCAGATCAGGTTACCCCGCGCGTCATAGCCGCCCGATGGACAGGCGCCGGTCGGCAGCACCAGGGTCGAGACGCGGTTCAGGCCGTCATGGCTTTGCGCCGGCTCCGTTATGCCGGTCAGTTCTTCATAGTTGTAGAGCGTTGAGGAGGCATCGCTGACCATCACCTGACCGGCCGGATTGTATCCAAAGGTCCAGGCGATATCGCTGGCCGTGCCGCTGAGATTATTGGTAAAGGAGGTCAGGCGTCCGACGCCGTCATAGGCGTAGGAAACACTCCCGCCGCCTTTTGTTTCCGCCGTTAACTGACCGAGGCTGTTGTAGTCGCGGCTGTATGCGCCTGAACTGGCATTCCAGCCCAACGACTTCACACGACTGGTATTGTCCAAGGCGTAGTCGATATTGATGCCGTCCGGGAACTGCAGGCGCGTCCGCGCACCGGCGACGTTATACTGATAGGCAACCGTCCGACTGTTCATGTCGGTCGTCGAGGTCACCCGCCCCAGGCCGTCGTAGGCGTAGGTCACGCCCGAGCCGCTGAACGAGGCAAAGCGCTTTGACAGGATTTTGCCGGTCAGGTCATAGCTTGTGTACACATCCTTCGCGCCGCCAGTCGCCGTGCAGCCGCTCTGGGAATGGAGGTAGTGGACGGTGAGGCGATTGAGCTTGTCGAAGCAATCCTTGATGACCTGGCCGTCGCGCCGCCGCCAGTGGGTGCGATTGCCGTTGGGGTCGTAGTCGAAAAATTCGAAATCCGTCGTGCTCGATGTTCCTGACCCGACCGTGATCGAGGGATAACGCAACTTGCTCAGTCGGTCGAAGCCGTCATATTCCAGCGTCGTCAGGTTGCCATTGGCGTCCTTCTCCGTCGCCTTCTGGCCGTTTGCCGTATAGGTGTAGCGGGCATAGGCGCGCTGAACGGATGTACCGTAAGCCTGATCGACCTGGATAAGCTGGCCCGCCGCATCGTAGCTATTCCTGGTGATGCGGTCGGGGCCATTGACGCCGCTTTGCGTGCCCAACGTACAAGCATCTGTTGATCCGATTGCGGCAAAGACGGCTGGATTCATCCTGACTGCGGTGCAGATCGGCCGGTTGTGCTCGTCATAGTTATATTGGGTCACACTGACGACGCTTTGCGCCGCACTCGGCGTCGCCACGGCCGCTAAAGAACATAGGCCTACGAGGACTGCTAAAAAATGTCTCAAAGTCATGGCAACACCACAGTCTGCGATTGGCTCAACAGGCCGCTGGTCGCGTTATAAGTGTTTGAAACATAGCTTACAGGCGCAAAATCTGAACCGTTTGTGGTGTTTGTCGTACCGGTCTCGACCTTCAAAACTCGGCCTTCGGGGTCGTATGTCGTTCGTGTCGCCTGTCTGCGAAGCGTACCCGCACCGTCCGGATCCGCACCGATTTTCAACAGCGGACGACCATACATGTCATAGGTTGTGTAACGTGTGTCGTCGACATCGGTTCGCGGCCCTTTTTCGGACGTCACATGGCCGAAATTGTCGTAGGTGTAGGAAATAGTGGCATTAGTCCCATCACCGCCGACAGTTGTCACCGATACAGGCAAGACATTGTTGTACACAGGGTGCGTGTTGTCGCTGCCGTAACTGATGATCGTCTTGATTTCATCCGCCGTCCCGACACAGGTCGCAAGTGTAAGCGTTCTACAGACAGACGTACCCGTAAGACGCCACACCGGTGTCTGGGCCACCATGCTGCCCGTGGGTGACTTCAGGTAAGGCGTAATCTGGCTGTAGCTGTAACGCTTTTCCGGCTGGGCACCGTTAATCATCGGTCCGGTTTCGGTTAAAATACCGCCATGGATCGGGTCGTATGTATAGGTGGTGGTGTATCCGTTCGCAGTGGTCGTCGAGGTCGGCTTGTTACAGGTTACACGGTTGCTGCAGGTAGACGGATACACCGCCGACGTGACGATAGGCGTTCCACCACCTTTCGGATAGGTCGTGGACTGTGTGGGATTCCAGCGTGCGTCGTAGTCGTATTGTGTATACCCGCCGGTGAGGGTCGCGCCGTTGTAGGTCGCCTCAGGAGTGATCACCTGCTTGACGTATGGCGGCGAGAAAATGCTACTCGGCTGGAAAACGTACTTTGTCGTCCGGCCAAGCTCATCCTGAAGAGAGTCGATAATGTTGTACCGGCCAGTACCTGGATGGGAATCGCTGCTCCAAAACTTGAGGCGGCGCTTGCTGCCATCCGGATTGGTTACGGTCGTCGTACTCAAATACATGTCATTAGGATTTGGAAGCGAGTACTCATAAGACCAGGTCTTGGCATTACGCGTCAGCGTCTTTATTTTGTAATCATTATTCCAATAAAACCAGTCCTCGCTGCCCGGATAAAGGGTAGTGGAGATGTTTCCGCCGAAAGAGCTTGAGTAACCCGAAACATAATATGTCGACCAAGCGCTGGTACCTGTGCCGGTCATACTAATAAATTCGCCGGAATTGGGAAAATAGCCTCGCCCCTCCAAATAAGGCCATGTTGACTGGTTTGCCGAAGAGCAGCTCTGTGCGGTCGGGTCACAATAGTCGAGTGTCGCGTTGACGATAACAATCCTATTGGGCGGCGGTGCCCCGTCAGCCTGATATTGATACCTTACTGTCCACCCAAGAGAGCTTGTAACCTGTCTAGGGCTCAGGATCGTGAAGACCAAAGAGTCTTGATTCAAAATTGGCTGAGTTACCGTTACTTCCCAGTAACTATAGTTTAGAACCTCGCCGTCCGGCTTTTGAAGTGTGGTAATGCGGCCAAAATTGCCCTGCAGGCCAACCATCTTGGGCCCGTAGGTCGTCCGCTGAAAGGTCGCAACCGCGCCATCGCGCATGACAAAGGTACATGTCGTCCCGGAGCAGCTTAAAGTTGTTGCAGATTGTGGAGGTGTAGCGGGTAGTACACAGCCCGTATAATAAGTATCTGCACCCTGGCCGCTTGGAGAAATGAAAGGGTCACCGCCGCAATAATACCCCGATTCAACACTCACGCCATTTCCATTTGCGTTCCGGTTTGGGAAATAAAACCACTCGCTGGTGCCGTTGACGCTGACATTAACCAGTCCGTTGTAGGAGTTTCCATTGTAAAAACCCGCCGTCATTATGCCGGACAGGTTGTCCATGATCGGGCTATAGCCCAAGCCGGTTCTGGAAATACCGCTCCCATTACTGCCTGCCGCCAGGGTTGGAATGGATACTGACAATGAACCGCCAACCAGATCGACACCGTTCTCATCGCGAGCCGAGATGGTCGGCGGCAAAATGCCCACCTCGGCCCTGACGTTAGTAGGGATGGCGATGCCGAAACAAACCGCAGCCAGGCTCAGCAACGACGCCCAGGACATCACGCTGACACGCCACCGCGCGCGGTTTGCCGATCGACTCATAATTTCCCTCCCAGTGCAGAGTTTGCGGCGTCGAGACAACCATGAGCTGCACGCAAAGACAACGCCCGCACAGAGTTATCAACAGCAGAAGTTGTGTCCAGCCCTTGATTCAGTCAAAAGCTGTATTAGGCTCGGACTTAAGCCTCTGGGGGATATCCATGACACGCACCGTCGGAAAACAGGTTCACGCGGCTGCTGTTCTTGCCCTGGCCGCAGTAATTTCGCTGGCCGGAGCCGTGCAGGCGGCGCCGACCAAATACAAGTACGACGCCCTGGGGCGCGTCCTTTTGGCCTCCTATCCTGACGGCAGCCAGAACGGTTACGCCTATGACGCCACGGGCAATCGCACGAACCTAAGGCGCATACGTATTGCGCCGCCGACGGTTTCCGACCGGCTGTTCGTGGGACAGGGCCTGATTCCCGGCGCCCAGTTGGTGTCTAGCAATGGCCGCTATGTCCTGGCCCTGCAGGACGACGGCAATCTGGTCATCTATGGCCAGAGTGGCGCCCTATGGAGCAGCGGCACCTATGCCAACCCGTCCGCCCATCTGGTCCTTCAGGGCGACGGCAATATGGTCATCTATGGCCCGACGGCACAGGTCTACTGGAACAGCGGCACGTCGGCTTCGAACCCGACCCTCGTCATGCAGACCGACGGCAATCTTGTCCTTTACACCAGCGCCGGGGCCATCTGGAATAGCGGAACCGGCTGCGGCCTGTGCTGATGACCGATGCTGGCCGAACTCGTCATAAACGCGTTTAAAGCCTTTCAGGTACGCGCCCGGCGAGCCTATGCGGCCGGCGCCGCAACGCCGCTGGCGCGCCTGATCTACAGCAGCTCGGCGATGGCGCGTTTCCTAAAACATCGCCGCCCGGTCGCTATCGCGCTGTCCATCGGTTTACATATCCTCTTTGTCATCTGCCTGCTCCCGCACAGCCGATCCGGCTTTTCAACCGGCGGGCGGGGCGGACATTTTCAGGGTGACGGCGAGGGTCTCAGCCTCGACCTGGCCGCATTGGCCGATGCCCAAGGCCTCAGTGAGGTTGTGCCCGACGCCTCAAGTCTCTCCCAGCCACAACCCGCCCAGGACGCTTCCGCCGCTCCGGCGCAGGCTGCCGCAAACCGTCAGGGCGGTGAAGGCCAGGGCGGCACATCTTCAGGCACATTTGACGATCTGTGGGCGGCCATAGCACCGTGCTGGCGCCGCATCGCCGACAGCGAAACCCTGCCGGTCAACCTGACGGTCAGCTTCGCCGGCAACGGCATGCTGGCCCGGCCGCCCGAAATCATGCGCAAGGCTGAAGACGCTTCGAACGCCCGCGCTTTACGCTCCGAAAGCCTGGCCATCACGGCTCTGGCCGAATGCGGCGTCTATCAGATGGCGGCCGGACGCGAGAATGTCAGTATCCAGTTTCCGATGCCGTGAGCAAAGCGGATCAGCGCTTGGCGATCGTGGCGCGGCGGCGGACGAAATAGACTACCAACAGGGTCGTCAACGACGACGCAAGGTAGATAAGGCCGGTGATCAGCATGTCCGGATTAACCCGGTCGAGCCACTTGCACAAGAAGGTGCTGATCAGGGTCACCGGCACGCCGATCAGGACGAACAGCGCGCCGATATTGATATCGGCTTCGGGGTGGATGCCGCGCACCGCCAGCCACGCCGTTTGGGCCGGCGACAGGGCTTCGTCGAAGCGGATTTGGCACACCTCGTCGATAACCTCATTGAGGATATGGTATTTCGCGACGGCTTCGGCGCTGAAGGCGACCTTGAGGTGCGGGCCATTGCCGTCGGGAGTATCGAACCGGCTGGCGGCGATGCGTGGGCGGACGCGCAGGTTGAGCGCGAAGGTGCCTGTCTTCGGATGCGTGATCTGGACGCGATAGGTGCGGTCGGGCGAGAATTCCTTGGGGTACACATAGACGGCGTTCTGGACGTAGATCAGCGCGCGGCCCTGCGCTTCGACTTCGTTCAGGTCAACCACAAGATAGGTGTTGGCCTGGCTGCGATTGAACTTCTCGGCAACCAGCCGCGACACGTCGAGCTTGCCGATAGTATCGACTCCGTCAGCATCGGAATGGCCCTGAAAGCGCGCCTGGGGCGCGGCAAGCGCCGGCAATAAGTGGCCGAGCCCCCTCGGTTTTCGGCCCGGCGCGGGATCGACGGCGATGGGGTGGCGCACGGGGATGATCAGGCCGGCCAGGAGCACCGTCAGCACCACGGCGACGACGGCACAGATGATCGTCACGGCCGCGCTGTAGGCGCCGTTGGCAATCAGCGGATCGATGGCCAGGTCGGCCGCCGCTTCGATCAGTGACGTCAGTCGTGTGGTCATGGTCCCCTCTCCCACCGCCCGCATTGAAGAACAGCCACCGGAATTGTCAATGGTAAACAAATAACAAACGACATTCGACGGCTCCGCCGGCGATGTGTAGTCGATAATCGCGACACTAATCTTTTGCTAAATATTGAATGCTATCACCACCGTAAGCGCTGTGCCAGAAGGCACGGACGCTTTGCCGAGCAGGATCACCTTGTACACGCGTTCATCCCCGTCCACGGAAGCGAAAAAGTCGCCGTCCGGTCTGCAAATCCCTCTCGACAGCGCGTCGGCGCCGTTGCGTCCGGCCAGCGGCTGGCTGCATTACAGCAATCTCAGGGTAGAAGCCGTTATCTTCATGCTACTGGCCCTGACCTTTGCGGCGGTGCTGGGCCAGGGCGCGGTCACGCGCAAGGAATTCAGCTTCACGCCCAAGGACGGACGGGCGCCGGCCCAGATTTTCTACCCTTACACCTATGCCGACGACGGCGAAAACGGCAAGACCGTCGTCAGGACCGACATGCAGCGCCCGCTGAAGTGGGCTTGCGACCTGAAGCCCGGAGCAGCCTATCCCTTCTGCGGATACGGGATGAGCTTGATTCAGAACGGCAAGGGCCTGGATCTGTCGCACGTCCAGAAGATCCAGATGCGCATGACCTATGCCGGCGTCGGTGACAGCATGCGGGTCGTCGTCAAGACGCGTCTGCCGAAATCGTTGCAGGGCAAGGTCGACGACCAGACCATGCCGCTGATGGCCGAGTTCGACGTCGTCGACGGCATGAACGATATCGAGCTGTCCGAAGGCCAGCTCATCCCAGAGACCTGGTGGCTGCAACGGCATAAACTGACCAAGGGAAATGTCGATACAGACCTGTCTGAAGTTCAGGCTATCGAGCTGGTATCAGGCAACAATATCGGCACCGGCCGCTTCAATGCCTCGGTCGAACGCATCGCCTTCAGCGGCGCTTCGCTGTCGACGGCGCAGTGGTACCTGATCATCCTGGGCGTCTGGCTGGTGTTGACCGGCGGTTTCCTCGTCTTCCGCTTCCTTGACCTGCGCCGCGGCTATGAAGCCCGCCGCCTGCGCCTGGCCGAAGAAAAGGCCGTGCTGGCCCACGCGCATGCCGCCGCCGAAGCCGCCAGCGCCGCCAAGTCGCAATTCCTGGCCAATATGAGCCACGAACTGCGCACACCTCTGAACGCCATACTGGGGTACGCCCAGTTGCTGAAGATGGGTACGCTGACCGACCAGCAGTCGGCCGCCGTCAAGACGATCCATCATTCGGGTGAACATCTGCTGACCATGATCACCGATATCCTGGATATCGCCAAGGTCGAGGCGGGCAAGCTGGAACTGCTGCCTACCCCCTTCGACATCCGGGCGTGCGTGCAGACCGTTGGCCAGATGGTCCGTCTGCGCGCGGAGGAAAGGGGCCTGACCTTCAGTGTGACCATCGCCACTGATGTGCCCAAGACCGTCGTCGCCGACCAGAAGCGCGTCCGCCAGGTGCTGATCAACCTGCTCGGCAATGCCATCAAGTTCACAACGCACGGCATAGTCCGTCTTGAAGTCTCCGCCGTTTCCGTCGGCGAAGATACCGCGCGCCTGCGCTTCGACGTCCAGGACACGGGCATCGGCATCCCGGAGGCGCAGATCAGCCGCATCTTCCGGCCGTTCGAACAGGCCGGCAACGCCATCGACCGCAGCGGCGGCACCGGCCTGGGCCTGGCCATCACGCACCAGATCGTCACCATGATGCAGGGCGAGATCACTGTCGAAAGCCGGCCCGGCGAAGGCAGCCGCTTCCGAGTCGAAGCGCCCTTTCCGCTGGCGCCAGCCGAAAGCGGTCACACCACGCCTGAACTGGCGGCGGCTCCCGCCATCGACGGCTCGCGCTACGAAGTGCTGATTGTCGAGGACGTCGAGGCCAACCGTACCCTGCTGAAAACATCGCTGTCGGCGCTGGGTTTCCGCGTTTCGGAGGCTGTCAATGGCTGCGAAGCCGTAGAGCGTGCCGCCGCCCACCGCCCGGACATTATCCTCATGGATGTGGAGATGCCGGTCATGGGCGGGCTGGAAGCTGTCGGCCGCCTGCGCGACCGCCCGGTGACCGCCGCCACGCCCATTATCATCGTTACCGCCAATCCGTCGCAGGCGGCCGAAGCGGCCGCCCTTTCGGCGGGCGCCAACCGCCTTTTGGCCAAGCCGGTCGATCTCGATCAACTGGCCGCCTGTATCGCCGGCCTGCTGTCGGAAAGCGACGTGGACACGGCCGCGCCTTTCCGTGAAGACGAGACTGTCCTCATCGCGCCGCCGGCCGAGGTGCTCGACCGGCTGCTGGACTTTGCGCGCGCCGGCAATCTGCGCGCCATCCGCAAGGAATTGCCGGGGGTCGTCGCCATGGGTCCGCAATACGAAGCCTTCACGGTGCGTCTCGACGCCCTGGCGGCCACCTACCAGTCACCGGCCGTCCTGCGGCTGATCGAGCAGTACGCTCAAGAGAGGACCGCCGCGTAACCGGCGATAGTAAAAAGCATGACTCAGCAACGCATTCTTGTTGTCGATGACAATCCGCTCAATCTGGGTGTCCTGGTCGACCACCTCGAAATCCACGGCTATGAAGTCCTGGTGGCCCTTGGCGGCCTGGAAGCGCTCGAACGCATCGGCTATGTCCAACCTGACCTCGTGCTGCTCGATATCATGATGCCGGACCTCGACGGTTTCGAGACCTGCAAACGGCTGAAGCAGCAGGACCATATGCGCGACGTGCCGGTCATATTCATGACCGCCCTGACCGACGTCGACAGCAAGGTCAAGGCCTTTGGCGCCGGCGGCGTCGACTATGTCTCCAAACCATTCCAGGTCGAGGAACTGTTGGCGCGCGTACGCACCCACCTGGCCCTGCGTGGCGCGCAGCAGTGTTTACGCGACTCCGAACTGCGCCACCGCCGCCTGTTCGAAACGGCCGGCGACGGCATTCTGGTTCTTGACTGCGAACAAGGTACTATCCACGACCTCAACAGCGTGTGCGCCGAGATGCTGGACGTCCTGTCATCCGAGGTACGCGGCCGGCCGATCGAAGACGTCGCCCTTCTCAACCGGCTGGGCGGCGGCGCGGCCATGGTCGATTCCTTACGCGCCACCGGCCAGATGAAATGGCAAGACTGGTCGTGGGAAAAGATGGACGGGACGGCGGTCAGCGTCGAAGTCGTCGGCACCACCTACCGCGCCGGCACGCGTTTACTGGCGCAATGCACCTTCCGCGACATCCTGGCACGCAAGGAAGCCGAGGCGCGCGTGCGCTACCTGGCCCTGCACGATGCCCTGACCGGCCTGCCTAACCGCACCCTGCTGCTCGACCGCCTGAACCACGCCATGGCGCACGCCCGTCGTGACCAGACCCAGGTCGCCCTGTTGCTGCTCGACCTCGACCATTTCAAGAACATCAATGACAGCCTGGGCCACCTGGTCGGTGACGGCCTGCTCGAGGAAGTCTCAAAGCGCCTGCGCAGTGTGCTGCGTGAGACCGACACGCCGGCGCGTCTAGGCGGCGACGAATTCGTCATCGCCGCCTCGGGCCTGACCGATGTCGCTGACGCTGAAATTCTGGCCCAGCGCATCCTCGAAGTCCTCACGCCAACGGCGACCATCCAGGGCCACAAGTTGCGCATCGGCACCAGCATAGGCATAGCCATGTACCCCGGCGACGGCGACAATCCCGCCGCCCTGCTCCAGGCCGCTGACACCGCCATGTACCAGGCCAAGAAGAAGGGCCGCGGCACCTACCGCCTGTTCACGCGCGACCTCAGCATGGCCGCCGAGCGTTGGCACACCCTGTCGAACGACCTGCATGGCGCCTGCGAACGCGGTGAATTCGTCCTGCACTACCAACCGCAATATTCGCTCGACAAGTCGCGCATCACCGGCGTCGAAGCCCTGATCCGATGGCAGCACCCGACCGAAGGCATGGTCCAGCCCGGCCTGTTCATCCCGCTGCTGGAAGAACACGGCAAGATGGTCGAGGTCGGCCGTTGGGTCCTGCGCACCGCCTGCGCCCAGAACATGGCGTGGCAGATACAGGGCCTGCCGCCGGTGCGCATGGCCGTCAACCTGTCGGCACAGCAGTTCTACCGCGGCAATATTGTTCATACTGTACGCGAGGCGCTTCACGATACCGGCATGGTGGCAGAGTGGCTGGAACTGGAGCTGACCGAAAGCCTGACGCTCGACGACACCGAAGCGACCATGCGCATCATGACCGACCTGAAGGCCATGGGCGTGAAGCTGTCGCTGGATGATTTCGGCACCGGCTGGTCGTCGCTGGGCTACCTCAAGCGCTTCCCGCTCGACCGCATCAAGATCGATCGCAGCTTCGTACGCGACATGATGAACGACGACTCGACGGCCGCCATCGTCCACAGCATCCTCGATCTGGCGCGTCAACTCGACCTCGACTGTGTCGCCGAAGGCGTCGAGACCGAGGAACAGTTGGATCATCTGCGCGAAGAGCGCTGCCCGGGCATTCAGGGCTTCCTTCTGAGCCGCGCCATTCCCGGCGGCGATGTCCCGGCCCTGTTGGGCAAGACGGTCGGAGTGAAGGCGGCCTGATTTCAGGCCCGGCTAGAGCATGATGCGTTTAAGTCGAACCACCATCATGCTCTAGGTTTTTGTTTTGTCGCGATATTTAGCCAAAAACCGCTACACACTTTCTGGCATATCGCTCTATACGGCGCAATATTGTTTGATAAAGGCCTCGTGCGTCTGCATGCCGCCGACCGTGCGCGCAATGCCGCCTTTCAGGTTGTTCAGCGCCGCCGTCATCTGCTCACGGCTCATCATCTGGCCGAGATGGTGCCAGCGCTTGGGTTCCAGCCTCTGACCCAACATGACCTGCACCCAGGAATCGACGCGGAACAGGTCATCGGGCGCCTGATAGGCAACGCCGTTTTCTGCGAACAGCGCGATGCGCTCCCTCAGCGTATCGGGTAAGGCCATTTCGCGCCGGTCGCGCCAGAACGGTTCGTCGCGTTCATTGAGCGCATAGTGCAGGATGACGAAATCACGCACCCGTTCCAGTTCGTTGCGCGACAAGGCGTTGTAGTGGTCCGTAAGCGCATCGGTTATGCCGCCGGACGGGAAGAGCTGGACCAGCCGCGTCACACCAATCTGGAACAGGTGAATACTGGTCGATTCCAACGGCTCGATAAAACCGCTCGATAGTCCCAGCGTCACGCAGTTCTTGTTCCACGACTTGAGCCGGCGACCGGTCTGGTAGCGGATCAGGCGCGGCTCGATCAGGGTCGGCGCATCGACCAGCGACAGCAGGCGCTCACGCGCCGCGTCGTCCGACAGGTAGTCGCTGCAATAGACCAGACCGTTGCCGACGCGATTCTGCAAAGGGATGCGCCAGCGCCAGCCGGCGTCATGCGCCGCCGCGCGTGTGTAAGGCGTCAGCGGCCCGGCGGATTCGGTCTGGACCGCTACGGCGCGATTGGTTGGCAACCAGTGGCTCCAGTCCTCATAACCGGTCTGGAGCGTCTTTTCGATCAGCAGGCCATGGAAGCCAGTGCAGTCGATGAACAGGTCACCTTCGACTCGCGCGCCCGATTGCAGCTTGAGTGCCGTGATGAATCCGGTCTCGGGATGCTGCTCGACCGTCTCGATCCGGCCTTCGATACGTTTGACGCCAGCCTTCTCGCTGATGCCACGCAGGAAGCGGCCGTAAAGCCCGGCGTCGAAATGGTAGGCATAATTGATCTTGGCGTTTTCGCCGGTCTGGAACTTGCCGGCCTCCGCCGCCTGGAGTTCGAAACAGTAGTCGCTGATGGGACCGGCCACGCCTTGCGACCGGGCTTCGAGCCACAGGTGGTGGAAGGGCGCCATCCACGACGACTTGCCGACCTCGCCGAACGAATGGATATAGCGGTCGCCCTTGCGCGCCCAGTCCTCAAAGGCGATCGCCAGCTTGAAGGTCGCATTGGTGGCGCGCAGGAATTCGCGCTCGTCTATGCCGAGCAGACGGTGGAAGGTCCGGCAGGTCGGGATGGTCGCTTCGCCAACCCCGACAATGCCAATCTCCTCGGATTCAACGAGCGTGATGTCGAGCAACGGCCCGAGGAGTTTGCTCAGCGCTGCCGCCGCACACCAGCCTGCCGTGCCCCCGCCAGCAATAACGACCTTCCGGATTGGTTTCATGCCCGTCCTCCCTTAGCGATCAGGCGCAATACTCACGGATGAAGTCCTCATGCGCCGGCATGCGCTCGACCTGAGCATCGACGGCAGCCTTCATATTGGCAAGCGCCTGCTCAAGAACTGCGCGATCCGTCATCCGCCCCAGATGATGACGCCCTGTCGGATAGAAGCGCTGTCCCAGCATGACCTGCAGCCAGGAATCGACGCGGAAGACCTCATCGGGAATCTGATAGGCGTGACCGTTCTCACGGAAAATCGCCAACCGCGACGCCAGGCTGTCCGGAATCTCCATGTCACGCCGGTCGCGCCAGTAGGGCGTGTCGTCACGTTCCGTCAGCTTGTAGTGCATGATGACGAAGTCGCGGACATTGGCGACTTCGTTTTGAGTCAGTTCATTGAAATGCCCGGCAATGGCATCGTTGACGCCACTGAATGGAAACAATTGGACAAGACGCGTTGCCGCTGTCTGCATCAGGTGGATATTGGTCGATTCTAACGGCTCGATGAAGCCCGAGGCCAGACCGAAGGCGATGCAGTTCTTGTTCCATATCTTGAGGCGCCGCCCGGTACGGAACCTGAGCAGGTTTGGCTCTGCCAGCGGCGGTACCCCGATATGATCGAGGAACTGCTGGCGGGCTACGTCATCAGGCATGTAACGGCTGGAAAAGACAAAGCCTTTGCCGACGCGCGTCTGCAGCGGAATGTCCCAGATCCAACCCGCGTCATGGGCAGTCGCGCCGGTATAAGGCATTATAGGACGCTTCGTCGGCGCCTGCGTCGCCCAGGCGCTGTCATTGGCCAGCCAGTGGCTCCAATCCTCGTAGCCAGTCTTGAGCGTCTGTTCGATGAGCAGGCCGCGGAAGCCGGTGCAGTCGATGAACAGGTCGCCCGCGATCCGTTCGCCGGATTGCAGCACCAGCTCGGTGATGAAACCGGTCTCGGCGTCCTGCTCCACGCCCGTAATCTTGCCTTCGATGCGTTTGACGTAGTCGCCGCAATGGCGGCGCAGGAAGGGGCCGTACTGATTGGTGTCGAAATGATAGGCGTAGTTGGGGCGGACCTTGTCGGATATCTCGAACTTGCCCACGGCTGCCGCCTGGTGCTCAAGACAATAGTCGCTCAATTCGCCGCCATAGCCGTCGGCCCGCGCCTGCAGCCAGACCTGGTGGAACGGCGCCATCCAGTTTGACACGCCCAGTGTGCCGAAGGAGTGGATATAGCTGTCGCCCTGCCGCGCCCAGTTTTTGAACAGGATGGCCATCTTGATGGAGGCATTTGTCGCGCGCATGAAGGTGCGCTCGTCGATACCACACAGGCGGTGAAAATGGGTGATGGTCGGAACGGTGGCTTCGCCGACGCCGACAATACCGATCTCTTCGGATTCGACCAGGGTGATATCCAGCAGCGGCCCCAGCATCCGGGCCAGCGCCGTGGCGACACACCAGCCGGCAGTGCCCCCGCCGGCGATCACCACCTTCTTGACCTTCTGGTCGTCCATGACGCGTCTCCCTTTAGAGCGATATGGCGAAACGAAGTTCGGCGTAGCCAAAAGTGTAAGCGGTTTTGGCTACGCCGAACTTCGTTTCGCCTTAAATATCACTACAAAACATAGTTTTATCTGTTCAGCTTATTGAGCAGCATGGCACGCAAGCGCCTTGCCTTCATATCGTCGAGCGGCGCCAGCAGGCCGCGCGCCGGTTCGGGCAGATGCGCGCCGGCCTGATCGGCGGGGCCGAAAATGTAGTAGTCGAACATGGCGCGCCAGGCCTGCTTTTCGGCGTCGGGGCGATCGCGCAGGGATAGCATGGCGTGCAACAGCGTGTTCTGTGGTGTATCCATATAGGCCGGCGCCGTGTTCCACCAATAGTTGACAAGGATATTAAACGGTTCCAGCGCCTCGACATGGTGCCACCACAGGGCCGGATAGAACAGCACGTCGCCGGGTTCCAGGTCGGCGACCTGGGCGTGGGCGACAGCCTCGCGAAAGCGCGGGTAGCGGTCATAATCCGGATTGCGGAAGTCCACCATGCTGACGACCTGGCCGCCTGGCGTCGGCTCAAGCGGTCCCGGATAGAGGTTATGCACCTGCTCGGGCGGAAACAGGGTGAAACGTCGGCGGCCGGCGACGCAAACGGCGATATTGTGGGACATGTCGTGATGCGCTGTCGCCGTCGTGCGGTTGCCGATCCAGATACTGGCCAGGTAGGGCTGCACGGTGAACATCGGGTGGTTCAGAACGAGGCTGTTCTGTTCGCGCAATCCCGGCAGGTAAAGATCAAGGTCGGTCGAGCCGATATAGAAGGACGGCGCCGCCGGATCGTCGAGATGCGCCGCCAGTTGATCGAGGACCTCATCCAGCCGGGCGCGTTCCGCCCGGAAATTCAGCGCGCTGACGTCATCATTATAGAAAAATCGCCCCTTGATTTCCGGCTCGCCCGTGAAGGCCGCGACCGGCCGGCCCTGATAGAAGCCTTTCAGATAGGTAATGGCTGCGGCCGGCGAAGCCAGACCTTCGCGCACCAGCGGCCAGTCGCGCGCCAGCCCTTTCAGGACGGTGGGCTGCTGTTCCGCCATCAGGCGATCGAACGGCACCTGGTCCGATGGCGTGCCGTCGAGCGTGCGTGTCGTGCGGGAGGTCAGTTTCATAAGCGAAATCTACGCGGCTTGACGCCGTTTGGTCTTGAGTTCGATCAAGCGCGCCAGATTGCCCCTTGATAGAACAACACAGTAGGCCATCGCCAAGAAGCCAGACTGGTTCAGACACTGCAGGGTCGCACCGTCGAGCTGAGCCAGGGCTTCCTGGCTGATGGAAAAGAAATCGGGCAGCGTGTAACGCGCCACTTCGTCAAATTCGATATTGATTTCGACCGGTGCCAGCAAGCCGGCTTCGGTGAAAGCAGCGAACATGGCATTGCCGGCTTCGACGCCGGTATGCAGTGTACGCAGCGTCTCGGCGACGCGCTCGAAGGCCGGGGCATTTCCGCCATGGGGCAGGAATAACGGATCGCCCTCGGTCCGGCTGATGCGCGGATGATCGAGATCGACCATGACCATAGGTTCGCTACGGCCACTTTGGCCGTCCTGGCGAAAGCCGATGCGGAACGGGCCGCGCGCCTGCATCGCTGGAATGTACCGCGCGTGCCAGCCGGCATCATCGAGATAGAGATTTTCGTCTTTTTCAAAGCCCAGCAGGGCAAAGGCCTGGAAGCCGCCGTCGTCCGACTGGCGGAACAGGATTGGATATTCGCGCTGAACCTCGGCAAATTCCGTCGGCACAACCAGGGCCAGGTTTACCTTGTCGCCAGTGTCCGGCGAAAAACGCGTTATCAGCCGCAAATCATGATGCTCGACATTATCCAGCAGAACGACCTGGCTCATAATATAGTCCCTAATTTCAACACGTTGGTAAGAAAAAGGCCGCGGCGAACCGCGGCCTTCTCTCGTCACGGCCAAGGCCGTTACAAAGATTAGAACTTGTAGCGAGCACCGATTTGGTAACGCGAGTCGAGTTCCTGCGCGAAGTAAATATTGGTCTTGTCGCGACCAAAGTTACGGATATGCGCCTTGTTGAGGTTCAGGCCTTCGAACGTCAGTTGCAGCGATGGCGTCAACTGGTAGTTCACGGAGGCGTCGATGGTACCGAAGGCTTCGGTATACATCGGGTCACCTTGAGCGCCGATATTGGTCGCCGAGATGAACTCGTCGCGCCAGTTGTACGACACGCGGCCCGACCAGTTGCCCTTATCGTAGATGGCGGTCAGGTTGTAGGTGTTCGACAGGCCCAGCAGCGGGAACTGTTGTGTACCCGGAGCGGCCGAGTTGTCGAAGCCGATATCACCATTGACCGTCGTCAGGCTGCCCGAAACACCGAAGCCCGTATCAGCGAAGAAGTGCTGGAAGGCGAATTCGAAGCCGTGCAGGTTGGCCGTCTTGTTGTTGACCGGAATATTGGTCTCGAACACGAACAGCGGGTCGTTGGCGTCAGCGACCAGATCGTAGGCCTTCAGCACCTGATCGACATAGGTCTGGTTCAGGTTGCCGCTGCCGTCCAGGTTAGCCTGGTAGTCCGCACGCGCCTGGTTTTGAGCCGTAGCCGAGTTGCTGCCGGTCTTGAGGTAGTGATCATACAGCGCCGTCATCGTGAACAGGTTCACGTCGGTCGTCGACTGGTTGATG